>JAHHHP010000059.1 GCA_019359275.1 Myxacorys chilensis ATA2-1-KO14 | reverse complement strand
GTTTGACCACATCTTCACTGCTGCAACTCGGGCAAAGAACGGGTTCGAGAACCATCAGAGTTATCCTTGCTGAAACCACACTCCTCCAGTATCGCAAAATCCACACGTCTAGAACACGGCCAGTTTCGGACAATAGAACAAGTTGGCGTTGGTCAAAGGTTGCTTCCCTGTTGGATTATCTGAACTAGAGCTTTACCAGCTCTGGAGTTAGTTACAAACGTTTCACCTAATGTAAAGTTGACGGCGAATCATGAATTATCAGGTGGGCGGAAGTTTGCCGCCCAATGCACCGTCTTATGTCAAGCGGCAGGCAGATGAGGCGTTGTATGACGCGTTGTTGAAGGGCGAGTTCTGCTATGTGTTCAACTCGCGGCAGATGGGGAAGTCAAGCCTGCGAGTACAAACAATGCAACGCTTACGATCGCAAGGTGTGTGCTGCTGCGTGATCGACATTACTGCAATCGGCACTCAGCAAGTCAGAAGTGAACAGTGGTACGCCTCGATCGCCGCATCTCTCATGAGTAGCGCTGGGCTGACGATTAGATTGGCAGCGTGGTGGCGCGATCGCGCTCACATTACGGCTGTAAATCGATTGGCAGAATTCTTTAGAACCGTTCTGCTAGAACAGATCCCAGGAGATATTGTCATTTTCATTGATGAAATTGACAGCGTTTTGAGCCTTGATTTCTCAGTGGATGATTTTTTTGCCCTGATTCGAGCGTGCTACGACCATCGCTTTGAGTATCCAGCGTTTGAGCGGCTGAACTTTGCCCTACTTGGCGTGGCTACTCCGGCAGATCTGATCGCTGATAAAACTCGAACACCATTTAATATCGGTCATGCGATCGAACTGGGTGGATTGCAGTTTGCAGATGCTCTGCCGCTCTTACCGGGGTTAGCAAAGACCGTTCGCAACCCTAAAACGGTGCTGCGTCACATCTTAACCTGGACGGGCGGACAGCCGTTTCTGACCCAAAAACTGTGTCAACTGGTGGTCGAAGCGATGAGGGAACGCGACCTTCTAGACGGCGCTGCGTGCTCTTGCCAACGGACTTTGTCTTCATCGGAACTCGAACAGCTTTTCCGCATTCGCCTGATCGAAAATTGGGAGGCCCAAGATGAGCCGGAGCATTTACGAACGATTTGCGATCGCATTCTTACCAACGAACTCCACGCTGGACGTTTGCTGGGACTCTACCAGCAGATCTTGCTGAGTCAAATGACGCTAGAGAGCGAAGCAGTTCTAGTGCAGCATAGCGATGGGGCAAGTAGCACTGAGGGCAATGTCGGGGGCAATGTCGGAACCGATGGTAGCCGCGAACAGATGGAGTTAATCCTGTCAGGACTCGTTGAAAAACACAACGGACATCTGCAAGTCAAAAATTTGGTCTATGCGGCTGTCTTTAATTTGGAGTGGGTTGAACAGCAGTTGGCTCGATTGCGTCCCTATGCCGAAGCCCTAACCAACTGGCTGCATTCGTCAGGCGACGATGACTCCCGTCTGCTGAGAGGGAAAGCTCTGATTGATGCTCAGGCCTGGTCAGTTGGCAAAAGCTTGAGCGATCAAGATTATCGATTTTTAGCTGCAAGTCAAAGGTTTGATCAGCGCGAGATGCAGCGTGATTTAGAAGCTGCTCGCACTCAAGAAATTGAAGCTAGGCTCGATGTAGAACGAAAAAGCACAAAACGTCAGCGCCTTTTGCTAGCAGGCATGACTTTAAAGTTAGTTGCCGCGATCGTGATGGGGGCTTTAGCGTATGGGCAATATCGCCATGCCGCACGCAATGAAATCCGGGCCATCGCTAGCACATCTGAAGCATTATATAGCGTGGGTAAAGGACTTGATGCGCTAGTGATGGCGTTGCGTGCCCAACAACGACTCGTCCGTTTGGGCATTGTTGACTCTGCGATTCGCTTGCAAGTCGAACGGGCACTGGGTCAAGCCATTTATTCTGCAGTAGAAGCAAATCGGTTAACTGGGCATCAAAGCGACGTGCGCTGCGTTAGCATCAGCCCAAACAGCGAATTTATGCTCACCTGTAGCGCTGATGGAACGGCGAAATTGTGGCGGCATGACGGCTCCCAAGTTGCTACTTTGAAACACCCGGCGAGCGTGTTCGCGGCAGTTTTTAGTCCCGATGGCGCGATCGCGACGGCAGGGGCAGACAATACAATTCGGCTTTGGACGCATGATGGTTGGATCATCCGTGCCATGACCGGACACACTGCGCCGATTAACGGACTCGCCTTTAGCCCAAACGGTCAACTGCTGGCGTCAGCTAGTCAAGACAACACCATCAAACTGTGGAGCCGGGATGGACGGTTGCTCAAAACGCTAACCGGACATCAAGCCGCCGTACAGAGTGTTAGCTTCAGCCCGAATGGGCAGGAGTTAATTTCGGGCAGCCTAGACGGAACCATTAAACATTGGAACCAAACGGAATTGATTCGCACTTTAGACGGACATCGCGATGGTGTCATGAGCGTTGCCTTTGATCCGGATGGTCAATCGTTTGTCTCCGGTGGGCTTGACGACAAGATTCGAGTGTGGAAACGAGACGGCACGCTGCTCAAAAGTCTTGATGCCGATCAGCAGGGAGTGACTGCGATCGCGATTAGTTCGGGTGGAGGAACGGTTTCTTCGGCGTCTCGCGCTGGATTGATCGCATCGGTTGGCTTTAACAAAACTCTTAAGCTGTGGCGGCGCGATGGTACGTTGCTCACGACCCTCCGCGGTCATGACAACATCATCTCGAGCGTGGCATTAAGTCCCGATTATCACTACGCCCTCACCGGAAGCGTGGATCAAACTGGGCGAGTATGGCGATTAGATAATGGATTGCTGACGCGCATAGAAGGACATCAAGCTCCTGTCCATTCGGTCAGTTTTAGTGCCGATGGGCAACAGTTGCTCAGCGCCAGTCAAGATAAAACGGTCAAGGTTTGGACGCAGAGCGGAGTTTTATTGAAGACAATTCAAGACGAACGGCGTTGGGTGACCGAGGCAAAGGCGAGTCCAGATGGACGAGAGCTTGTGTTGGTTGAATCTGATCAAGACATTCAGCTAAGAGGCCGAGACGGCGCGCTGATTAAAACGCTGTCTGAACCGGGAGAAGCGATTTATAGCTTGCAGTTTAGCCCGATGGGAGACTGGTTTGTGACGGGCGGAATCCAGAAGGTGCTGCGGCTACGAGGGCGCGATGGCACATTGGTCAAAACTTTAGCTGGACACACAGATTCGATCTGGAAAGTTGCCGTCAGCCCAGATGGGCAAACGGTAGCCTCTGCCAGTCTAGACGGCACAGCGAAGCTTTGGCGCGTCAAGGATGGGGCGCTGTTGGCAACCTTGGCTCAGCATCAAGCCGACGTGCGAGCCGTGGCGTTTAATCCGAGTGTTGTGGCCTTGCCCAAGAATCAGGGGGCTGTGGTGACGGGCGGTTCTGATCAGACGGTAAAGTTGTGGACGCTTGACGGCAAATTACTTAGAACGCTCAAGGGTCATCAGGGGATGGTGTATGAAGTCAAATTTAGCCCAGATGGACAACTCATTGCATCCGCTAGTGCCGATAAGACAATCAAATTGTGGAAGCTAGATGGAACGCTATTGAGAACACTAAGCGGGCACACGGACACGATTCGAGGAATTGACTTTAGTCCAGATGGTAAACTTTTAGCATCTGCCAGTGCAGATAAAACTATTATTCTGTGGAACTTACAGCAAATCCTGTCTCTTGCTCCGATGACAGCCGCGTGTGACTGGGTGCGAGATTATCTAAGGACTAGTCCTAGCATTGACGGCAGCGATTGGCTCCACCAAGCTCCTGAGGATCGTACCCTGTGCGACAAACCGTAATTCTTAATCGCGCTGTTATATCGGTCGTTTAACTGTAATGCTTAACCATAGACTGATGTGTTTACCAACATTGGTTGATGTGTTGGTAAACACATTGCTAATTCAGAATGAACACATTTTAAGCTATCTCTTTCTTAGTCTGAAACTTCTCAGCCTGAAAGCAGGGATGATTGTTCTTGCACATACTCACCATTCCCCATACTCCTGACAGATTGCGATCGCGAGGTAATTGCTGATAATTACCGAATTCACTCGCGAGTTAACTCTTATGACCGTTGCTAACTCAGTTAAACTCCAATCGCCGTTGACGGCGGAAGAACTGCAAAAACTGAATGCCTATTGGCGTGCCGCTAATTATTTATCAGTCGGACAAATTTATCTGCGGGATAATCCGCTCCTCAAGCAGCCGTTAACGCTAGAGCAGGTCAAACCTAGATTGCTCGGACACTGGGGCACAACGCCTGGATTGAATTTCATTTACGTGCATTTCAACCGATTGATCAAACGCTATGACCTCAACACAATCTATATCTGTGGTCCTGGACATGGTGGACCGGGAATGGTCGCGAACACATACCTAGAAGGAAGCTACAGCGAACGCTACAACCGCATTACTCAAGACGAGGAAGGGATAAAACAACTGTTTTTACAGTTTTCTTATCCCGGTGGAATTCCGAGCCATGCGGCTCCCGAAACGCCCGGTTCGATTCATGAAGGCGGAGAACTCGGCTACTCTTTGGCTCATGCTTACGGCGCAGCGTTTGATAATCCTGACTTATTGGTTTGTTGTGTCATCGGCGATGGGGAAGCCGAAACCGGCGCGTTAGCCACAAGCTGGCACTCGAATAAATTTATCAATCCTGCACGAGATGGAGCGGTGCTGCCAATTCTGCATTTGAATGGATATAAAATTGCGAATCCAACCGTTCTTGCACGGATGAGCGATCAGGAACTTGAAAGTTTATTTGTTGGCTACGGATATAAACCCTACTTTGTAGAAGGTGATGATCCAGAAACGATGCATCAACTAATGGCGGGAACGCTAGATCAAATCGTAGCTGAGATTGGAAGCATTCAGCGAGAAGCAAGAACGCATGGATTCAAAGCACGACCGCAGTATCCCATGATTGTTCTAAGAACGCCGAAAGGGTGGACAGGACCGAAAGAAGTAGATGGGCTGCCGATTGAAAACACGTTCCGCGCTCACCAAGTTCCATTAGACAAATTGGGTAGCAAACCGGATCATCTGCGAATGCTAGAAGCGTGGATGAAGAGCTACAAACCAGAAGAATTATTTGATGACACTGGGAGACTCAAGCCAGAACTAGCGGAACTTGCCCCATCCGGCGATCGCAGAATGGGAGCCAATCCTCACGCGAACGGTGGCGTGTTGCTCAAAGATTTACGCCTACCAGATTTCCGCACATACGCTGTAGAGACGGGTGATGCTGGAACCGTAGAGGCAGAATCGACGCGAATTCTCGGTCAGTTTCTGCGCGATGTGATGAAGCTGAACATGGACAACCGCAACTTCCGCGTCATGTCTCCCGACGAGAACAACTCTAACCGCCTCAATGCCGTTTTAGAAGTGACCGATCGCGTCTTTACCGGAGACATCTTACCGATCGACGACCATATTTCTACCGATGGTCGCGTGATGGAAGTCTTGAGCGAACATCTCTGCCAAGGTTGGTTAGAAGGCTACTTGCTCACGGGACGACATGGATTTTTCTCTTGCTATGAAGCGTTTATCCACATTGTCGATTCGATGTTTAATCAACACGCGAAGTGGCTGCAAGCGTGTAACGATATTTCGTGGAGACTGCCGATCGGATCGCTCAATTATTTGCTAACTTCGCACGTATGGCGGCAAGATCACAACGGTTTTACTCATCAAGATCCAGGCTTCATAGACATTGTGCTCAATAAAAAAGCCAGCGTGGTTCGCGTGTATCTACCACCGGATGCCAATACATTATTATCGGTAGCCGATCACTGTTTGCGCAGCCGTCAGTATGTCAATGTGATTGTGGCGGGTAAACAACCAGAATTGCAGTGGCTCGATATGGATGCAGCCGTCAAACACTGCACCGCCGGACTTGGCATCTGGGAATGGGCAAGCAACGATGATGATCAAGAACCTGATGTCGTGATGGCATGCGCTGGAGATGTGCCGACCTTAGAAACCCTAGCCGCCGTAGATTTCTTGCGATCGCACTACCCAGACCTAAAAATTCGTGTGGTCAACGTGGTCGATCTGATGACGCTACAGCCACAAAACGAGCATCCGCATGGATTAAGCGATCGCGACTTTGATTCTATTTTCACTGTCGATAAGCCAATTATTTTCGCGTTCCACGGCTACCCCTATCTAATTCATCGGCTCACGTACCGCCGCACGAATCATAAGAATTTGCATGTGCGCGGATACAAAGAGGAAGGAACCACGACAACGCCGTTTGATATGGTGGTGATCAACGACCTCGATCGATTCCATTTAGCGAATGATGTGATTGACCGATTGCCAAAACTGAGAAACACAGGCGCATATACTAAACAGTTGATTCGGGATAAGCTGATCGATCATCAACACTATATTGTTGAACATGGTGAAGATATGCCAGAGGTTCGAGACTGGAAATGGCAGTACTATAGTGGTTCTGCTGTAGAAAAAGAGACCGCGAAAACAAGAGTTGAACAGTCTAGCAGCACAGATTCAACGATCGTCGGGGATGATTCGGCTGCCCGATCGTCGCGGTAGATTTACCCAATAGAGGGCGCGATCGCGCCCTCTATCTAACTTGCTCCGCTTTGCACTCTCAATCTCTTACCGCTCAAAATGTCCATAATTCGTCTAACCCCTGTTCTATACTCTTCATGCCTCTTAAACTTTATTTTCTTCGCCACGGACAAACAGATTTCAGCAGAGCAAATCTTTACTGCGGCTCTCTCGATCCAGACTTGACGGAATCCGGTACGCAAATGGCACAAGCCTTTGCAGATCGCTATCGCACGTTTACTTGGGATGCCGTTTATGTAAGTCCGAGAAAACGCACGATCGCCACGGCAAAGCCATTGTGCGATGCAATCCAAACTGAGATGCACTTGAGAGAGGGCTTAATTGAACTTAACTACGGTAAATGGGAAGGTGAAACCGTACAAACTGTGCAAACGACCTATCATGATGACTATGTAAAATGGTTGGCAGAACCTGCTTGGAACCCGCCTACTGGAGGAGAAACAGCGGTTGAGGCGGCGAGTCGATCTGCTCTGGTGATTACCGAAATTCAGCAGCACCACTCGACGGGCAACGTGCTGATTGTGGCGCACAAAGGAACAATTCGGATCATATTGTGTAATTTGTTAGGCATTGATTTAGGACGATTCCGCGATCGCATTGCCGCTCCGGTGGCATCGGTGAGCGTTGTTAAATTTGACGAACATGGCCCATTACTCGAACAGTTGGGCAATCGCGACCATCTTAGCGAAGCATTGCAAAATCTGCCCGGAACTTAGGTCACATCAAAACAGGCAATTACGCGATTAGAGCCATGAAAATTTTAGTGCTGAATGCAGGCTCAAGCAGTCAGAAGAGTGCGCTCTACGATTTGCGTGAAGACGCATCAGATCGCCCGTTACAGCCCCTTTGGGAGGCAAAAATCGATTGGACGCATCGTGAGGGCGTCGCCGAAATCGAGGTAAAGACCCACAGCGGTAAAATCCACGAAGAACGTTCAGCATCTGATCGAATCGGTACACTGTCCCATCTGTTGGAAACGCTGACGAGTGGTGATACTCAGGTTATTCAAGACCTATCGGACATTGAAGCGATCGGGCACCGCGTTGTGCATGGCGGACAGGACTATCGAGAAAGCGTCCTGATCACACCCGAGGTAAGAAGGGCGATCGCTCGTCTATCTACCTTTGCGCCGTCCCACAATCCAGCAAATTTAGAAGGCATTGAAGCGATGGAACAGTTGCTCAAAACCGTTCCTCAAGTCGCTGTTTTCGATACCGCATTTCATGCCCAGCTACCCTTATCAAGTGCAGTTTATCCAATTCCTTACTCATGGTTTGAGAAGGGCATCCGCAAGTATGGCTTTCACGGCATTAGTCACCAATATTGTGCAAACCGAGCGGCTCAACTGTTAAACCAAGATCTGAAAGAATTGCGGCTGATTACCTGTCACTTGGGCAATGGATGTTCTCTAGCGGCAATTTGGGAGGGGTGGAGTATTGATACAACGATGGGATTCACACCGCTTGATGGCTTGATGATGGGCAGCCGTTCTGGCTCAGTTGACCCTGGAATCTTGATCCATCTGATGCGGGAGGAACAATACTCTCCTGATGACCTGGATCATCTTTTAAATAAAGATTCTGGACTGAAAGGAGTGTCTGGCATTTCATCAGATATGCGGCAAGTTCTAGCGGCAATCGGTCGTTCTAAAGAGAGCGCCGCAACCCATTCGCAAGCAAAATTAGCATTTGAAATCTATGTTCATCGCTTGCGATCGGGAATCGGTTCGATGATGGCATCGCTACAGGGGGTTGATACATTAGTATTCACAGGGGGAGTGGGTGAGAACAGTGCTGACGTGCGATCGCAGACCTGCGAAGCCTTTCGCTTTTTAGGATTAGAATTAGACGCTCAAAGGAATGCAAACCATCCTGTCGATCAAGATATTGCAACACCAGCATCAACGGTACGAGTGCTGGTGATTCACACCGAAGAAGATTGGGCGATCGCTCAAGAGACCCAACGCATCGTTCGCAAACGGTGAACCTTTCTCAATTCGTCGAGAAGGTCAGGACACTTGCTTCAGTACAGTTCCCAGCAAGTCAATCATTTGATCAATGTGCTGCTTTTCTAGAATGAGTGGGGGCGAGAGCGCAATGATATCGCCTGTCGTCCGAATCAATAGCCCTTGCTCAAAACAGCGCACCATACAGTCGTAGGCACGTGCCGAAGGCTGTCCAGCAATTGATTCCAACTCAATTCCCGCCACAAGCCCTAAGTTCCGGACATCAATGACATGGGGCGCTCCCTTTAGAGAATGCACTGCGTCCTCCCAGTAGGGCGCTAGTGTGTTGGCCCGCTCAAATAACCCTTCTTCTTCGTAAATGTCCAACGTTGCTTGCGCCGCTGCACACGCTAATGGATGCCCCGAATAGGTGTAGCCATGAAATAGCTCAATCATCTGTTCTGAGCCTTGCATAAAGGCGTTGTAAATGCCCTCGCGCGCAAACACGGCTCCCATTGGTACAGCCGCATTGGTAATGCCTTTTGCTGCCGCCACCAAGTCCGGCATCACACCAAAATAGTCAGTCGCGAACGCTGTTCCTAACCGTCCAAATCCAGTAATGACTTCATCGAAAATCAGCAGAATGCCGTATTTCGTGCAGAGCGATCGCAGCCGCTCTAAATATCCCACTGGCGGAATTAACACACCTGTTGATCCAGCAACGGGTTCAACAATCACAGCGGCAATGGTAGAAGGATCATGAAGCACCACAATGCGCTCTAACTCATCTGCAAGGTGAGCACCCCAAGTAGGTTGACCTTTGCTAAACGCATTCTGCTCTAAATTGTGCGTGTGGGGTAGATGATCGACACCCGGCAGCATACTGCCAAAAAATTTGCGATTAGGCGCAATGCCTCCCACCGAGATTCCGCCAAACCCGACGCCATGATATCCCCGCTCTCGCCCAATCAGTCGCGTGCGGCTGGCGTCTCCCCGGACTCGATGATAGGCCAGCGCAATTTTAAGCGCTGTATCAACCGACTCAGAGCCAGAATTGGTAAAAAACACATGGTTGAGATCTCCTGGGAGCATTTGCGCCAGCCGTTCTGCCAACGCAAAAGGACCCGGATGCCCCATCTGAAAGGTTGGGGCGAAATCGAGCGTAGCGGCTTGCTGCGCGATCGCACGCGCAATTTTGTCGCGGCAGTGCCCTGCATTGACGCACCAGAGTCCTGCCGTTCCGTCTAGCACCTGCCGACCGTCTACAGTGGTGTAGTACATGCCTTTTGCCGATGCCATGAGCCGGGGCTTCGCTTTAAACTGCCGGTTAGCAGTAAAGGGCATCCAGAAAGCCTCTAAGCTCTCTGGCAATGAAAACGATTGTGCAAGGTCTTGCATGGCAGATCACTTCAGACATAGCGATACCCTCCACCATACCGTAAATGGAGGTGCGTTCTCTTGTGTCAGCCTGTGCTAGTCACAGATCATGTGTAGCCGATCAAAAGCAGATTTTTCTGGGTACACACAGCATGATTTCCTGGGTGCAAACCTATGCGCGATCGCAACTAGCCTACCGCTTTCTTCCGAGTTCTGCTGGCGGCTGTTTTAGCGGCAGCGGGTTTTTTAGCGGCGGGTGCTTTAGCAGCGGCAGGTTTTTTAGTGGCGGCAGCGGCTTTAGGCGTAGCTTTGCCTCGCTTAGCAGGAGTTTTAGCATCAGCCTCAGGAGCCTCTGCTTTTGCCTCAGGCTCTTTTTCCATAGCCGCGTCAGACATGCCATTTTGCAGAGCTTCTGCGGGCAGATTTAGAGTTCTGCGGCGTCTGCGAGTCTTGGTTTTGCCACCCCCATCGTCTTTCCGCGCCGAAGACAGATAGTACTTCAACGTAGATGGACTGATTTCTACACCTGTTTTCGATAGCATTTGCGAAACTTCGGTGTAGCTATATCCGCGATCGAGTGCCACTGTGATCTGATCTTTGAGCAAGTTAATCGCTTCTCGGAGTGACCAAATCTCTTTTGGCTTTTCGGGCAGATCTTGTAAAGAGGTAGAGGCTTGGCTGATAGCGTTCTTGGAAACTAACGTTGATGTCGGTGATCTTCTTTTGGTTGCTGCCATTGTTTTGTTCCTTGTTGCTGGGTAAGGGTGATAACTTTGCGCGATATTTACCTCAACCGTGGAGTTTTGCGGTTGCTTCGCAGTTCCCTGTTCGGGGTAATTGCAGATGCAAACGAACTGCAAACATGACGTTACTCGCTGAGGTGGATTGTTGAATTTCTGCTCTCAAGAGTTGTTTGCGACTCTACGAAGTTTGCGATTTGTATCGCATCGCTGTTATCGCTGTAATTATAGAGACATTTTCTAATTTAGCACCAAAATTTAAGAAATCAATGTCTAAATTTGTCTATATTGCCGTTGTGATTACTTCAATGTTGGTATTGACGAGTCGGAGTGAGGCGTATGTTATCGCTTCTTAGCCCATGATCGCTGCCCTGATCGCGCTGCTTATTCCCAATGGGTTAGCGGTTGTGATCAGGTGAATTGTTGCAGCAACGCCCAAAGCAACGGGGCTAAGATCAGCGCGGGTAAAAAGGACGCAATGCTAAGCTGAGTGACTTCGAGCAGGTTTAGACCCAAGCCGATGATCATAAGTCCGCCAACGCCAGACGTAAGCAGAACAGGGGGTGCGGTGGCTGGATCGGGCAGGGATTGAGCGAAGATGCCAGCCGCGATCGACAGTCCGCCTTGGTAGATCAAAATGATCAGGCTAGAGCAGGCAACGCCGACGCCGTAACTACTGCTTAGTGCGATCGCAGCAAAGCCATCCATCGCTGATTTGATCGATAGCACGGTGTTATTTCCTGCTAAGCCATTATTAAGGCTGCCAAGAATGGCCATTGGCCCGACGCAAAACAGGAGGCTTGCAGCGACAAATCCTTCGGTAAAATTGCCGCCTCCTTTAAACAGTTGACGCAGCCAATTGCCTATTGTTTGTAGGTAGGTTTCGATCTGCCACCATTCGCCTAAAAGTCCACCGACCACAATGGTGATCAGTCCAAGAATAATTCCGTCGATGCGGGCAGCTTGCACTTTGAGCAAACTTCCAGCCATGGTGACGCCTAAAAATAGGGTGAGCAGTCCGAGACCTTGGGTGATGATGCGCTGCATTCTGCGGGGCAATGCGTCTTGAAGTAAAAGTCCTAGAAAGGTTCCGAGCAGGACGGTGACGATGTTAATCCAGGTTCCACTGGTTTTGTCCCATAGGCTCAACGTTGCGGGGTAAATCAGCCACAGTGGGGGTAAAGACATGAATGAGTATTAGAGGGTGGTGGAGTGGTTAATTTGCTGGCTCTAGTCTTTGCTTGGCAGCAGGCATTTGGGATGCATCATATCAAAGATAAGGTTGCCTCACCTGAAGGACGTGGAGCGGCTAATTTGGGCGTGTGCCAGATTCAAATTGAGGCATGGGGATAATTAAAGTCTGTATTCGTTTCATCCCCTGTAGGCGGATAACTTTGTTTAGCGATCGCGGTTTCTCAGTTGAGATGGAGATGAGCAGGATTGAATATGAGACGTTGTGTTGTCTGAGATAGATTTGTTAGCGCTGGAGGGCGGTATACGCTAGTGTAGGCGGCTGAAGCTTTGTTATGGTCATGAACAGCCTCTAGGGGCTATTTTCTTTTGTCTAAAAGCAAAACGGATGAAAGATAGAGTTCTCTCATCCGCTTACAGATCCATTCACGAGTTTATTAAACAGACAAATCGCGGAGAAAGTAGAAGCGATCGCTACCATCACTTCCCTTTTTACGTCCTAAATAACCTGTTAGAGGTGACGAAAGCTCAATCAAAATTTCATGCATCTCCTCGCGCCTCAAAGGTTGGGGAGGCTTAGAGACAATATAAATAGCGTGAAGTGCAGATACATTTGCATCTTCATCGTTAGCATTTTCCAGGTAATGCTTTGTGAGTTCAACAATATGCGATCTCAACTTAATGCTTTGACTTACCTGACCAATAAACTTTTCTACTTCTTCATCAGCCTGGCCATCTATAAGATGTTCCTTCAGCTTTAACAAATCAACTGGATACTTGTGGTGTAATTTGACAAGTTTTTCAAGTGTTGTAGGAGTAATAATTGCCATACCGTGTACCCTTGCTGCTCTCTTCAATTGATCAGTTGGCTCACCTGGTCCAATAATAAGCTTAGCTGCCTGGCTAAATGTTTCTTTATTTTCGAGACGAATGGTTCCTAGATTTAGCAATTGAACTGCTGTATCGTTCGGAATCTTCTTGCCTGACTTACACTCGCCGACTAAAGGATAAGGATGAGAGCAAAAGAGGTCTAGTCCCCCTGCTCCACCTTTGTGGGAATAGTCAATGCTAAAGCCTAACAATTCAAGACTTTTGCGAACAATGTTTTCAAAATCTGTTCCAGCTTGATAATTACTCTTGCCTTCGTCATCTTCTTTACTGCGATCGCCTAAAAGAGAGATTTCGCTAATCCATTTTGGCTCCTCAATGACTTGGATGTGGCTGCTCTGCCATCCCAAAAGTTGCTTAATTCGATGCTTAAACACTGTTGTATTTAGAATTTCGCTAGCGTTGCTTTCCGCCTGCAACACTAATGATTCTAATGATGTATAAGGGTAAACTACACCAGATACTAACCAAGTTCTGCGTCGAATAAAGCTTGTTGTACTAATGGCTGGAGTGTCCTGCTCGCTTGCTGATACTATAGTGTCTTCGGAACTGGGAAAATAGTAAGGGCTGGATTGTGGTGGGGCATTGACGAGCATAGGTTCAGGCAAGCGATGAACTCTAAGGAAAAGCAGTTTCAGAACTTGATTCTCCTCGAACATATGCTCCAACGCAGTTACGTTCCAAACAGTTGAACGGGCAACTTGAAGTAGCAGCTCTTTAGTATGTGAATGCATGTGCCAATGGTACTCAGCACTTGCCCAGGTTTTAATTAGGACAGGAGCTCTCGAGTAGCGCTTGCATGTCTCTTGAGCATTACTCAAGAATTCTGGTTGATAGTACTCCTCCCGCGTGAGATTTGATGGAATGTGCTGAGATGGATACAGCCAAAATGCCTGGCCTTCTGGTACATACTGCTTAAAAGGTATAGCAATCAGCTTGCCCAGACTCAACATTTCTACATCGAAAGCAGGAATCTGAATTCCTTTGATAATTTGAATACTCATTCTGCTTCTGGCGCACTGAGAATTTCGCAAATTAATGGATTGTCAGTGACTAATCCCAATTCCTGGATAAGGGCAATTAGCTGCTCTTGTTTAAAGCCATAGTCCTCAGCTTGCTTATAAATTCTTTCCAGCACAACAAGCGGCTTAAGGTCACTATAGTTCAACACAACAACTTCTCCCCCTTGTCTGTTGACCAGTTGAGTTTCAAGCTCCTTGCCTTTTCTCCAATTCAGTGGAATTGGGGTAGAACGAACTAGACAGCCACGAGTTAGCTTGTACTTCTTGTAGTCTAGTAAGCGTTTCATGACAGCATTGAAAGAAATTCCATTGGTCGTCTCACATGCTCTGATGCCAATACGGACTTTCTTCTGATGTAACGAGTCGTAACCTGAAACCACTAAATGGAGATCGTGATTTGAAGCTCTAATTTCTTCAACTTGAGTGATAACTACATTAGCTGTACCTCTATTTGGCACCATTCGCATAGCGCATGTGAGGATAGCTGCCAATCCATCATCATCCTTTTCTTTTTTCGAGACTTGTACTTTGGTTAGAAGCTCGTTGTAAAGGTTGAGCAACTCTGTCTTAGCCTTTTCATCTGGATCGGAAGGAGGTGCAGGCGAAGTAGGTGGATTCCCAGGAAAAGGTTGCTGATGCTCCTCAAATCTCTTGGCACACCAGTTTCTAAAGAATGCACGCGCACCCGCCGCTTCACTTGCTACTTTTCTAAGCTCACTTTCCTCGAAGGGATAGAGATAGGGATAATCAGTGGAATTAAGTTGGTTCTGATTATAAAACCAATCTAGCCGTAGTTTGACTAGCTCTACTATTTGATCTGCCGTTGGTGGTTTGGTGCTTACTGCCCATTGTCCTACGCGATCAGGAATTCCACTGCCCATATGTTCGATTTCTCTCCACGTGTCGCTTATGACGCAACATAGAAGAATGACATTACTGCATTGGAAGTAGATTCGATCTAGGCATCTCGCTACAACCTGAGCTTTGCTGTCACCTGTCTCCAAATTAGGCTCAACGCTATCTAGCTGATCGAAGCAAATCACCACGGGCGCTCGGACAACTTCAGCTAACTTACACACTTGCTGAATAATCCAAATTGAGCGTTGATCTTGCTGGTCGGCTGAATACTCTGGTAGACCTGCTTGTTTAATGTAAGGGTGATCATCTCCTTTCAACCATGCTAATCCTACTTGAGCGACTTTAAGGTTTTTGAAGAGAGTAAATAGAGCTGCCTTTAGAAAATTGAAGTCTAATTCAGGTTGATTTTCTAAGATATTTTCTGTCAGGTTATCAAAGAAATTCTCAATTTCTGATTTAGCGACAGTTGCAATAATATATTTTCTGAGTAGATCAGGTTGATCACACTTTTCTACATACTCTTTATACTCTTTCTCATATTCCGTTCCTTTGAGTGTGGAGATCGCAGCAGCAGCAAGTTTCTGCCATTGAGTTATACCATATGCATCTTGTCGATTGAAATCAAGACATAAGCTGACACGAACGTGAGAGTCGATGCGATTGGGATTTTTACAAGGAGGAATATAAGAGAAAACAGCTTGACCATCTCTCTCAATATTTTTCCAAATCCGATGAATGACATGGCTCTTGCCTGTTCCTCGATCTCCTTTAATAGCAATGCCAACCTTTTTTGAGAATTTTTGGCGGATCTCGATGATTGCTTGAGTTATTTTTTGATCAACGTGCTGATTTAGGCTGGATAAGTCTGTCATGACATTACCCCAAACTTCATCGGCTGAGATCACTTGCTCTAGCATGAAAGGGTTGGGGCTATTCTTGCGAGCGTTGGTGAAAAGGGTGTAGGAATCTTGCGGTGCTGCGATCATGACTGCTGGCTCTCTTCAAACTTAGGTTGGTTGGCTGATATAGAACAAAAGACCTCGAATTTCACTCTCAATCGAATTGCGCTTTTGCTCCTCGGTTGCTCCAATAGCCTCACCCGTTTGTAAATAGAAAAGCTGATCTGCCTGCATGTTCATGATCCAGTTGTTAAACTCTGTCCTGCCAATGCAATTGCCCATTTCTTGTCTCATATGCCAAATGGGCACTAATCCACTGTAGTTGCAGCCCTTGTTCAATTCCTCAAACATTTTGAGAGCTTCAGTCTTGAACTCGTCATAGGATGAGATCTCAGCTTTAACTTTGCCATTGGAGCCGTTTCCATTTGTCTCAGCAATACGAACCGCACTATCATTTGATGCTCTTATCCATTTCAACAGCGCATTTGCAGTTCTTGCGCCAATTGAAGCGTCAAAGGTGAATTCAGCGTTTTTGAGTCCTTGGTCTAATAGTTGCATTCCTTTATTAGAGAGTGAGATGACTTGAATACGCTTACCAGAGATTGCGATCGCTTGCTCTTTTTCCAATTGGCTCAAAATCGGCTGATAACTTGAAGTTTTCTCTTTTGGGCGGGCCACAACTCGTGCCATTAATTCACCTTTCTTAATATCAGCGCCACCCATATCCCAAAGCGCTAATAAAAGTCGAGTTCGCGCTTGAGCCTCTGTTCCGCGCAATCCAGTTTTTTCAGTTTCGAGTGTTGCCGTTTTCATGCTCAAAGCCTTTGTTGATTTATTCTCGTTTAACACTCCAGATCGTCTGAAATCCGTCAAGGCTTCAGAAATTGTTCGAGTGTTTTATGCGGTTATGTATCGAAGCCGTATCATCAGGGCAATTAGTTCCCAGAATGCCCCTATGTTTACAGAATTAACGTAAAAACTTTACAAGCACACGTAGATGGCGCAAATCTCGCCTGTCTAGGCAGTAAGCGTATCTCTAACTCCCAAATAGCTTACTATCAGGGGGTTTTAGTGCATTGGAAGCTTGCCCTACCACTAACCATACAAACATTACATACGGAGTGTCTAGCGCGAAACAGTAAACTTGATACCGAAAACAGTGAAGTTGCTATAAAGAATAGATTTAAGTATCAATTGCAAATCTGATTTGCGTAATTACACATAAAATTTTAGCGTTAACGATGCTGATTCTCAATCCACTGAAATAGTCCTAATGTACTGACTGCTGCAACGAAGCTTCCAGCAATGCCATTCATGTTTGCTAATGCGACAAGAATATCGAGCGATCGGATAATGCGTGCCGGATCGTAGATTGCTACTCCTTGAGGTTGCGCGATCGCTTTAGATAGCAATAACCCCAGCGTTGCTCCGCCACCCAAAATCGTAACCAACATCCCAATGAAGCCAGCGATAACACCAACTTTCAGCACTTGTAGCACTTCCGCTTTCTTAGGATGCACACTCGCATTCAGATTCCGTAATCGTCGCGCAAATCGCGTCAGCCGAAAGGCAATATAGAGATTTGCCAGCAGCACGACAACCCCAAACACCCCCCAAAAAATGCCAATCCCTAACCCTGGCGTTACCCCTCCTGTTGGAACTCCGCCCGGGACGCCTGGAACCGTCGTCGGCGTGAGCTGCTGACTAAAGCTTCTACCTGTGATCGCAAACGCTAAGGTCAGGGCAGCAGCAGCAGTCAAAACGAACTGGAGGCAAAAGCTCGCCAGTCCAACCCATCGAAGAACAGTAGCAATCCGATCGAGTTTGTGTTGGTTTAGGCTAGTTGGGATTGGGGTTTCCATGAGAACTAAGGGCTGACGAATGAAAGAATCTGAACGACTGCCTTTCACAGTAGCTCTAGATCAACTTTGTCAACACGACCGCAAGTAGCAAATTTTAAGTAGCGAATTTTGCTAAAGCCACCGCTCAACGCATTGCCCGTTCAATTCCCAGTCCCCTACCGTTCTAAGACATCACATCCGGTGGAAGAAAAAGAGAATTGACGAATTCCAATCCAGACGTTTCAAAAAACTCGATGGTCAGATTGCCAACGGCTTGAGTTGTAAACCAATCTACTCCACCGCTAATCGTTGCACCCAAAATTGGAACCGTAACCGCAAATGACCGTTGCAGCAGTTTTTCAGTCATCTTTCTGCCAGATAATTTGCACAGTAGTTCGGCTAAATATTTAGGAGCCTCTTTTGTTGCAACCTGAATTGACGACGTTTTAAGGACATCTACTGCGTTAAATGCAGAGTATTTCATCATACTAGAGGCTTCGTTCATTGCAAATTCCTTCAGTTCATTTAACGAACCATTGGTAAGCAGGAGAAAAACGGCGGTTTTGAGGTCAGTATTGTAAGGCGTGTACCCATAAACGGACGCGATCGCTTTAATCATAAAATCCTGCGTCTTCCACGTTCTAATGAGATCTAGGGGCAACGTGAACGGCAACGCACCAGCTCCCATTAAGCCCGTTGCTGCGCCTAACCAACCGTTATTAAACGCTTGCTCCTCAACAATCTTTTGGGCAATTCCTTTGCGATCGAGGTGAGAATAGCTGACGCGAAGATTCTCAACGTAGGCTTCAATCGCCTGAGCATCAGAAACTAAAACCCAATCAACAAAAAATTCAAACGTCTTTTCTGCCAAGTTGAGGGATGCAACATTCATAAAAATCTGCTCACGAAAATTTGTAAACTGAACTTCAGTTCTCTGCATTCTAAATGATTTGCGATTCAGCCTGATTAAGGTTTCTCTAATGAATAACTGAACGGTTAGAGATCTGCTGCGGACTATGCCTGACTAAACGGTAACCTTACCGTAAACGTTGTCATCCCGTCTCCACTATCGACCTGAATCTCTCCATCGAGGCATTCGACCAAGCGTTTAACGAGGGCGAGTCCTAGCCCTGTGCCGCCCTGCTTCCATGGGTCAGCTTTCGGCACTCGGTAGAAGCGATCAAAGACTCGACCCAATTCTGCCTTAGGAATCTCAACGCCCGAATTGCACACCGTAATTTCAAATTCTGGATCTACCGCGTCTGCCGTCACCAAAATTTCTCCTTCAGGAGGCGTGTACTTGCAGGCGTTATTCACCAACTCTACAATCACCCGTTCTAAACTAGAGCGATCGCACTCAACCGCTAGTAGCTCTTTATCGACTCGAATGGTTAATGCCTGCGATCGCGCCTCGGTGCGCTTGTAGAACGGTTCGATTAGCTCTGGAAGCCAGCTTTGTAAATCAAGTCGCTCAGGGCGCAGCACTTGCCCCCCCACTTCTAAACGCTGTAAATCGAGCAAATCATTAATCAGTTCTGTTTCACGAGTGCATTCGTTGTCGAGAATCTGTAAATAGTGATCGCGCTGAGTCTCCGTTCCCACAAGTTTGAGGAGTTGAATGGCCATTTTCATGTTGGTCAAGGGCGTTCGCAACTCGTGAGACACCGTACTCAAAAAGTCGTCTTTGAGTTGACTCATCTGATGCAGTTCATCAATTTGCTGATCTAAACTCGCCTCGATCTTTTTGCGATCGCTAATGTCTTCGAGCAAAATGAGAATGCCATCTAACTGAAAATCGCTCTCCGTCTTCTCAAACGAGCGAGACTGATAGGACAACGGCTCTAGCTGCAAACGGTGCCAGCGCGTGCCGAGCAACTGCTCTTTTGGTCGGGCAGGACGTTCAGATTGCAATGCGGCTAAGGCGTCTTGCCACTCACTCTCGCTCAGCCACTGAGGCACTAACTCAAACTCTAATCGACTGCCAATCTCAAGTTTCAGCAGATTGGCAGCAGTCGGATTGCAAAACCAGACCAGCCCATCGAAATCGGCGGCAGCAAGCCCCATTGAAAGACTGCGTGCGATCGCAGCTTGGGTCGATTGCGATCGCCCAAATCGCTCTGCAAGGGCCGCTAACTGAATCACGCGCTGCATCGAGGCTAGCGAGTTGGGCGGCAGCGACTGCGGTTCCATGAATGTGGTCGGGCTAATCACGAGGTCAGACTCGTAGCGCTGCCACAGTTGACGCACCTGCTGCTGCAAAATCGAATTCATGCGCAACCGCTCGGTCAACGCGACCAATATTGTCGTTGAAACAATCAGCCCAATCGGAAACGCAACTGGAATCAAAACATTAAACTTTAGTAAGAGTAAGCTCACTCCCCCCCAACCTAAAGAACTACCCAGGGCAATCAACGCTTGAATCTCCGACCGCCAAAAACTGAGAATCAAGCTTAACCCCGGACCTCCTAGCAGCAGCAGCAGCCAGACAGGCTCCACAGGATGCAGCGCGTTGTTTTGCAATACATTGTGAATCAGGGTGGCTTGCAGATGCACTCCGCTCGCAGGTGGATTGAGATTAAATGGCGTCCGCGCTGGATCGAGACCCGAAGCGGTTGCGCCGACCAGCACAATTTTGTTCCGAAAGGCACTATCGCCCACCAAGCCTTGCACCACGTCTGCAAAGGAATGACGCTGAATGCGTTTGATCGAGCTTGCCCAATTGAGCCAAACTGGTCGGGTTAAATCTACTGGTGGAACGGGAGCTTGGGTCAGCGAGTAGCTCTCAATCGCGGCTAGCCCAAAGGCAAGATTGGTTTGAAACCGAGGATCGATCTTTCGCACAATCCCATCCGAATCCATGTTGGCTCGGATGTGACCACTGCCAGAGGCGGCATCTTGCAGTTGGGGTACGGGAAGCAGTGGAAACTCGCTTTGATTGTCGGTTTGAGCCAGCACGACTCGCCTCGAGCGGGCGATCGCTTGCGCTAAAGTCGCGTCGTCTGGTGTTGCCTCAGAGAATAAAACATCGATCGCAATGACACCTGCTCCTGCTTTAGTTAAGCGATCGATGAGTTGAGCATAATATTTTCGCGAAAATGGGAATCGCGCTAACCGTTTCACACTAGCATCATCGATCGCGACTAGCACCAAGCGATCATCCCAGGCAGCTTCACCCCGCGCCTGAAATAGGGCCGTGTACGCAAGCTGTTCAGCAGGTTTCACCACTCCTAACTCTAGTAGGGCAGCGATCGCGATCGCTGCGATGCCACCCGGGAGTAAGCGCCATCCGAGTTCACTAAAGCGCCAGTTCATAAGTTTGTGTCTTTCCAAGCGGAGTAGTGACAACGACTTTAAGCTTCAGGAATGAAGGAGCGAGATAGAGAACTCGAAAAAAACCATTGCGATCGACAGGTTCGGGCGCTCCGTCGATCGTGACTGTATTGACCGGATCAACTTGACCCACCAGACGCACATTCCGAATGCCCCCGCGAGCGATTTGTCGGTCAAATCGGTACGCCAGACCCGGATCATCTCTTAACGGTACTGGGTTTGTTGGCGCTTCACCTGAAATTGTAAAATTTTGATAGCCGTTGGGAACTCTCACTTCTACTCCTTGTGCGGTGGTGGCGACGGCTCCTTCCAGGGTTGCGATCGCGGTTTTGCCGCTCGGCTCGACGCTGATTCCAAACTCTGTTCCTCGCACACCACTTAGCCCGGCTGGGGTCCGAAGCTCTAACTCCGATTCTCGGTTGGTAAAGCTGCGGAGCTTGAGGCGAACCTGCCCCTGCAAGACATCGAGCCGCGTAATCCGCCCATTGTTTGGAGTTATTTTGAGTTCTCGCACCCGGAGTGTAGTTTTCTCTAATACCCGAATCGTCCCAAGTCCAGTATCGACCAGTAGGGTTGCTGACGAATTCTTATCGGTGGTGATCCTGTCTCCTACAATAATTAAACGATCGCCTACACGGGCAGGGCGAGACACATTTTGAGCCGCATAATTCACGTCGCCAGAGACCTGCTGAACTGAAATCCATCGATTTACTCGAACCCGGATACTGTCTTGCTGGGCTGTGCTTTGTGATACAAGTATCATTAGAGGTGAGATAACGGCAGCAATAGCGCCGGGTAGAATCCTGAATTTCATAACGTATTATTGTTGCATATCATCTCACATGTGCCAGAGTAAACAGAGTCAAATTTTACAGTCAAATCTTTGGCAATCTGAAACAAGTACTTAACCCAGTTCGTCACGCTGCTTCTATAGAATGCAATATTTTTATGAATGCAATCGTTTTATTAATGGATTGATTTCAAGCCGTAATGGCTCTCAGAAGACGGATTCAGATAGATCTCGTGTTTTTTCTACTCGAACTAATATTACCAGTTCTCAAAGTCAAGTTTGAGAGAGGTTGACGACTGCAAACCTTACAGATGGATAGGAGTTATGTGAAGTGGGTTGATCTACAAACGATTGTCTGAGAACGAATAAATTGTGTTAGAAGAATTGAGCAAAAGCTGCTTGTTTAGCGTGAAGTGTGAGTTATGAAGAAAGTATTGACTTTAGGTGCAGTCTCACTGCAAATCAGTGGAGTCCTAATCGCAGGATGGTCAAGCTCAACTGCAGCGGCTCCAGCCCAATTGGCACAAAGCGCGACTCCGAAAGCGGTAGATCAAGCTGTCGCCTGTGATGTGCTAGTTGTTGGCGGCGGGATTTCTGGAGTTGCGGCGAGTTATGAAGCGCTAAAAGCGGGTCGAACGGTTTGTTTAACTGAGATTACGGATTGGATTGGCGGACAGCTAACGGCTCAAGGAACCTCTGCCCTCGACGAACGACCGACTCAGCGATCGCAGCTTTATTTTCCGCAAGGCTACGCCGAACTACGGCAGCGCATTCTCGCTCAAAATAACAACAAAAATCCCGGCAGTTGTTGGGTGAGTTTGGTGTGTTTTCTGCCAAAGGAGGGGCACGAGATTCTACAATCTCTCTTGAAAGAAGCTGAAAAGCAAGGCAAAGGAAAGCTTTATCTGTTCCCAAATACGGCGGTCAAATCGCTACAAATTGAAGGGAGTCAGATTCAGTCGGTGCGGGGCATTCAACACAGTCCAGCCGCAGGCGCACCCCCGTTAAATACGTATCCGTTATCTCGCACGATTGAAGATAGCTATCGTGAAGCGGACTCTGAGCTATTCAAGAAGAAGATTGTCCGGTTTACGCCGCCTGCGTCGGGCAAATGGTCTGTGGTTGAAGCGACCGAAACAGGAGAATTATTAGCCTTAGCGGATTTGCCCTACCAAGTGGGAGTGGATGCGCGATCGTATCGCAATCCGTCGTCGTCGAGCGAGACTGACAATCCTTATTGCGCTCAGGCGTTGACCTACACGTTTGCAATGGAAGCCACCAAAACTCCGCAAACCGCTCAGCCGCCCGATTTTTATGCTCAATACGAGAAGTCCTATAGTTTCAACGACGAGCGTTACGCTCAGTCGCCCGAACTTGTGTTCACCTATCGTCGCATCGCCAGCCAAAAGCCAAATTCTGGGTCTAAAACGGTGCTTCCAGGCGATATCTCGATGCAGAACTGGAGTTGGGGCAACGACTATGCTCCCGGAACCTCAGCAGATAACTATTTGCTGACTCGTCAACAACTGCGTTCAACCGGACAACTTGAACCGGAGGGATGGCTGGGTGGATACCGGGTCAGCACGCTCAAAGGAGCAGAAGAACAGGCGATCGGCTTTTTCCATTGGTTTCATTCCGGCACGTCCGATGCCAAGCAGCCGATCAAGAAGCCCTATCCCAACATTCGCTATCTACAAGGCTTCGATTCTCCGATGGGCACGGCGCACGGATTATCGAAATATCCTTACCTCCGCGAATCTCGTCGGTTAGTAGGTCGCTATGCCTATGGCTACCCCAACGGATTTTTAGTGGATGAAGTCGCAATGTCGCGCAAGAACTTTAAAGATCCTTACTACACCGAAACCCTGACGCCAGAAGCCTACCGAAATTTAGCCGCCTCGATCGCGGGATTGCGCACCATTGATGTGATTCGCGGCAAGATTGAGCCGCAGCAGGTCGAAACTCGGGCGCGATCGCACATCTATCCCGATAGTGTGGGCATTGGTCATTACAACCTAGACTTTCACCCCTGCATGGTCGAGTCGCCGCCCGAAAAACCAGGCAATCAGGAGCGTCCTGGAGAACGGCAAGGAGCCAGTGAAGCGTTTCCGTTTCAAATTCCGTTGCGATCGATGGTTCCGCCGAAGATCGATAATTTGCTCGTGACCGGAAAAAGCATGGCGATGAGTCACATCAGCGCCTCGGCGTATCGAGTTCACGCGATCGAATGGTCAATGGGTGCGGCAGCAGGAACGACAGCCGCCTATTCATTAGAAACGGGAATCCTGCCGTATCAGTTAGTGGAAAACCTGCCGAGAGCAAATCCTAAATTAGAGGAATTGCAAAAACGGTTAAATGCGAATGGCAATCCGACTGCGTTTCCAAACACATCGATTTTGAATACGAATTGGAAGGATTGGAAATAAGACAAACAGCGCGATCGTAATCAAGCTAACCCGTTGATTGCGATCGCGCTTCTAATTGCACCTAGAAAGCGGAGATGCACCTTGACAAACATGCCTTTGTTTTTAACCACAATCTAAGAAACTCCAATGTCATCATCATTAGCAATGCATTGCTGACGGCTTAATTTGTGTTCTGTACAATGCTGGTCAAAATCCTGCGGCGATGCCTTCGCCTCGTGGGTCGGCGGCTCCTTCCAACACTCCATCCGGCTGCACGACGATCGCAGTTGCATTGCCCCAGTTGGGTCGCGATTCGTCAATCTGATGTCCGCGCCGTCGCAGTTCTGCAACCGTCAACGAATCAAATCCCCATTGTTCGACCATTAATTTATCAGGCAACCACTGGTGATGAATACGGGGTGCGGCAACGGCTTTCTCAGCGCTCATGTTGTAGGCTAAAACGTTCAACACCACCTGCAATACGGTTGTAATAATGGTGCTGCCTCCGGGTGCACCTGCGGTCATTCGCAAGCGTCCATTCTCGGTCACAATTGTTGGCGTCATGCTGGAGAGCGGAATTTTTCCTGGCGCGATCGCATTGGCCTCTCCGCCGACTAACCCAAATGCATTCGGTGTATTCGGCGCACTTGCAAAGTCATCCATTTCATTGTTAAGCAGGATTCCGGTTCCTTTTGCCACTACACCTGCCCCAAATCGAAGATTCACGGTGAACGTTAAACTCACAGCATTGCGATCGCGATCGACAACGGTCAAATGGCTGGTCTCGTTCGATTCGCGAGACAACTGCTGGATTAGTTTTGGATCACCCGCTTTGACTTGACTCGACGGAGTTGCTGTTTTAGGGTTAATTTCTTGCCGCCGGAGTTGGGCGTATTTTGGACTTGTCAACGCTGCAACGGGCACTTTGACAAATGCTGGATCGCCTAAATAAGTCGCGCGATCGGCGTAGGCAATTCGCATCGATTCTGTTAGCAAATGCAATGTGTCGGGACTATGCCACCCCAATGTTTTGAGATCAGTTGTTCCAATCAAATTGAGCATCTCAAGTAAATGCACTCCGCCCGATGAAGGCGGCGGCATTGAGCATACTCTTGCTTTGAGGAAATTGCCGCACACCGGATTTCGCCACGTCGGACGATACTGCTTCAGATCATCGAGCGTAATTAACCCACCGTTGACCGTCATATCCTGCGCGATCGCAGTCGCTATTTTTCCCGTGTAGAAACTATTGGGATTTTCGGAGAGCGATCGTAACGTTGCCGCTAACTCTTTTTGCACCAAAAGTTCGCCAACTTGCAGCGGCTTTCCGTCGCGGGTAAACAAGCGTCGAGCATCCGCATTTTTTCCTAATATTTCTAAGCGCTCTTGCGAAGCCGTGGCTAAGGGCTTGCTGATTGGAAATCCAGTTTCAGCAATCCGAATCGCGGAGGCCATCACGGTCTTCCAAGGCAACTTTCCATAGGTGCGATGGGCTTCATACAGTCCTGCAACGGTTCCCGGTACGCCCACAGCGAGATGTCCATCAGTGCTGGCGTTTGGACGCACCTTGCCTTGAGCATCGAGGTACATGTTGCGGCTGGCTTTGAGAGGGGCCTTTTCGCGAAAATCTAGCGCTCTAGTTTCGTTCTTGTTCGCCTGATACACCAGCATAAATCCACCACCGCCAATTCCCGCTGAAAACGGTTCGACAACAGAGATTGCAAATGTTGTGGCAACAGCCGCATCCACAGCATTTCCCCCTTGTTGCAGCATGGCAAGCCCTGCTTGGGAGGCGAGGGGATGGGCAGAGGCAACCATGCCCTTAGAGGCGCGATCGAGGAAGGGATAGGGAGTGTTGGATGAAGACGGGGAAGCGGGGGATTGAGCAATATCTCTAGCGTTGCGCTCTGCGCTAATGGCAGCAGTAATGGTTAAGGGATAAAAAATTGCAACAGAAGTTGAAATGCTGAGGCAGATGAATTTGGAGAAATGTGAAAAGGCAAGTCGTTTCATAACGGACATCAATGCAGATTTAATTGACGATACCATCAACCTATTGCTGTTACTTTGTTTTCGCAAATCTTGTTGTTTTTGCAAATCTTGTGAACGTCTTTTACATTTATTGCCCTATCCGCTGCCAAAGTTGCCTGCTATCGCATACGCTACGCTCCATACTCCAAGCCAAATTAGAAAACACCAGCGCGTCAGCCGCAGCGCTGCCCGAATTCGCTCTGGAGTAATCGGACGAATGGGTTCGCCTAATAAAGGCTTCGGTTTCTCCACGCCTCGATAGTAGTTAACACCGCCAACTTGTACCTCTAGCGCAGCGGCATAAACACACTCGCTCCAACCCGAGTTTGGGCTTGGATCTTGAGCCGCATCCCGTTGACATAGCTTCCAGACCTGAATGGGTTTACCCGAAAGAAGACCTAATGTAATCACCGTCAATCGGCAGGGAAGCCATGTTAAAACATCATCTGTTTTGGCGCTAAACCAACCGATTTCAGCATAGGGCGCGGTTCGATAACCGACCATCGAATCGAGTGTACTCGCGGCTTTGTACGCGATCGCGAGTCCAACGCTCCCCACTGGAAAAAATGCTCCGACCAATGCATAGAACAACGGAGCCATAACCCCGTCAACGGCATTCTCAGCAACGGTTTCAAACACGGCTCTGAGGATTTCGGGTTCTGATAATGCGTCTGTATCACGTCCAACGTATAATCGCAGCCGCGATCGCGCCGCTTCCAAGTTTCCCTCGGTCAATGGTTTCAGCACATCTTCCGCCGCATGGCGCAAACTGCGTCCGGCAAAGCAACTGGCAAGCAGAACTGCTGCAACTGCAATTCCCAATCCTGGATGAATCGAGTGAGCGATCGCAAGAATGATTTGTGCGATCGCACTACTTCCAACAATGAGTGCGATCGCTAACCCAACGCCTGCCCCTTTCAGCAATATCGGGTGTTTAACAAATCGGAAGACAGCCGTTGTGTATTGACCAATGCTCCAACCCATCACCTGCACCGGATGCAGCCACCCCCACGGATCACCAATCAGGAAATCCAACACTGCCGCACTCACTAGAACGATCGCTGCATCCTTCAAATCTGCCTCAACCAAACTCATACCAACTCAGCAAATACTTAAATATCGTACAGACGTTTCGCCGAAACGTCTCTTCACGATTTCGCTCGATATTGCAATCTGCTGCATTGAAATAAATTGGCATCACACAATAAAACTAGCTTCTTCCCCTTGAGCCGCTTGCCAGCTTCGCGCATCGTAATATAAATCTTCTAACGAAATGCTGTACAAGGCTTCTTTCATTTTCTGATGCAGTCGATTCCACAGACCAAACGTGACCCAATCTCCCGCCTGAGCGCTGTCAGGAGTGTGACGCGGTAACGGCTCTACTGTCTCGCCGACCGCCTCTAAAATTTGCCCTAGCGAAATGTGAGCAGGCTGCCTTGCCAGTTGATACCCGCCTTGGACGCCCCGCACCGAGCGGACAAGTCCTGCCCGTCGCATCTCAATTAGCAGCTTTTCTAAGTAAGGTGCAGGAATATCTTGACGCTGCGCGATCGCGCTCACGGGGGCGGGCTGTTGTTGAGGCTGAAAGCATAAGTCAAGCAGTGCCTTAACGCTGTAATGTCCGCGAGTTGTGAGTTTCATGATCGCAATAGCTATGTATTGATATTTTATGATGTGCTACTAATCGTTGCACCTTGCATTCAGGTTTTCGAGGTGGTTTCATTTTTCCACTATTTCATCTAGGTGCAGTGGTTGGGTTTGCCCTCTCATTGGGATTTCCGCAACTCTATCCGACGATTAGTATGGTGTGCATGATGGCAGCCGTGACTGTAGCCATTACTAAGACGCCGATTAGTATAACGGTGATTCTCAGCGTTTTATCGAGTACATCAATGGTTCCGGTGATCCTGATTGCGTGTATTGTTAGTTTCTTGCTGACGACTGACTTGTCGTTAGTTAAAACGCAGCGATCGCGGAGTGAACTTTCTTCAGAATCACGCGTTTTCACTAGCGAATCGGCTCCTCAATCCGTTCCAGCCGAAGTTTAGTGAATAATTCAACACAACAAAAATTCCTCTAGTGTTCTGAGCGTAGCGCTGGAGGAATTTTTATTATGCTTCCTACAAAGTCTCGTCCAAATCATCGTCGCATCTTCAGCAACTCTTGTGCTGAGGCGACTAGTTTGATGTAAACATCGGTAATTTCTTCTGCTGAATTCAAATGAAATGTCCAGACAATGTTGACTTTGAATCCTGCGTACTTTGCAAAGCCTGTCACTTCTACCTGCTCGTCTTGAGTGTCAACAGTCTGCGGAGTGGCTTGCATTCCCTTCGCTTCCGTCTGGAGATAGGTCACGATCGCATCTCTGCCCATCACCTCAGTCTTGAACGGCGCATGCATGATGGCATCAACCGTGAATAGCTCTGCGGTTGCCTCAAACTCGCCCGCGTTAAACGTTTCAAAATACCGTTGCACCGTTTCAATCTCAATACTCGTAGAATCTAAAGTAACGTCACTCATAGTTCATTCTCATTGCGCTTCTACAAATTACGAACTACAACGGGCACATAATCTTCTCTCCCTAGATTGAAATGCACGACTTAACGAACCAAATTAAACAAAAAGCGTTAGAGCTTGGATTTCACAAAGTTGGAATCGTTCAGGTGGAAGATTTTAAGGACGATACAACTGCAACGGCATCTCTGCGATCGTGGCTTGATCAAGGCTATGAGGCAGATATGGCATGGATGGCAAATCCTAAGCGAGAAGATATTTTTCAGGTGATGCCAGAGGTGCGATCACTGATTTGTGTAGCGCTCAATTACTACACGTCCCACGCTCGATTAGAGGGCAAGGAGTACGCCAAAATTTCTCGCTACGGCTGGGGGCGAGACTATCATCGCGTGTTGCAAAAGAAACTCAAAGCGTTGGCATCGTGGCTAGAAACTCAGGGCGATGGCATTGAGGCTCGTTACTATGCGGATACTGGACCTGTGCAAGATAAAGTTTGGGCGCAGCGTGCCGGAATTGGTTGGATTGCGAAGAACGGTAATGTGATTACGCGGGAGTATGGATCGTGGGTGTTTCTGGGTGAGGTGTTGACGAATGTAGAGTTAGAGCGCGATTCGCTTGGCGAAGCTCCGAGGAATCGCTCGCACACTCAGCATTGCGGAACCTGCACGCGATGTATCGAAGCGTGTCCTACTGGCGCAATTACTCAACCCTTTGTCGTTGATGCGAATCGATGTATTGCTTATCACACGATTGAGAATCGCTCTGAAACCTTGCCGGATGCGATCGCGCCTCAGCTCAACAACTGGGTCGCTGGCTGCGATATCTGTCAGGATGTCTGTCCTTGGAATCAACGCTTTGCCCAAGAAACTGATGTTTCTGACTTCCAGCCTTACCCGTGGAACGTGAATCCGACTTTAGAAGAATTAGCCGAGATCTCTGATGAAGAGTATGAGCGACGATTTCCGGCTTCAGCATTGCGACGCATCAAACCCACGATGCTGCGCCGTAATGCTAGGGCTAACTTAAAGCATGTTGCAGGTACAATCGCATCTAATTCACGGCGAGGGCAATCCTGAATATCTTTGGCGTGTACGGTAAAATGGAATGGCTGGAAGAGCCTTTCGGTCACTTTAGTCAAATACGGCAATAGGCTGAGTTGTTAATGCTTATGCTGAAATTCCTTTAACAAAGCTTCTGGTGAATGAGGATAACGAAAGAATAGTCATCAACTCCCTTTAATGTTTAGGAAATACTCGTTATGAATAACATCCAGATAGAAGGGGTTGATAGTTCTCTCAGTCGAGCTGTTTTAGAGGATATTTACTCCCTAAAAAAACATCTTGATGATATTCTTACAAGCTCAGATAAAACTCTAATTGAAAATTTGACTCAAGAGGCAGAACTTTTACTGGGACAAGCTAAGGATGATTCAAAAACGTATCACGAAAGATATGTTGTATTTAGTCGATTGACTGAATCTTTTTTTGATGCGTGGAGGCACTACAAGGACACTCCTCAGGCGATCGAGCTTATCAAAGACATTGATCATCTAAGCAATTATTCCATAGCATATTCCTATTTGCTTTTCAGCCTTTCTCTTATAAATGAAGGAAGGATAGGCGAGTACAGAGCTGATCTTGAAAGAATGGTTTCAGGTTTCCTTCGGCTCTCTGAAGTTGTTGATGTATTTGCAGACTTCTTCTCTATTTCAGAACTGAAGCAAATTTATGATGGTGCTAAGGACGCGATTTCTGTCTCTGCCCGTGATGTAATAGAGTACTTTGAGAACGGCTCAGAATTGTCGAAATTAGTCACTCAACTTAGAGCTTATAGCAGCCTTATTGTATTAAAGGTTGAGGAGCATATTAAGAATGTAGAATCAACCTTAGAAGAAGATACACAGCTTAAAAGCAAACTAGAAATCGATTCATCCTCTAGACCCTGGTGGGAGCAAATCGCTGGAACATTTGATGATGACTCAGTTTATGATGAGGCGATGCAGTTGGGGTGCGAGTATCGCAGCTCTCTTCGCCCGGGTTCTACACTGCCATCAGATGTATAGATGTATATTTTCGATACTGATCATCTCAGTGTTTTAGAGCGTGGAGGAGTCAAAGCTCAACGCTTAATGCAAAGATTGGCGAATGTTAGTTCTACTCAAGTAGCGGTAAGCATCATTAGTTATGAGGAGCAAATGCGGGGATGGTTAAGCTACATAGCTAAAGCCAAGACTGTCAAACAGCAGGTTGAACCTTACAAACAGCTCAAGCAACAATTAACAAATTACTGTTCAATCCCCATTCTTGAGTTTGATGAACAGGCTGCTCAAGAGTTTCAGCGTCTCAAGAAAGCGTATCCACGGCTTGGCACGATGGATCTGAAAATTGCATCGGTTGCATTGGTGAACAAAGCAGTTCTATTGACTCGAAATAGTGCTGACTTCGGGCACATTGCAGGTCTATCCATCGAGGACTGGACATAAAAAAGCTGAGCATTTGTCAGTAATACAATAATGTCTATGCACCCAGCTATCGCGCACAGGAGCCCTAAAGCAAGTGCGATCGCACTTTCCTCGAAACGAATCAAGGCGCAGCAAACCTATGATGCTGCGCCTTTACCAAAGCTGAGTTAGAAGATGCAGGATGTAATTAGCCCCTTTGATGAACTAGCGGTGATTCCTGCGATCGCCTCATCCTATTCCCATTCAATCGTGCCAGGCGGCTTCGAGGTAATGTCATACACCACTCGATTTACCCCTTTCACTTCATTCACAATTCGGTTAGAGATCGTTTCCAACAAATCGTAGGGAGCGCGAGACCAATCCGCTGTCATACCATCTTCACTCGACACCAATCGCAGCACGATCGGATAAGCATAGGTACGCTGGTCACCCATCACACCCACACTGCGGACGGGAAGCAATACAGCAAACGCCTGCCAAAAATCGTTGTACATGCCTGCACGATTGATCTCTTGACGAACGATAAAGTCAGCATCCCGTAGAATATCGAGCTTCTCTTCATCGACTGCGCCGAGAATGCGAATGGCTAAACCTGGGCCTGGGAACGGCTGACGATTCACAATTTCTTCAGGCAGACCGATCGAGCGTCCCACCTTCCGAACTTCATCTTTAAACAGCTTCCGCAGAGGTTCTACCAGCTTAAATCGGAGATCTTTAGGTAATCCACCGACGTTGTGATGGCTCTTAATTTTGACTGCCACCCGTTCCCCGGTTTGTGGATCAACGTTGGTATCTGCCGACTCGATCACGTCAGGATAGAGTGTGCCCTGCGCCAAGTAATCGAACGGGCCCAGCCGCCTTGATTCTGACTCAAAGACTCGAATAAACTCATGTCCAATTCGCTTGCGTTTCTCTTCCGGATCATCCACTCCGGCGACAGCCGCTAAAAAGCGATCGCGAGCATTCACATATTCCACATTAATGTGAAACTGCTCATGAAAAAGCTTGACTAACCGCTCTGGCTCTAGCTTTCGCATAAAGCCCTGATCGATAAACATGCACGTTAGCTGATCCCCAATCGCGCGATGCAATAAAAACGCCAGCGTTGATGAATCAACACCTCCAGACAGCGCCAATAGCACTCGCTTATCCCCGACTCTACCCCGAATTTCCCGCACCGATTCTTCCACAAACGCATCGGTTGTCCAGGTCGGATGACAATGGCAGATGTGATAAACAAAGTTGCGAATCAGAGACTGTCCATCCTGCGAGTGAACCACTTCTGGGTGAAACTGAACGCCATAAAGTTTACGATCGTGATCCGCGATCGCGGCACAAGGCGTATTGGCGGTGTGTGCCAAAACCTCAAATCCGTCAGGCATGGTTGTGACAGAATCTCCGTGACTCATCCACATAATGGAGCCTTCGCCCACATTCGTTAGCAGATCCGTCGGATCGTCGATCATCAAGCTCGCCTTGCCGTATTCACCAAGATCTGCCCGCTCAACCTTGCCTCCCAGTTGTTGCACCATCAACTGCATTCCGTAACAAACGCCCAAAACTGGAATTCCCAGATTCCAAATTTCTGGATCGCAATGCGGAGCGCCCTTGTCATAAACTGAACTCGGACCTCCAGAGAGAATGATTCCAACCGGATTGAGTTGACGCAGTTGCTCAGCTGTCATGCGGTACGACAACACCTCAGAATAGACTTGAGTTTCACGAATGCGCCGCGCAATCAACTCAGAATATTGAGAGCCAAAGTCTAGAATGACGATCATTTGGCGGTTGAGGCTGTCGAGAGTCGATGTATTTGTAGATGCGGTCGTATCAAGAAGGGAGTGTTCTGTCTGTGGTGTCACGGAAATTTCACCTGATCAAAGTCTGAGTGTGGGTAGACAAACTAGCTAAGCGTTGTTTTGAAGAACACTAAAAAATGCGTCTTTAATATAGAGTAATTTCGCTATTTTAATTACATTAGCAAACTTGCTTCAACAGTGTGGCTGCAATTTGGCTTTGAATGAGAATCTGACGAGACCGATCAAATAGCACAGAGCCAACTTGAACCGAGGCTTGGGCATGGTTATAGATGTAAGCTTGACAGCGATGATCGATCGTTTCTGCGATCGCGCTATACACTCGCTCGACCCAATCTCCATCCAGAGTTCTCAGATAGTTCAAGCCGTCTTCGGTCGTGGCACAGTTAAAAATCCTCTGTAGCTCTACCGTTGGGAGTCCTGCTTTAGCGGCGTGAGCCGTCAGAATTTCCAATCGACCATCAGCAACATGATGATGGGTATGAAAAATTCCGCCTGCCAGTTTCACGAGTTTTCCGTGATAGCCAAAGAGCAGAATTGACTTCACCTGTTGCAAACCCGCTTCGACAAGCAGCGAACCGAGCCAATTCGCGGTTTTAATCAGTCTTTCTGGTTCAACTCCTAGTCGAGTCGCCAAATCTAACCCGTTCTCGCCGACACAAAACACTAGGCAGTCAAATCGCTGCGCTTTCTCCTGCAATTCTTGTCGAAAGCGTTCTAGCTGACCGGGAGCGCTGAGCGGTTGAGCGATTCCAGAGGTTCCCAAAAGCGACAGTCCTTCGACCACGCCAAAGGCTTCATTCGACGTGCGTTTGGCGAGCGATCGTCCCTCTGGCAAAATAATGGTGACTCGAATCGTTTCATTGGGTTGGAGCGATCGCTCCAAGTTTTCAATCAATAACCGCTTGGCATAGGCATAGATGGCGGCTCCCCCGTCCGTCCGTCCAACCCCTTCTCCTCCGTCTAGCACAATGCGAGCGTCCCCCATTTCCTGTTGGTAACTCACCATCGCCCAGACGGGAGTATTCCGCGTCAAATCTAGATTGTCACCCGGATCGCTCCGCGTGATTCCCAGCGCAACTCCGGGTTGAAGACTTGCCACCTGCTCGATCTCAATTTCCACCGTTCGAGCGGGTTCAATCAAATCTACCTCAACCGAAGCCACCGCTTGAGCGGTCTGGAGCTGTTTTAGCGCCGCGATCGCCGCCGCACATGCAAATACCGGAAGCGTATAGCCTGCTCGAACGTCCATAGAATTTCGTGTGATTTAAAACACCAGTACTTTGTGACGGATGACGCCGCCATTCTGTCTGATTTACTTCATCCTTAAAGAACTCAGAGACTTGTCAAACCAAAAGAACCGGCATGATAAACGGTGAATTGATTTTAGGCTCAACGGATGATAAGACCTTTCCAACGACAGTAGTTTTGCAGCCGAACGGCAATCTTTCAGATTTAACTGAAACCTCGTTTGGAACACATTTAGGAGACGCGATCGCGCAAGCCGATGCTATCGTCGTCGATTTGCTTTGGATTGACACCATCGACCAAGCTGGACTTTCCATCTTACTGTCTGGCATGACGCAGGCGGTCAAACTGGGAAAATCTCTATCGTTTCTGTCGATGAATCAACAGACTCGTTCAACGCTAGATTCCAGTTGGGAAAAGCTTCGAGACGTCAATGCCTCGGTTCAAGTAGACGTATTCACTCCAGAGTTTGAGCAGTT
>JAHHHP010000058.1 GCA_019359275.1 Myxacorys chilensis ATA2-1-KO14 | reverse complement strand
AGACGACTTTTGCTTTGAATTCTGCACTGTGTTGACGACGAGTACCTGCCATAATATTTGACCTCCACTGAACAAGGATACTACTCTTAGCTCCCTGTCCGATTTTTGGGTGTCATTTCACTTCGGCTACATCGACTTACGCTACGGCATTCCCGAATAACGAGCGATCCCTTAGAGCTTGGCAAAGCGATCGCTATAAACCAACCCGTTTTAAACAAAGGACTGTTCTCTCGCCACTGATGAACCGCAGCCAATCCCCTAATTTAACTCGGTTGCATTGAATACGTAGAAAAGTGAATCTAAGTCATTCATTCAGCCGTACTACTGGCTGGTCACTGCACTCAAACCATACAGTCATGAAAAAGAATAAGCGCGTTTTAGTCAATTTCCTCTTTGCTCTGGTTACTTGTGTCACTATCATCGGTCTCTCATCTCCTTCGTTTAGTTCTCAAGTTGCACAATCTCCTGATTGGCTCGATCAACAATTGGCATCGAATCTACAACAAGCGGAGTCTGCTGTAACCGCTCAGATGTCTCCAACTCAAGACATGCCAGCTCAAGACACGCCGCCTCAAATGATGCCAGCCCAGACGATGACACGGTATGTAGCAGTTCTGACGAAAGATGCCGTTGTGCCAACCAAGCCCTCGAATGCTGCTTTTGGTGCTGCTGGGGCAGTGTTAGTCGGCGATCTCTTGGTGATGCGGGGAGATTTCAGTAACCTATCGAGTCCTCTTCGCGACTATGCAACTGATCCGGTCAGTCCTGCTAATCCCAACATCACGTCTGCGATACACATCCACCAAGGCGAATCAACAAAAAATGGCCCGTTTCAACATGCGTTAACCGTCAACCCTAATGAAAGCGGCATGGGTGGCAGATTTGCTGGCGAATATACGTTAACGAGTGAGCAACAGCAAGCGTTATCCAACGGTATGCTCTATGTCGATATCCACACACAAAAGAATCGTGCTGGAGAACTACGCGGTATCCTTCGTTCTTATTAATTAATGCAGATTATAAGGTGTTCACTGAGTCAACTTAATGAACACCTTTAGTTAAAGGTGCTGGAGACGATCGTCGTATGAGTACCGACCTTTTGTTGCAACAGTTTGGTTGCAACAAAACCAATGATTTGACTGCGATAGGATAGAAGCGACCCATCAAATATTGGCATGTCTCGCAGTTTCGTTCCCAGTACTATTTCTCCTCAAGAGCCGCGATCGGCGTGGTGGTTCGCTTATCTGAACAACCAGCTACTGGTAGAGGAATTAGAGACAGAAATCCGGTTGCCTCAAGCTCATAGCCTAGCTGAGATTGGATTAGAGCCTATCCGCACACAGTTTTTAGGCATGTTAGATGACCAACCTTGCTACTGCGCCGAATTAGCGCCAGAGACAACTGCACCTGTGGGAATGCGCTTTGAAGGACTGCGCGAGGTGTACGGACAGTTGGAGGATGATCTGTTTGCGATCGCGGGTCGCGCTATTCAAATCATGGAGTGGGATCGCACGCATCAATTCTGTGGGCACTGTGCAACTCCAACTACGCAATCGCCTCACGAGCGATCGAAACGGTGTCCAAACTGCGGTCTCGTCAGCTATCCACGGTTATCACCTGCGGTGATTGTGCTGATTCATCGCGGTGAAGAAATTTTGTTAGCGCGTGCTCCCCGGTTTCCCTCTGGAATGTATAGCGTTCTGGCGGGATTTGTCGAACCTGGAGAATCGTTAGAAGAGACGATCGTGCGAGAAGTGTACGAAGAGGCGGGCATTACCGTTCGAGATATCCGCTACTTTGGGTCGCAGCCTTGGCCGTTTCCCAATTCCCTTATGATTGGATTTACGGCGGCGTATGCAGGGGGTGAACTAACGCTTGATCCCCAAGAGTTAGAAGCGGCGGCGTGGTTTCACAAATCAACCCTGCCCAAGATTCCACCGAAGCTGAGCATTGCGCGTAAGCTGATTGATTGGTTTTGCGATGTCGATCCTGTGGAGCTTCGCCTTGCGAAGCGCACCGATACGGAGCGCCTCCTCTAAGAAGCCAAGCGAGTGGAGCCAAGCGAGTCAGGTAAAATAGGGTCTTCTCCTGGGTTCACTCCACCTTATTGACGCCATGCACTCCGACTATCTCGAACGAATTCTGACTGCCCGTGTGTACGATGTCGCTCAAGAAACGGCGTTAGACTATGCACCCAATTTGTCCACGCGGCTTAACAACAAGTTGCTGCTCAAGCGAGAAGATATGCAGTCCGTCTTTTCGTTTAAGCTGCGGGGTGCCTACAACAAAATGGCGCAGCTGCCATCGGATGTTCTTAAGCAAGGCGTCATTGCGGCGTCTGCGGGCAATCATGCTCAAGGCGTGGCGTTGGGGGCAAAGCGGTTAAGAACCACGGCAATTATTGTCATGCCGCTAACCACGCCGCAAGTGAAGATTGATGCGGTGAGAGCCCGTGGCGGAGAAGTTGTCTTACACGGCGACACCTATGATGACGCATATGCCTATGCCCGTCAGCTAGAAGCAGAGAAAGGATTGACGTTTATTCATCCCTTTGATGATCCCGATGTGATTGCCGGACAAGGAACCATCGGCATGGAACTGTTGCGACAGTGCCAACAACCGATTCATGCAATTTTCGTCGCCATTGGTGGAGGCGGATTGATTTCTGGAATCGCAGCTTACGTCAAGCGCTTGCGTCCTGAAATCAAAATCATTGGCGTTGAGCCAGTTGACGCAGATGCGATGTACCAATCGTTGCAAGCAGGACACCGCATCAAATTGCCGCAAGTCGGTTTGTTTGCGGATGGAGTAGCGGTGCGAGAAGTCGGAGTCGAAACCTTTCGCTTGTGTCAGCAGTATGTTGATGAAGTAATGCTGATCGACACAGATGGAATTTGTGCTGCCATTAAAGATGTGTTTGAAGACACGCGATCGATTTTAGAACCTGCCGGCGCACTTGCGATCGCGGCTGCAAAATCCTACGTGGAACGAGAGCAAATCCAGAATCAAACCTTGATCGCCGTAGCGTGCGGTGCAAATATGAACTTTGATCGCCTCCGATTTGTAGCAGAACGCGCTGAACTCGGAGAACGTCGGGAAGCAATTTTTGCCGTCACCATCCCTGAAGAGCGAGGCAGCTTACGCAAGTTTTGTGATTGCATTGGCAGACGCGGTTTAACTGAGTTTAACTATCGAATTGCAGATGATCGAGACGCGCATATCTTTGTCGGTGTGCAAATTCAAGACCGCGCCGATGCGACTCACATTGCCACAACGTTTGAAGCTCATGGATTTAAAACCATTGACTTAACCGATGATGAGTTGGCGAAACTGCATTTAAGACATATGGTAGGTGGGCGATCGCCGCTGGCTCACAATGAATTGCTGTATCGGTTTGAATTTCCTGAGCGTCCCGGTGCGCTAATTAAATTCCTCAACTGTATGAGTCCTGATTGGAATATCAGTTTATTTCACTACCGCAACCACGGCGCAGACTACGGGCGAATTGTGATTGGAACTCAAGTTCCGCCTCATGAAATGGAAGATTGGCAAGCTTTTCTAGATACGTTAGGATATCGCTATTGGAATGAAAGTCAGAATCCAGCTTATAAATTATTTCTGAGTTGATTGTGGTTTTACATAGATGAGTAGCCATCAGGTAGCGTCCTAAACGGTTTTGAGGTGGTAATGGCTCCAGAAGGGATGTTTACGACTAAAGACAGTGCGTTCATTTACCAATTTCTATACACTGGTATCTGTAAAAGTAAGGAATCTACGTGAAGAAAATTCTTATGAGGCTTTCATTCTTAGCTGTTGCTTTGACCGGATTGATGGCGTCGTGTCAGACCACCCAACCTCAAACCTCCCAGCCCAAGCTAATGCAAGTCACTTCTCCTAGCAATTCCCAGATCGATCAGCTTTATGTTTTTGGGGATAGTCTTTCTGATGCAGGAAATGTGTTTCGTGTAACTGAAGGCACATATCCACCCACGCCGCCCTACTTTCAAGGACGCTACTCGAATGGTCGGGTTTGGGTTGAACAATTGGCGACTAAGTTGGGATTAAGCGCTGAGCGGACTAACAATTTTGCTTATGGTGGAGCAACAACAGCAAATGCTCGTGAAAATGGAATACCCGGCGTTTTAGTTCAAATTCAAAATTTTGTCAAAACTAACCCGCAGGGTGATCCAAAAGCGCTCTATGTGGTTTGGGGTGGCGCGAACGATTATTTAGGAGGTGGCGAAACGAATCCGACACGTGTTGTTGAAAATATAACAATGGCAATCGAATCATTATCCAAAACGGGTGCAAAACGATTTTTAGTAGCAAATTTGCCAGATCTAGGAATTCTTCCAGCTACACGCAACACGTCAGCCGCGAAATCTTTAAGTAGTTTGTCTCAGTCACATAATGCAACGCTGTCGCGATCACTCGAAGCGCTCAATCAGAAACTAGGCAACGAGACTCAAATTTTTGCGTTGGATGTGAGTCGCTTGTATCAAACTGCGATCGCAACTCCTAGCAAGTTTGGACTAAAAAATGTGACGAATGCCTGTCTCAACAATACAGCCTGCAAACCGAGTGAATTTCTATTTTGGGATGGCATTCACCCGACTACAAAGACTCATCAACTGTTAGCAGAAACGGCCTTTTCAACGCTACAAAAGCCCGCTCAGGTGAGTGCTAATCCTTGAGCGTCAAACTCCGCTAGGCGATCAGTCGCGAGGTCGCGGAACCCGAAGACGAGAGGAGCGTGATCGCGCCATTACGTCTTGCCAAAGCTGTTTATAGCGTTGCGTCATCGCCTCAACGGTGAAGTTAGCCAATGCCATGTCTCGCGCCGCTTGACCAAGCTGAATTCTAAGAGCCGGATCGTCTCTGAGGCGTTGTAGAGCAATCGCTAATCCATCAACGTCATTTTTCTCGATCAGCAATCCCGTCTTACCGTCAAGAATCGCTTCTGGCATACTGCCAACGCAGGTAGCCACGACGGGACGGGCAGCTAACATCGCTTCCACCATCGCTAAGGGAAAGCCTTCTGAGCGCGATGGCAGGGCGACAACATCAAAGGTGGATAAATATGACTGGGGATGCTCGACCCAGCCGGGGAGATGGACGCGATCGCGAATGTCCAACTCGTCTGCTAATGCTTCTAAATGGTTGCGTTCGTCTCCTTCTCCGAGGATCACGGCTTTTGTCTGCTCGACCTGTGCGATCGCTTTTAGTAAAATTTCATGTGCTTTCATCGCGTCTAATCTGCCCACGCTACCTATGACGATTGATTTGCCTGTGGTTAATTTATCTGTAAAATCTGGCGTCAATTCTTCACTGTCAGGAACGCCGTTTGGAATCGAGATAACTGAGTTTCGGCCCAGAGCATAGAAGTCTTCCATGCGGCGGCAGCTCGCTTCTCCTACCGCGACATGAGCATCAACTCTAAGAGATAAAAATCGGGTTTTCCAAAGCGCGATCGCATCGGTTGTTCTAAGCGGAAGTTGATCGACTCGAATCACGCGAGTATGGGGTAATGATAACGCAGCGGTTAATGCAGAATGACACGCCCAGGGAGTGCAAAGATTAGTATGAATAATATCGGGTCGTAATGAATGGAAAGTAGCTAGATGAGAGAAAAGATTATCAGATAGAACAACTCTTTTAACACTAGAACGACGACTCGCAATTGCATCGACAACAACCGAAGAAACACCGACGATCGTAAATTGGATATCCTCCGAGGCTGTGGCAACTAAATGACCCAAACTAATTTCTGCTCCGCCAATGCCAGTAGAATCAGTGTAAACAATGACATGAAGAGGATGTTTATCCATAAATAGCAATCTCTTCGCGCATGTTGGTTGAAATAGCAGGAGAAACCGATCGGTAAATCTCTAGATGCGCATCGGCAATGCTATCCCAAGTGAAGTTGCGGCTGAAGTGACGTCCTTGTTGAGCTAGATCATTTGCTCTTGTGGGATTTTCGATGAGTTGAGTGAGCGCGATCGCAAGGTCATCCACACGACGCGGCGCGACTTGCTCAACCAAGGCTGACAACTCAGAATCATTCGAGTGGGTGGCAACGACCGGTAATCCATGCGCCATTAATGCCAGCAGTGATCCACTTTTGAGCGTGACGCCATGATGAAACGGCAGTACGCCGATGTCTGAACCCGTAAGATAGTGAGATGCAGTTTTGCTATCGAGATATCCCGTCATGTGGACATAAGATGTCAGATCGAGCGATGCAATTTCAGCTTCCAATTTTTGCCAATACTGTTGTGCTTCCTCTCCTCGCAACGCCAAACTTTCAACCCCGCCAATTAAAATCAGTCGGGCTTGGGGCTGTTTTTGAACCACGGCTTTAAACGCTCGTAGCAGCGTTTCTAACCCTTTTACAGGATGCAAAAAACCAAAGAATGCAAGCACAACCGAATCTTGTGGCCAACCACATGTTTGAAGTAGCATTTTTCTGGCCACACCGCGATTAGCGCCAAGCGCAACTCCGGAGGAACCGCTAGAAGCAACCTCAATGTTTGCACCAATCGGAATTTGATGAACCTTGTGCATTAGCAGTGGGAGCCGCCGCTCAATAGTTTGCGTTGCTTGCTCATTTGTTGTGATTATGGCGTTACTTCTAGTGATCAAAAATCCGTCTTCTCGATCCCACCAGTACCGTTGTTGTCCCCAATGCTTGATCCGTTCTAAGAATGGCTGCGGTATCCACTTCGGTTGCCATTCCCACCAACCGTATTCATGAATCGTGGTCACAATCGGACGATTCCAGCCTGTTTGTTTTAAGAGCAACGGTAATAGAAAAATCGAGCGATCAAAACCGTAGGTTCCAGCCGCGTGTTGAATGTGTAGAATATCTGCTTTTGTTTGATGAATCGCTTGAGCCAGAGAGATTAAGCTGCTTACATTCCAATCTTCAACAGCACCTAAAATCGTTGGCTCATCTCCTCCGACTGCATGAGTGGTCAATACAAAGGTTTCAATGCCTCGCTGAGCTAACGCAGTTCTAAGGTGAGCCGTGTAGTGAGCAACTCCACAACGATCGGGAGCATAGGTTCCTGCGATAAGTGCGATTCGAGCCATGCTTACGTACTCATTTATGATTTGTTTATCATGCTGAAATTGTTTAAGTTTCTAATCTACTTTGCGATAGAGAATCTGTTGTTAATTAAATCCAATCCTGCACTAACAACTCTTTCTGGCTCGATGTCCAAGCACTCTAAGTTGTAAGGGCAGGTAAACGCATAGCATGGGCTACAGTCTGTAGGTTGACGCAGCAAATGAGATTGACAACTGCGAGGTTGCCACTGGCATTCAAGCTCGGTTCCGGCAAATAGAATGACGCTTGGAGTCCGAGTTGCATCCGCAATGTGCATGGTAGACGTGTTGTTACTGAGCAACAGTCGAGCGTGGGCGATCAAGGCGGCGAGTTCTGATAAATTGGTTTTGCCAATCAAATCAACGCCCCACTCTCCTAAAATGTCTGTGACACCGCCGCTATGTTCTTTGTCTTTCTCAACTCCAGTGATCAGGATCTTCCAGCCTGTGGTTTTAGCGAGTTGACGGGCCGCGATCGCAAACCGTTTGGCATCATAATTGCGAGACTGACAGCTTGTCCAAGGATTCAGCACCATAAATGGTGTATCAAGAGTGAGTCCGTTTTTGATCAAGAGCCGAGCAGTAGACTGGTTTGCAGCGTCAGGAATCTGAATCGTGAGGGTGCGATCGCGCACCCCTAACCCAACCGACTCAATCAACCGTAAATTCCGTTCAACTTGATGAATGTCATCCGGTGCAGACGGAATTTCATGAGTGAGCACCCCGCCTTTTTCTTTCGATTCTCCCACTCGAATCGGAATGTCAGCCAGAGCGCAAAGCAGCGCAGGCGGATGGGGCGATTGATTGAAACTTGTCAAAATAATGGCGGCATCAAATTGACTCGCTTTCAAGGTTGAAACTAAGTCCCACTCTCGCGCCGGGTCAAACGCCAATCGCCCCAGATCTTGCCACAGAACACGAGCCGTCAAGACCTGATCAACCCAGGGCAATAACGGCGCTGCCAAAGACCCTCCAGGACTTGCCATCAACGTAAGTCGGGCGTGAGGCAGATTTTCTTTGATTGCCTGCAATGCTGGACTGGTCATAATCACATCGCCGATATTGTCTAAGCGCATGACTAGAACATTCTTGACCTTCGACCAATCCTGACTGATGTCGCTTTCTACAGAATCTGATAACACTTGAATTGCAGACTAGTAACCAATTAACCCACTCATCATGTAGAAAATTTGCTCGTTTTTCTATCATTCAATGGATAGAATTTAGAAATTAACGTTGAAATACATACTCATCATTACAACGCAGATGTGAGAGGATAAACGAGTAAGTTGGGCGCTCCCAACTGCTCATCTCCCTGCGCTACAGTCTAGTAGACCCGTACTGATTGATTCGGCATGACCGTCTCTCCTCCAGAACCAAACTCGACCCACGGCGTTCCCGATCGTCTCGTCAAACATGCGGTGCGCTATGCCGATCATCGAGCTGTCGACCGAGACGCTCTCACCCCGATGATGCGTCACTACGCAGACATTAAAGACCAGTATCCCCATGCGCTTTTGCTCTATCGGGTGGGCGACTTTTACGAAACCTTTTTTCAAGATGCGATCGTGATTTCACGCGAGTTAGAGATTGTTCTCACCTCCAAAGATGGCGGCAAAGATGTGGGGCGTGTTCCCCTGTCGGGCATTCCGCATCATGCGCTCGATCGCTATTCTGCGCAGTTGGTTGAGAAAGGCTACGCGATCGCGGTGTGTGATCAGGTCGAAGATCCCGCTGAGGCGCAGGGATTAGTGCGGCGAGAAATTACCCGCGTGATTACGCCCGGAACGATTCTTGAAGAAGGAATGCTAAATGCGCGGCGCAACAATTTTTTAGCGGCTGTAGTGATTGCGGGTCATCACTGGGGCCTTGCCTACGCTGACATTTCCACCGGGGAATTTCTCACCACTCAATCGACCGGGCTTGACCAGCTCAATCACGAAATTACTCGTCTCCAGCCCGCAGAAGTTCTTTTCCCAACCAATGCACCCGATCTGGGTGGACTGCTGCGACCGGGAGAGAAGTCGAGCCAGTTGCCCGATTATCTGCCGACTCAATTTTGCTACACGCTGCGATCGCAGGCTCCCTTTTCTCAAGTTGAAGCGCGGCAACGGCTGTTGCAACGGTTTCGAGTGCGATCGCTAGAAGGAATGGGCTGTGAACATCTTCCTTTAGCGGTTCGTGCAGCAGGTGGATTGTTAGAGTACCTAGAAAGCACATCAGAGCGTGCAATCTCAAGTCAGAAAAAACAGTTTGCTACTCAGCAAGTCCCGCTTCAGCCCATTTGTACATATACGTTAACAGAATATCTAACGCTAGATAATCAATCTCGACGCAACTTAGAAATCACGCAGACGGTGCGAGATGGAACATTTCATGGATCGTTATTATGGGCGTTAGATAAAACGATAACGCCAATGGGAAGTCGAGCGCTACGACGATGGTTGCTACAACCGTTATTAGACATTTCCGAAATTCAAGCCAGGCAAAACACGATCAAAGAACTCGTTGAAGATGGAATCCTGCGAGAAGCTCTTCAACAATTACTAAGGCAGATCTATGATCTTGAACGGTTAGCAGGTCGTGCTGGATCGGGAACCGCAAATCCTCGTGATTTGGTGGCTCTAGCAGATTCAATCAGTAAACTTCCTCAGTTGAGTCGGCTGGTTAAAGAGGCGCGATCGCCGTACTTGAAAGCGCTACAAAACGTTCCACCCCTTCTAGAAACCCTCGGAAATCGCCTCCACGCTCATCTGGTCGAGCGTCCACCTTTGGCGATAAAAGAAGGTGGTTTAATTCGTCTAGGCGTTGTGTCTCAGTTGGATGACATGCGCCATCAAGCCACGGCAGATGAAAAATGGCTTGCCGATCTCGAAGTTTTAGAGCGCGATCGCACAGGCATTCCGACCCTAAAAGTGGGATATAGCAAAACCTTTGGCTATTTCATCAGCATTTCTCGCGCCAAAGCCGATCAGGTTCCGCCCGAATATGAGCGCAAGCAAACCTTGACCAACGAAGAACGCTTCATCACCGCAGAACTGAAAGAACGCGAAAGCCGCATTCTCAATGCCCGCAAAGAATTAGGCGAATTAGAGTACGACGTTTTTGTGGGATTGCGAACCGAAGTCGGGGAACAGGCAGAACTGATTCGGTCGGTCGCTCATGCGGTAGCGGCGGTAGATGCGCTGGCAGGTCTAGCTGAGGTGGCCGTCTACCAGGGCTACTGTTGTCCGAAAATTCTCGCGGGTCGAGAAATTGCGATCGCAGAAGGTCGCCATCCCGTCGTCGAGCAATCCTTACCCGCTGGATTTTTTGTGCCTAACTCGGCTGAATTGGGCAGCAATGCCATCGCTCCCCATCCCGATCTGATCGTTCTCACTGGACCCAATGCCAGCGGCAAAAGCTGTTATTTGCGTCAAATTGGACTGATTCAACTGATGGCACAAGTTGGCAGCTTCGTTCCGGCTCACTCTGCAAAGTTAGGCATTTGCGATCGCATCTTCACCCGCGTCGGAGCCGTCGATGACCTTGCTACCGGGCAATCGACGTTTATGGTCGAGATGAACGAAACCGCGAATATTCTAAATCACGCCACGCCGCGATCGCTGGTGTTGCTTGACGAAATCGGACGCGGAACCGCCACCTTTGATGGACTATCGATCGCGTGGGCCGTCGCCGAACACTTGGCGACCGAAATCCGCGCCCGCACGATCTTCGCCACTCACTATCACGAACTGAACGAACTCGCCTCAATCCTGCCCAACGTGGAAAACTTTCAGGTGACCGTGAAAGAGATGCCCGACCAAATTATCTTTCTGCACAAAGTCCAGCCTGGTGGAGCCGATCGCTCTTACGGCATTGAAGCAGGACGCCTCGCTGGATTGCCGTCGTCTGTAATCGATCGGGCCCGTCAAGTCATGAATCAAATCGAGAAGCACAGCAAGATTGCGATCGGGCTGCGGAAAGGGAAACGGAGTGAGCCAACTCACCAGCACGACAGCAACCCAACACAGCAACTAGATATTTTCAGGTAAACGCCCGATCATAGGCAGGACTTGTGTAAGCTGCAAGAACGGATTTAACGTTGCAATCAGCGCTGCCGCCTCTGTTTTGGGCAATGGCTTCGAGAACAGAAACCCCTGAGCATATTCACACTTGAGGGCTTTTAGTTGCGCGAGTTGCTTGGTTGTTTCTACGCCTTCTGCCACAACATCCATCCCCAAGTTCCACGCCAAGGTGATAATGGTACGAACGAGTTCTAATTTTTCTCCATCCACATCCACTCGGCTAATAAACGATTGATCGATCTTTAAAAGATCCATTGGAAATCGGTACAGATAGCCCAGCGAGGAGTAGCCCGTTCCAAAGTCATCAACCGATAGCTGAATGCCCATGGCTTTGAGCTGAAGGAGCATGTCCATTGCCGATTCAGGGTTCTCCATGATGGCGCTTTCTGTAATTTCTAGCTTCAAACTGTGGGCATTTAGCCCTGTGTCTAGTAGCGTTTGCTTAATTTGACTAATCAAACTTGGCTGCGAAAATTGGCGACCGGAGAGGTTAACACTAACCGTTAAAGCATCACCGGGGAAGGCATCTTGCCATTCTTTAAGCTGACGGCAGGCTTCGCGCAACACCCACTGTCCGAGGGGAACGATTAGCCCCGTTTCTTCTGCGATCGGCACAAACTTAGCGGGTGAAATTAGACCCTGTTCCGCATGCTGCCACCGCACTAGCGCCTCAAAGCCCATAATCTTTCCAGTGGCCAATGCCACGATCGGTTGATAGTACAACTCAAAGTTCTGATGCTCGATCGCTTTTCGCAAATCGTTCTCCAACTGCATTAGCGCCACCACATGCGTGTGCATATCGGTGTCAAAGACTTCATGGCAGGCTTTGCCCTGAGCTTTTGCCCGATACATCGCAATGTCTGAGCCGCGCAGCAGATCTTCTGGACGCTCAAAATTGGTTGTGCTGAGGGTAATGCCAATGCTGGCAGAGGTAAAGACTTCATGCCCACTCAGCGCAAAGGGATGGGAGAGGGCTTGCTGGACGCGCTCCGCAACTTTGGTCGCGTCCCTTTCATTCCGAATGTTTTCGAGCAGAATTGTAAATTCGTCACCGCCGAGCCGTGCGACGGTATCTTGGGCAGACACACAGGCTTCTAGACGCCGCGCGATCGCGACTAAAAGCTGATCGCCGATCATATGCCCCAAACTGTCATTGATGACTTTGAAGCGATCGAGATCTAAAAACAGCACTGCGAACTGATAGTCGCTATCTTGCTTCGCCCGGTTGATGGTTTGCGTTAGCCGCTCCATAAACAAGAGTCGATTGGGCAATCCGGTGAGGGGGTCATGAAACGCATTGCGACGAAGCTGTTCTTCTGCCAACTTGCGTTCTGTGACTTCTCGCATCACAGAGACAAAGTGTGTCACTTGCCCTTGCTCATTGCGAATCGGAACCATGTTGACGTCTACCCAAAAATGCGAGCCATTCTGACGGTAGAGAATGACTTCTGCCCTGACCGCTTCATGATTGAGTAAGGATGTGCGAATGAGGGCCAGTTCGGAGGCTCCTGTGTCTTCTCCAAGCAAGATTTGAGCAGATTTACCGATGATTTCGCCAGAACTGTGACCCGTGGCGCGAGAAAACGCATCGTTGACGTAAACAATTCTGAGGCTAAGCGGATCGTGGGTCGGTTCTGCCTGAGAAATCATCACGATTTCATTGGCATTAACCACCACTGATTCTAAAAGTCGAAGATACTCCTCTAACCACTTTCGCTCGGTAATATCTTTCACGGCAATCAGCGTTCCGACTGGCTCACCGTTGCTATTGCACAACAGCGTCGAATTGACTTCAGCCCAAAACTTCCTGCCGTCTTTTCGCTTGAGCTGTCCTTCCTTCCACCCATAAAACTGTCGTGATTTGTTAGAGTCATCTCCCTGAAAATCTAGCCACCCTTCGATCGCTGAGAAAAACTGTTCTGCGGGTTTTCCCACCATTTCAGCCGTCGAACATCCGACTAGCTTTGCCATCCGGGAATTGACAAACTGCACACGCTCTTGAACGTCTGTGATCACTACCCCATCATTCAAATTCTCAACCACCGTTTGCAAGAGCCAGTCTGATTCTCTAGCGGTTGAATCAAACAGGCTCTCACTAGTGTAGGGTTCGGTCGCCACACTTGGCTCTTTGGGACTCTCTGCTTCCAAGTGCTGAAGGATGTTTGCCATGCCGCTTATGAGTGAGGATTGAAGCAGGTAGAGTATTTATTGAAGGTGCAATCTTGAAGATTGCCTCAATCTGCCTCTATTTAGGGATGGGCTTATAAATCTGAGAACTTAAACTCAGGCAAAAGAATTTATTCAAATTTGATACTGAAATCCTGTCACTGAACCGGAACTTTATAAAGGAGCTAACGCTTTGTAAGCATTAGTAAGCGCTTTCTTTAAACTAGCCTCCTGCACTTAGGCGGCGACGCTAAGTCAGTGAGTGCTATTCGTTTAGGCTTCCCAAACTAACGACTTAATATGCAGCCATACGTTGCCGAATTAGGTTTGCAAGTTCCAGCGCATGATTTTGAGGCAGTGCATGACTGGCATTAGGTAACACAGCAAGTTCAGCTTGAGGAACTTTCTCAGCGTAGGTTTGGCTATGCCAAAGCGGAATCGTATCGTCTTGATCACCCGTAATGACTAACGTGGGAATAGAGAGACGATAAATTTCTTTTTCAACGGTGTCGATCGCATCTTCAGGACGCAGGCGATCAACGAGGAACGATCGTGCCGCAGGTTGAGCGTTAAGTTGCTGTCGAAACCAGGCAATCTGTGCCAGTGGTTTTTCTTGCCTCAACACTTGAGCGATGGGTTTTACAAGCTGGAGTGCCCAATCGACGACCGGAGTTTGCCAAAGCAATGGACGCAAATGGTCATAGCGTCCAGCAAAGCTGTCATCCCGAATTCCGGCTGGAGCTGCCAAGATCAGACCTTTTACGGATGCTGGATACTGCAGTGCATAAGCAGACGCAACCCAACCGCCGAATGAATGTCCTAAAAGATAAAAACTTTCCAACTGCAACGCTTCTACCACCTGCCGCAGAAATTCAACTTCTTTAGCAATGTTGTACTGAATCAGAGGTTTTGTTGAGTCTCCAAATCCCAATAGATCAAGACCAATGCAGCGATACTGATCTTGAAGCTGATGCATGAGTGGCATCCAGCAACTTCCATCTCCCATGAAGCCATGCAGCATCAGTAATGGCGCTCCATTCCCCATCTCAATATAAGCTGCGTGGGCAGACTCTAATCCATCAAAACTGAGGTGAATGTGCAGAGAGGATTTTTGAAACAAGGGGCGGAAAACTCTGACGGTTTGATAAGCTTACTGTCCTACTTTATCGAATCCACATGAAACGCGATAGCCTAAAGGTGATTCTAATCTTAGAAGCTACGCAGAGGGTTCTGGTTAGCAGTGGATTACGGATACCTTCAGAAGAGCTTTGCCTGCCGATATAGCCGCCATAACAGATTAACAATTTAGTTGGAACCGGAGGGCTACATCTGCTATCAAATCTGTTGCCAATGCGTAAGTCGTGTAATCTGTGCCATCTCTAGGAGAAGCACCTATGTTATCGTTAAGGACTGTGATTTTTCAGAGTGTTGCCCTGATTGCAATTTTTGCTAACTTCTTTTCTCCAGTAAATGCGTCTTCTCCGCCGAGTATTACCTCTGAGCAATTACAACGCATTACTCGTGACATTACTCCTACAAACTCGCAAGATTTTTTTAGCAGAGGGCAGGCTCAGTTTGAGCGAGAAGTTCGATTGCTACAGCGTTGGCGAGAATCATCACCTAGAGAAATTCTCAAAATTGATCCACCTCTAAATGGTAACGCTCAAGATAGGCAGACTCCAGAATTATTTCAGAAGAATCGGTTGTATCCAGATCAACGTACCAATTCACGCTATTAGTAGATCGTAAGTAGATATTCTTTGATGCAAAGGCTTGGTAACGTCGAAGAGCAAACTGTCCTGCGATCGCAATCTCCCCTCAAGCACTAGCGTATCCCTCGTTAGTCAAAAACATTACATCCTTGGCTTGAGTTGCCCTGTCTCAACGTGTATCCGTGAGGCTGATAAGCCATTGATAGCATGACGACAAGCTGATCACCTAATGGTTTGTAGCTCTTGAATAACGGCAAATCGAATATCGCGTTTTTCTGCAATTAATTTGACTCCAGGAGCTTGAAGCGACAGAAATCCTAGGTTTTGTTCCTTCCCACTCATCAAAAAATTATTGATCGCGACTCGATAATTTCGGTTCGTTTGCAGTGGTTGTTTCTGAATTTGCCACCCTGTTTTTTCGTCATACTGGACATTTGCCGTTTGCAAATAGCCGCCTGTTCCCCGATTTGCCTTGCCCTGGTCTAATACTCGTTTGAGGAGGTCTCCTGGCATTTCTACCGATAGAACTTTTCCGCCAAACGGTAAAATCCGAATGACATCGTATTGGCTGATTGCGCCTGCGGGTAAGCGATCGTCAATACGAACTGAACCACTATTAAAGATGGCGAGTTCTGATCCGTCAATTTCTCGCATCATTGCTTTCGCAATTAATTGAGTCAGATTGGTCGGTCGGTTGCGGACACTTTCTTCTAGGCCATCCAGAAATTCTGTAGTAGTGGCAACGGTTTGATTTGGCTCAAAGCCACTCGTCCGAAAGGCTTGAAATCCCTTTTGCAGCCACGTTTGAACCACCTTAGCAGTGGCTGGATCCTCAGGCAGTGCAGGTGTAATGGGTTGCAGTTGAGAGTCAATCGTCAGGCAGCGGTTGACCGTATTGTATCTGAGGGTATGAATATAAACGGTGCGGGCATTAGCATCGGCTTTAAAGATGGGAATCCCTTGATCAATGCAACGGGAAGAATGTTGGGGACGTGGAACTAATCGCCATTGCTGGATGTTCTCATGTTCGTGTCCACCCAGGATGAGATCAATTTCTGGGACGGCAGCGGCTAATTGCTGGTCTTCTTCTAAACTGAGATGCGTCACCGCCACAATAGCATTGACTTTACCCCGCAATGCTGACACTTGGGTTTTTGCCATTTCGATAGGATCTCGATACCGTACATAAGATGCTGGATTACTGTCCAGCGTTAATCCAATTAAACCAATGCGAATCGTTGCTCCGCGATCGCTCTTCACCATCAAAATAGGGGCACGATCGACTTGGGAAAATGGTTGCCCTGCTTCATCGTCTACATTGCTAGAAAACCACTTGAACTTTGATTCTCCTAACCGTTGTAAAAAGTCTTCTTTTGAAATGTCAAATTCATGATTTCCCAGTGTGGCATAGTCGAATCCCGCAGCATTCATGGTAGCTACCATTTGCTGTCCAGCCAACCGTTTTCCATTCACTTGTGCGGTTCCCAAGGCAGATGGACTGAAAGCGTCCCCAGCTAACAGCGTAAAGGTTCGTGGATTTTTAGCAATCAGTTGTTTTCGTAACGTTGCCACTCGTGCCATCCCACCCCTTTTTCCACCTTCGACGGGAGTGATTTCGTAAATATCGTTGAGATGGAGTAGAGTAATATTCACAACCTCAGCAAGAGAAGATTGAGCGATACTGAGAACAGAGCCGAGACTGATCAAAAGGGTCTGTGCTGCAAAGGTCCATCGTTTTGAGTTTTGCATGCCTGGGTTCCTTGCCCTAGTGTGATATCCACAAGTTAGTTGCTTAGAATACAACAGAACAAGATTGGCAAAGCGAGTGATTTAGATTTCTATAAACAGCAGGTGCCGACTGTTGTTACCTGAAGTCAGCCTATTTCTTCCATCCTTTCCTCAAGGGCACTATCTACTTCAGGAAGGTGTTGACCGTACTCTTTGGTGCTCTCGTGTTTAACTTTCGGAGGTCAATAACCCTACTTGAGCATCTTCAAACTCGCTTGCTTAGTCAGAAACTGAGTAATCCTATCTGCAGGAAGTGGAGGGGAGAACAAATACCCCTGCGCCTGTTCACAACAGATTGCTCGAAGTTGTTCAAGTTGCTCAGGTGTCTCTACTCCTTCAGCAATGACATACATTCCCAATTTGTGTGCCAAGACTATAATTGCTTCAACAATTTCCAAAGTTTCACCTGTTACTCCAAGGCGGCTAATGAAGGAACGATCAATCTTAAGCGTGTGAATAGGAAAGCGGTATAAATAGCTGAGAGACGAGTAGCCTGTGCCAAAGTCGTCTAAACTGAGCCGAATGCCTGAGTTGCTGAGCTGGGTCAGTTTAGACTGAGTTGCTTCGCCTTGGTTCATTAGCAGGCTTTCAGTAATTTCAAGCTTCAAATTGTGGTGTTGCAACCCCGTCTGAGATAGTATCTGATCAATCTGTTTAACTAGGTCAGGCTGGAGGAACTGCTTACTTGATAGATTGACGCTCATGACCATGAACTGACAGCAGGCGAACTGTTGCTGCCACAGCCGCATTTGCTGGCAGGCTTGACGAAGAACCCACCAGTCTAGGCTGACAATAATTCCTGTTTCTTCCGCAACTGGAATAAATCGATCGGGAGATACCATACCCTGAGTTGGATGATACCAGCGAACCAGCGCTTCAAAGCCGGTAGTTTGGTGAGTTTTGAGATCGACAATTGGTTGGTAGTAGACCTCAAACTCTTCTCGTTCGATCGCACGCCTTAAATCCGTTTCAATCTGCAATCGCTCCACGACTTCTGTATACATTTGGGAATCAAAGATTTCATATCGAGCTTTGCCATTGAACTTGGCCCAATACAAAGCAATATCCGCATTGCGTAAAAAACTTTCAGGTTGATAATCTCCCATCGTGCTGAGAACGATGCCAATACTAGTACTGATAAACAGTTCATTCTCCTTGAGAGTGAAGGGTTGCTGTAATTCTTGAGAGATGCGGTCTGCGAGCTTAATTGCATCGGTGATATCTGTAATATTGTCAACCAAGATAATAAATTCATCCCCACCAAACCGAGCCAAGGTCGTGTACAGGGATTGATTCAAGATTTGGGTTGCCCTGACAGAAGTGCTTAATCGTTTTCCAACTTCTATGAGCAACTGGTCTCCTGCCAAATGCCCTAGGCTGTCATTAATTAGTTTGAAATAGTCTATGTCCAGAAACAGGATGGCAAATAGGTAGGGAGAGTCATGATTTACTGAATCAGCTGCATGCGAAATTGCTTCCTGTAGCTTGAGTTGAAACGCGGTTCGATTCGGCAAGTCTGTTAGAGCATCGTGATGGGCGTTATGTTCTAATTTAGCAAAGGATTCTCGTAGTTGCTGTGTCATCCCGTTAAAGGAGCGAGCGAGCGCAGCAAGTTCCCTGGTTCCTGATGCTTCAACCTGCTGATTCAAATCCCCATCTGAAATTGCCTGCGATGCTTGGCTCAAGCGCAGAATGGGGTAAGTAATCCAACGCGAGGTATGAAATGCTAGAACGATCGCTAGTGCCAATGCCAGCAGACAGAGCCAGATAGTTGTACGAGTGTTTGCATAGATCTGCGCCATGAAGTCAGATTCGGGAACGACGACGACGACCAGCCAGTCAATGCCCAAATCGTCTTTCCAGGGAGTGACTTGAACAAACTGCGGCTGATGGTCGAGCGAAAAATCCAACTGCTGAGAGTGCTGAATTTGATTGAGATTACCAAAGCGATTGTTTAAGTGTTGAGCGGTTGCTCGAATCAGCAGGTCTTTACTGTCAGATGCTTTCAAGCGTTGTGGTTCGCCATCGACGATTTTGAAAGGCTGTTCAGGAACCGAACTACCAATCATCAACCCAGTGCGTTCGATGATAAACGTCTTACCAGAGGGACTGACGGTCAGTTGACGAAGAAAATCGCTAATTTGAGAAAGGCGTTGCTCGCTAGCAACCACTCCTTTTAACTGTTGATTGGCATCGTAAATGGGAAGACTAGCTGAGATTGCAAGGGAAAATGGCGCCGCCTGCCAGTTATACACCGACGTCCAGGTAAGCCGCTTCTGCTGAATAGCAGCGCGATACCAATCTTCTTGCTGAAATGGGTAAGCACCGAAATCGCCAACTAGCTTTGTTGTGCGCCTTCCCAGCCGATCGGCTTCCCAAATGTAGAGATTAGAATTGCCGTGTTTTGCTGGGTTGACGTACCCAATTGTGGCGCGATCGTCATACACAAAGCCAGCAGATTCAAAATTACCGGAGCCAGAGCCATACAATACAAAGCCAGCGTTGAATGAGTTTACCTGTCCCCAGAAGAACTGCTCCAACGCTTCGGGGTTCTCAGAATTCACGATTCCTGTTTTGATGGCATTGGCATTTAGGCTTGTCAGCTGTTTAGGAATTTCCATGTAACCAGTCAGATGCTGAGCAATGCGAGCGCTGACCTCCTGCCGTAATCGATCCGCTAGGCTACTAACAGACTTTTGCCCATTCTGGAATGAAAGGTAGCTGACTAAACCAATGACGGTGAAGATTTGCAGGACAAACGGAACAACTAACAGTAACTGGAGTGGAACGCTTCGGGGATTTTCAGAACGCGGCATGATTTAGGCAGGAGTGCGGAAGAAAAAGAAAAATGAGAAAACTCACTAGTTCATCTTCAACTAAATTAATCTGAATCTGTGTATTAAAAATGCCCAGATGCTACCCACCGCCAACAATGGTCCTTCTGAATAAAGCGCTTGCCTAATCCCATCGACCTCTAATTTGCCTAAAAAATCGACTAACTGTCCTTCTGTTTGCAGAGTTGATTTGCAATGATCGAAGTGAGCGCCCAGAACGCGTCAGCAGGGCAGCAATTCCTAAACTCAAACAAAACAAATAAAGGGGATAGATCGCGAGTTCTATTGAGAACCGTTCGATCGCAAACAGGTTTAGAGTGTTTGCTCCCAAAAACATAAACCAGGACAGGGCATCTTCTGAATCAGGGTCATGATAAAGCTTACTTAGTGTTGGTAACGCACCCAGCCCGTCCATTCCAATATTGATGAGCAACGCCACTAGCGGTGACCCCGATCTCCACCATAGCAGCAGGCTCAGGGCTACACCAGCAAGGCACATTCGGTCAAGACGATGCCAACCGCCTTCACCATATCTAAGCGACAGGAGCGCAATGATGATTTGGCTAACCAGTTGAGAAAGTGGAACCCAGAGGGTATGAGTAGCTCCCGCCGCAGAGTAGCTGGTCGTAAGAATTATTCCGATCGTGGTCCAAATCCACCAGGTTGCTCGATTTGGGTGGGTTTTTCCTCGGCAAATTGAAATGATGTATGGAATATAGCTCGCTAACGAAAGAATTCCGGCTGCTATCCCTACATTAGGTTGCCAGTTAAACACGATTGATTCTTCTGTCCTTACACTACATTTGGGTTTCTCTTAAAAGTAGGACAAGAGAACGTTGTTCCCTTGTCCTGTTGTCTCTGGGCCAAGCTAAATCTCACCGAAGCGAGGTTTTAACTGCTGGGGACAGAAGTTTAAGGACAATGGGCATCAAGCCAGGCCTGACACTCCTGATGAATCTGCTTGAATAGATCTTGCTCCAATGCCATGAACGATTCAAACCCTTCCAAAACCCACTGCACAATTTGTTCAACTGGCTCTGGTCGATATTGAACCACTAGATTAAGAGCCTCTACAACACACTCGAAATGTGATGCTTCAACACCTGATCCTTCATATCGGCTATGAACTAGAACATAACACCAGGGATGATAGCGATGCCCACAAATTTCAACCGCTGAGGAGTTACGAAGATAGCAATCAAATTCACTACCTTGATTGTCGTGGCGGAAGACCTTATCAACTAACGCATACTCTATATCCCCTAAAAGTTCTGAAGCTGAATGAAATCCCAGTGCGCGGATCAATGCCGCTACATTACCTGGTTGCCCTTGGTAGCCGTCCATGACTGACATTGAGATCTCGTTCAACCAGTCTGGAATTTTCGCAAATTGATTGCGTTCTAACACCGATAAGCCTGCGTAGTCCCCTATCGTTTTAAGCAAAAGTTGAGCAAGAGCACGGTGAGATGCACCATCATTTGATCCTTCATCTGCAGCTGCAATCATCACCTTCATTGCGACATTAAATCCCCGATCCGCCTCTTCAATAACCGGAACTTCTGGATCGGTGAACAAATAGCGTGACATGGCGATCGAGCTGGCAAGCCGAGAAATGACCGATGAGGTATAGGCGTTGAAGTGGGTATAGCGTTGGAAAAATAAGTACAGCACTGTTGGGTGTTGCAGAGCATGATGAAAATAGTCTGCAATGGTCTCTTCGCTCTTTGAGAGATCAAAAGCTTGGTAGAAAAAGTCTCTGGAGAAAGGTTGTGCTGGATTTTCCGCCGCCAAGCTAGTTGCAGCGGTGGTTGCGTGTAAACCAGAAGAATTGGATGTCTTGGAGGAGATGCTGTCAAAAAGAAGCGTCATAGGAAATGCTCTACGTCTAGAGGAATTAGATGAACCTGACCAGTCAAAATAAGCAAAGTTAAATATTGGAATCGTCTTCTCAATAAAGCTCTGTTAACAAAATGACTAGTCCTTTCGTCAATAACCTGGAGCGTTACTACGTAGGTTTGCACGAAATTCTAATCTTGGCAACACAATCCTTCACAATGTCTTGTAGTTTGAACACAGCCGAATGAATGCATAGACAAGGATGCTCTACAGTGCTACTCCAGCGTACCGATGCCGTTGAATACTGCCCCTCAAACGAATGGATTCGTAGAGACATAAAGCCAGACAACATAATTTTAAGAGAATCTAGGGCCTCATCAATTTCACGAAGTAAAAATTTGAGATATTCTACAGTGAGGAATCTTTGTATCAGATCAGCATACTCTGTTGCAGTTAATTGATTCAGCAATGGCTGAGAGATAAACAACATGGTTAGCAACGGTTCCGTGAACAGTCCGGTCGAAATTGTTACAATGCTGAGTGTGATAGGAACTAAAGACATTGACCTAAAATGCCAATGCGGTGACAGCACAACCAATAAAAACTCTCCAAGTGCTACAAACCCTGAAGAGAAGGAGAATGATTACCGAAAGTATAACGATTGCTGCGATCGCCGATGACCCGCTCAAAGCGTCAGAATTGGAAAGACTGCCGAGTGCAACTAATCACTGCTCTCTTCTAGAGCGGGTTTGGATTTTTGGAGAATTGGGGGACGAAGAAAAATAGGCTCAGAAGGCGTTGCTTGATCAGAAGCTTGATTTAGAACGATGCGATCGACATTTTCCGCGCCCAAGGTTTGCAGTTCTGATAGAAGATCAGCGGCATCTGCGCTAAATTTCTGAACATCAATTCCACCATAGTCTGGCTGGTAGTCTCGTAGCCGATTTAGTCCTTCACCCAATAAAATAACTGCACCACGCCAGTTGCGGTTGCCCAAGTGGTAGAGCGCAACCGACACTTGTAAGATGCCTTGGTAGAATTTCTTCTCAAACGTAGGAGCCTCGATCCAGATTGCTTCTAGGGTATCGTGGCAGGCATAGAAGTCGCCTTGATTGAATTGCTCGACTCCAAGCCAAAACTCAGTTGGTAGGGCTTCGATCACGGTTGCTTAAACCTATAGTGGCTTACATCTTATGAAACATCTCCACTCTAAAGGTGTCTGCTGCGTTTCTCCACTGCACCCTAGGAGGACGTTGAATCATTTTGTAGCTGACGTTGAAGCGATTGGTTTCGCCACGCTCCGGTGGGCTGCTCTGGCTGGATCACCAGTCCAGGCAGAGGAATGAGCTGCTTCGGTTGGTCATTCCATAAGATCCAGCGACTTCCGTTCGGTAAGCTGTGGAGACTGAGGGGATTTTGGGTCAGCCAAATGAGAGGTGTCATGGGCAGACGCTCGATTTGAGTCTCTTCTGCGGGTGTAATTGCCGCTAGGGTTTCCAAGACAGCTTGGTTTCCAGCAATAACACCGCTCCCCGCCGTCCAGACGCGAATATTGATCGTTTGGCGAATCGCATAGAAATAAAGAGAGGCGGCGGCAACCACAGCTTGCTCGAACGCTTCAGAGTCCCAACTGGTCGTGCTATCGAGGCAAATGATCATCTCTTGTCCGCTGGTGAGCGTCTCTAATTCTCGAACTCGCAGTTCTCCGTAACGGGCACTGGTGCGCCAATGAATTAAACGAGTTGAGTCGCCCCAGCGATAGGGTCGTAGCGATCGCGTCAAGCCCTCGGTGGCGGCTTGCGTTCGCCGATGGTCATTCAGAAGGCTGGTGTCTTGTCCAAGTTCATCGATCAAAGGGCAACGCGATAGGGGGAGAACGGTCGGATAGACGGTTGCGATCGCGCTGACATCAAACTCCTGCCGACACCAAAATAGCCCCAAGGGTGCGGCTGTTTTGACCCGTACGCTGTGCCATCGGTAGATTCCGCGTCTGGCAGCGGGCTGCTCATACACCCAGTAGTGCGTTCCGTGGGCAGCCAACGTTTCTACGACTCGGCGAACGGGTTCACCCAGAACCGACGGAATCAAGTCTTCCACTTGCAGCAGTTCTTTGCGCTTTGAGGTCGAATTCTGAATGAGTAGTTCTACCGTGAGCCTGTCCCCTGCGCTGATTGGCAGAATCGGACGTCGGGAAAGCTGAAGCTGGGTGAGTGTTTGTCGGGAAAGCAGAGCGGCGATCGTCAGCAGGGAGACTAGAACGCCGCTAATGACGTAAAGCCATCCTGCCATCGTATTGGTAGCCGCTAAGAAAAAAAAGAGGGCCAATCCGCTCAACACTAAGCCACTAAATGACGGAGCGACCCAGCGAGTTTCTAGCCACGGCAGAATGCGAGTGTTCATAACGAATATGAGATCAAAATATGAAGGCTTTGCAAAGCGGGAGGCGATTGATCAGTCCCGTTTGGCGCGAGTAAGACTTGGAACGATTTAGAGAAACATAGACTACACAGCGCTTTTAGAAGGAAAATCAGTTCTTCTTTAATCCCGCTCTCCAATTTCCCTATGTTTGAGGAAATAGAAAAGTTTGTAAACACCTAGAATCTCTGTGATTATACTGGTTAGAATTTTGAACACAGCTATAAATTAAACTTAAATCAGCGAATACACTTATAGCCTCATTTCTATTGCCTCACATTCTGTGCCCCCAGATGTCACTGATTTGATCAAGAGTTCATGTAACTAAATCCGACCCTAGTGACTATGACAAACAGTAATCCTGATGGCCCTGCTCAGCAGAACCTCAATCAAGGCGCTTCTCATCGCTCGTCTAGAGCTAGCCTGACTCCGCCACCGCCAAATTTTGGCGGAATGCGAGTTAGACAAGCTACCGCTAACACCGTTTCCTCCATTGAGCAACTAGTAAAAGATGCCCATACCCGACATGCTTCGGACATTCATCTTCGCGTTGGTGAAGTGCCTCGATTTCGGATTCGGGGTCAAATGGTGCAGATGAGTGACCTTGCGATCGTCACGCAAGAACACTTTCATCAGTATCTCGCCGAAACCCTCACCCCTGAACAACGCGACCGATTTGCCCAAGAGAAAGAGCTAGACACCGCGATCTACTATCCGGGGTTTCTACGGTGTCGGATCAACTGTTTTGAGAGTTTGACCGGAGGCGCGATGGTGCTGCGCTTAATCTCTCTAGAGGTTCCGTCAATTGACAATCTCGGCTTGCCCTCAGTGCTGAAATACCTGATTAACCATGAGCAAGGATTAATTCTGGTGACAGGTCCGACGGGTTCTGGTAAATCCACCTCGATCGCGGCAATGATTCGAGAACTCAACGAGTCTCAGCATCGCCATATTGTCACGATTGAAGATCCGATAGAGTATGTCCATCCGTCCAACCAGTGCTTGATTAGCCAGCGAGAAGTCGGACTGCACACTCACCAATTCCATCAAGCGCTACGAGCCGTTTTGCGGGAAGACCCGGACGTGATTTTGATTGGAGAAATGCGCGATCGCGTCACTGTCGATATTGCGCTTCAAGCAGCTCAAACGGGACATTTGGTGTTGGGAACACTGCACACCAAGAACGCCATCAGCACGATCAATCGTCTGCTTAATATCTACAACCCTGACGAACAGAGCGCAATGCGGCTTCAGATTTTGGAATCGCTTGTCTCTGTAATTTCACAGCAACTGCTTCCCACCACCGATGGACGTCGAATCGCTGTTCACGAGATTCTGATTAACACGCCTGCAATTCAAGATTATTTGCTCAAGGGCAATGACACGGATGCCTTTCAACTCATGGCAACAAGTACCAGTGAAGGGATGCAGGTGATGAACCAAGCACTGTGCGAATTAATTTTACTGGGTAGAATTAGCCCTGATGATGCGGTGAAGGCTTCTCCTGATTTGGGCGATCTGCGGCGACGCGTGCGAAATGAAGGCTATGATCCAGGACAGTCTTCCAATCGCGAGTTTAGTCCCACTGCTCGTCAGTATCGCCCGAGGTGAGGCGACGTAGGGTTTTGTCAAGCGAAGGAAGAGAGATGAAGCATGAAAAACCAAGTCGAACTGCTTCATCCCTCTTCGCAAAGCGTTGCCGTAGGCATCCCTCTGACGCAGCACTAGGAGCAATTACTACTACTGGGCACTAGGCGTAATTCGACCATCTTTCACCATCGCCTGATACACCAAAGCAGCAGCATCTGCCCGCGTCGCATTCCGATTCGGCTCAACCCTATTGGGCGATGGATAGTTGGTTACAATACCAGATTCAACAGCAGCGGCAACTTTACCTTGTGCCCATTTTGGAACCTCTCCGGCATCTTGAAATCGAGATAGAACCTGGCTAGGTTGGGACGGAGGCTGCAACTTCAAGCCTGTTGCTAGTGCTGTTTGAAGCTGAAGAATCGGAATTTCTTGATTGGGTTGAAAGACACCGCCAGGATAGCCATTTAGAAATCCCGTTTGCACCGATTCATCGATTGCGCCCTTTGCCCAATAATTTGGTTCCAAGTCTCGGAACGGCAGGAGTTCCTGGTTTTTTGGTTTCTCAAACGCCCTACTTACAATTCCCGCAAATTCAGCGCGAGTAATTGGTTTATTGGGCTGAAATGTGCCGTTTGTGAAGCCGTTGATGATATCGCGGCGGGCTAATTCCGCAATGTAAGCCGACGCCCAGAAGTCCGCAGGCACATCTGAGAAGCCCGTTGGAGACGTGGCATTGGGAACAGGAGAGGAGGGTGAAACCGTAGGAGCGGGGGTCAGTGTCGGTAGAGGAGAGGCGGCAATAGACGGCGAAGGCGCTCCCGAGGGCACGACTACAACGGCTGGAAACTGAGTGTTCGTTCGCGGGTCAGCTTGAAGAGCGGGATCAAACAGAGTACCGCCTGATGAGTAGGGAGCAGCGCTTGAGAAGCCTTGCGGTGCGATCGCTGCGCCATTTCCTGTCGTTGGAGCCGTTGTCACTCCTGAATTCGGTAAAAGTGGAGCCGGGGCTGGCAGTACCCCTGTCAATGCTCCCATGTCGAACCCTTGATCAGGCTGACTAGCTGCCCAAGCGCCAATGCTGCCAATGCTGAGGAACGCGACAAACATAGCAATTAGCTCATCCGCCGTCAGCCTGCGGCGCTCTGAACTGGGTGGAAGTGGGTCGTCGCGGCGTGGATCTGGAGAAGAGGTCATTTTAGAGACAAACTCTCATAGCAATTTATTCCTCCAAATCCTAAAGCAAATTGTTCTAGAACAACAGAGGCTTTAGGAAGATTTGAGGGATTTTGTGATATTTCTCGGATGATCGACATCAATATTGCGGGAGATCGCAAGGTGATAGGCCAAGAGTTGCAGCGGGACGATGTTCAGAAATGGAGACAATAACTCCTCACAGGGCGGAAGCACGATCGCAGCATCAGACCCGCCCAGCAGAATTACATCACTGCCGTTACTGCTGATTTTTTGAGCCACTTTAAGCATGCGCTCTGCACTGGCTGATCTAGAGCGCTGAGAAGGACAGATCGCGATCGTAGGAATGGTTTGATCTAACAGGGCAATCGGCCCGTGAAGAAATTCCCCTGCTGCATAGCCTTCTGCATGGGTATAGGTGGTTTCTTTCAGTTTCAGTGCGCCTTCTAGCGCGATCGGATAATTAATTCCTGTACCTAACAGCATGAGAGTTTTCGTGTCTTTTAGAGAAGCTGCGATCGCAGTGATTGTAGCTTCTTGTTGCAGTACCTTCTCCACCTGTGCGGGTAGAGCATCCAACTGAGCGTTCCACCCTTTTAACTGTTCGTTACTCAAACGCTGTCCTTGTCGGGCGTAGAAAAATGCTAAGCCGTAGAACAGCGCTAACTGTGCTGTGAAGGTCTTAGTGGCAGCAACACTTGTTTCAATGCCAGCCGCAACAGAAATCTCATAATCGGCTTCGGTAGCGATGGAGCTTTGGGAATTGTTAGTGATCGCGAGAATGTTGAAAGCCCCACCCGGAGAAGATTGTTTTACAACCTGCATTGCCGCTAAGACATCGGCTGTTTCTCCCGATTGGCTAACTACCACAACTAAAGTGTTTCGGAACCGGGGGAATGGAGCAGCAAGAAATTCTGACGCCGATCGCACTCGCGTTGGAATTCCCGCGACTTGTTCTAATAAAAATTGCCCAATTAGCCCAGCATGAAAACTGGTTCCACAGGCGAGAATTTGAATCTCTTCAACCTGATCTAATGTTGGCAACACCTGAAACGCTTCAGTAGGATCGCTGAGGGAGTGACGAATCACCTCTGGTTGCTCATAAATCTCCTTCAGCATGAAATGCTGAAATTTCTGTAGCGCCATCCTCTGTTGTCCTTATGCTCTTTAGTTCACTGATTTGGCAGCGCGAGTGTATCCGCAAGTCCGCTTCTAGTGTAGTCTTCTAACTTGTGAGTCAGTCGATTCAACGAATTGAAATTAATGGTGGTTCCTGCTGAAGTTGTAGAGTCGCTAAAAACAGATCCACTCAATCTTTGGCTTACTAGGAATCCTGCGGCGCATCTCAACCGTATTAACTGGAATGGGGATCTATCTAAGAGTTATTTTGGCAACGGAGTAAATAGAGTTCCGCTGCCGGACTCGCAAATCATGATTTCTTAATGATTTTGAATTTCACAACCCAGTTCTTTTGTTACTGTAGAAAATACTACCAGCGTACTAAATTTAATGACAACGAGAGAATGGTTTTGCCGATTCTGTCAATTGATGGAGTAAAACATTTTTAGAATACTGTTAGTTAAGATTTTCAACTCTAGTTAGGATTTTCACTTCTCCAGCAGTTTGTTCTCAATGACTTCTACAACGTCTCCTACACCCATTTATTACACTCAGCGCACAATCGATAGAGCCGCCCGCGCGGTTCGTTGCGCTCCGTTTCGGCTCAAACTCTATGCGGCGATGATTGCCCAAAGCGTCGCTTTAGGTGCGATCGCGGGCACATCTGGCGTTCAGCATCAGTACACCCGCCGCCCCCTGCTCGAACTTGCCGCCGAATCCGAACTCCTATGGCTAATTCAGGTCGGTCTGCTGCGACGCGAAGTAGACGGACAAGGACTAACCGACAGTTTCCGTCTGACCCCGCTCGGTCGTCAACTCGTTCAGACTTGGCAAACCAAAGGCAGAGTAGATCGGCCTAGCTTAAGCGATCGCTTTTACAATGCATTCAGTCGTTGGGTCAGGTTACCGTTTTAGTGGAAGGGATGAGGGATGAGGGATGAAGGATGAATATGTGTTTTTTGGTTAATGACAATTCGCTGCTGAAATCTCATCCTCATTTAACCTTTCATCCCTCATCCCTCATCCCTCATGCCCTACCCCTTCTTGCGTCCGCATCGTCCCTTGTTCTCAGCTTGCCCCGGAGGTCTCTCTAAATGAAAGCCATCATGGTCGTGGGAACAACATCCCACGCTGGAAAATCCCTAATCACCGCCGCATTGTGTCGCATCTTGGCACGGAAAGGATTTCGCGTCGCTCCGTTTAAGGGGCAGAATATGGCGCTGAATTCTTATGTCACCGCCAATGGTGGTGAGATTGGCTACGCACAAGCGGTGCAGGCATGGGCAGCCGGAATTCCGCCTTGGGTGGAGATGAACCCAATTTTGCTGAAGCCTCAAGGGGATATGACCTCACAGGTGATCTTGAAAGGTCGGGTCGTCGGTCGGTGCGGAGCCGCCGAATATTATGAGCAGTTCTTTGATGCGGGCTGGCAAGCGATCGAGGACTCGCTGCGGCGACTGAGCGAAGAATTTGACGTGGTGGTTTGTGAAGGGGCGGGTAGTCCTGCGGAGATTAATTTGAAGCACCGCGACTTGACTAATATGCGGGTGGCGAAGTATCTCAATGCCCCGACCATCTTGGTAGCCGATATCGAGCGGGGTGGCGTGTTTGCCCACATTGTCGGAACGCTAGAGTTACTCGACCCGGATGAGCGATCGCTGATCAAAGGCATCGTCATCAATAAATTCCGGGGACAGCGATCGCTGTTGCAATCGGGAATCGAGTGGGTCGAAAAGCGCACTGGAATTCCGGTGATTGGCGTGATTCCCTGGCTTGATCAATCGTTTCCCGCCGAAGATTCGCTCAGCTTGCTCGATCGCGGCATCAACGCGAAGGGAGACTTAACGATTGGAGTCGTGCGATTGCCGCGCATTTCAAACTTTACTGATTTCGATCCGCTTGAAGCAGAATCGTCTGTGAACGTAAAATATCTCCACCCGAAGCAATCGTTGGGACATCCGGATGCGGTGATTTTGCCAGGATCGAAGACTACGATCGCCGATCTGATCCTCTTGCACAAGACAGGGATGGCAGAAGAAATTCAGAACTATGTGGCGGCAGGGGGAACGGTACTCGGCATCTGCGGCGGCTATCAAATGCTGGGTAAAATTCTTGCTGACCCGGAAGGCATTGAAGGGCACGAAGGGCGCTATCGCGGGTTAGGTCTATTGCCGCTCAAAACCGTAATTGCGGGGCAGAAAGTGGCTCGTCAGCGCAGCGTTACCTCTCACTTTCCTCAAGAAGGGTTGCCCGTCGCCGGATACGAAATTCATCAAGGACGGACGCGATTGCTTGAAGAAGACGGGGGTGGCATCCAAGCCCTGTTTGACGATGCAAATTTAGGGGTTGTAGACGAATCACATTCGGTTTGGGGCACTTACCTGCACGGCATTTTTGATAATGGTCCGTGGCGGCGGGCATGGCTTAACCGCTTACGTCAACAGCGCGGTTTACGATCGCTACCGACAGGCGTTGCCAATTACCGTGAACAGCGAGAACTGATGCTAGACCAGTTAGCAGATGCGATCGCGCCTCACCTTGATCTCAAAGCCGTGATGCCTCAGTAACCCCATTCGCAAAAAAAAACAAGCGCACCAGCAATCCTGAATGCGCTCTTATCCCTAACCCTTTCGGTGCAACGTACCCGTTTGTCCTTGTCTTACACACTAAACTTAAAGCGGCGGGTCAACCCGTTGCGTTTAGATATTCTTTAGAATTGCATCATGAGCATTCGCATTCGATTTTTGCCCGACGATGTCGTAACCACTGCCGAAGTGGGAGAACCGTTGCTTCAAGTTGCAGATCGGGCAGGCATTTCAATTCCCACGGGCTGTTTGATGGGGTCTTGTCATGCGTGTGAAGTCGAGATCGATGGTGAGGAATCGGTGTGTAGCTGTATTTCGGCTGTGCCATGCGGGCGTGAGGAGTTAACGATTAATCTGTTTTTCGATCCGACTTGGTAGCAAAAGTTGATCCGCAGGCAACGGAGCCATCCTAGGGGTCATCACCACCTGTTAGGGAACTGGACAAAGCGGCCTTTTGCGGAAGAATTGACCTGCGCGATCGCAGAAGGCTGCAACGCGGTAACGGAAACAAAGGCAGTTTTAACGTCAACAACTTCAATGCCGCTGAGGTTGTTTAGAGCGTTCCTTTGAAGCTTAGCAAAGCCACTCGTGGCAACTTTATTTCACTGGACGCACCGTTCTACAGGATGACGGCGTATAGAACCCATTTGAGAGCTTAAGGAGAGGCTGCAAGCCGTATGAGCTGAATGAAGCAAAGGTTGAGTTTGGTTGTGGCGTTGGCTAGAGTTCTCTCAAAGTTCTTCACCAGAATCTTACAGCGCTCCATCCAAGCATTGGAACGCTCAATGAGCCATCTTGCAATGGCTGGAACAAATCCAGATTTTCCTTGCTCTGCCTTTTGTTGTTTCGAGGGCTTAGTTAACAACTCAAATTTGATTTTTGTCATGATCTGGGAATAAACCTGCTCTAGCTCATGGGTCAAATCGTCAATGTGATAGCTGTGGTCGAGCAAGATCGTAATTTTAGAGATATTGACTGGCTTTGTCTGGAAATAGTCGATATTGAGCGTTAACATCTCAACTAATCCCACATCATCAGAGCTATTAGCAGCGGTGCAGTGGGTGAAAAAGGGGAAGCCAAGCGTATCAATGGCAAGGTGCCGCTTTATCCCATGGTTACCTTGTAAAAACAATACCCTTTTGAATCCACACTCGCATTGCAGGTGTTCTTCACCGCTTGTGAATCAATCATGATTAAGGTTGTCCATTTCGGTCTTTTTTCACCTGCTCCCTGACCTGTTCATGTAACACTTTGATCAACTGTTCAAACACACCTGCACCTCGCCACTGCTTGTAGTGCCAATAGACAGTTGAATAAGGGGGCAAGTCTTTGGGTAGGTCACACCAGTTACACCCATTTTTGAGTTGATAGAGGACACCGTTGACGATGTCTCGTTTTGTCCAATTCGATGGACGGGTTTGTTTCTTCTTGGGTAAGATTTCAAGCAACAGGGGTTCAAAGAGGTCCCATTCCTCATCGGTGAGGTCGCTGGAATGGGGCATAGCATCTAAATTAGGCGAGTTTGCGTTCCTAATTCCTATTCTAAAAGATCTCAAATGGGTTCTATAGGCAAAGTCAAACAGAATGCGACGCAGCAATAGATCATGAATGACTGCACAGTAGAACCATTGCATTTGCTCATTCAATACAGCAAATCCTTGTGCCAAAGATAGAATCTCAATCACTTTGAACCACTGCTTGAGACGATCGAAGACAATCTACGGTTCAATCACCAAGCGCAAATTGTTGAGCAGGTTTTTCCACTTCAGGTTGAGAAGGTCCTATTTGACTGGACGCTGTACAAGACGATTGCATAGATTGTCTGGTCATCGTTCTGCTGCATATTACTAGGGGACGATGTTGGAATTACATTCATTAAGCACGCTATGCAGTAGAGTCCGTAATTCAATGCAACAAATCCACATTTATTCACGCGAAAATGTTAGAAAAGCCGGCAGAGGTATTCTAAATGGCTGTACAACCTGACCGAACGGAATGCTAGCACAACCCAGTGACCTTGTAGTCGCCTTGGGCTATCTGGGCGTTTTTCTACTCGTCTTTTTGTTTCCGATTCCACAAGAGTTAGTGTTGCCGATGGCTGGATTCATTACGGCCCAGGGCAAGCTCAATCTTGTAGGAGTCGTGATCGCGGGTGTGATGGGCAGAATCGCTGGATCGATTCCGTGGTATTGGGCAGGCAGATATGTTGGTGAAGAGCGTCTCACAGCATGGGCTAGACAGCATCGATGGCTCAAGCTATCAACCCGCGATATTCAGCGAGCAAAGCAATGGTTCGACCAGGCTGGTAGTCAAGCAGTCCTCTTGAGCCAATTTATTCCCATCATTCGGACGCTGATCGCATTGCCTGCTGGCATGAGCCAGATGAATTTAGGATTGTTTCTGCTGTGTCTTGTGGCGAGTGCGAGCGCATGGCAAGGAATCCTTGCCTATGCAGGATACTTACTAGGTGCTCAATATCAGGTTGTTAACCATTATGGAAGTTTTGTTCGCATCGGCGTCGCGGTTCTAATTGCGATCGTGATGGTTTGGTTGTTGAAGCGCAAAAGATAAACGAATTGGAGTGGCAAGCTCGAAATGACAAATTTATTACCTGTTTTAGTGACCATTGCTAAAGCAACCAAAGCCAATTTTGTGCGTCAAACTCGTCGAACGTTAGCTGTCCAAGAGCAGTTCTTACGCTCTGTTTTAAACCGGCATCAAAGGACTGAATATGGTCAAAAATACGGGTTAAGCGACATTAAAGCGATCACTCAATTTCAGGAACAGGTTCCCGTGCTGCCTTACAGCAGCTATGAGCCATATATCGAGCGCATGATGAGGGGCGAACCAAATATTCTGACGGCTGATCCGGTGGCTTATTTCAGTCTGACCAGTGGTTCAACGGGCACGAAGAAAATGATTCCGGTGACAGTTCGATTTCAAAATTCGCTGCGTCGATCAAACCTCACCAGCATTGGCTTTCTGAATGATGCGCTGCGATTCGCTTCGCAAAGCTCCGAAAGGGTTGACAAAACCAAGTCCCCAGGATCGCGAGGAAATCAGTTTGGCAAAACCTTGATCACCAATCCCGCACGGCTATTTGGGCGCACAAGCGGGGGAATTGATTATGGTTCGGCGGCGGCAGGCGTGTTTCGGATGAATCCATTTCTGTTCAGCCAAATTTTTGCTCATCCACCACAAACAACGCTGATCGGAGACAGTTTAGCTCGTCATTACGTGTGTTTACTGTTTGCTTTGCGCTCTGCTTCAACTCGCGCGATCGCCGCCAACTACCCGATGCTGATTCTTCGCATCTGCGCCTATCTAGAGCAATATGCTGAAAATTTGATTCATGACTTGGAGACGGGCACGATTGCAAGTTGGTTACCGCTAGAACCAGAATTGCGAGTGACTTTAGAGCAGCAATGGTTCCCGTCTCCCCGTCGCGCAAATGAGTTGAAGCGAGTACTGCAAGTGCAGGGACGGCTCACGCCTAAACACGCTTGGGAAGGGCTATCTGCGATCGTCACCGCCCGCGGCGGCACCTCAGATTTTTACTTTGAACGATTTCCTGAGTATTTTGATGACATTCCGGTGTTCGGAGCCGTTTATGCTTCGGCAGAAGGCAACATGAGCGTCTATCCCGATGTGAATGTCGATGGAAGCATTGTTGCAATTGAGAGCGGTTTTTTTGAGTTTGTCCCCCAAGATCAATGGGAATCAGACCATCCGAAAACTTTACTTGCTCCCGAAGTCAAAGTGGGAAAGCACTACCGAATTTTGATGACAAACTACAGCGGCTTTTATCGATACGATATTGGGGATGTGGTGGAAGTGGTAGGTTTTTATCATCAAGCGCCGCTGATTGTCTTTCGCTATCGCGCGGGCGGATTGCTGTCATCTACGTCTGAAAAAACTACAGAATTTCACGCCACTCAAGTTATGCAGGGCTTGCAACGCGAGGTTGGGATTATTTTGGAGGATTTCTGCATTACGCTATCCGAACACGAATCTCCTGCCCACTATTTGGTGAACATCGAACTGGCTTCAGGTCAAACTCTCGACGATCCCCAAGCCTTTCTGTGTAGCTTCGAGCGTCGGCTTCGAGCAGCAAACATGTCCTACGCCTTGAAGCGTCCAGATCATATTCCACCTCCTCGCCTCCGAATTCTCGCGCCTGGTAGCTTTGCCATGCTCCGTCAGCGCCAACTGCAAAAAGGAATTCCTGATTCTCAACTTAAGTTCCCGCACATTAGTGAAGAGCGCAGTTTTTTAGCAGGCTTAACGGTGTTACAAGAATTTCAGGAACTCATTTAATTCTAGGTGTCGATACCATGTTTGGGCTCTTTCTAACTCGACTTTGCTCATAAGCTTGTGCAAAATCGAGCAGGAGTGCCTCAAACGCTTTGCAGTTTAGACCTGTCATTGCGCGTAGTAGACGATCCTGGTTAAAAATGCTGTCTAGATTCAGCATGGGTAGAACATCGCGCACCGCTGGTTATTATCCCTTGTTTCCCAACAGATCTAATAATCATGGCGATTATTTATGGTAGTGTTCTGGCGGTATCTCACTCCTCTGGACTTCTGCGGGTCAGGCAGAAGTTCAAAAAATATATAATCAATAAAAAGCTTTTCTAGCAGGGAAATTCAGCAGAAATATTTCAAGGCTTGAGGGAATGGACTAAAGTTGGACTAAATTTTCAGGGCTAGATCAGGCACAAAATTGATTGAGCGATCGCAGTTCTATCAAATGAGGATGATGCCGGCAGGGCTGTTTCATTGTAGTAGGGGAAAAACCTTGTCCAACTGATTGGCGAACTGCCGTTTGGCAGCAGCCATCGAAGTGAACCCCAAGGTGCGAGC
>JAHHHP010000057.1 GCA_019359275.1 Myxacorys chilensis ATA2-1-KO14 | reverse complement strand
CTTTGAATTCTGCACTGTGTTGACGACGAGTACCTGCCATAATATTTGACCTCCACTGAACAAGGATACTACTCTTAGCTCCCTGTCCGATTTTTGGGTGTCATTTCACAAGTTATTCTAAGTTCGTTGCTGTAACGCTGTAAATGAAGATCTTAAGGGAGTTGCCAGTCCCCCTTTGCAGATTAATCATAAGCTAATTCTTATGTTCTCGATATTACTCATTAGAGTACTCTTCACCTGTATTTTTAAGTAGAGAAAGGAGGGCAGGTCAACCTGCCCTCCTTTCTCTACTTCAGAGATTTTAAAGTCAGAGATTCGACATCACAGCTTTTGCCGCTTCGATCGTGCGATCGACCTCTTCATCGGTATGAGCCAATGATGTAAAGCCCGCCTCAAACTGCGACGGCGCAAGATAGACGCCTTGCTCCAACATGCCACGATGAAACTTGCTGAACTTTGAGAGATCTGACTTCTTCGCATCCTCGTAGTTATGCACCGGACCTTCGGCAAAAAACAGCCCAAACATGCCGCTAATTGAGCCGCCGCTCGCTGCATGCCCTGTTTCTTTCGCCACATCCAGCAATCCTGCAATCAGACGGGACGTAACGCGATCGAGGTGTTCATAGCTTCCAGGACGGCGCAGTAATTCTAGAGTTTTAATTCCGGCAGTCATAGCGAGCGGATTTCCTGATAGCGTCCCTGCTTGGTACATTGGACCTGCGGGAGCGACCATTGCCATAATGTCTTTGCGTCCACCATACGCTCCAACAGGCAAGCCGCCGCCGATCACCTTGCCAAGCGTCGTAAGATCAGGCGTAATCCCAAATTTCTCCTGTGCCCCGCCGTAAGAAATTCGGAAGCCCGTCATCACTTCGTCAAACACCAGCAGCGCGCCGTGTTCTTGCGTTAGTTCCCGCAATCCTGCCAAAAATCCAGCTTCCGGTACAATAAACCCAGCGTTTCCCACCACAGGTTCTAAAATCAGACCTGCAATTTCCCCCGGATTCTCTTCAAACAACTGGCGCACCGCATCCAAATCGTTATACGGAGCGGTCAGCGTGTTTGCTGTTGTGGATTTGGGAACGCCTGGAGAATCGGGTAACCCCAACGTTGCCACACCCGAACCCGCTTTCACCAAAAACATGTCTGCGTGTCCGTGGTAGCAGCCCTCAAACTTGATCATTTTTTCCCGCCCGGTAAAGGCGCGCATCAAGCGTAGAACTGCCATACACGCTTCAGTTCCAGAATTGACAAAGCGCACCATCTCGACGCTGGGAACGGCATCAATCACCATTTCAGCCAGCACATTTTCTAAGGCGCAGGGTGCACCAAAACTAGTGCCTTTCTCCGCTGCCTCCTGAATGGCTCGAATCACGTCGGGATGAGTGTGCCCACAGATCGCTGGACCCCAAGTGCCTACGTAGTCGATGTACTGATTGCCGTCTACATCCCAAGCGTATGCGCCTTTGACGCGATCGAAGACAATGGGCTGTCCGCCGACTGATTTAAATGCCCGCACCGGGGAACTGACTCCCCCTGGCATTAACTGTTGAGCTGCTGCAAAAATTTCTTCTGATTTGGATGTTCTCAAAGTACCCGTAATCAAAGTTCTCTCCTTTAAATTCTGAAGATATTCCGTAGGACAGGCGCATTTCCTGACCTAAGCCGCAATACTGGAAAATTATCTCACTTACTGGAGGCGGCTAGAATGTCGTACCAAAGTAATTACGAATTGCCCGAAAGTATTCGCGATCAACTTTCTGAGACTGCACAACACTTCTATAGGGTAGCGTTTAACTCTGCGCTTCAGTGGTACGGGGAAGAGGCAAAAGCCCACCATGTGGCTTGGAGTGCAGTCCGAAGTCAAACAGTGAGTCTCAATAGTGCCATTTCATAAAGCATTAAGCTAAGACAAGCCAGCCTAGCGATCGCAGTTGCTAAACTTTTTTGTTTTTTCCCTTTAATTTTTCAACTATCCGAACTAACTCAATCTGAAGCAATTTTGGTTATGGGCGCTCTTTGATAGAGCGCCTTATTGCATGGGATTTGGGATTTGTCTTGGCAATTTGTCCTGATTTGAATCAGTCCTGAGAGTTGGGAATTTGCTCTGAAAGAGGTAGCATGATTGGGATCTTGCTGGGGAGTGTCAGATGAAACTACAAACGGGTGCAACCCTTCAGAATGGGAAATACCTGCTTAGCCAAGCGCTAGGTGATGAAGGTGTTGGAGCAACTTACCTAGCGACCCAGACCCTGCTCAATCAGGGAGTCGTCATCAAGACGCTAGATCCCAGTTTGCAGGTGACTCGCAGTTTTCCTCAGCTTAGAGCCAGATTTATTGAAGAAGTCCGGCTGTTGGCGAGAACTCAGCATCCCAGCATCGTTCGAGTTTTAGACTTCTTTGAAGAAGACCAGCTTCCTTGTCTGGTGATGGAATTTGTGTCAGGTCAAGCGTTAGCAACGTTGGTTTCTGTGGATGGAGCGCTTGCAGAAGCCGAAGCAATTCATTACATTCGGCAAGCTGGCTCAGCAGTGAGTGTTGCGCATGGGAATGGACTGATTCACCGAAATATTCAACCGCGATCGCTGATTCGGCGTCAGGGGACAAACCTTGCTATTCTGGTCGGCTTTGGATTTGCTCATGATCTAGCCAGTCCCAGCCTACCCCCCACTCAAATCAATCCATTTACTCTAAACTGGGACGCTGAGAGTCAGACTGCGATCGATCGCTATGGTCTCGCGGCTACTTTGTATTACTTATTATCGGGTCAGGCTCCGACCGCGCAGATGTCGCTTGATCAGCATTCGTGGAGTGACACGACTAAAGAAGCAATTTTGCAAGGGATGAATCCAGCCTTGCGATCGCAATCTGTGGAGGAGTGGCTGCGTCTTCTACCCAATACGACGCTGCCGTTGCTGGGTGTGCCTTCCCCTGCTGCATCTGCAGCCACATCATCCCCTCGTCCTGTCTCACAGCCCATCACCCTACCCTTTACAACACCACAAGAAGTGTCTCCTAAAGTTGTAGAACGTGACGTTGTAAAACAGAATGCACTCAGTGTCGCAAAAGCACCTCAAACTCCTCCCCCGCCGCCTCCACTAAAAATTACCCAATCAGCGGCAACGCTCAACGCTTCACCCAAACCGACTCTCCAACCTGTTGCCAGACCTCTTACTCAAAAACCTATTGCGGCTTATTCTGGGATGAGTCCTCACTTTCCAAAATTCTTGGTGATTACAGGAGCTGCTGCCACCGCTTTAGGTTTGGGCTTTGGTTTAGCTCTGCGAATTAGTGCTGCTAAAGCGCCTGGAGCCAGCATCTTTCATCCCGCGCAAACCTTTAGCGATCGCTCCTGGAAAGGCACCCTTTCTCCAAGCGGCGACCAAGGTGATATTCCTCTAGAGAAGATGCCGGGGAGCTATGACAGTAAGCCGCCTACCACCACAGATTGGACAATGCCAGCAAATTCAACTGAGCAAGGTTCAGTAGACGTTCCAGCAAGCCGACCGGCTCCTATTCAAGGCGCACCAGAACTAGAGCGATCGTTGCCTTCAACATCTCCGCAGACCGAACTTGACCCGCTTGACAGCGCTCCCGTCCCTGAAGAAACACCCCTCTACCGTCCAGTTGAACCCGCTCCAAAGCCTATTCCTAAAGCCGTTTCTCCTGGGGAACCGTCTGCATTGCCAACAGATCCCGGAGTGCCTGCGGCAGCTCCTGCACCTGCCACCAATCCTTCTAGTTTGGAGCAGCGCGAGAGTGCACCAGAACCCTTCACGAGGAGCGTAACTGGAAACTGAGGAAGCCTTTAGGGGGCTATTAAATTGGGCATGAGGCATGAAAGAATGGTTTTGCTTACTTTACCTTCATCCCTTTCATAAGCGGGAACAAGCTATAATTTGGGCAGCGCTGGAATAATTTTTATGAATAATAGTTCTTTACTTCGTGCCTTTTTTGTGGGTCGTGCGATCGCAGAGGTCGTATATGAGCAGGTTGAGGCTGGCGTTACGGAAGCGCTCAGTGAATTGGGCAAGTTTGACGCCGAGCAGCGAGAAAATTTGCGAAATTTTGTCGATGATGTGATGGAGCGAGCTGCCCGCGAAGAAGAAATCGCGATGCAATCTCGAGCTGCAACTGCTACTCCAGGCACAACCGTCGTCGACTTTGCCGGAACCCCATCGAGTGACCTACAGGCCACAATTGACGACTTGAGAGCTGAGATTGCCGAACTGCGATCGCAGCTAAAGCTTTACCGCAGTCGTTCAGAACAGTCTTAATGTGGGTTCTACCGCAAGGATCTGGGCAACTCCTCTACATAGCGTTGATAATCAAACAAAAGTTTAGTTGGAAAGTCGAGTGTCTGTTTCTTCTAATGACTCCAGCCCCTCTCAGCACTCAGCAGATCTGCCTGTGAGTCCTAACTCACAGCTTGGACATGGCGAAAGCAACGGCAAGCATTTGAGCATAACGCCGCTCGGAGTGGAGCAAGATCTGTTGACTGGACCGCAAGAGCAAGTGTCAGATTATCCCAGTGAATTGCCCTCTAAGCGCAAAGCCAGAGGACGATCTCATCGTGCGAAAGCCTATCGTTGGAGTCGAGAAAGCTACTCCAAACAGCGTCGCTATTTCGATATCTGGTCATTTGTTCTGAAACTGATGATGGCGCGATGGCGCTACAACAAGTCCTGGAGCTATCGGGGAGGCATAACCGACGCTAAAAAAGCCGAGCGGCGAAGAACCCTGGCTAGCTGGGTTCGAGAAACGTTGCTCGATCTTGGACCAACGTTCATTAAGCTTGGACAACTCTTCTCAACTCGCGCTGACTTATTTTCCATTGAGTTTGTCGAAGAATTGTCTAAACTACAAGACCGTGTGCCTGCCTTCAGCTACGAGCAGGCGGCGGCAATCATTGAGCAAGATTTAGGAAAATCTGTTGAAGAGCTATTTCGCAGCTTCGATCCGATTCCTTTAGCGGCAGCTAGTCTAGGACAGGTTCATCGATCGCAGTTACATTCTGGTGAAGAAGTCGTTGTCAAGGTTCAACGCCCCGGACTCCGAAAATTATTCGAGATTGACCTCCAGATTCTCAAAGGCATTACTCGCTATTTTCAGAGCCATCGAGAATGGGGTAAAGGTCGCGACTGGACGGGGATTTACGAAGAATGCTGCAAAATTCTTTGGCAGGAGATTGATTACTTAAACGAAGGTCGGAATGCTGATACCTTCCGACGCAATTTTCGGGGGTATGACTGGGTTGATGTGCCGAGAGTATACTGGCGCTATACTTCCCCGCGAGTCTTGACGTTGGAATACATGCCGGGGATCAAAATCAGTCACTATGAAGCCTTAGAAGCGGCGGGACTTGATCGCACTCGCCTTGCAAACTTGGGCGCAGAAGCCTATCTTCATCAGCTATTGGATAATGGGTTCTTTCACGCGGATCCCCATCCCGGCAACATTGCCGTCAGCCCTGATGGTAGTTTAATTTTCTATGACTTTGGCATGATGGGGCAGGTTCAGCCCGTCACTCGCGAGCGTCTGTTGGATACCTTCTTTGGCATCGCTCAGAAAGATGCTGACCGCGTGGTGCGATCGCTAATCGATCTTGGCGCGCTAGCTCCTGCCGAGGATATGGGTCCGGTGCGTCGTTCTGTCCAGTTTATGCTGGACAATTTCATGGACAAGCCTTTTGAAGACCAGTCCATTTCAGCCATTAGCGATGATTTGTATGAAGTCGCCTACGGTCAGCCGTTCCGGTTTCCAGCAACGTTTACCTTCGTTATGAGAGCCTTCTCTACGCTCGAAGGGGTAGGCAAAGGGCTAGATCCAAAATTTAACTTTATGGAGGTTGCAAGACCATTTGCAATGCAGCTTATGACCAATGGAAATTCTTCAGAAGCCGGAAGTAGCATCATCAACGAGTTAGGTCGGCAAGCCGTGCAGGTTGGCAACACGGCATTTGGACTACCGCGTCGGATCGAAGACACGCTCGATAAGTTAGAGCGGGGAGATATCCGGGTTCGGGTGCGATCGACGGAAACTGATCGGGTGTTGCGCCGCATCAGTGGGGTCAACATGGGCACAAATTATACGCTGTTGACTTGTGCTTTTACGATATCAGCGACCATCTTGCTCGTGAGCCAGTTTGCTTGGGCCGCGGCGATTCCTGGCGTTGCTGCTTTGATTAGCGGGATAGCGCTGATTCGACTGATGCTGAAGCTAGATCGTTACGATCGAATGCCCTAGTTAGCGTATGGCTCAAGTGAAGTTTTCGCCCACTTGGGTACGAATCGAGTTGAATAGTATTTAGGAAGCTCAACCTTTTTCACCCAAGTTTCTCGCTGATCGAATCATGAAACGCCTTTTTACCGGGATGACTGATACCGGGTTAGTCCGCTCTGCCAATCAAGATTCCTACGTTGTTGATTCTGATGGGCGCTTTTTTGTGGTAGCAGATGGTATGGGCGGACATGCAGGCGGGCAAGAAGCCAGCCGTATTGCCACAGACATCATTCAAACGTTTCTCACCCAGCATTGGAATTCTGCGATTCCGTCTGAGCAACTTCTGGAGAAAGCGATTTTAGAGGCAAATCAAGCCATTCTAAACGATCAAACTCAGCATCCAGAGCGCGCTGATATGGGTACGACGCTGGTTGTTCTGATGTTTCGAGATGAGCAACCGCTCTGCGCTCACGTTGGAGATTCTCGGCTATATCGGCTGCGAGACGCGATATTACAGCAACTGACAGAAGACCATACTTGGGTGGCACGGGCGGTGCAACTAGGGGAACTCACCCCTGAGCAAGCGCGATCGCATCCGTGGCGGCATGTGTTGGCCCAATGTTTGGGGCGAGAAGACCTCCAGCCCGTCGCCATTCAGCCAATTGAGGTGCAGCCCTGCGATCGCATCTTGCTATGTACAGACGGACTGACAGAGGAACTGTCTGATCAAATCATCGCCACCCAATTAGAGTCGATTCAGGTCTGTGAGAAAGCAGCATTGGCTTTAATTAACGCGGCTAAAGACCGAGGCGGACGCGATAACATCACCGTTATTATTATTTCGACCGACGCTGGAAAGTAAAGATGAAGCGAATCGAAACGTCTACTTAGCCGGTAGAAGCGTTGCGCTGAGCAAAGCACGCTGGCACTGAATAGGAAAACAGTAGAGCCGACATAACGAATAGCGCCTCTTTTTTCTGCTACCTCTACTCAAAAATTCTCAGATAGTCCGAGGCATCAAGACAGATGCAATAGTTCGCTCTGCGGGTAAAAACAGGATGTACTTTTGTATTATTCTTGACTCTTTAACTCTTTTGTAACCCAGCGAAACTGGCAGTTTCAGCTTTTCCTCACTCACAAGGAATATCAATCATACTCCTCTTCTCTCCTCTAGACAGAAGAGGGGGTCTATCTAAGTGCAAACTCTGAATAATGGATTACATCTTTAAATCACTCCAAGGGGGGTATGGCCATTTTGTCAAATGCTTGTTATCTTTGTTAACAACAAGCGATAAATGCCTTCCCACATTGGGTATTTTTAAGGAATCAACCTCGTTTGCCAGGATCCACTGTTGACGATATCAGCCGTTGGTTCCGTAATCTGTCTACTCTCTTACATTGTCGTCTACTCTCTTACATTGGAGTTTGTTATGAGTCAACCTGTAGAGCTAAGCTTAGAACAACAATTCAACATCCGCTCTTTCGAGACCCAAGTGCAAAAGATGAGCCGTGAACAAGCCCAAGATTTCTTGGTCAAAATGTACGAGCAAATGCTGATGCGCGAAACAATGTATCGTCACTTCCTGAAGCATCAGTGGGGCTTAGAACCCGAGATGCCGTAAGGTCAGTCCCATCTGCATGGGCGACCTCGATCTCTTGCTTTGTTCTTGCGAGTGAGAAAGAAGCTGGGGTGTGGGGCGTTCAGCACAACGATCCAATACAAAAGGATTTAATACAACTAGGCGTAGTGCCATTGACGATGCAAGCTTGCTGTTCTCCGTTCGATTCAGTTTAATTCAGCAGAAAGAGCCAGTTTATGAGTTTCATCCAATAGATTCTTCTGATGCTTTAGCAAGTGCTGCACAACGCTTTTACGGGTTCTGACGCATACTTCTGAGATAGAGTATCCAGAACTAAAAAACTAAATTGTCATATTAGCCTTGCGACTAGACTGATAAATCTTTTATTCCTGGCTTCTTGCCTTTAGGCTTGTACGATTAAAGAATGAGGCAACAACGATTAAAGCAGCTAAGCCTAGCAGTAGGCGACCAATAACTCCGTAAGCAAGCCCTAAACCAAAGCGACTGGCAATCGGTTGCACCACAATAGGTGAGAAAAACTGTCCCAAGAACATGGCAGAGGTTACGCCGCCTAGTAACCGTCCTCGAATTTGAATAGGAGCGATCGCATTAATCCAAACATTCATATTTGGCATCAGTAGCCCTAGTCCAAGTCCGGCGATCAATAGACTTAAGACGACGAATACGTAGCTCCCGGACAGAGAAATGGCAATGTAGCCAATTCCCATCAATAAGTAGACGCAGACCAAGATTCCTTGAAAGCTAAGCGTGCTTTTGACGCTTCTGTAGCGGGTAGACATCGTTGCACTGGCTAAGGTACACGCCGCGATCGCAAGTCCGCTTTCCTTACCGCCGCCCTGACCCAGGCTTTGGAGATAGAACGGCAGCTGCACTGGGATCATATAAAAAGCGACCATCGTAATGAATGTCAACAGAAAAATTACCGCTACCGTTGCAATGGGTAACTGATCGACGGGTTCATTACCATTGCTAGAAGCTGCAATTTGAGATGTTCTAGGCTCAGTCAGGGTAAAGATAGCAAGAGGAACGATCGCAAACGCCACCAAATAGATGAGGAACGGCAATCGCCAACTTGCATCTGCCAAAAACCCGCCTAAGGTTAGAAAGGCGACTCCTCCGTATCCCATAAAAGCTGCCTGAGTCCCCATTACATGATTGCGTTTTACCCCTTGGTAATAGTCAGCGACCAGTGCTGTTGCCGTAGTCATGATTGCGCCGACCGATAAACCAAGCAGTGCCCGTCCAATCAGTAGACCCTTGAGAGAACTAAGAACTAATCCAGAACCACCTGCTAAGCCGTAAAGGATGACTGCGCCAATCAACAGAGGCTTTCGACCAAAGCGATCGATGATTGCGCCAGCAAACGGTGCGCTAATTGCCGTAAATAATGCGGGCATGGTCAGAAGCAGCTTGACCCAAAACTCAGCGTCTGATTCGGTGCGAAAGAAATCTTGAATTTTAGGCAAGGCAGGAGAAATGGTTGCACCCGCCATGACCGTCATGCTGCTGAGTAAAAGAAGCGTGACAAGCTTGAGCAAGAGAGTTTCCTCCTAAAGGGAGCGACTTTCTCGTAATCCTAAAGCAACTTGGACTAAATAAGCGAGGGCGATCAGTCCGACAAACACAACTGGAGAAAGGTTTTGTCCTACGATCGCCACCCCTAACACTGCTAACGCTGATCCCAATCGGTACTTTGCTAATCTGATCTTTCTCATACCGGAGGCACAAGTGAGGTAATGAATCAGGGCTAACGCTCCTAAACTCAACACTGCGCCCACTGCTAAAAGCCAGCGATCGTTCTCTGGGATTGCTGTAGTCGCATATTTAATCGCATGTCCGACCCCAATGCCGGTAGCGCCAAGTCCAACCACAAATGGCAAGTGTCCGTATAGCCAAACTAAACCTTGCAGTGGGCGACCGGCTCCCATTGCTCGAAGAGGAGAGCCATCAACACTATCAAAATAGAGCCACCAAGCGCTAAATGCCGTACTCAACCCTAAAAGTGAAATGGCGACGGTAGGAGCAGTCCACACTTGCCCAGAGATGCCCTGCACCACGGATAAGACCGATTCACCCAATACAATAATCACAAACAGCCCCATCCGTTCTGGAATGTGCGATAAGCTGGGCGGAACTTGTTGGATTAACCGTCCTGCCGTCAAGGGCGTCATAAAGTCAATGACTAATCCGAGGAGCCATAGCAAAAATCGCCACGGGGCAGGGACAGCGATCGACAGGAGCCAGCAAAGCATTCCTAACCCAAATCCAGCCGCATACCAACGGCTCAACGGTCGAGCTATGGGGATGTGATGACCTGCATTCAGGTATTGAATAATCAAAACGCTTCGAAATGCGGCATATGACAGCGCAAATGCGATCGCAGTTTTGCTTAATCCGTAATGCACATTGACCGCTAACGACGCCACGATCGCCATTTGGGTAAACGTCAGCAGGCGTTGACCCAGATCATCGGTATCAAACCGAGTGGCGTAGAACGTTGCACCCACCCAACACCACCAGACAGGTGCAAACAGAACCACGAAGCCAATGAAGCCGTTGACCGAAACATCTTCACTAAGGGTGTGACCCAGTTCTGCGATCGCCACCACAAAGATTAGATCAAAAAATAATTCCAGCCAGGTGGCACGACGTTCTTCTTCAAGGTCTTGACCGACTCGTAACCGAGGAGGCTCCCACAAATTTTTAGACATAGGACAGTCCCTTGGGGATTAACTGCTGTTATCGTTCTGCCGTCTCTCTGTTCATTAGATCGATCTAATCAATCTAATCAGATCATTAGATGCGGTTCCTTGGAGTTAGATGCTGGAGCAGCGCTCTGCGCTGATCGAGCTAAAGCTGTGGAACCCGCTTGTGCCATTCCGTTGCCTGCTCATAGGCATAGGCAACCTGAAGCACTTGGTCTTCGCGCAACACATTGCCAACAATTTGTAAGCCGATCGGCAGTCCCTGCGAGTCGAATCCACAGGGAACACTCATTCCGGGTAGACCTGCTAGATTCACCGGAATCGTCATCAAATCGATGAGATACATGCTGAGCGGATCGGCAGATTTATCCCCAATTTTAAAGGCAGTCGTGGGCGCAGTTGGAGACACTAACACATCTACACTTTCAAAGGCGTTCTCAAAATCCTGCTTGATCAACGTTCGGACTTTCTGAGCTTTAATATAGTACGCATCGTAATATCCGGCTGAAAGCGCATAAGTTCCAATCATGATGCGGCGCTTGACTTCTGCGCCAAAACCTTCTGCACGGGTGCGAGTATACATGTCCATCAAGTCTTCAGCATTTTCGATGCGCTTGCCGTACCTCACCCCGTCATATCGCGCCAGATTTGCCGAGGCTTCAGACGGCGCGATGATGTAGTAGGCAGCAATTCCGTAGCGGAAACGAGGACAGGAGATTTCTCGAACTTCTGCACCAAGCGCCTTTAACTGCTCGATCGCAGCTCTCACCGCTTTCTCCACGTCCGGATCAAGCCCTTCGCCAAAGGTTTCTGTAATAATGCCGACTTTCTTTCCTTTCAGGTCGGGGATGAGAAACTGGGTATAGTCCGGGATTTCGACTTTTAAGCTGGTGGAATCCTTGGGATCGTAGCCTGCGATCGCACTTAACAAAATTGCTGAATCTTCGACCGATCGTCCAAACGGACCGATCTGATCAAGCGATGACGCAAACGCTACTAGGCCATAGCGCGACACCAAGCCATAGGTCGGCTTCATGCCCACAATGCCGCAAAACGACGCAGGCTGACGAATCGAGCCGCCTGTATCCGAGCCGAGCGACACGACGCATTCTCCGCCTGCCACCGCCGCGGCCGATCCGCCGGATGAACCGCCTGGAACCCGTGCCGTATCCCACGGATTGGCCGTTTTTTCAAAGGCAGAGGTTTCTGTCGAACCGCCCATCGCAAACTCATCAAGATTGGTTTTGCCCACCATCACTGCCCCTGCATCTCGGAGCTTCTGCGTCACTGTAGATTCATAGGGTGGGACGAAGTTTTGCAAAATTTTAGAGGCGCACGTTGTTGGGATGCCTTGCGTGCAGAGGTTGTCTTTGATGCCAATCGGAATCCCGGCCAACAGCCCAATTTCTTCTCCGGCAGCGAGTTTAGCGTCTACTTGGTTGGCTTGCTCTAAGGCGCGATCGCGAGTGATGTGCAAAAAACTGTGCAACTTTGGCTCCAAGGCGTCAATCTGATTCAGTGACTCTTGAGCGATTTCCACAGCCGATCGTTCTTTGCGAAGAAGTTGTTGATGCAACTCGCGAATGGATGCCATACACTGCCCTCTTTCTGTTTAGCGCGTTCTCAAAGTAACAGTATACGGGTTGGAGTATAGGGTATGGAGTTATTTTTCTCGCGGCTCAACTTGTTCCAGCACACTCCCTTTCCTGATTTGAGCTATATTTCAAATGCACCACGCGCGACCAAGGTTGAGACGATGAAGAGAATCAAACAATGGACCGCACTAGCATGGGCAGGACTAGTGTTGATTAGTTTGGCATTGTTGAGTTGGCCGGGTTTGGTCAGAGCCGCTAACGTGACCACTCCTCAAGAGGAACAAGTGCTGCAAATTATTCGGGCGCATCCGGAAGTCATCATAGAATCTGTGCAAGCCTATCAAAAGCAGCAACAGGATGAACAACGTAAAATACAACAGTCTTTTATACAAAATTTACAACGAAATCCAAAAGCGGTAATTGGAAAATCTCCAACCAAAGGAGCAAAGCAAGGGAAAGCCGTTTTGGTTGAGTTTTCCGATTTTCAGTGTCCCTACTGTGCCTCCGCTTCCAAAACGCTAAGAGAATTTGTGGAGAAACACAGCAGTGAAGTAACGTTAACCTACAAAAACTTCCCCCTGACGGGTATTCATGATCAGGCGTTGCCTGCCGCTAAAGCAGCCTGGGCAGCCGGAGAGCAAGGAAAGTTTTGGGAGTTTCACGATGCGCTGTTTGAGGGTCAGAAGAGAATGGGTGAAGCATTCTACCTGGAGACGGCTAAGGGGTTAGGCTTGGATGTCGATCGATTTAATCGCGATCGCACAAGTCAAACCGCGGCTGCCGCGATCGCGACCGATGTTGATCTGGCCGAAAAACTGGGGATCGAAGGCACACCGTTCTTTGTTATGAATGGGCGAACGTTCTCTGGGGCAGTCGAGCTATCCGATCTCGAAGCTACCCTTGTTTCAACCCAATAAGACTCACCGAGCGAAGACGATGATCATGAAACGACTGACTGCTTTACTGTCTGTTCTACCCGCTTTAGTTCTGTTGCCTGCCCAGGCTCAACCGTCAAAACCTGCTCAAAGCCGAATTTATGCGCCCATTCCTCTGACATCGGGGCAAGAGATCAGCGATCGCTTGTCAGAATCCGATATTCCTACAGGTCAAGGAAACTTTGCGCGGGATTACGCGATTCAACTGCAAACAGGCGATCAAATTTCGGTGGATCTCGTCTCCAACACCTTTGATACGATCGTGACGCTGATGACCAAGCAAGGCTCGACGGTGGCTGAAAATGATGATGGTTTAGATGGCACAACCAATTCGCTGCTGTTTACCCGCATCGCAAAAACTGGAGATTACATCATTCGGGTCAAAGCGTTCGGGGAAACGACAGGCGGGCCTTTTAAACTGAAACTTACGAAGCTAAAACCAGTCAATTAAAGGGACGTTTCTCGTCGGTTCGTGTACCTCACGAATTCATTATTTTTAACTAGATTCAGACATTAGAGCGTTTCCAGTTTGCTTTGGAACGTGCCTCTGATGTCTTTTTTAATGGTTTTTTCTGGGGTCTGCGGCTCGATGCTTGCCTTGGAGGAGGCGAGCGACAGCGTTATGTTAGACGCGCGATCGCAATTCACACATAAGTTCTAATTCAGTTATCCCTCATTTTGCATAAGCTCCTTTTTCTCAAATGAAGAAAGTGGCTCAAATGAATTCTATATTTGATGCCGCCACGATTCTATTACTGATTTCCTATGCGGCTGTTCAAGTGTTGCAATTAACTCATGCTCAGTATATGCCTCTGTATCTGTTTGTTCCACTCATGGCGCTCATCAGGATTTCGCTTTCAGGAGCAGGGCATTATCTCATTCATCGACCCCAGATTGGTTTGAATAAATTGTTCACTAACGTTTTCGATATCAGCTATGTATCAATGGCATTTGTCGTAAATGATCACACCTTATGCATCATCCCTTCAGTTAGCGTGAAGTTGATAGTAAGAAAAATGTGTTTACTGCCATGATGGAATTTTCTCACTACTAGCGTGTTCCAGTTCACACCGTTCACAAGTTTGGTTATGTCATCGTTGGCATGTTCGTAAGAACCATTAAAATTTATTCACTAGCATTAAAGTTTGGTGTCAAAGACATGTATGGTTCGTGGCAACAAAGACTTCCTCATTATATTGAAACCTTTGCTATGCGGATTCTTCTTAGCGGTGAAGTGATGTTGTTCTAGGTGCAAGGTGACATTGGAACTTAGGTTGCACAATTTATTCTCACGCTCTGGATTAGCACCTTCATGATTGTTGCAAGTCGATCGGTTTATAGATCAAGTTGAGCAGGAACAAATATGGGTCAATATATCAAACTCAAATCGGTTGTGTGTTTAAGCAATTGAATAGTAATGTTCAAATGAGGTTCGTGTCTTGTTTGTATTCCTTCGGTCTGAAAATGACTTGAAATCCTCCAAAAGCAACTACCTGAAAAGATAGGTGCGATTATTGAAAAGCTCTAAGCGGTTGTTCCGGAGTTGTGCTTTGCCAATAATCGCACCTTATCTTGCCTAAATGCCTCAATGACCTAAATGACGCATTATTTTGGCGGTCCAGCGGTAACAACTACGATTTTATCGGGATTCAGCAGGTCTTGAGCCGCTTGATTGACTTGCGCTTGAGTCACCCCTTCAATTTGTTTCGGATACCGGCGCAACTCTGACACATTCAAACCGTAGACTTCATTGAGCAGAATTGCGCTTGCCAAACTATCTGGATTTGCTAGGTCAACCGGATAGCCACTAGTGAGCGATCGCTGAGCAGTCGTTAATTCTGCGGTGTTAATGCCCTGGTTGCGGAATTCGTCTAACAACTTCAGCGTACTTGCGATCGCTTTATCGGCATCTTCCGGCGCGGTTTGCATCGACACCAAGAATGGGCCTTGCCGATTCCCCGCTTGGAAGTAGCTGTAGATGCCGTAGGTCAAACCTTGGCGATCGCGCACTTCTCCTCCCAATCGGCTTGATAGCGTGTCGCCTCCCAAAATTTGGTTCATCACAGAGGCATTATAGAACCGTGGATCTTGACGATTGATCCCCACATTTCCGATCAACGTCACTGACTGAGTTTTACCCGGAATGCCCTGATAGCGCCGCACGACTTGCGTGGGTTGAGTAACGCTTGGGAATACCAGAGTAGGGGCTTTACCTTCTACTTTCCAGCCTCCTAGTTCTTGTTGCAATAGCGTCTTTACCTGCGTTGGGTCAAAATCGCCAACGAAGGAAATAATGGTCCTATCAGGACGATAGTGCGACTTGTAAAATTTCACTACATCCTGACGTGCAATCGCCTTCAAACTTGCCTCTGTTGGGAAGCTGTGGAAGGGATGATTTTCAGGATAAACCGTTTGCTGGAAAACTTGTCTCGCCACGTATTGTGGGTTGTCCAACTGCACTTTTAAGGCGGTCAGTGTCCGTTGACGGCTCAGTTCCAGTTCTTTGTCTGGAAACGATGCATTTTGCGATACATCTGCCATTGTCTGAATCAAAGTCGGCAGATGTTCAACTAATGCACTTCCATTCATAAACACGCTTTCACGGTTAGCGCTGACGCTAAAGTTGATACCGCGATCCTCTAGCGTTTTCGCTAGTGTTAGCGCATCTTTAGTTGTCGTGCCGTTCGTTAAGTTTTCAGCAGTGAGTTTAGCAAGACCCGCTTTAGTGGTTGTATCAAACTCTTGCCCTGCAAATACATGGGCACTCAACGATACGGTCGGGGTACTCGAATCTTTGAGCAGCAGCACCCGCAAGCCGTTCGGAAGCACAACTTTCTCAGGCAAAGCTTGAGCAGGTTGGTTAGCCTGTTGGGTCGTCGCAGGGAGATACTTTGCAACTTGAGAGGGATCAACGGGCGGACCCGCGTTAAACTGCTCCGTCGTTTGTCCAGAATTCACCGCGCCGCCTGCTTTTTGGTCGAGCGTACTCGGCTCAAAGTAGCCTAAGGTTAGCTTCTGAGGCGCAAAATAGGTTTTTGCGACGCGCTCGATATCGGTAACCGTAATCTGGTCGATCGCCGCTAAGAGGCGATCGGTACGACGGTAATCTCCTGTAGTTGTCTGATCATCGCCAAGCTGAAAGGCTTGGTTAGTGACATCCCGGTTGCGCAGCAGAATGTACGATCGCAACTGAGTTTTCGCACGTTTCAATTCTTCTGGTGTGACTCCCTTGCTACGAATATCGGCGAACACCGCTTCAACCGTCTGACTGAGCTTAGCCAACTCTTGCCCTGGTGTCGCGGTAGCAGAGAGTTGATACCATCCGCCGGAGATCATGTTGGCCGCATACCCGCTATAGTCGCTGGCAAGTCCGCCTTCGACTAACGTTTGATAGAAACGAGAACTGCGTCCTTGCGTCAAAATCGAATCGAGGACGTTCAGCGCAGGTACGTCAGGGTGCTTGGCATCTGGTAAGGGGTAAACCGCTTGCATCAAAAGGGCACTACCTGGCTCACGCAGCACGATCGGTGATGCAGACTTCTGGGTCGCGTTTAAGCTTGCTCCGTCCGTCTTAAATGCGCTCTGAGGAGTTGGCGCTTCGGCAGCTTTACCACGATTCGGCACTTTGCCAAACAGTTCTTGAACTGCTTTTAAGGTCGGCTCAGTTTGAAAGTCACCCACGATCAGCAGGGTTGCATTGTTGGGGCTGTAATAATTTTGGTAGTAAGACCGGACTTGCTCGATCGTGAATTTCTCAACATCAGCTTTCGTGCCGCCAACAGGCAGACCGTAGGGAGACGTTGGCATTGCGGCTTTCATCACCGCGCGGCTGAGGCGATAACTTGGACTATTTTCATAGCCTTGCAACTCAGAAATCACGACACGATTTTCACTTTTCAGCGCATCTGCGGTCATCAGCGCACCCTGCATTCGATCGGCTTCCAGAGCAAGGAGCGATCGCAGTTTATCGCGCTCGACCGTGCCAAAATAGGCGGTTTGGTCATAGCTGGTGAACGCGTTGGATTGGCTACCTAGCGCATTAAACAACCGACCAAACTGAATCGGGCGATCTTTCGTGCCCTTAAACATAAGATGTTCAAGTTGGTGGGCAATGCCATTCACCCCCGGCGCTTCGTTGCGCGACCCAACCCGATACCAAGCTTGCACCGTGACAACTGGTGCAGTAGGCACTTCTTTGGTCAGAACAGTCAATCCATTTTGAAGTACGGTTTTGCGGACTGTTGCTGTGGTTGATTCCGTTATGGGAGCTTCAACGGCATTGGCTGCTTGCAATAAGGAAACGTTTCCTGCTAGTAGCACTCCACTGAAACAGAGGGCAAATAGTAAACTAGAGAGACGATATCGCCGTAGAAAAGTCAGAAAAGACATAAGACGATGAAACACCTTTCAAGAGAGGATTGGAATCTTCGATCTGAAGACCCCCGCATAGAGTGCAAATTCCACTGTAGCGCCTACTCAAAAGCTTTAACAGCCGTTCTGTAATTTAACTTTATCTGAAGTTATATCGAAGAGTGGCGATCGCGAATTAAGGAGAATGTTCGATCTGACAATAGGGACGGCTATAGCTAAGCGGCGATTCTAAAGCATGTCTTTCCAGCAATTCTGGATCGCTCATAACGCGATGTGTATTGCCATCGTAAACAATTTCTCCTTCGCTAAGAACGATGGTGCGATCGCACAATTCCAACGCCAGATCTAAATCATGAGTGGCAATCAGTTGTGTCAGAGGCAATGAATCTAACAACTCAATTAATCGCCTCCGCGATCGCGGATCGAGTTGGGCAGAGGGTTCATCTAACACAAGCACCTGTGGCTGCATCGCCAGAACCCCTGCGATCGCCACTCGTTTTTTCTCACCTCCAGATAGCCCCGTGGCGTTTCGAGACCCAAAAAGTTCTGGATCAAGCTCTACCGATCGCAAGGCGTGAGCGGCTCGATGTTCTAATTCTTCACCTCGAACGCCTTGGTTGAGCAACCCGAAGGACACATCTTCCCAAACTGTTGGCATAAAAATTTGATCGTCGGGATTTTGAAACACTAACCCGACAAAGTTACGAATCTGCTTCAAATTTTGAGGCTCAACTGTCAACTCTCCGACGACCACTTCTCCCACTTGGGGCGAAATTAAACCATTAAAATGCATCAATAGCGTTGATTTTCCTGAGCCGTTTGCGCCCACCAATGCTACTCGCTCAGTTGCTCGAATGGATAAACTAATCGAGTTTAAAGCTTGTGTGCCATCTGTGTAGCGATAGCTGAGGTTATAAATCGTGATCGGATTATGATGCATGAATTACAGATAAATAGCTTGACCAATCAATAAAATAACAATAGTGAGCGTGAGAAGGGCAATATCAAGGCGCGAGGGTTGAGGCATTTTTGCAACGGGAGGCAGCCCTGAATAACCCCGCGCTAACATCGCTTGATGAACGCGATCGCCTCGCTCATAGGTTCGGATAAATAAAGATCCGATCATATTTCCAATCACAGTACGTTGCCGTCTCGGATCGCTCATGAGGTTACGCGATCGCGCCGCTCTTTGCATAGAATTGAACTCATCTACTAAAACATTAATGTAGCGGTACATAGACGAAAAAATAGCGACTAACAACGGCGGAGTCCTCAGTTCAGCCAACGCATGAAGCAATGCTGTAATCGATGTGGTGAGAATTAGAACGTTTACGGTTAACAGCGATAAAAAGGCTTTTAGGGTAACGCTACCCAAAACCGTAAGACCCTCAGTTGTGATCTGTATCCATCCCCATTGAAACAATACGTCTCCGCCCTGACGAAATAATGTGCCGATTAGCACAACACTCACAAATACCAGTTCGACGGCAACCCGTTTCAATAGAGGCAGTAACGGGACTCGGCTGATCAGAATGAGCAGTGCGATCGCGATCGCATACATTGCCCACGTCCACCATCGCCCGTTCGGAGTAAGGGCTGTTGCGAACACAATGAGCAGCGTGCATAAAAGCCGCGATCGCGCCGTTAACCGCGTCCAAATCGTGTTCGTCTGACTTTCAGTTGCGAGGAGGACGGCTCCAAGATGTAAAAGCATTTAAGGAATGAGCGGTAAGTAAAGCTGGATCGGAGGCAGGTTTTAGAATGGAATTTGTAGGAGCAATCTGTTGGAGTTCCCACACAAGTTTTTTGGAGTTATCTACGCACTTGTCATGCAAACACAAAGCAGCAGGCACAAGCCTTTGCCAAGACTCCTCTGTGTGATTAATGTGTGATTACCATCTCTGAGATTAGCAGCGCATTAAAAAAGCTGATAGAGAACCTTAACGTCCATCAGCTTATCTATCTTGCACATCACTCTCTTCAGGCTTGTTCCGAATCAATGCCTTTCCTGCTACCCAAGCCAGACCAAAGGTTGCCAAAGTTCCAACTAAGCCCGCGATTGGAGTTGACACCTGCTCTGGTACACCCCGTAGCGCATATTCATCGAATACCTGGTAGAACGGCAGCTTGTGGGCGATGGGTTCTTCCGATGCTTTATGCCCAAAGCCTTGATCTTGCGACACGCGATCGAGACCATCGGGATCTTGGCTCGCAAACGGCGACAGAAATACTGCAATTAGTAGTGCAATTCCCAATCCACTCAGCAGAAACGCACGATTTCTAGTTCTAGAAGCATTACTCATAAGTTTAGCTTTCCTTTTTTAACGACGGACAAGGCTGTTTTAATGCTGCAAATCTAACGCGATGAATAAGAACGAGAGGTATCTGCTACGGCATGGCGAGGCGGATGATACATCAGATCCGGACGAGTGCGCCAGATGTAGCTCACAGCTACCACTGTAATCACCGCTTCTCCAATCGCAATCATGAAATGCCAGAACGCCATTGCAGAAATGGCGACATTGAGCGGAACGGTTCCAGAGAGGGCAAGCTGAAAGGCACAAACAATTGACGAGACAAATACACTCGTCCACGCTGCGATCGCCGCCCCGATCAAAACACCCCGCAGCGAATCCCGTCCCAAAGCATACCGGATCGATCTGTAGAGGTAGTAGCCGCCAAATGTACCAATCAGCCCCATATTTACAATGTTGGCTCCCAACACTGTCAAGCCACCATCTTGAAACAAAACGCTCTGCACAATAAACACGACTGCCATCACTAGCGATCCTGCCCACGGCCCCAATAAAACCCCTGCCAGCGTGCCGCCCAGCAAGTGACCCGACGTACCCCCCGGTATCGGGAAGTTAATCATTTGTGCTGCAAAAATAAAGGCAGCACATACACCCATCAAGGGAACGGCTCGTTCTTGATACGTAGCTTGGACACGCTGAAGACAGATTGCAATCAGTGCGATCGCCAGTATCCAGGTCACTAGAATGATTGGCAAACTCAGAAAGCCATCGGGAATGTGCAGAGCTAACTGAGGTTGGAATACGGAAACAGTTACGGCCATTGAGTGAGTTCCTTTGCTGCGGCTTTACATAGATGAAGTGTGTTTGTCATAAAGCTCAGTAAAGCTACCTAGATAGTTGAATTCAATCCCCACGGGGGGGATGGAAGCGGGAATTTAAGTGTGACTTAACGATTGTTGCAAAAGTTTTTACAGTGAATCTAGACGAAATGCTCCTTCATAAGCTAAAGTGAGCAATTGTGAGTTTTGAAGCCTTATATGAAAGCGCAAGAAATTATTCGCTCAATTGAAGCGGAGCAAATGAAGTCAGATTTGCCGAACATCCAGATCGGCGATACCGTCAAAGTCGGCGTGATTATCCAAGAGGGCGAGAAAGAGCGCACTCAGCCTTATGAAGGCGTCGTGATCGCGATGGCAAGCACAGGCATTTCTAAGACTGTAACGGTTCGCAAGACCTTTCAAGGCGTTGGCGTGGAGCGAGTTTTTTTACTACATTCTCCCCGAATTGAGAGTGTCAAGATCTTGCGTCGCTCCAGAGTGCGTCGGGCGAAGCTCTACTACTTGCGCGATCGCATTGGAAAAGCAACTCGCTTGAAGCAGCGCTTCGATCGTGCTCTCACCTAAGAAAGAGGGGTAAGGGACGCTACGAGGCAACCCTAACGCGATGAGGGAAGCGCGATGAGGGATGAAAAACTATCAAAACTCACAAGACCCATCCCAATACCTGTTAAACTATATAGAGGATAGCAATCAGAGTTCATTCAGCTTGTGCGCTCTTAGTTCAGTTGGTAGAACGCAGGTCTCCAAAACCTGATGTCGGGGGTTCAAGTCCTCCAGGGCGCGCTGAATACTCTGATTTGTTTTAACCGTTGTATTTTGACGGTATATCACTCATCGGTTGATCCATACCTCAAGGACACACTCCACCCCTTGTACGAGATTGTGTCCTCTTTTAGCTGAGAGCGGTAGATCAGCCTAGAATAGAGATCTCTGATTTTTGTGGATATCTTCCATACAGTCGGAAATTTCTAAAAGGCAGATGGCTCAACACCTGAGTATCTGTTGTTCCTTGCAATGATGGAGCGCTGAACGCTGTGGCAAAGAAAGAAGAAGCGGCTATCCAAGAGCAAAAAGCTGGATTTAATCCTAGTTCGTTTGTTAACGAAACAAAAGAAGAACTCAACAAAGTGGTTTGGCCCAGCCGTCAACAACTTATTAGCGAATCGGTCGCCGTGATTTTGATGGTGACGCTCTCGGCAACGCTGATCTATTTAGTTGACCAGTTGTTCCAATGGGGACAAGTGAAGGTGTTCGGATGACGTTTACCTCAGACGAAACTCAGTTTGACGATCGCTCCCCTGAGGGCAACCCAGAAGAGACGGCTCAGCTTGGTAAAGCGCGCTGGTATGCTGTCCAGGTTGCTTCAGGCTGCGAAAAGCGCGTCAAAGCCAACCTAGAGCAACGAATCGACACCCTCGACGTTGCCAACCGAATTTTGGAAGTTCAGATTCCTGAGACTCCCATTCTCAAGCATCAGAAAGACGGACGCTCGAAGGAAGGCGCTGAGAAAGTGTTTCCTGGCTATGTCTTGATTCGGATGCTGATGGACGATGAGAGTTGGCAGGTAGTCAAAAACACTCCCAACGTGATCAATTTCGTGGGCGCAGAGCAGAAGCGTCGCTACGGACGCGGGCGCGGTCACGTCAAACCAATGCCCTTGGGACATGCGGAAGTGGAACGCATCTTCAAGCATTCTCAAGAGCAGGAGCCAGTCAGAAAAATTGATCTGGCGGCGGGCGAAAAGATTACAGTGCTTTCAGGTCCGTTCAAGGAATTTGAAGGCGAAGTAATTGAAGTTAGCCCAGAGCGCAGTAAACTCAAGGCGCTGCTTTCGATCTTCGGGCGCGACACGCCTGTGGAATTGGAAGTGAACCAAGTTGAGAAGATCTAATCGATAGAGAGTAACCGATGGCTAAGAAAGTCACCGCCGTGATTAAGCTGGCAATTAATGCTGGCAAAGCAAACCCCGCGCCGCCGATCGGTCCTGCCCTCGGTCAGCACGGGGTCAACATCATGATGTTCTGCAAGGAATATAACGCTAGAACTGCCGATCAAGCAGGGATGGTGGTTCCGGTAGAAATCTCGGTGTATGAAGACCGCAGTTTTACCTTCATTCTGAAAACGCCACCCGCGTCTAAGCTGATTGCTCAAGCCGCAGGCATTTCAACGGGTTCTGGTGAACCAAACAAGAAGAAAGTCGGCAGTATCAGCCGCGCTCAGCTTGAAGACATCGCCAAAACCAAGTTGCCTGATCTCAATGCTAATGACATTGAGGCGGCGATGAAGATCATTGAAGGAACGGCCCGTAACATGGGTGTCACTGTTAAATAGTTCCGTTAAGTCATCGTTCAGTAATCTAGTGTTCGGGGGAGAGGATTTCCTCGCAATTACCCCAGGAGTAACCTATGGCAAAAGTATCAAAGCGATTGAGAGAATTGCTGGCAAAGGTAGAGGATCGTCCTTATGAACCTTTGGAAGCGTTGAATTTACTGAAAGAAACTGCAACTGCAAAGTTTCCTGAGTCTGCAGAAGCGCACATTCGGTTGGGCATTGACCCAAAGTACACCGATCAGCAGCTTAGAACCACGGTGGCACTTCCGAAAGGGACAGGTCAAGACGTCCGGGTTGCCGTCATTGCTCGGGGTGAGAAAGTTGCGGAAGCGACTGGCGCAGGGGCCAATATTGCCGGCTCTGAAGAATTGATCGAGCAGATCGGTAAAGGCATGATGGATTTTGATCTGCTGATTGCGACGCCGGACATGATGCCGCAAGTGGCAAAGTTAGGTCGGGTTTTGGGTCCTCGTGGTTTGATGCCGTCTCCGAAAGGCGGTACAGTCACGTTTGATCTGCCGCAAGCGATCGCGGAGTTCAAAGCGGGTAAACTCGAATTTCGGGCAGACCGGACTGGCATCGTTCACGTCATGTTTGGTAAAGCTGGGTTTACAGCCGATGATCTGTTGGTCAACCTGAAGGCGCTTCAGGAAACCATCGATCGTAACCGTCCCTCTGGCGCAAAAGGTCGCTACTGGCGTACGATGTATGTGTCTTCTACTATGGGTCCGTCGATCCAGGTTGACATCAATACCCTGCGCGACCTTAAGATCGAAGCAGCCTAATTCGTTTCAGAGGCACGATATCGAAGAATTCTGCTCTAACTGAATATTCCAAACCAAAGACAGCGGGCGCTTTAAGCTTAATGTCCTGCCGAGGTTTGATTTCTGGTTTGCCCTGATTGCAGTGGCACATCGAAATTAAGCGACCTCGGTTTACCAAAATCGAGGTTTTTGTTTGGAATGAAAGAGTAATTCAAGTTTGTCTCACAAATCCCAATGTAAGGAGGTGAAATCGAATGGGAAAAACGTTGCAAGACAAGAAAAATGCAGTTGCGGAAATTCAAGAATCGCTTAACACAGCTCAGTTAATGTTTATCGTTAACTACAGCGGTCTAACGGTTGCTGAAATTTCTGATCTGCGCAACCGTCTACGCCCAAAAGGTGCGGTTTGTACGGTGTCGAAGAACACGCTAATGAATATTGCGATCGCGAATGATGAGCGATGGCAGCCGATCAGCGAAATTCTCAAAGGCGATTCAGCGTTTGTGATTGTTCAAGACGATCTTGGGGGCGCAATCAAGGCATACCAAGACTTCCAGAAAGCCGTCAAAAAGACCGAGATGCGCGGCGGCGTCATGGAAGGCAAGTTGCTGAAAGAAGCGGATCTCAAAGCGATCGCGGATCTTCCGTCTAAAGAGCAGCTTATTGCTCAGATTGCAGGTGCAATCAACGGCGTGGCAACGCAACTGGCAGTCGCAATCAACGAAGTTCCGTCTGGCTTGGCGCGAACCATCCAACAAATTTCCGAGAAGGAAGACGCTGCTTAGAGTGGCGCTACAGTTCAATTTCACTCACTATTTTTTAGGAGTTAACTCATGTCTGCTGTTACCGATGAAATCGTTGAAAAGTTGAAGGGTTTGTCCCTTCTAGAAGCTTCTGAACTCGTAAAGCAAATCGAAGAGACCTTTGGCGTGAGTGCGGCGGCTCCGGCTGGTGGCATGATGATGATGGCTCCGGGCGCGGGTGGCGGTGCTGCGGCTGAGGAAGTCGAAGAGAAAACCGAATTCGATGCGATTCTGGAAGAAGTTCCGGCTGATAAGAAGATTGCAATTCTTAAGGTTGTTCGGACGATCACTGGATTGGGTCTGAAGGAAGCGAAAGACCTTGTGGAAGCCGCTCCTAAAGCCATTAAAGAAGGCGCAGCGAAGGCTGAAGCAGAAGATATTAAGAAGCAAATCGAGGAAGCTGGCGGTAAAGTTTCGATTAAGTAAACTAAACCACCTTACCTTTTCTGATAATTGTTGGAGTCGCGACCTGAACATACGATCGCGGCTCCTTTTTTGTGCAGCTTATATTTCTATAGAAAGTGATGTTTACTCTAGCGTTTCTTAATTTCTACTTTGTGAGCCTTTGTTCCCATCGTGTGATCCTTCTCACATTAAGATTTTGATTGCTACTACATCATTCTTCAACCTAAGACTATGTTTCTTCACTCCCATTCCGTGATTCTTTGATCCCTTCAAGGGATATTGAAAAATTGTGCGATCGCGTCAGCATCCTTCTCATCGCATGAAAGCGAAAACCTGAAATTAGAGAGAGTCCAAGTCGCCCTAACCTCGTTAACCTGAAAGAGTGAGTTAGGAAAAAGCAAATGCAAGACTCCCATCAGGGTTCTTCTCAGAAGATGTGGCAAAGCGCTGTCGTCGTCTCAATTCTGGCAGCGATCGCTGTCAACGCGATATCTAATTTCTTTCCGATTGGCGGACAAAACATCGGGCAGATTTCTAATACGATTCTTGCTCCAGTTATAGTGACACCTGCAAATTATGCTTTTGCGATTTGGGGCTTGATTTACATTGGGCTAATCGCTTTTGGCATTTATCAAGCATCACCTGCCCAGCGAAACAATCCACGTCTAGAAAAAGTTCGCGCTCCAATTGTGGCAGCTTGCGTCTTTCAAATAATTTGGGTCTTTGTGTTTACAGCTAAACAGTTTTGGCTCTCTGTTGTACTGATGTTCGGAATTTTGTTGAGTCTCATTGCGGCCTACGCTTGGAGCCGTCTTGATCGGGTGGCGCGAGACGAGAAGATTTTTAGTCAAGTTCCGATCAGCATTTATCTGGGATGGATTAGCGTTGCGTCGATCGTGAACGTTGCATCAGCGTTATATATTTCTGGGTGGAATGGTTGGGGAATTGATCCCGTCGTGTGGACAGGAATCATGTTGGCGATCGCGGCGGGCATTACCGCAACCATCACCTTTCAATTCCACGATGCCGCCTTTGGCTTTGTGATCGTGTGGGCGCTGATTGCGATCGCAGTGCGGCAAACAGGTCAATCTGCCCTATCCATTGTCGCGATTGGACTCGCGATTGCGCTGACGCTACTCATTCTGTTTACACAGTACAAATCTAGACAGAAAATGAGTTAGTCCAACCTTTTATCCGGCTTTGCCGCCGCCCATCAAGTACAGCAGTGCCATCCGTACCGCAACGCCGCTGGTAACCTGCTGCGAGATCAAACTAAACTCCGGATCATCCATCAGATCCGAACTGATTTCAACCCCGCGATTGACTGGGCCTGGATGCAGCACCTTTACATCAGGCTGAGATAATTTCAGACGATCGCGAGTAATACCAAACTGCTGATGATACTCCCGCAAACTTGGCAACAAATGAGTTGCCATCCGCTCTTTCTGCAAGCGCAATGTCATGACAAAATCGGCATCCGCGATCGCGGGATCAAGCGACCAATGCAGGGATAATTTTCGAGGTAAGGCATCGTCTGCCACAAAATCCGCAAACCACTTTGGGAGTAAGGTTGGTGGCGCAGCAAGATGCACTTCGGCTCCGCTGGCCGTCAAACTCCATATGTTGGAGCGAGCGACCCGCGAATGCAGAATGTCCCCAACGATCGCAATTTTTTTATTTTGTAAAAGCTCTAACCGAGGATTACTTGGATCGAGCAACGAACAGATGGTAAACAAGTCGAGCAATCCTTGCGATGGATGTTCATGCTGCCCATCCCCTGCGTTGAGAACTCCGACCTTCACCCCCAAGCGATCCATTTCATCTGCGATCGCTTGCGGCACTCCCGCTTCTTTGTGGCGAATGACCATCATATCGGTTCCCATCGCCAGGTAAGTTTTCGCCGTATCGAGAATCGTTTCTCCCTTTGTAAGTGATGACGATCCGGGTGCAAAATTTAGCGTATCTGCCGACAAGCGTTTTGCAGCAAGCTCAAAGCTACTGCGTGTCCGAGTGGATGGCTCAAAAAACAGATTCGCCACAACCTGCCCCTGAAGCGTTGGAACCTTTTTTGTGCGACGAGATAGCACCTCACGAAAACTACTCGCTGTTTGTAGAACAGTGTCGTATTCCTCCGGCGTAAACTCCGCGAGCGACAAAACGTGGTGACGAGTCCAGATCATGAGATTGTAAGGGCAGTGAATTGATGATTCATTGAGAGGATTCAGAGTGAATTACTCATCGTGAATTATTCATAGTGTAAAACATGCCCTTTGACACACAATCAGATTTGCTTGAAATAAATCATTTGAAATTAATTGAGTCAATCAATTAAGCAACGCTTCCATAAGAACAAACATCGAAAGCGCAAGCAGATAATTAAACGGAGAAAGTAGTGAATTTCGAGTGAATGCATTATCGCCAGAACACATTGCTTTGAGAAGTAATGTACGGGAAGACTAACGCAAAGCATCCTCCACATAGCAATGCAGTAATTAGCGCTCCAATGATGACACCTTTCACAAACTCAAACCGTCGTCGGGCCGTCAGCCAAACGATCAAGGGACTAATGTGAAGCGCTTGAGAAAAGCCAATTCCATAAGACAAGTAAACCAGTGCGTTGTGAAGCGCACGAATGGGTGGAGCAACGCCTCCGGGCTGCCAAGCTTCGGGAGAAAAATATCCTTCCATACCCGACAAGCAGACACTATAAAATCCCCAGGCAACTAGATTCAATCCAACTGTAGTGAAAATCCCTCGACTGACCGCAGACATTACACCTGCTCCTGCACAGCGCGCGCTTGGCGAAGTTCTGAAGGCTCGACAAGGTGATGCCCTGCGCTGCCTTCACGATAGAACATGTTGTAAGTATCAAACGGAATGATTCGACCATCAGGATGGGCAATGTGAATGCAAGACCGTTTTACAGAACGAACATCAAAATTAAACGGATCAAGAAATTGCATAATCACAACCCGAAACACATTCTCGTATGTAATTCCTGTCGGAACTGGAATTAGAGGTAGACAACATAATAGTTGTTTCAGCGTTGTCGCGGATGAATCGGGAGAATGATTGGTTGAAAACAACTTAAAGATCTGTTTTTTTAATTCTGCGTTCTGTTCATATAGAACCGAGTTTGGCATCACATCGAGAAACGCCGTAGGATCGAGCAATCCTGTTAGAGGAATGACTTGACCTTTCACTTTAAGCGCATATGCCATGGCTAGACAGTCAGGATGACACGGCACAGGTAAAAGATCTTTCGGCTGAAAGTGAGGACTCTGATCTAAAATAGCCCGACGAACTTCGGTCAAGGTATAGCGATCGCGCTTTGGATCAAAACTCTCTAGTCGTCCTGCCGCCTGAATGGGCTGAAAACTGACCCCGCGAACGCATCGTTGCTGTAAGGCAAAGTCAATTGTCTTACCAATTTCGTGATCATTCAGTCCTTTTTTAACCGTTGAAACCAGCGTTGTGGAGATATTGAACTCGTTGAGATGCGCGATCGCGCGTGCTCTTACCTGCCGCAAGTCTGCACCCCGCAATTCTCGCAGTGCTTTTTCTTCAAAACTATCGAACTGCAAATAGATCTCGATTCCCGGCATATATTGACTCAAGCGATCGCAGAACGCTCGATCTTGAGCAATTCGCAGCCCGTTTGTATTGATCATCAAATGCTTGATCGGCTTGCGTTTTGCGATGTCTAAAATCTCAAAAAATTCTGGATGAATCGTGGGTTCACCGCCGCTAATCTGGACAATATCGGGTTCAACCTCATTGGCAACAATGTTGTCAAGTAGGCGTTCGATCACGTCTAAACTGCGGTGACGCCGGGGTTGATTAGTGCTTGAAACCTCTTCTGCTCCAGAATCGGCATAGCAAATGGGGCAGGAAAGATTGCAGCGATCGCTGACTTCTACCAACGTTAAACAACTGTGCTGCTCATGGTCAGGGCACAAGCCACAATCGTAGGGACAGCCATATTTGATCGGTGTATTGAACCGATGCGGCATGTCTCCAGGCTTAATAAACTCTTGGCACTGCTTGTAATACTCAATGTCATCTGCAATCAGAACCTCTTCTCGTCCGTGAATTAGGCAGTGTTTAACGAGGTAGACGTTACCCTCCTGAAAAATAATTTTTGCTTCAACCTTCGTGAGGCATTTAGAGCAGACACTATTGGTCAGAGCGTAGAACAGATAAGGACGAGTTGGCATAATTTGCAGTACAGTTAAGCAGGCTTTACAGTGAAATTAAACAATCTAGTGATGCTATTGCGGTAGTAAACAAGCGCTAGAAGACATGCAATTTGAATTGCAGTTAATCCTAACGCAAAGTGAAAGTCGGGCTTAATAAAGTCAACCAGAAAGCGAAAACTTAAGTAACTGATCAAGTAGAACTTAAACAAATCTCCAGAATGCATAGGATAACGCGATCGCACCTTTAGAAATATCATTAACATCAACAGAAATGTAATTTCATAAAGCTGCGTTGGATGACGGGAAATCCCATCGCCAAAATCAATGCCCCACGGTAGGTTAGTCGCAACGCCATAAGTGCGATCGCTCAGCCCTGTAAAAAAACACCCCAATCGCCCGATCGCAGTTCCTAATATGAGTGGGTAAACAAAGGCATCGCCCGTTGATTGATGAACGTGAAGCAGTTTCTTCGTCGCCTCAACTCCTATTACTGCACCTAATAGCGCTCCGACTACCGTTTTACCCTGAAGCAGTAGCCAAAAAAACTGTTCCTGATGCTGCCAAAAAATATCAATATGTTGCAGCATCACCAGCACCTTTGCGCCGATTAACGCGCCTACGAGTCCGCCGACAATAATCGAACTGCGTTGAGGCGGCGAAATTATATCTCGACGGAAGTTTCTGAGCGATAACCGCAGCGCAATTGAATATGCGATCGCTTCAAAAAAAATGTGCGGATGAAGTTTGACTGCGCCAACGCCAATATAAACTGGAAAATCCACAAGCGGTGCTTATAAAAATTGCTTTACTATACAAGCGTTTTCGGTTCAAAGTTAATCTTTTTATACTCTTTTTAGAACTCAAGCATTCGTTACCGTTCAACATAGCAATCCTCTAAACTTTGGCAAGGCCAGCCAATTGTGGAGTTAAAGATTTTCAGATTTCTTATAGTTATAAAATATTTATCAGACCTTGCTATCGATGATCAAGCTACGACTTAAAAAGACTTTAATCACATTCCATCTGCTAAATCTACTGAGTTGAAAAGGTAGACTGCATACGTAGAATATATTGAATAAAAAAGCACACAATGTTAAAGTATCTCCGTCTATACACTATCCCACTGTTCCGAATAGGCTAGACGATGAGTAGAACATTTGATTGTTTTCTAGGATTTGGCTGCTTCTTTTTAGCCACATGCAGCCTGTTCGTGGTTGGAAAAGGCGATTGTGCGGTTACGATTCGGATGGCACTGGTTACAGAAATTATTGTGGCTCTTGCGATCGCATTCCTGTGGTCAGCGAACGAAAAACCCATCGGTATGTGGGTCAAAATGTATCGCCTGGGATTATTTATTGGCGCTGTTCAAACCGTAATTGTAATTTCACGGATTTTGAATTCTTTGCAGGGTACACAGTGTTAATCCAGAGATTAATCTGAAGTTGATCCAAATTAATTCAAGCAATAATCGATAGATAGGTCATTTACTATAAATTAGACCTAAAATTGGTGAATTAAATAATGCTTAATAACGCTTCTTAAAGCGGTTGTAATTGTTACTTAACTTAATATTTTCCTCTCATCTAATCCGTCTTGAAGAAGATGAGAATTGTAGAGTAAACCCTTTAGTTTATAAGGCAGCCTTTAGCTTCCAGAAGCCGTGAGTTTGGAGTGGCTGGTTTCTCTTTAAAGTTCCATATCTGGTATTTCAATCAGCTTAACCAAAATCCAGTTTATGGAATGCGAATCGCACCCATTGTGCCATTAAGTTGTGCATTCCAGTCGCGGTAATTTATCTATGGAAATCGTCCGAGAATACTGGTTCAACCTCCTGCGATACTGGCGAAGCTCGCTGCTCTTTCGAACGCTGAGCTTACTCACAGCATTTGCCTTGACCGCTTTGCTCATTGTGTTACCGGCTAGGTCACAACCCGTAGTTCTTTCATTTTTAATGAATGCACCGGAGGTTCCAACGCTGCGCCCTTTGATCGCAGAATTTGAGCAAAAAAATCCAGGCATTAAGCTCAACATGATCGAGGCTCCTAACGCCAGCAACTTGGTTGAAGACTTAAATACCTCTTCTTTCCTGCTGGGCAGTTCTCCTTACGACCTGATCAACATGGATGTCGTTTGGCTGTCTAAATTTGCGGCGGCGGGGTGGCTGCGCCCTCTAGAAGATCTGATTTCAAAAGCAGAACTGGCGAATTTCTTGCTAGGAGACATTGAAGGCAGCCGCTATAAAGGCAAACTGTATCGATTGCCCTGGCGAACGGATGCTGGAATGCTCTACTATCGCACGGACCTGCTAAAGCAAGCCGGACTCAACCCACCCGAAACATTTTCTGACTTGTTGCAAACCGCAAAAATAATTCAGCAAGCTGACAACAAAGTGCAGTGGGGCTATGTTTGGCAAGGGCGACAGTACGAAGGTGCATCAGCCATGTTTACCGAAGTGCTTCAGGGTTACGGCGGCTTTTGGGTCAATCCACAAACCAACGAAGTCGGGTTAGATCGACCAGAAGCGATCGCGGCACTCAAATTCTTACTCAGCACGATTGACCAAGGCGTGTCGCCTCCAGGTGTCAGCACGTACCAAGAAGAAGAAGCGCGGCGGCTCTTTCAAAATGGCAACACCGTTTTTATGCGGAATTGGCCCTACGCTTGGGAACTGCTCAACCAGGCAGGGTCGCCAGTGCGCGGTAAGGTGAGCATTCAACCCATGGTTCACGCGCCGGGGCAAGAGAGCGCGGGATCGTTAGGCGGTTGGGGTTGGGGCATTGCATCCACGACTCAGCATCCTCAAGAAGCGTGGAAAGCCGTTCAGTTTTTTACGAGTGCGTATGTTCAGAAACAAACCTCACTGACGGGCGGCTATTTGCCGAGCCTGCGATCGCTTTACAACGATGCAGACTTGCTGAAGAAGTATGAATACTTCCCCTTAGTGCTAAAAGTGTTGGAGACTCCAGCACTGCGTCCTCAGATTGCTCAATACGCTCAAGCGTCAGATATTTTGCAGCGCTACTTGAGTTCTGCTGTTTCGGGGCGCACATCGCCAGAAGAGGCGCTGCAAGCTGCCGCTCGCGAAACTCGTTCTTTACTGGGAGCTTAAACCAATGGTAGATTATGTTCGCGCTCAAGAACGGCGGACGGGTTGGTTGCTTACCATTCCCGCGATCGCCGTGTTAGCGCTAGTGTTTGCCTACCCAATTCTACGAGCGGTTTGGCAAAGTTTCTTCACAATTAACCTGGGAAATCAACTCAGTCCAGCCTTTACAGGACTCGATAACTATGCGCGAATGGCGCAAGACGGACGGTTTTGGAATACGTTGTGGAACACGACGATTTTTACCGTTGCCACCGTCTCACTGGAACTGGTTTTGGGCATGGGCATTGCCTTAGTCCTCAATCAGTCTTTTCGAGGACGAGGGATTGTCCGTACGATCGCCATCCTGCCTTGGGCACTCCCAACCGCTCTGATTGCACTCGCCTGGACGTGGATTTTTAACGATCAGTACGGCGTTGTGAACGATATTCTACTGCGGTTGGGACTAATTCAAACGGGCATCAACTGGCTAGGGAATCCGACCCTGGCGATGATTTCGGTCATCGTCGCCGACGTCTGGAAAACGACGCCCTTTATCAGCATTTTGCTCTTAGCAGGACTGCAATCGATTCCGAGTGATTTGTACGAAGCCCAAGCCATTGATGGCGCAAGTCCCTGGCAGAGCTTTCGACAGGTGACACTACCCCTGCTGCTGCCTCAGATTGTGATTGCGTTGCTGTTTCGTCTCGCCCAAGCGTTTGGCATCTTCGATCTGATCTCTGTCATGACAGGCGGCGGACCAGGCGGGGGAACGGAAACTGTTTCTCTCTACATTTACGCAACGGTGATGCGATATCTTGATTTTGGGTACGGGGCAGCATTGGTTGTTGTGACCTTTCTGCTGTTGGTGTTGGTGGTCGCGATCGCCAGCTTTTTCCTCAGTCGGTCTAGAAAACGCGCATCGGGAGCTGTGTAATTATGACAACCACCTCTCCAGAGAATCAACAGGCGACTGTCCACCGACCCAGCGTGCGGCGATTTATCTTACCGATTGCCGTAGCGTTAACGGTTCTCTTCTGCCTTGCACCGATCTTGTGGGAATTGCTGACCTCATTTAAAACGGATGATGCGATCGCTGAGATTCCAAATGTCTATTTTCCGAGTCCCAATCAACTGACGCTTGATCAATATCAAAAGCTGTTTGAGCGGCGTCCATTTCTCAACTACCTGTTCAATAGTTTTCTAGTTTCATTAGCGTCTACAGTTTTGGCACTTGGCATTGGTGCGCCTGCGGCTTATGCTTTAGCCCGACTGAAACTACAGGGTGAACGCATCATTCTAGCCGGCGTTCTCATTGTGACGTTATTTCCGCCGATTCTATTGTTTTTGGGATTGTTAGATATTGTTCGCTATCTCAATCTAGGAAACAATTATCTGTCGTTAATCATTCCCTACACAGCAATCAACTTACCGTTGACAATTTTAGTCATGAGAAGCTTTTTTCAGCAGCTTCCAAAAGACCTCGAAGATGCGGCTAGAGTCGATGGATATAGCACTCCTCGAATGCTGCTCGACATTGTGTTGCCTATGACACTGCCAGCATTAGCCACAACGGGAATTTTAACGTTTATTGCTGCCTGGAATGAATTTATTTTTGCTCTCACGTTTATCACTCGTGAGGACATGAAAACCGTCCCTGTGGCTGGGGCACAGCTTGGCGGCGCGTCTCCGTTTGAGATTCCCTTTGGTCCAATTGCGGCGGCAACGGTACTGGGGACAATTCCTCTCGTTTTGCTGGTTTTAATTTTTCAACGGCGGATCGTACAAGGTTTGACTTCAGGAGCCGTCAAAGGATAAGGCATTTACTCTATCCCACTAACCGTTCATTCGTTAGCACCATTTCATTCTTAGCACTATGGATAAGAAACTCGACCTCGTCGCTCTTCGCAAAGCCTATACCCCTACCGTCGTTCCTGTTAAGGATATCAGTCTTAGTGTCGGTGCAGGCGAATTTTTAACGCTATTAGGTCCGTCCGGTTGCGGAAAATCAACCATTCTCCGACTAATCGCCGGGCTCGAACAACCGAGTAGTGGACAAGTTTTGCTCAACGGTCGAGATGTCAGTCGGCTTAGTCCTGGCGATCGCAACATTGCGATGGTGTTTCAAAGCTACGCCTTGTATCCGCACATGACGGTATACGAGAACATTGCCTCTGGTTTGAAACTGCGCAAAACTCCAAGCGGGGAAGTCCAAAGTCGAATTCATGAGGTAGCTGATTTTCTAGGTTTACATGAACTCATGAATCGCAAACCTGGTCAGCTATCGGGCGGTCAGCGTCAACGGGTCGCGGTGGCCAGAACCCTCGTTCGTCGCCCGGATGTCTTCTTGCTCGATGAACCGCTCAGCAACTTAGACGCGCTTCTACGCGAACATGTGCGGGCAGAGCTGAAGCAGTTGTTTGGGTCGCAGAACACGCCCGTTGTCTACGTCACCCACGATCAAACTGAGGCGATGACACTTTCGACGCGAGTTGCCGTTCTTAACAATGGCTACCTGCAACAACTCGATACGCCCGAACGAATCTACACCGAACCTGCCAATCGATTTGTGGCTGGCTTTATCGGCAGTCCGCAGATGAATTTTTTGCAGGTTAAATGTGAGGCAGGACAAGCGATCGTCGGCAACAGTCGAATTCCACTGCCTCTAGGCTCTAATCCAAAGGAAATCGTTCTTGGGATTCGCCCGGAGCATGTGCATGTAGCCCAATCCTCCAATGAGCCTGCTCTCGATGGTCAAGTATTCCTAGTCGAGAATTTGGGAATGCATAATCTTGTCAGTGTCAGAATTGCGAGTGGAGGAGAGCCAATCACTGTTCGTGCCCTTTTAGGAATGGAACATCGGTTGGCAACCAATACGCCAGTTCGATTGGCATTTCCGCCCGACTCGATTCATTGGTTTGATGTCGGCGCAGGCGATCGCGTTGAGGCGACCACTCCGAGCATGGTTCGCAATGGCTGAATATCGTAGTGTCCTTCGCTAGAGAACAAAGCTCTGGCTAACCATTAAATGAACCGAATGACAGATTCTAAATGGTATGACAAATTGTTGCAGAAGGCGGAAAAGAGATGACGGGTTGTGGTGTAGACATTACCTGTTGCCGGTAGGGTAGCCCATTTAGCATCAAAGCATTGATGCAACTCTTCAAGTGAAGGAAATCAGACCGGTGACAACTTACAGGTCTAATCAACATTCACTCCACGGAGGTTACGATGCAGACAAGCACACTGCAGGTCAGCAAGGCAGGGTCAACCGCCCAAGATGCTCGTATGTTCCAGGACTCACTTTACCCCAGCCTCAAGGTGTTCTGTAGACCGCGACCACCCGCAGACGATTTTGGCAAAATGTTTCCCCACCTCCCTTCCTTTGTGGAAGGGCAGGACCCAGATGGTCGTGTTCTAGACGTGTGGATTTTGCGATACTGGAGGAGTGTGGTTTCAGCAAGGATAACTCTGATGGTTCTCGAACCCGTTCTTTGCCCGAGTTGCAGCAGTGAAGATGTGGTCAAACACGGG
>JAHHHP010000056.1 GCA_019359275.1 Myxacorys chilensis ATA2-1-KO14 | reverse complement strand
TGATGCGTTACAGCCTGCTGCAAGTTTGATGGTCAGTCCAATTTTAGCCCCACGCAATCTTGAGAGCGATTGTCTCAGAAGGGGACAGCCCTTCAACCTGCCAATGAACGATCTACAACTGTAGTAAGTTGGTGTTAGATAATTAAGCAACACGATGGAATTTGAAGATGACGGTTTCAACTCAATTACTGGATGCTCAATATTGGGTGAAGGTGCGATCGTCCCTCGATCCTTCACGCTCAACCTTTTTAGTCTGGACAGGTTCGATTTACGCCTTTGTTCCGGGCGAGAAACGGAAACGCTTGTTCGACATGGTGGGCATGAGTGTGAGCCGATGTCTTGCAACCGAAGAAAATAGCTGGACGTTTACCTCTAGAGAATTAACGTATTACTTAGATCCAAAAACCGGGGAGAAACTACACACCTGGAAAAATCCTTGGACTGAGGAAGTGTTACCCGTGATGCATGTTGCTAACAACCCAGTTCAAGGTGACTTTGAAGGGCAATTTCCCGCCCAAGTGGATGATGAAACGACAACGTTCGTCTTTGATATCTTTCCTGCGTATCCAAATCCGCTGACTGATCCGAAGTTTGCAGAATACAGTTCCAACCCCGATTATCAAGCGGCGGAGCTGTTCAAATTTGTGGTTCCCACTGCCGATTTGTTTAACGTGAATCTGCCATCGGTTTCTAAACTGTGGTTGAGTTGGGATCGCATTGGTCCTTGGGTGCCTTGGATGAAAATGGGCAATCGAGCCGGACATCTGATTTACAGCGCTTCTGGGAACAAGGTGAATGATTTTGATCAGTTGCCGCCTTTGCTGCAAGATGAAATCAACACCCGAATGCAGCTTTATCGACACGCACCAGCCGCCCCACTCGACGATGAAGATATGACCTCCTGGCTCTACTTTCAGAAGCATTTTGACGCTTACCTGGCTGGAGAAACATTTCCGATTGCTGCACCAGTAGACTAGCCTTCAACGAGCGTCCAAAAATAACCATCTGGGGCAGTAAACGAAAAACTACGATCGCCAAATTCGTTATTACATATCTCTGTGACGGCTTGAGCAGAACTTCTCTGCACGCGATCGCGATATCCCTCAATGTCTCCCACCCGATAGGTGTACAGCGACATTCCCAAACACCCAGGCCGCGCCATCTCAAACCGACTCGGCAACGAGTAAGCTTCTGGAAATCGAACAATGTACAGTCTGCCAGAGCGAGCCGCTTGTAAATCCGTCACCGACGATCGAGGATCATCAAATGCAGTCACGAAAAATTCTTCACCGGGTTGCAAATCAAACATCTGCCGTCCTGCCTGCGAAGACTCATAGCTGGTCTTCACATCATCGCGCGATCGCAACAATCCCAAAACGTCCTCATAAAACTTAAGTGTTTCCTTGCTGTCATCCTGAATCACCAAACCCATATGAGTGATTTGACTCGCTTTAAATGCAGACTGATCGTGAATGTGTCCGTAATGTAGCAGTGCATAGCCAAAGCGTTGAAATAAAACCTGTCGCGTGAATGGCTGCAGCAATAGCATTTCCCGGACCCCGATCGCAGGATCGATAAACGGACGCATTGTCCGATCTTTGTTGTAGATGATTTCCCAATGCGGCATCGTATATCGAATTGGTAATCCTGTTCGATGTGCTTCTTCAGCCTGATTGAGAATAGTTAACACATCCGCTGTGAGTGTCGTCGCCCAACGATTGCCTCTCACTTTCATGGATTCAAGCCCCAATCCCTCATTCTGTGGCTGCTGCCATTGCATTAAGCGGATCAAGCCATGATCCGCAGTTTGATGCCGTAGGCGCACTGAGCGTAAAGATGAATTGACGTGATACAACGCTTGAGCGCTTCCGTTTGTGTTGCGCTTTGCGCTAATCGTTGCTGAAAGGTTCCCTTCTTCACCGACACGATACCCAAACTGCTCCCAATACTGGATCGCTGTATCTAAATTGGGTACACCGATACACGCTTCGTAAAGACCTGCGATTAGCGCAGAGCGCAACTCCGAAGGACACGAGGAAGTGGGCGACTGAGACAACGGCATAATGTTACTTTTAGGTAAGAATCTAAGTACAGGACAAAAGCTTGCGAAGACTGAATAGGAAAGGGTTTCATGAGAATTACTACATTCTTTGACCATGAAACCCTTATGAATCAAGTTACTTCACTGCGCGATGCTTTGCGTCCTCACATGGCTTGGCATGGAGCAAGATTGAGCTTTGTGGCTGCTTTTCTGATTGCCCTATTGCGGGTCAAAACCGTAAACTTTGCTGAGCTAGCTATGGGCTTTAGTGGTAAGGCGCAAACGGATTCTCACTACAAACGCTTGCAACGGTTTTCCGTTCCTCTGAACTCAATGATGCCCAGATTGCTCAAATCGTGATGGCACTCATGGCGATTCCGGAATCATGGACATTATCACTGGATTGAAGCGAGTGGCAGTTTGGCGACTGCATCTTTAACATCCTGATGCTCGGTGTGGTGCATGAGGGGGTTGCCTTTCCCGTCGTCTGGTGCTTGTTGGATAAACGCGGCAATTCCAACAGTGATGAGCGCATGGCATTGTTCAATCAGGTTTTAGAGCAAGTCGGTGAACGAGACATTGCCGTCTAACGACAGACCGGGAGTTTGTGGGCAAGGACTTGCGTCTAATCTCGCTAATCATCCCCAAATGCAACAGCTTAAAGGCTTCAAAGCTGCGCACTTCTGGAAATAACCCCGCATACAATTGGCCGTACTCATCCACAAATCGAATGGTGGGTCGAGCCTCTCTAGAAGTAGACATGAATCCTAGAGTACTCTGAAACTCTCTATCCCCATTCTAAATTCCTCTTTGTAGAGTGACCGAAGCTGTCCAAGAGCAATCCTGCTCCTCATGTTTGAAAGCCTTATGTTTGAAAGAAACAGAATTCCGCTGTGCCATTTTCTAAACTGATGTCGTGCCTTGACAGTTAAGACCGACCCCTCACTGATGCGTCTGGCTCGTACGAAAGCTTGGTTCTGGACGAGGACGGTGATGACATTGGTGAACCATCACTATCCCGTTTACTACGAGCAACGCTACCAGGAACAGATGGTCAAAGGTCTCCGCAAAAAGGCGCAAGCATTGGGGTTTGAGCTTGTTGCTGCACCCTCCACTCAACTTGTTTCTTAGGAGAGGGAGAGGGTTAGTATCGTTGCATTTGGATTTCTATTACGGCAGGGTAAGGTTGCATTGCTCCACCTGGTGTCTCTGCTCTCTAGCTGACAGACATAGCTGAAGAATTACACCTTATTTAATCTTCGATCCTAAAGCGGCACCCCATACTCAAGCTGGATGCTCTATTTCTCCAAATCAATAAAATTTGAGGGGTATAGAGTTGTTTCGATATGTCCACCACAAAAATGGAATTTGATTATTTACTAGACTTCAAAACAACTGACTTTCGGCAGCATCCAGAACTCTACCGCATTGGTCGAGGTGAACAAGGAGTGCTGCTTGTAGAACCCTATAAGAGCGAAATTTTGCCCCACTGGAAATTTAAAACGCCAGAAATTGCTCGCCAATCTGCCGCTAAAATTTACAGCCTGTTTCTCGACTACAAAGCCCAAGGCGATTTTGTGGGCATGGACATGGCACGTAAATTTCTGCAAATGGGCTACACACGATCGCGGCGCTATGCCAATCACAAGTCTGGTCAAAAATACGCCAAGGGCACGAAAACCGTTTTGCCACGCGAAGAAGATCCGATCAAAGCCGAATCTGCCAAGATTTTCTACGAACAGTGGCAGATCGCCAAGACTGACCCTGAATATGTCACGGCTAGCGATCGCCATCGGGCGCAGTATGAGATGCAAACGAAAGCGACGGCGAAATGAGCGAATCATCCTAAAATCAAACCCCATCTCCGGAGAGATGAGGTTACTAATACAAGACTTTAATCATTAAGAACAACGATTAAGCAACATTCATCCAATAGCGGTAAGCATCGGCTAATTGTTTATCGTACTGATTTTGCCAGTAGCTTTCTCCATTGTACCGATACGCAAATCCTGCCCAATCTAAATTCGCTAAGTAGCGATCGAGCTTGTTCGCTTGAATGAAGTTGAACATCGCCAACAGTTGTTTTCCTTCGCTCTCGTGCATGTCTTGCACCAACTGTTGCACATCGCTATATCCAGCCAGGGTGTAATTAAAGCCCATAATTTGTCCCAGACCCCAAGAAGCAGATTTGAGTGCTGCATTTCGATCCAGGCACAGGGCTTTATACAGTCGATCCCATTCTCCGACACCACCGATGTACAATCTACGATTCCAAACGGGGCTAGAAATATCTCCATACCAGCGATCGTAGCGACCTCTAGTAAACTCAGAAAACCAGTGGGCTTCAAACAAAATCTTTGGTCGCCCATCCCGGAAGAAGCCTGACCCTGCCGCTTCGACTTCGGCAACAGCACGCACCGCCGCGACCGAACAACCAATCGACTGAGCAATCTTGCGATAATCGTCAGCGACTAATCGCTTTGTTGGACGAGCCACCAAAATTCCTGGAACCGAAGGTTCTAGCATCCCTAGAGCCGCTTCAGGAGATAATTCGTTCGGATTAAATTGATAGGTTTTTGCAAAGCTGATATAAGCCGCTTGAGTTTTAGCTCCCCAAAATCCGTCTGCGAACCCAGGCTGATGTCCCAAAATGTCTAAGCTTTGCTGCACAGCTTTAGATAGCACTGTACTGGCGCTGACTTGATCGATAGACCACGTATAGCTTCCCGTTGCGATCGCTCTTAAGGTTGTTGGTAGAGGCGGCTGGGTTGGCTGAGGAGCGGGGTTGGGTGTTGGTGCAGGTTGAGGACTGGGAGAGGGCTTTGGCGGGGAAGCAACGACGGGTAATAGCAATTGTGCTGTTTTAGGACTGAGTTCGTCGGATCGAACTTGGCTCCTTTTTGCAAACGCATCAAAAGCGGCTTGAGTTTTAGCTCCCCACAGGCCATCAATGGCTCCGAGGGAAAAGCCAAGGTTGGTGAGGCGTTGTTGAATGTCTTTGGTAAGGGTGCGATCGCTCCGTACGGTGCTGAGAGGATAGATGCTTGTACCTGATGCAATGTCACTGAGAATCATGATGGTCGCCCGGGTTCGAGAATTGCTAGCAATCTATTTTAGGCGCGACGACGAACCGGCTCCCTGACAGAATTTACGTATATTTCTGAACCAAAGTATTTTTTGCTACCTCGGTTTTCTCTGATCTATTTCCACTGATCTACGGATTGAACTCCTTTAAGCATAGAGTGCGATCGCGTGGTGATGCATGTGGTCTTCAATAAAGGTTGCAATGAAGTAATAGCTATGGTCATATCCTGCTTGTAATCGTAACGTTAACGATTGATTAGCTTCGTCACACGCTCTCTTAAATACGTCTGGTAGCAGTTGTGAGGTCAAAAATTGATCATAGGTTCCTTGATCAATTAGAATTGAACTATGAAATTTTGAAACGCGAACGAGTTCACTAGCATCATAATCGCGCCAATGGGTTTGATCAGAACCTAAGTAATGGGAGAAGGCTTTTTGGCCCCAAGGACACTGCATCGGAGCGCAAATAGGAGCGAAAGCAGAAACAGATCGATATCGATCCGGATTTCGCAATGCACAAACCAACGCGCCATGTCCTCCCATCGAATGCCCAAAAATGCCTTGTCGGTCAGCATTAACAGGAAAATATCGCCCAATCAACGTGGGCAGTTCTTCAGTGATATACGTATACATCCGATAATGCGTGTTCCAAGGCTGATTTGTGGCATCGACATAAAATCCTGCGCCCGTTCCAAAGTCCCAACTGTCGTCTTCTCCCTTGATGCCAGCCTGACGAGGACTCGTATCGGGCGTCACGAGAATCAGCCCATGATGAGCGGCAAGCCGTTGTGCCCCTGCTTTGACCATAAAATTTTCTTCTGTGCAGGTCAAGCCAGAGAGAAAGTAGAGAATCGGAAGCGGACGTTCTTTAGCCTGCGGTGGCTGATAGATTGCAAATTTCATCTCGCTATTGCAGGCGCTAGAGTCATGACTGTAGAAGCCGACTGTACCTTCAAACGAAAGACTTTCGTTGATCAGTTTAGGAGCGTTTGCCATGAGCAGAAATGAGTATTAAGGGGAGCGCCACTAAGATTAACTCAAATCCTGTACCAGTCTCAAGAATGATGTGAACCCAACGATGTGAACTCCGCTCGTTCGAGGAATGCCACGACAACTTTAGAAGTTGTCTATCATAGGCAGATTGGTGTTGCAGATTCCCTTGTAGCGCAAGACCATTTCAGCAAAGTACCCCATGCAGCCCCCCTCTCCAGTTCCTCCATCATCGAATGGGTTCGCCGTCAATGCATTCTTTAGGCTTGCGATCGTCAACATTTTCTCGAATTTAATGGTTCCCCTAGCAGGCTGGATGGACATCGCCTTTTTGGGTCATTTAGCCGACATTCGACATTTAGCAGGCGTGTCGTTAGCCACTGTTCTCTTCAGTTACCTTTACTGGACGTTTGGCTTTTTACGCATGGGCACAACGGGAACGACTGCTCAAGCCTTAGGACGCGGCAATCAGGATGATGTCGTGCTGATCGCGCTGCGGAACGGCGGGATCGCGATCGCGTTAGGGTTGGTTTTGGTGCTGTTGCAGGCTCCCTTGGGACAAGTCGGATTCTCACTGTTGAGTGCGAGCGAAGAAGTCAAACGTTCGGGTCAAACCTTTTACAGCGCGATGATTTGGGGCGCTCCGGCAACGCTGCTCAATTTTGTGCTGCTGGGATGGTTTTTAGGCAGAGCGCAGAGTGCTAAAGTGCTGCTGCTCTCAGTGGTCGGCAATGTTGCCAGTGTTGGATTGGATTATTGGTTTATTGTACGGTTGGGATGGCAGAGTGCAGGGGCAGGCTGGGCAACCGCGCTGAGCCAATATGTAATGCTTGCGATCGCGCTGCTCCTATTTGCTCAAGCGGTTTCTTGGAAACAGGTTCAGTCCCTCTCTCATCAAATCCTTGATCCGCCAGCCCTAAAAGCAGCATTTGTCTTGAACCGAGAAATCACCATTCGCACGTTTGTTTTAATCTCAACATTTGCTGTATTCACAAATTTAAGCTCAGCGTTTGGTACAGAAATTCTCGCTGTCAATACGCTGCTATTGCAAGTTGTGACACTCACTGCCTATTTTGTGGATGGATTTGCGTTTGCAACAGAAACATGGGCAGGATTATTTGGGGGACGAAATGATGTTGCAGGGTTGAAACAATTGCTAATTGTCTCAGGAGTGGCAAGTTTGAGCGTAGGGTTGCTCATCGCGATCGCGTTTATTCTCATGCCTATTCCGTTGTTTCGATTGCTCACCAATCACACAAACGTACTAGCCGGGGTGGCTCAATCAGTTGGGTGGCTGCTGCCAATTCTTGGATCTGGCGCGATCGCGTACATGCTAGATGGCTACTTTCTAGGACTAACCGCAGGACGCATCTTAAGACAATCGGTTATGGGCGCTGCGATCGTTGGGTTTGTTCCTCTGGGAATCATTGCTTGGTATACGCATAATTCAACTCTATTGTGGATGGCACTCACCCTATTTATGGTGTTGCGAGCCGCAATTCTAGTGGTGCAAGTATTAAAATCATTCGCTAATGCCTAGCTTAGGCTTTCGTCAATACTTGAGTGAACGCAATTTATATAAGAACTATCCCCCATGCGCGAAGGCGGGATAGAGCGCCATTCCACCATCGATAAAAAGCGTTGTTCCCGTCACATAATCAGAATCGTCTGATGCCAACCAAATAGCCGCCTTTGCCACATCATCTGGAACCCCGATTCTGTCAGACGGAATGAGCTTTCGCAATTCAGCCGCTTCTTCAGGAGAACTCCACGCCTCGGTATTAATGTCGGTCTTAATTGCGCCGGGAGCAATGCTGTTGACTCGAATTTTATGAGGCGCAAGTTCTTGAGCAATACTTCGCATCATCAGATTGATGCCGCCTTTACTCGCCGCGTAATTCACATGTCCTGCCCAAGGAATCACTTCGTGGACGGAACTCATACAAATAATTTTGCCTGCCGCACAGGATACATTGGGCTTAACACCCCGTCGCATAAATTCTTTAGCGGCTTCACGGGCACAGAGAAACTGCCCCGTGAGGTTGACATCAATCACGCTATTCCACTGCTGCAACGTCATTTCTAAAAATGACGCATCGTTTTGGATGCCAGCATTGTTGACTAAAATATCGATTGTGCCAAATTCGCGAAGCATTTGCTCAAACATCGCGCTGACTTCTTCTTCTTTTGAGACATCAGCACCAATCGCGATCGCGTCTCCCCCGCTGGCTCGAATCTCCTGCACAATCTTCTCAGCATCCTCTTGCTCGGAGCGGTAATTAACCACAACGGCAGCACCTGCTTGGGCAAGATACCTAGCCACGGCTTCCCCAATCCCTGAACTAGCACCAGTGACTAATGCTTTCTGGTCTTTGAGTAGATCGGCAGAATAGCTCATGGGAGAAGACAGCCAACAAAGGTCAGCTTTAAAGTAGCGATTGAGGCTAGCGATCGCGTCTGACGCAAGAAAGAGATCGTTAGAAGGATGAGGGATGAGGGATGAGGGATGAAAAACGATTAGGCTTGCTCTTATCCCTCCTTACGTTAGCGTTGCCGCAGGCGTTCCTATCTATCCTCCCCGCTGCGCAAGATTCTGCTCCGGCAGTGCTTCCGGTCGAATCGTCAGCTGTTGCGTCTGCCCATTTCGATTCACCGTAACGCTCATGGGCTTATTGATTCCCGTTGCGTCCACTTGCTGTTGAATTTGTCCACCAGTTTCAATTGCAGTTCTGTTAATATTTGTGATTACATCACCAGGACGCAATTTTGCTTGCGCGGCGGGGGAATTGGGTAACACTTTCAGCACCACGACGCCTTCAGTTTGCGTGACTTGAAACCCGAGATTACTTTGATTGATCTGCGATTGCAGTTCTGGAGATAACTCTGTCATCTGCACGCCAATGTATGGATACTCAACCCGTCCCGTTGTGGCAAGCTGTTGAGCAACCTTCTGCACAGTGTTGATCGGAATGGCAAAGCCGAGTCCCTGAGCGCCCTGAATAATTGCCGTATTCACGCCGATTACTTCTCCAGCACCGTTCAGCAAAGGTCCTCCAGAATTGCCTGGATTGATTGCTGCATCGGTTTGAATGAAGTTGATGCGCTTATCAGGAATGCCAATATCACTGGTTGACCGATCAGTCGCGCTGATGATGCCTTGCGTTACGGTATTGCTAAGACCGAGCGGATTACCAATGGCGATCGCAAGCTGACCCGGAACGAGTTGATCAGAATTGCCTAATCGAACGGTTGGCAAATCTGTGGCTTCAATCCGAACAACGGCGACATCACTCAATGGGTCGGCTCCTAACACTTTACCCGGAAAACGACGCCCATCTTTCAATACCACAGTAACTCTATCGGCTCCTTCGACCACATGCGCATTTGTGATGATCTGCCCGTCAGCACTGGTAATAAATCCTGACCCTGTACCGCGTTGAACCTCCTGTCTTGGCGATCGCTGCCGCCCCAAAAATTGATCAATGCCGAATTGATCCACCGATTCGCGGACGGTGCGGGTAGAGTTGATGCGAACTACCGCAGGTCCGACTTGCTCGACGACTGGAGTAACCGCGCTCAAATCATTCTGGAGGCTGGTGGTTGAAACCGCTTGCTGAGAGGGCGTAGGCGTAGGCGTAGGCTGAGTCTGGCCTGGACTTGGGCTAACGCTGGGCTGTTGCTGGACGGTGCTGAGGTCGCGGATCCCAGCGCAACTTGTGATCGGCAGCCCGATCAGCAGCGATAGAAATAGGACTGAGCGCTTGAGAGAAGATTTCATAGCAGTTCTGAATTAATTAAGTGTAAGTAGCTAGTCATAAATTAATGAGGAAATAGTTGTAGTCCCAGCATCTCAATTCGCTACGGCTAGTTGCTTCGCAAACACACAGGTAAGACACTCGCACTACCTCTAACTCTTACTCTAAGACAATTGCTAATCAAATGCGAAGATAGGTTCTAGCAGAAGTGTCTAAGGACAGATATTCCTCTAATCCGCGTCTAACAGTCCCTTTTAATCATTACTAATCGTATCAATCTGTTTACTTTTCTCCTTGTCAGCCGCTGCCTTCGAGCAAATATAAATTTCAGAGAATTTTCGGGAAACCTGTAGAGGTCGCATTGGTTCCCAAGAATCTGTTCTATGAATGCTGCCCCCCAAGTTCTAGTCGGATCGCTGCTTCTGACCCTTCTGTTCAACCAGCCCGGATGGGCGCAATCAATTACTCCAGCCCCTGACGGTACAGCGACGATCTCAACTCCGCACGGTAACAGAATCGACATCAGTGGTGGACAGTTATCGTCTGATGGAAAAAACCTCTTCCATAGCTTCTCGCAATTTGGGCTAAATCAGCAGCAAATCGCCAATTTTCTGTCTAATCCTTCGATTCACAATATTTTAGGGCGGGTGACTGGGGGAGATGCTTCCCTCATTAACGGACTGCTGCAAGTCACAGGCGGCAACTCAAACCTGTTTCTGATGAACCCAGCGGGAATCGTCTTCGGGTCTAGCGCTCAGTTGAATGTTCCTGCGTCTTTCACGGCTGTTACCGCTGATGGAATTGGATTTGCTAATTACAATGGATCTATTAATCGCAATGAATTCACTGCCACTAACACAAACCGCTACGCAGACTTGAATGGAAGTCCCAACAGCTTTAGCTTCACCGCTCTACAACCAGGCGCGATCGTCAATGCAGCTAATTTAGCGGTTTCTCAAGGGCAGAATCTCACGTTACTAGGTGGTACAGTTCTCAGCTCTGGACAGCTTTCTGCACCGAACGGACAGATCATTGTAGCCGCAGTTCCGGGGCAGAACGTCGTTCGAGTGAGCCAAGCGGGTAGCCTCTTAAGTTTAGAATTAACGAGTTTAGAATTAACGCCAATTAACAACTCTCCAGGAAGTGCAGAAACCAGTTCCAAAGGGGTAGCCCTTGCGCAATTGTTAACTGGAGGAACCCTTGCCAATGCCACAGGAACAACGGTGAATGAAGACGGAACCGTTACCTTAACTGGATCAGGCATTTCAGTTAATGCTGGAGATGTCGTTGCGAAACATCTTAAAGCACAACACGCTCTGCTGTCTGCCACTCACGATCTAACTCTAGTTGAGAGTCAACTGCAAACCACTGGCAATCTAGATTTACTCGCTCAGAATTCAGTCTTGATTCGGGATAGCATCGCCAATCCGTTTAACGCTCAAGCAGGCGGAAATCTCTATATTCAAGGCAATCAGGGCATCGATATTTTGGCGCTCAATCATTTAAACAAAACTCCGTTTGTGAGTAGCGGCAGCATGAGGTTGGTGAGCGATCGCAGCGTGTCTGGAGACGCCCACTTTAAGAGTGGAAAGGGTTTTTCGATCCGCCGTCGTGACCACTCTCCTGGAAAATTCATTAGTCTTTACGACCCAATCCTACTCGTAGACGGCGATGTGACCCTAGACAGCTACGAAGGCACGTCACTCAAAATTGAAGCGACAGGCAAAATTGAAATCGGCGACATTCTAATTACTGGGGCAGACACTAGCCTTTGCAGCGCCGAGTGTTCTGATCCAGATAGCCCCTTTCTTGCGTCAAATCTTGCCCTGATTCTTCGGTCAGGCGCAGACTACACCACGATTAGTCCAGAAACGTACGATAGTTTTGGCGACCCTGCACTAGAAGGTGAGATAGGGACACCCACGACGAGCGAAATTAGAGTCGGCAATATTTCGGGTAGCGAACCCAATTTGCAGGTCATTCTTGAAGGACAAGCAGGCGTAACGGCGAAAACGATTACGACTCGCGGAGGAAACCTGTCTGCTCAAAGCAGTCAAGGCAACGTTACGGTTGATGGAATTGATACTCAAAGCGTGGGTCAGGGCGGCGCGATCAACATCAGCGCAAAAACAATTCAGATCGGAGAACTGGCTTACGGATCGTCAGACGTTACCTCTTTGGGTGGGGGGGCAACGCTGGTTGCATCAGAAGCAATCTTACTGAATCGAGCATTGTCACCCACTCCCAGTGGTTTGCCAACGATTACAGCCCGTGGATCAGATACCGTGATTCGGGCAGGCAACATCGAGATTGGCGGCGGGATCTTTACTGCTGGTGGTGAATTGGATATTTTGGCAACGAATGCTGTGAGAATAGATGGAGCACTCGACACGAGTGGAGCAAATGCCGCGATCGCAGGAGGGCAAGTTGAAATTCTAGGAGCCGTGAATACCTCTGGTGGCAATCTCGATCTTAATAGCACTGGAAATCTGAGCGCATCAGACATCATTTCAACAGAAGGCGGTTCGTTCAAAGCCGTGAGCAATCAAACGCTTGAGCTTCTAGCAGCAGTGACAACCAATGGCGGAACTATCAATCTTCAAGCCAACACCATTAGCAGCAACAATTTAGATTCTAGCTCCTTTGGAGAAGGTTTTGGAAACGCTGGAGGCAACGTTACTGTTACCTCAATTGGAGATATCACAGTCAATCGAATTAATACTTCTACAGATAACGATTCGTTCTCAGGTGGAACGATTACGCTCACAAGCCAAACCGGATCGATCGCAACGGGCAATTTGCTTTCTTCTGGTGGTTCTGGAGGAGACATCGCAGTGAGAGCGATCGAGCGGATTACAAGCGGCAGGATTGATGCAAGTGGTCGTTCTAATACAGGAGGCAACGTTTTACTTGATCCACGACAAGATATTGAAGTCGCCTCGATCGATGCCCGTGGCGCACTTCAAGGCGGCAATGTCTTGATCAGCACAGAGCGATTTTTCCGAGCAACAGATACGCTCAGATCTGGAGCGAGCATCGCAACGGACGGAGCATCGAGGGGTGGATTCATTGAGATTCGACATGGCGGTGGCAATTTAGGTGTCCCGTTTACTGTCGGTCAGTCTAACCCCAGCAATGGAACCGCAGGCACGCTAACTACCGGAGACAATCAAATCCTTCAAGGGTCATTTCCCTATACTTATATCCAGGGCACAGCACCGAGTGATATCCGGCTCATCACCGCACCTGCGCCTGTTCCGGTGATTCCACCCGAAGTAACACTGCCTGAGATAACGCCGCCTGAGGTAACGTCACCTCAACCCCCTTCCTTACCCATCTCGCCTGAGCCGTCTCCTATCTTAACTATTGCCAACGTCACGAAAGATAGCGCTCTTCAACCCGGAATGAGTTCCTACTCTAATTTGACAGATGCTAATTTGACTGAGGTAGAAAGCATCGATATCAATTTTGCAAAAGAGTTTCGAGATCACTTTGGTCTAGGTAAAGACGCTGCACCCATGACCATCGACCAAGCACGTGCGATCGCGGCGAACGTCGAACAAGAAACAGGAGCGCGACCCGCGTTTATTTACGTCACATTCTTACCGAGCGTCGCCAAGTTAGAGCCAAAAACAAAATCACTTGTACAACTGCCGAAGCAAGATCATGATGCGTTAGAACTGATTGTGATCACCGCAAAAGGGAAACCGATTCGCAAAGTGATTTACAACGCAACGCGAAAATCGATTTTAGCCGAAGCGCAACGGTTTTTAGCTGCCGTTACGGATCGCACCAGCGATGAATACTTTGAACCCGCGCAGGCGCTTTACAAATCAATCATTCGCCCCATCGAACCAGATTTGAAGGCAAATCGAATTACCAATCTTGTGTTTTTGATGGATAGCGGGCTGCGATCGCTGCCGCTTGCGGCGCTGCATGACGGTCAGAAGTTTTTGATCGAACAGTACAGCGTTGGGTTGATGCCGAGCTTGAGCCTGACGGACACGCGCTACACCAACATCAAAAACAGCAAAATGCTAGCAATGGGAGCCTCTAAATTTAAAGATCTCGTTGCGTTGCCAGCGGTTCCGATCGAGCTATCGCTGATTACGCAACATTGGCAAGAGAGCCGATCGCTACTTAACGATTCGTTTACAACCAGCAATTTGATTGCCAGTCGTCGTCAGCAGCCTTACGGCATTTTGCATCTTGCTACCCACAGTGAATTTAAACCAGGTGCTCCAGAAAATTCCTACATTCAATTTTGGAATCGCAAGCTAAGGCTCAATCAAATCCGAGAGCTAGGACTGAACAATCCGCCCGTCGAACTCCTCGTTCTAAGTGCCTGTAAAACGGCGATCGGGGATACAGAATCAGAATTAGGATTTGCTGGATTAGCAGCACAGTCGGGCGTCAAATCTGCCCTTGCCAGTTTGTGGTATGTCAGCGATGAAGGAACATTAGCCCTAATGAGCGAGTTTTATCACCAGTTAAGCGATTCCCAAATCAAAATCAAAGCTGAAGCTCTTAGGCAAGCCCAAGTTGCGATGGCAACCGGAAAAGTATCGATTGTGAAGGGGCAGCTTCAACTGCCGCGATCGCTTAAACCGGGTCATCAATTACTACAGCCTCAATCTATTCCGCTTGCATCTGAGTTAGCAACGTTAGACAAGAGCGATCTGGCTCATCCTTATTATTGGGCAGCCTTTACCCTGGTGGGTAATCCCTGGTAGTAATTTGTGACCAAGAGTTTGTTCAGCGGATGTATCCCAACGAAAACGCTATCCAGCCAATCGCTGCTCCACCCAACACCAACCCCGCGGCGTTGATGTGCAGCCGAATCGCTAGGATAGCGCTGGCGATAGCGATCGTAACGGCTAAAACATCAACATAAAGAATCGTTAATCTTGCCAAAGTCGAGATTGCTAACTGCAATGTAACGACTACCATCAGTGCCAAAGCACTGGCATTCACAGCGTCAAGAAATGCAAATGTTCAGGTCGAGCGGCGCAAATAAGGAATTAAAGGATTTAGCGCAATCACAAAGATAAACAAAGGCAAAAAATTCCAATCGTAGCGACAACAGCACTAGGAACACCTGCAATGACATAGCCGATGAATGTCGCTTGCAACTTGTGGGATCGCTCCCAACGCAACGTAGGCCCAAGCCAATCGTGATCAAAATCGCAGGTAAGATAAAACCAACCCCAGCCACAATCAGCCCTAGCCATCCGGCATAAAGATACCCGATCTGGATAGCTATTTCAGTAGAATTTGAACCTCGCATTAGATTTGTTGCGCCGATCAAATCGAGAAACTGATCCCGTGTGAGCTACTCCCGCCTTCGCACGACTTCATCTTCCATCATGGCAATGTGGGCGTTAGGCCCACTAAAACCAATGATGCCTAGTTTGAGAAACAGCTTAGCGAAGTCTCCAAGGCGATTAAGTTTTGCTTTTTGAGCAGATGAACGTTGCATAATGTTGCCTTGAAGTCATCTTTCAAGTGAAACTCAGAAAGACTTGAAACGCTTGTGTGCTTCTAGACTTGATTTCTTTGCACTCTTATGAAGGGTTGCTTCAGTTTGTAACAATAGCAATCTTAATTCAGACGTGAGAGTTCCACCGTCCTTGATACGACTTGTTGAACGACTGGCACGACCCCCGACCAATAGAACCCAAAGCTTCTAATTTGTGCCCCTTTTAACTAGAACCAGGTACTCTCAGCACCTCATCTAGCAGTTTCCTAGCAGACTGTGCTTTTGCCAACGCTGCTTGGTGATCGCTGTATGCCCGGACCAAACGAAAAAGACCTCCTACACCCGTTTTGAGCATTTCTAGATCTTCACCAGAAACCAGTTCACCGTCTAGCATCCGTGTAAGCAAGGGTTTGATATCGCCAACTTCCTGACGGATTTTTTGAAGCTTCTCTACGCTACTAAGCAAGGTTTTGAGAGAATTCAAGATGCTATCGACATCCTGACTGTCTTCCACGGATTCAAACACATCAGAGCCAGACACGTCTTCAGGGGCTACTGGCTCTTGAGCATCTAACTCTTGAGCATCTAACTCTTGAGCATCTGTCAAGGGGGATTCTTGTACAGATCTTTCGGTCTTACTATTCGGGCGCGCCATCACTGTTTCCTCAAGAGACTTTCTCAGTGTACCGCGTCGGTTTCAGTATTTTGCTGTTGGTCTAAACAGGTAAGTAATCCAAGTTGCTAGTTAGAAGCGGTGATGGCAATCAAACCAATAAAATCTCTTCAAGGTCTGTTACACCTGGAGAGAAACAAAAATGATTACCGAAATTATAGCGGTTCCTTCGGAGTTGCGCTTCAGCGCTAATCTATGCCATCGCTGACGATCTGCTGAAAGCGATTGGGCACGACGAAGACTGCCGAGTGCAAATGAGCGATGCTGAAGTGGACACGACTGCCCTAGTTACAGCCCAATTCTTTGGCGGCAATCATCGACCGTCACAGCAATATCTCAAAGAACATGGCTGGATGCCGAAGATGCTGGACAAGTCGCGGTTCAGCAATGATAAACCTTCAATAGAAAACATTTGTCCCACTCACGCTAGATAGGTTGTACTTCTAGCATTGTGCCAGTGGGACTTCCCTTTCAAGGATTAGTTGCACATCGCGTAAGTTCGGTAATGTCTGTGCTGGATGGTGCGATCGCGAAGAGATCGCATGTGCCCTGCATAAATCATGCAAAGCCAGCGTGAAAAGGTTTGTTAGTCAATCCAAGCTCGAACCGTTGCTTATCAGCTTTTGTATTGAACTCGTAGATTGTGGAGTTACTCAAGATGGATACCAGAACATTCCTGAACCAGTGCAAATTAATCAATCAAACCTCTGGTAAACGCATCACCATTCTTGGAGCCGGAATTGCAGGCTTGATTGCGGCTTACGAATTAGAGCGCTTGGGTCATGAAGTAGAAATTCTGGAAGGCAGTTCACGCGTTGGCGGTCGAGTGTGGACACATCGGTTTGGTCAAGAACCCGGCGCACCGTATGCAGAACTTGGAGCGATGCGAATTCCAAGTGAGCATCAGCATGTTTTGCATTATGTTCACGAATTAGGACTCGCAGATAAATTGCGTAAGTTTGTGACAGTTTTCGAGGAAGACAATGCGTTGATGAATATTGAGGGCAATGTGTTTCGCATGAAAGATGCTCCGCGTCTCCTGCAATCTCGTTACCAAGGCATTTTTCAAGACTCGCGCTATAGCGAGAAAACCCGGCTTTTTGCCGCTTGGCTCAAAACGATTGTCGATACCATTTCTCCCGAAACATTGCGCGACAGTTTAGACCGAGACCTGCAATCTCACCTGATGGACGAACTCGAACGAATTGACTTAGAGATGTACTTTAGTGAAAACGGTCAGACGATCGATCTTCCTGCTTTCTTAAAGTCAAATTTGGGATTTCGAGCGCGCTGCAGTACGGCCCTAGATATGTTTTTTAGTGACATTCTGACCGAAACAAGCCACGATTTATTACAAATTGAAGGCGGCATGGATCAGATTATCGATCGCTTAGTTGCTGCGATTCATGCTCCTATTCAGTGCGATCGAGAAGTCGTTTCACTTCATGTTCAAAACAACGGCGTTATCGTGACATGGCTAGAGGATGGAAAGCTTAAAACTCGCCAATCTGATTACGTTCTGTGTACTATTCCATTCTCAGTTTTGCGAAAACTGGAATTGATTGGATTTGACAATGCCAAACTTGATTCAATTCGTAACACTGTCTATTGCCCAGCCACAAAAGTTGCGTTTCATTGTACAGAACCTTTTTGGGAAGAAGATGGCATTAACGGAGGGGCATCCTTTAGCGGCGAAGGCGTTCGTCAAACCTATTACCCTTCAGTCAAATTCAACTCCGATCAAGGGAGTTCGTTGCTGGCAAGCTACACCATTGGTGATGATGCAGACCGAATGGCAGCGCTTTCAGAGCGCGATCGCTATTATCATGTTCAACGAGTTGTGAGCAAACTTCATCCCCAACTTGCCGCTCCTGGTATGCTAGTGGGAGCCGCCTCAATTGCTTGGGGCAACTATAAATGGAGTGCAGGTGGCTGCACAGTTCATTGGGGTGATGACTGTTCTCAATCGTCAGATCCGCACAGCAATTATTTAGAAGCTGCCCGACCTCAGAAAACGCTCTTTTTTGCAGGTGAGCATTGCTCCAGGTTCCCGGCTTGGCTGCAAGGCTCAATAGAGTCCGCGCTAGAGTCTGTGCGCGACATTGTAGCTCACAAGCCGTTGATCACTTCGAGCCGTTCCTCAACGCCTGTAGACACATTTAATCCTGCTTCTACATTTTTGCACCTACACACGAGTCTTAATGCGCCGATGCCTATCTGAACCTGATGCGCCATCCTTCATCCCTAGCTTGACGACGTACTCCTGCATAACTTGGCTTAACGGTTCGTGTAGTCAACTTGTGCAGTCAAGCTTCATTCCTTTCGCGGTCATTTGCTATGAGCATTTTAGATTTTCCTCGCCTGCATTTTGGGGGCTTTGCTCGCATCCATGCCCCGACCGGACACAAAAATGGATTGGTCGATTTGAGTACCAACACGGTCTACCTAAACGGCGATCGCGTTGATCCTGAAAGCCCTATATCGGAGTACCACGAGGCTCTCCATCGCTTAGAACCTCGATTTAATGCTGAAGGACAATTTGACCCGGATGGAGCATTCAGCATGGCAATGGGATGGGACTTTGGCGGCAACGGTCACTTCGCGATCGACGCCAAGATTGTCAGCGCTCAACGGCAACCATTTGAAGTTGATGAGCATGATCCCGTGGTTGGACGCAGCATTGATCTGTGGGGGCACTACAACGAATATCTTGGAACAACGTTTAACCGTGCCCGCGTGTTTGACTGCGATCCGGCTTCCAATTGGACAACCACGTTGTCCAATTGGTCAATTGACGTTTGGGAGACAGGAACGCTCTCATGACGTTGCCAACATGCTTTCAGCCCCGATTGAAGGCGTTCAACCCGCTCGCTGGCAGAATTTTGATCACCTCCACGACTTGCCTGAGCATTGCCTCAATGCTGAGTTCAAACGGTCGGCACTGCATCAGTTTACGATTTCCAAAACAGACGACTGGTTGTGGAGTGAAGAAGTCGTCCAGTCGCCGACTGTTTCGATGATGCGGGAGGCAATGAATCGAGACGATGTACTAGGGCTAGTGGTGCAGTTTGGGTTGAGCAATATGTCTACCCCTCTAAAGCCGGATTCTCCTGTGTTCTGGGAGTTACACGGCACGATCGGGTTGTGGTGTGATGGCGAGATGCAGACTTATCCACACGGTCGGTTACTCATTCCTAACCGCGCACCGCACGCCAAAACACTGTCTAATCTCACCGTTAAAATCACGCCTGAAGTGGCCAGTCTGAATTTGGTAACAGCCGTTCCTGGTGTGGGACGGGCAACCAAAGCAGAATTAGGACCAACTCATGCGATCGCGGCAAAGCTAAATCTCGGTGAGTTAGAACTACGAACCGTTCACAGTCAACGCCTAGTCGCCCGAATTTCAACCCAGGCGTATCAGAAACAGGCGCATGGTTTGACGAGTGGTGTCGTCGATGTTCCGTTAGCCGCACCGTTTGAGCAGTTACAGGATGACATTGAAAGTCAGGGTTTGTGCATTATCGGAACCTTGCCCAACGGACAGCGGCAAGTCTTGGTTCAGGAAAAAGAAGTCAATCTTCAGGTCAATGATGCGTGCCTATTTTTAGAATTTCCGAATTGGCAGCAGAACGAAGATTTCGCTGTTGAAGTAGAGGTGCGATCGCTAATCCGAGGTCGCCCTGCCTCCGTCGAAACCATTTACCTACAACAATTCTACAATCCTAAAGGACTGCCGCAACTGCGCTACCAGTTTGAGCAAAATCCGGCAAACGCAGGTCGTTCGTTCCATTTTCCTCATCCCTCTGAGCTGAACATGGTGGAGTTCAAACCGGGTCAGCGAGAAGAGGGGGGTGAGTTTAACTCTAAGACAGTGATTTCAACGGATAAAGACGGGCGCGGATGGATTACCCTGCGCGGAATTCAGTCTGGAACAACACGAGTGCTGCTCTCGGAACATCCACACGATTTGCTGTGCACGGATGATGTGGATAACGCGATCGCAGCTTACGACAACGACGATTTATTCGGCTTTTGGTCAGGTGCAGGCTCGTTTGCGGTGCGAGTCCTCCCGAACGATTGGTACTTAAACGACATTCCAGATGAAGCCGTCAATTTTGAGCTGATTTACAAACACATTTTGGCGTATTACGAGCAGTGCTTCTCGTTTATGAAGGCAGAAGTCTTTAGCCTCGCTGACAAATGCAAAGTCGAAACCTACGCACGATTAATGTGGCAAATGAGTGATCCCAACAACAAACAGAAAAGCTATTATATACCGCCTACTCGCGAGATGTCGCAACCGCAAGCGATGCTGCTCCGCAAGTTTCTATGCAATCAGCAGCAAGTGGGCTATGTTCCCAATCCTGAACCGATTCCTAAACAGATGCAGCGATCGCTTAAGACGCGCGATGAGCTAGTAGTCGCGCTGCGACATGCAGCAGAACTAGAAGTTGCGGTCATGCTGCAATACATTTACGCGGCTTACTCAATTCCTAACTATGCCACTGGAGAAGAATATGTTCGTCGAAAATTGTGGACACCCGAGCAATTGCGATTAGCGTGTGGTGACAACCAGGAAGTACGTGACTATGGAATGCGAGGCGTATTGCTAGAAGTGTCGCACGAGGAAATGATTCACTTTCTCATGGTGAATAACATTCTGATGGCGATTGGAGAACCGTTCTATCCGGCTGTTCCAAACTTTGGTGAGATTAACCGCCGCTTCCCGATCGAAACTGATTTTGCCCTCGAACCCTTCAACGCAACAACTGTTCAGCGCTTTATGCGATTTGAATATCCCGATTTTCTGGAGGAAGAGCTAGCGCACGAGGTTGATGATGTCTCTAGCGGTTCCGAAGACGTGCTTGAGGAGAATTCCAGCCATGCCTACGGTTCTCTCAGTGAGCTATACCGCCAAATTCGCGAAGGATTGGAAACTATTCCTGATTTGTCTGTTTGTCCTAAAAAGAAGGGTGCAGGCGGCGAACATCATCTGTTTTTGCGGGAAGACATTAACAAAGCGCATCCCGACTATCAATTTGAGGTGGATGATGTCAAAAGTGCCCTGTTTGCGATCGATGTAATTGTGGAACAAGGCGAAGGCTGCGATCCAGACTCACCCAAGTTTGAGAAATCGCATTTTCAACAATTTCGCCGCATGGCAGATGCCTTTGCTCAGCAGCAGATGATGGAAACCTCAACGGGTCGCCCGATTCCTTGGAATCCCGCTTATCCAGCGCTGCGCAATCCGACGCTGCACGATCGAGACTGCACGACCACGATCGTCACGGTTCCCCAAACTCGTACCGTGATGGAAATTTATGACGAATGCTATTTCCTGATGATGCAGATGATGGTGCAACACTTTGGCTTTATGCCCAACGCCAGCCTGCGGCGCTCCAAGTGGATGAACGCTGGAATCGACATTATGACCGGAATGATGCGTCCCTTAGGCGAACTGCTGATGACGCTGCCATCTGGCAAACGCGGTAGAACGGCGGGCCCCGCCTTCGAGATTGACATGCCAATCTACATTCCGACTCCATCAATCGCGTGCAGTGCGATCGCGCGTCGGTTCGAGCGATTAGGACAAAAGGCGCGGACGTGTGAAGTGATTCAAAGTACCGTGTACGAGCTGTTTGATTTTTACGCAACGTTCTTTGCAGACATGGCAGAAGATTTTACCTCGCATTAACACAGACGTTGAGGCTCGCATTTGTATTTACGCAATTCAAGTTCACTATTTCATTCATTCTGGTGATCTAACTATGACTACCTCCACGCTCGAAACAGATGTTCTAATTGTTGGCGGCGGACCTGTCGGACTGGCGTTAGCGCTTGAACTTCGCCACCAAGGGATCGATTGCATCGTCGTTGAAGAAACCGATGGAGTTGTAACTCATCCTAAAGTCGGCACGGTCGGGCCGCGCTCGATGGAGCTGTTCCGTCGGTGGGGCATCGCGCAACAAGTCCGGGATGCAGGCTGGGTCGAAGACCATTCGCTTGATGTGGCCTGGGTAACAGCACTTGCAGGACACGAGATCTATCGGCTGAAATTTCCATCAGCAAAGGCGCGATCGCTACCCCGCTATACCCCAGAACCTGAGCATCCCTGTCCGCAACACTGGTTGCTACCTTTGCTGCTGCGAAATGTTGGAACCTATTCCAACGGACCTGTCTATCTCAACTGCCGCGTGGAGAAGTTTGTTCAGACTGAAACGGGCGTGACTGCTCAAGCCACTTTTTTGGACACTGGAAAGACACAAACAATCACGGCTAAATACATGGTGGCGTGCGATGGCGCTCGCAGCCCAATGCGGAAAGCGTGTGGGGTTGAAGCTCCTGCTTTTCACGCCACGCGAGTATTTCAGAACATTCTCTTCAAAGCCCCAGAACTGCCCACGATTCTTGAGGGGCGCAAAGCCTTGGTGTTCTACCTAATGACGCCTAAAACTTTGCGCTATCCGCTGCGATCGATTAACGGAAAGGATCTATTTCGCCTCACGGCAACCCCTCAAGCAAACGGTGAGCCGTGCGACCCAGAAGCGGCTGTACGAGAAGCGATCGGCATCGAGACTCCGATCGAAATTCTGTCTAGTGTGATGTGGTATTTGACTCACCGTGTCGCGGATCAGTTTCGCTGCGATCGCGTCTTTTTCGTCGGCGACTCGGCTCATACGCTGTCTCCATCGGGTGGGTTTGGCATGAATACGGGCATCTGTGATGCGGTGGATCTGGGATGGAAATTGGCGGCAACGATCAAAGGCTGGGCAGGCAGTAATTTGCTGGATACTTACGAGAGCGACCGTCGCCCGATTGCCGTTCGCAATTTAGAAGAATCGAACGCGAATCTTCAGCGCACCTTGAAGCGCACCTTACCAGATGCGATCGTGCTGGATTCTCCAGAAGGAGAGCAAGCCCGCCAGCAGATGACTGAGCAGCTAGAACGAAGCGATGTCTGCAACGAGTTTGATGCGCCTGGGGTTCACTTTGGGTTCCGCTACGACTCGCCTACAATTTGCCCTGATGGTGTCCCGCCCACCAACAACGCGCATGAGTGGACTCAAACCAGTTACCCCGGCTGCCGTGCCCCTCACGCGTGGATAGAACCCGGTAAATCGACGTTGGATTTGTTTGGTCATGGATTTGTGCTGGTTTGTTTCCAGGGTAAAGGTGGCGTGAAAGGCATTGAGAACGTCTGCCAGGAGCGACGCGTGCCTCTGAGCGTAGTTTGTATCGAGAATCCTGAAATTGCCAAACTGTATCAGCGATCGTATGTCTTGGTTCGACCAGATGGACACGTGGCATGGCGGGGTGACGTTCTCCCTCACGATCCAGGCGCACTGATCGATCAAGTCCGGGGATGCTGATATGAAGCTCTACTACGCTCCTGCCTCATCCTACTCGCAGCGCGTTTTAATTGCGCTGTACGAAAAGCAAATTAATTTCGATCCAGTTGAGGTCAATTTGTTTGATGCTCAGGAACGCGATCGCTACCGCCAAACTAACCCGTTCATCAAAGTTCCAACGCTAGTAACCGATGAGAGCCAAGTGATATTTGAGGCCAGCATCATCATTGAATACCTCGATCGCATTCAACCCGATCCTCAACTAATTCCCAAAGAACCAGATCAAGCTCTAGAAACGCGCATAATCGAGCGGCTCATTGACGTGTATATCAACAGCGGACGTGAAGTGCTGTTTGCCAATACTCAGCGTCCAGACCAGGAGCAGAGGGAGGTGATCAAAGCCCATCGATTATTAGAAACCGCTTGCCAGCTTTTAGATCAGCGATTAGAGAACCGACTATGGCTCACGGGCGACACGTTTTCCTTAGCAGATTGCGCGGCTGCTCCCACTCTCGCCTATCTTCGCTGGGTCTACAGCTACTCGCATTTCCCTAGACTAAGCGATTACGTCAAACGTCTAGAATCCAGGCCTTCTGTAGCACGGGCGTTTCAAGAAGGACGCGAGCAGATGATGCAGATGTTGGCGAGCCTCCGGTTTCCCCTCGAACTCGTTCTCTAAGACGCCTCTCCGCCCAAGCCAATTATGTTGTAGCAGGTGAGTGATGACAAGTTCTACAATTTTGCGACTCAACCCCTTTACTCCAGAAGTGATTGCCGATCCCTATCCGATCTACCGCCGCTATCGAGAGTTAGATCCGGTTCATTGGGGCATTTCCTCTTCCCGTTTACCCGGTGCTTGGTATTTGTTCCGATACGAGGATGTGGTTCAAGTACTAGAAAGCCCGAACTTTGGGCGCGAAGCGTGGCGAGTGCGAGACGATGGAGTCGGCGCACCCGTTCCTCCTGCCTATCGAGGATTTAGCTCGATGGTGAACAATTGGATGGTGTTTCACGATCCGCCTAACCATACGCGACTGCGATCGCTGGTTAACAAAGTGTTTTCTCCCAAAATCGTTGAAAATCTGCGTCCCGCTATTTGTGACATTGCCGATGGCTTACTCGATCGCATTCATCTAAATGGTGTTATCGACATTGTTGAAGATTTTGCATTTCCTTTGCCCGTGATGGTGATTGGTAATCTACTTGGTGTGGATCCGGCTGATCGCCCGTTGTTTCGCCAGTGGGCATTAGCGCTGCAACATGCGAGTGCATCTCGCCTGACTCCATCACCAGAAGCTTACGAACAAGCGGAACAAGCAACTCAAGGATTTATCGAATACTTTAAATCAGCAATTGCCCAGCGTCACGCAACCCCCCGTCAGGATCTAATTACAGCGTTGGTGAAAGCGCAAGAGGACGGCGACAAACTGAACGACGACGAAATCCTGGCGACCTGCATTCATCTGCTCACCGCAGGTCATGAAACCACGATCAACCTCATCACTAAAGGAATTCTAGCCCTACTTCGGAACCCAGACGCACTGCATCGAGTGCGATCGCACCCCGAACTGATTCCCAGCGCGATCGAAGAACTGATTCGGTACGACAGTCCGGTGCAGATGGTGACACGCTGGGCTTATACCGACATTGAGATCGGCGGAAAACTAATCCGACGCGGCGATCATGTGGGGTTAATGTTGGGATCTGCCAACCGAGATCCCGATCGCTTTATTAATCCAGATGTGCTTGATGTTGGGCGCGAAGATTGCAAACATTGCGGCTTTGGCAGCGGGATTCACTTCTGTTTAGGCTTTGTGTTAGCTCGCGCTGAAGCTCAAATTGCGCTAAATGTTTTGCTTAATCGTTTGCCTGAGCTTCGTTTGATGAATGAAACCGTTCAGTGGGCAGACAACCTTGTATTCCACGGACCGAAATCTTTGCCCGTCACGTTTAGAACACCCAAATAACAGGTTAGAAACATCGAAAACAACGTAACAGATAACGTAGACATAATGCAATTGTCATCATCTGCTATTCAATTCGCCACCAACTAGGAATCTTTGCGTAAATCTAGCTAAAGCAAAAGGAAACTATCATGATTGAATCAACAAGCTCAACCGAGAAGAAAACCTGTCCTCACATGGGACAAATCTTTCAACCGTTTGTCAATCCGCAATTAGACGATCCCTACTCCTTTTACAAACAGGCGAGATCCGAGGAAGCGATCTTTCACAGCCCCGTGTTAAATGGTTACGTTGTCACTCGGTACGCAGACATTCTTACTGTTCTGAAAGATCCTGTTTGTTACTCTTCCGCTGACAATCTCAAACCAATCGTTCGCTACAGCCCAGAAGTAATTGACGTGCTCAGACAAGGATTTCCCTTTGTATCCGACTTAGTAAATAGCGATGGCGATCAGCATAAACGCTTGCGTGCGCCATTTCTAAAAGCATTCGCCCCTGAGAAACTTCAGGCAATGGAAAATTCGATTCGTGCGATCGCAAACCGACTTGTCGATAGTTTTGTAAATGATGGTCATGTAGACATCATTGCGCGATTCGCTTATCCATTGCCGCTCGAAACTATTCTTACAATGTATGGCGTTCCTCTAGACCGGATGGCAGACATCAAACAGTGGTGTCAGGACATGACTGCATTATTTTCATCGCCGTTAGCACCTGACCAACAGCTTAACTGTGCCCGTAGCTTTGTTAATCTTCAAAACATGGTTGCCGGATTGATTCAAGAACGCCGCCAGATGCCCTGCCATGACTTAATCAGTGATATTCAGGATTCTGACTTGAGCTTAAATGAATTAGTGATTGTGTTGTGTGGCTTAATCGTAGCTGGACATAAGACCACTAGCCATCTGATTAGCAATGGCTTAAAAGTTTTGTTAGAGCAACCAGAACGCTGGCAATCGCTCTGCGATAATTCCGCCTTAATTCCAACGGCGATCGAAGAAATTCTCCGCTACGATGCGCCTGTCCCTGCCATGATTCGGACAACTACTCAAGATGTTTCGCTCTCGGGCATTGCATTACCGAAGGGCACTCAACTCTTCTTGATGTATGGCTCTGCGAACCGAGATGAAGCGCAATACTCTGATAGCGATCGCTTTGAGCTTGAGCGATTTAAGCAAACCACGAGTAACCATCTCGCATTTGGTCATGGGGTTCATCACTGTATTGGTTCAAACTTGGCACGTCGGGAAGGACGAATCGCGTTGGAAGTTTTAGCATCGCGGTTGTCAAATCTTCGCCTTCGTCCCAATCAAGAATTCGCTCGCATTCCCGCCCTCATGAATCGTGGGTTTACTCATCTCGAAGTGGAATGGGACATTGAATGATTTCGTAAAACGATTGCTTTGCTGATTATCTAATCATGCATAAAGTGTTTCAGTTCAACGTGAAAAAGATGGTGAGACATTGAACTCGCGCAAACTCAAACACAAACTCAAATTTTGGAGAATTACATCATGTTCAAAATTCCTCAAACTTTACGTCTAGGTTCCACTGGTGATCAGGTCGAACAACTACAAACTGATTTACTCAAGCTGGGATACAATCTCGGTTCTGCCGGGGCAAATGGGCTTTTCAATGAAGACACCGAAGCTGCGGTGATGCAATTTCAAAAAGATAAAAATCTGGCTGTAGATGGCGTTGTCGGACGGAAGACAGGAAAAACATTAGGAGCCTCACTGTCACACGCTTAATTAGATGCGATCGACCTCTGTCCTAGAAAACGCCTGTTGACAAACTTATATCCTTGACAGCGGGCGTTTTCTTTCTTCTTAAATCCAGCATGATAAAAAGTTTAGGATTTTTCTCATTAATGAAGCTTAACCAGCAAAAATCAATCTTTTCTAATTTTAAATATTTATTTTGATTAAAAAAGTACAACTACTACTTGAAAATTGCAGGAGTCAAATCATGTTGAATGGATTCTTAAAAAACTTAAAAATCAGTGCAAAATTCAACATTTTGATGATCATTGTTTTCATCATTGGCAGCTCATTAAGTGGTTTGGCTCTATCAACTGTATTGAATCAAAGGGCTGAAACTGAGGTGGTTTCTAAAGCCACTGCCCTGATCCAAATGGTGGAATCGGTCAGAGGCTATACTCAAGATCATGTAACTCCTCTCCTCGAACAAAGACTAGAAACTGAGCAACGATTCACACCAGAAGTTGTCCCTAGTTTTTCTTCAAGAGAAGTCTTCGATCGCTTTCGAAAACTCGAAGAATACAAAAGCTTTGCGTACAAAGATGCAACGCTAAACCCAACAAATCTCCGAGATAAAGCAGATAGCTTTGAAACTCAGCTTGTAAACACTTTCCAGAGCCAGCCCGGACTTCAGCAAGCCTCTGGATTTCGGAATGATGGCGGAACCAACTTGTTTTATATTGCGCGTCCCCTAAAAATTAAGAACGAGAGTTGTCTGAAATGCCATTCAACCCCTGAAGTTGCGCCTAAAAATATGATCAGAGATTACGGCAGAGACAATGGATTTGGTTGGCAAGTTAACAGCATTGTTGCCGCCAAAGTAATCTACGTTCCGGCTGACGAAATTTTTGCCAGTGGACAGCGATCGCTCTCAATTGTCATGGGTGTCGTCGTCGGTATCTTTGCGATCGTGATTCTCGCAATCAATCTATTACTGAAAAAGACTGTGATTCAGCGAATCAAGAAAATCGCTAAAACGGCTCAAAGAGTCAGTGTTGGAGAAATGGATGCCACCTTTGAAGAAAATTCTAAGGATGAAATCGGGGTTTTAGCTGCCGCGTTTAATCGCATGAAAACTAGTTTCGGGTTAGCGATGAAGTTCTTAAATGAACAGTAGATGCCCTTACCCTCTCTTGTAATAGAAGGCCTGTAATAGAAGCAATAAGACCTCTAGCTCCCTCCGGTAGGAAACTAGAGGTGAAGTCGTTTCTTTGCGGCCATAAGCGACCTGCATAACAGTCAAGATTCAACCGTGTAGGTTAACGAGTTCATAGCAAGGCATTGAGCTAGGAATGAACCAGATTTAATCAATACGGGGTTTTGCCATGACAGCCAACAGTACTAGCAACAGCACGAGCAACAGTACCAACACCATTTATCAGGACAAAAAGTTCTTTATTATCAATGGCGTGACGCTAATCGCCATTATGGGTGGACACACGATCGCGCCTATCTTACCCACGCTATCGCAAACCTTTCGCGTCTCGCCGCACGAAATCGAACTCGTTATGTCCGTCTTTCTGATGCCCATCGCGATCGCAACTCCCATTTTTGGAATTCTTGCAGATCGGGTGGGCAGAAAGCAAATTCTGGTTCCGTCACTTATTCTCTTTGCGATCGCGGGTGGATTTGCCTCCTTTGCCCAAGATTTCAACACGCTGTTGGCATGGCGATTTGTGCAAGGACTTGGAGCTGCCAGTTTAGAGTCACTTGCCCTAACCATGTTTAGCGACCTCTACAGTGGCAAAGCGATGATCGCGGCGATGTCATTTAACGCCGCTCTCATTGGCATGAGTTCGACGCTCTATCCACTTGTGGGCGGTGCATTAGCTGGACTAAGTTGGCGCTATCCATTCTTACTTTCGGTTCTAGCTTTGCCAGTTGCAATGTTGGTGTTAATGGTTTTGAAATTGCCCAAGATGCAAAATGAGCGGCAATTTAAGCTCAACACCTATCTCAAGAGCACTTGGAGCAGCATTAACAATCGTTCTGTGTTGGGATTGCTATTTGCGATCGCGGCGATATTCGCTCTACAATTTGGCGCGATCATCACGTACATTCCCATTTTGGCAGGTGTTTCGTTTGGCGCTCCTGCTTGGGTAAATGGCGTTATTCTGGGAAGTATGTCTGTATCACTCGCGGTGATTGCGTCTCGATTAGGCGCATTGACGAGCAGAGTCTCAGAAATCACTTTAATTAAACTCTCGTTTATTATCAGTGCTGTTGCCTTTGCTATTATTCCTGCCATTCACAATGCATGGTTACTGATTGTTCCAGTCATGCTGTTTGGCGTTGCTCAAGGGCTAGCCCTGCCATCGAGCCAAGCTTTATTAGCAGGGCTTGCGGCCCAAGATTCACGCGCTGGGTTTATGGCCGTCAATGCTACTGTGCAAGCGGTCGGACAGGCACTTGGCCCGGTCTTCGCGGGCATTGCTTTCGGATTTTGGGGAATGCAAGGGGTCTTTTTTGCCAGTGCTGGGTTTGCTTTTGTATCACACACGTTCTTTAGCTCGATGTTGGCTCCCAAAGTGCCAAGTGCTGTCTCCGCTACACGTTCTACGATCGCAACTCAATCGGCTGAAGCAGTTCCAGTGGAGCCTCGCTCAACGAGCATCGCAACTCCGACCATCAATTTGCAAGTTCCCAGTTCCTCACATCCTAATCCTCTGACTTCACCCGCCCATTCTGCGACACAGTCTGTTTCTCCTGCACCGACCGTTTTACAACTTCAGCAAGCACGGTTATTTCATGTTGCAACCAATACAGCAATTGAACTGCCACCTCATCTTGCTATCATTCGCTTAGGTAAGCATAGCGATCGCATCTCGCCCGATATCGACGTTTCTGGATTTCCGAATGCTCAAGTTGTCTCGCGATCGCACGCTAGTATTCGCGTTGAGGGAGACAACTACTATCTCCAAGATATGGGTAGCTCCAACGGAACGTACTTGAATAACCACCCGCTACTACCAGGAAATTGGTACAAACTGCGTCCTGGTGATTCGATTAGTCTCGGTAAAGCACAGGTCGTCAAGTTTCTATTTCAACTGGCTTAATTAATTGTTGCAGCAAAATCAATTGTTGAATCAAACTTTCCTCGCAGCTCAAGGAAGATTCTATGTTAGGAAAAGTACTACATGGGCGTTATCAGGTCTTCCAAACCTTACGCAATGGTGGATTCGGTCACACCTACCTTGCTAAAGACCTGCATCGTCCAGGACAGCCTCAGTGTGTGGTCAAGCATCTCAAACCGAACACGGACAACCCCAAGTTTCTCGATACGGCTAGACGGTTGTTCAACAGCGAAGCAGAAATTCTGGAGCAACTGGGCAGACACGATCAGATTCCTCAACTTCTCGCTTATTTTGAAGAAGACCAAGAGTTATTCTTGGTGCAAGAGCTAATTCAAGGACAGTCCCTGGATGCAGAACTTCAGTCGGGTGAACGCTGGACAGAAGATCGCGTGATTCAATTTTTGCGACAGGTTTTAGAAATCTTGGAGTTTATTCACCGGTACAAGGTGATTCACCGAGACATTAACCCTAGCAACATTATCAGACGGCAACAGGACGGCAAACTGGTTCTAATTGATTTTGGAGCGGTGAAGCAAATTCAATCTCCTCAAGGGCCAGCAGAACGAACGGTGATCATCGGCACGATTGGATATATGTCGCGAGAGCAGTCGATCGGGCAACCCGTACCAAGTAGCGATATTTACGCGCTCGGCGTGATTGGAATTCAGGCCCTGAGCGGGTTGCATCCTAGCCAGATGGATAGAAATCCGCAGACTGGAGAAATTATTTGGCAGCATCAGGTTCAAATTAGTCCTAACTTAGCGGCTGTTCTGTCGAAGATGGTTCTGTTTGATTTCCGCAAGCGCTACTCATCGGCGGCAGACGTTCTTTCTGCGCTAGTTTTTTCGACGCAAGGGCAGGACGATTTTTGCCAAGATCCAGAGGATCGCTTGGCGTTTCATACGATTCCGCCATTCTGCGATGATTTTTGCAGTGACCCAGTTAATGTTGCTCCGCCGCCCCGCTCGGTGCAGGATAGCCCGTTATCTCCATCTAGGCTGTCATTGGTTTCCTTCCTTGACCCAGAACGCTACAGCCGCTTAGAAAAGATGTTGGTTGAGTTGATTGGCCCTGTCGCTCCGACTTTATTACGACAGACAACAGCCACCTCGCTCAGTTGCGAAACCCTAATCGAGGATTTGTCGATTTACCTCACGCCTAGTCAACAGATCGAGTTTAAGAGAAACGTCATGCGGCTCTGGAAGGAGCCTACTCGTCAGTCTAGTCAAACAGCACGACTGCCAGATTCAAATCCTCTAGACTGCAACGAACTGTTTATTCGACGCTGTGAAGAAGATTTGGCTGATTTAGTTGGTCCGATCGCGTCATTTATTGTTCAAAGAGCAGTTAAAACCTACCCACAGATTTCTCGATTAGAGTTTGTGAAAGTTGTATCGGCGGAGATTTCATCAGATCCTCAAATCGAAGAATTTCAACAGCGTGTTCTTTCCTAAACTTCACATGGGTAGCGGGTGGGTTAGGCAACCACTTGCTGTATCTCATCTGTTATTCCATTTGCTGCCACCTTGCTCATAGCAACTCGGGCAATTGAGTCAGTTTATTTTCGATTGTTTTGCGATTACTGTTGTAGCACTGAAAATAATTGGCTCACTCGCTCCAGGTCTTTATCGCCTGGGGCTTTTTCTACGCCACTTGACAAATCAATTCCATCAGGATTGACTAACCTGAGAGCATCGAGAACATTATCTGGATTGAGCCCGCCTGCTAAAAACCAAGCACAATTTGGGCGAAATTCCTTTAGGGTTGACCAATCAATTGTTTCGCCCGTTCCGCCTGCTTGCTCGGGATGATAAGCATCTAGCAGCAACGTATCGATATGAGTTTCGTAAATGCTGGCTTGAACTAGATCTTCAACCGTTTTGATTCTCAAGGCTTTAATAATTTCAACATCGGAGAATCTGCTGCGTAAGGCGTCACAGAATTCAATCGATTCGCTGCCGTGAAGTTGAACACAATTGAGATTAGCGATCGCAACGATTCGACAAATTTCCTCAAGCGTTGCATTTAAGAAGACGCCCACACGATCGCACTTTGAGCCATCAGACGGTAACTGCTCGACGATCGACCGAATTTGCTCTGCTGGAATGTATCGCGGTGTACCAGGGACACAAATAAACCCAAGCGCTGTTGCGCCCAACTGTGTGATCGCGCGTCCTTGGTCAACTTTTGTAATGCCACAAATTTTGACTCTTAATTCCATTGCTATTTGGTAAAAACTATAGTTACCGACATGCCCATTGCTTATTTATCCTACTTCAATCTGATCACCGCAGTCGTACTTTGCATAAGCCAGAACAGTTCGCCGTGTGAGTCATTACCTGATGCAGTCTGAACTTATCGCCCAGGACGTCAGCTTACCAATTTGACAACCTTGAACATAGACTCCGCTTAGTTCTTCATTGAGGCAACCTCATGGCTCTCTTCACCTCCCCATCAAACCGCAATGTAACTCCCATTCATCAAGACAGAAACCTCCAAATCATCATTGGCATCACGCTAATGGCAATTCTAGGGATCATCAGTCTTAACCCAGCGATGCCAACCTTAGCACAAGCCTTTGATGTTCCAATGGATCAGATCGGGCTAGTGATTGCTGTATTTGTTGTACCCATCACGATTGGAACTCCAATTTTTGGCATGTTAGCTGACCGAGTTGGCAGGAAAAAGATTCTTGTTCCTTCACTACTGCTGTTTGCGTTGGGGGGTGTTCTTTGCGCGTCTGCTCAAGATTTTCACGCCCTCCTAGAATGGCGGTTTTTACAAGGAATTGGCGCAGCCAGCCTAGAGTCTCTTGCACTCACCCTAATTGGCGATTTGTATATTGGAAAAATGCTAATTCCCGCGATGGCATTTAATGCCAGCATGATTGGCATCGGCTCGACCCTTTTTCCGCTTCTAGGCGGAGCATTAGCCGGATTGAGTTGGCGATTGGTGTTTTTGCTGTCGCTCAGTGCGGTTCCACTTGCGCTTTTAGTCATAACGAAGCTGAAACTTCCAAAGCAACAAGTGAAAACTGAGAATTTTGCGCTCAAGGATTATCTCAAAAGTACCTGGAGCAGTATTCGGAATCGTCATGTGCTGGGATTGTTATTCGCTGTGATGTGCGTATTCATGATGCAGTTTGGACCTTGTTTTGTTTACATTCCAATGTTTGCAGGAAGTTCTTTGCAAGCCAAAAGCGAAATCATTGGTATTCTCATGGCAAGTATGCAAGTCTCTCTTGCTTTCTTCGCTTCACAACTAGGTTTTTTTGCCAAACGATTTTCCGAAGCTCAACTCATTAAAACTTCTTTTGCCCTCTTTGCGATCGCACTTTCCATTACTCCTTTTGTTCACACGATTTGGTTGCTGTTTATTCCTAGCATTCTGATCGGTGCCGCAGAAGCGTTAGCCCTTCCTCCAACTCGTGCCATGTTAGCAAGACTCTCCCCCAATGATGCGCGTGCTGGATTCATGTCCGTTAATGCAATGGCTCAATCGGTAGGACAAGCTTTAGGCCCAATTTTTGCAGGCGTTGCCTTTAGCTTCTGGGGAATGCAAGGAGTGTTCTTTGCCTGCGCCGGTTTTGCTGTGATCGCCATGATAGTAGTCCATGCTTTAATGACGCCATACTGCCACCTTAAGCCATCTCTATCTCACTCAACTGAGCTTTACGTTAGAAGATGAGTGTGAGAGGAGTTCTCGCATAAAACGCTTAATGCGATCGCCTCTCTAAATTGGAGAGGCGATATTTTATTGTTAGCAAAAAACTTCATAGTAGATGTAGCGGATGAATTTTAACCGCACCTGTTGAACTGTTACATCCGCAGCCAAAGTCGCTTCCGAGCGTATCCCCCATTCGCTGTCATTGTGTCAATCGTGTTATGAAGTTCGCATTGTTTCAACGAGATCTGCATAACCTAGTCGCAGTTAACGTGAGAAGGTTTGTCAGCACATCCGAGCTAACCCTTCAAATATTAACCTTCACAAGCGTAATGAAATTGTTGTATGGCTCGGTCGCTTAATCAATTGAACGCGATACAGAAATTAGGAGAATTTACATCATGATTGTCATCATTAAAAGTGGTACTCCGGCAGCAGAAATCGAGCAATCATTCGACAACTTTGTGATTTGAAGGTTACACCCGAGAAATTAGTTGGGAAACACAAAGTTGTGATCGGATTAGTGGGTGATACGGAATCACTCAATCCTGAACTGATTCAGCAAATTAGCCCCGCGATCGAGCAAGTTTTACGAGTGAAGAAACCCTTCAAGCGAGCCAGTTTAGAATTTCGGTATGGTGAACCTAGTGAGGTCGTTGTTTCTACTCCCAATGGTCTTGTAACGTTTGGTCAAAATCATCCACTTGTGACGGTTGCAGGCCCGTGTTCAGTCGAAAACGAAGACATGATTTTAGAGACCGCGCAAATCGTCAAAGCGTCAGGCGCACAGTTCTTGCGGGGAGGCGCATACAAACCTCGTTCTTCACCCTATGCGTTTCAAGGTCATGGTGAGAGTGCGTTAGGCTTACTGGCATTAGCACGGGAAGCAACCGGATTAGGAATCATAACCGAAGTGATGGATGCGGCTGATTTGGCTGCCGTGGTTGCTGTCGCAGATGTGGTGCAAATTGGAGCGCGGAACATGCAGAATTTCTCGCTCTTAAAGAAGCTCGGCAATATTGGGAAACCTGTCTTGCTCAAGCGTGGACTGTCCGCAACGATTGAAGAGTGGTTGATGTCGGCAGAATATATCCTCGCGGCAGGCAATCCTGATGTGATTTTGTGTGAACGAGGCGTACGGACCTTTGATGCCAAGTACACGCGCAACACGCTCGATTTGTCGGTTATCCCGGTGCTACGATCGCTCACTCACCTGCCGATCATGATCGATCCCAGTCATGCGACTGGCAAATCTGAACTCGTTCCTTCGATGGCGGCAGCCGCGATCGCAGCAGGAACTGATTCTCTCATGATTGAAGTGCATCCGACCCCCGCAAAAGCTCTTTCAGATGGGCCTCAATCGCTCACGCTTCCAGATTTTCAGCACCTCATGTTAGAGGTTGATACGATCGCTAAATTCTTTGGTCGTGGCAAGCCTTGCCCATACGCCACAGCATTGCCAAAAGTTTCTTACGCCACTAACTTTGCAATCGTCTAGCTATCCTTCTCAGTCATTCCATCATCGCTTTAAGACCGTCAGACATTAGAAGCCAAACCATTCTACTGGAGAACAACTCGTCATGCAGTTTGGAACTCACACCTACACCACCAACGGCGGTATTTTTGTATCGCGCTCTGTCTGCTCAACACCGATTGAAACGGCAACTGAAGCCATTCTCTCTCGACTCGACTCTCAACGAGGTGGTTTGCTGCAAAGCAGTTACGAATATCCAGGACGATACAAGCGATGGGGCATTGGGTTTGTCAATCCGCCTCTAGAGTTGGCAACTCGCGATCGCTCGTTTACCTTCACAGCTCATAACAATCGCGGCATGATGTTGTTGCCTTACCTTGCAGAGCGTTTACTACAAAACGCTCATTTGAAAGATGTGATTTTGCAAGATCATCAAATTACAGGAGCGGTGGAACTCGCGAAACAGACATTTTGCGAAGAAGAAAGAAGTCGGCGGTCGTGTTCTAGACGTGTGGAGCGATAGCTAAATGGGTAATCCAAATTCGTACCGATTGATGAACAGACCAATAACTACATCATGCAACCATTCTGATTTGGAAAAGCAAATCGTTCTACGCGC
>JAHHHP010000055.1 GCA_019359275.1 Myxacorys chilensis ATA2-1-KO14 | reverse complement strand
GAATGTTACAAGACCCACAACCCCTCACCATGGACGGGATCATAAGCCGTAAAGTAGAGCTTCGAGCCAAACACGCTTAAGTTGACGGGCATTGAATCTTCAATACCTGGGTTAATATCCATTACAAGCGTAGTACCAGTCTCAGTTCCATCAGTCCGCCAGAGTTCACTACCAGAAAGGGGATCATAGGCTGTGAAGTAAATGTAATTTCCGAACTTCACCAATTGCAGAATGCTAGGCTCAGACTCCTTAAAGGCAAAGTTTCTAATTCTGACGGTTCCTGTAGCTGTTCCATCGCTTTTCCACAGTCCATAACCGTCAGACGTGATTGCAACGAACAGTAGATTTGAGTTTAGTGATGTGATGTAGTACGGTGCAGATCCAGATGTACCTAGAATAATGTCTTTTACTAGCACCGTGCCACTAGCTGTTCCATTACTTTTCCATAATTCATAACCACTCTCTGGCTGTTGAGCAGTGAAGTAAAGCGAGGAACCGTGTGCAGCTAAACTGAGTGGACCAGAACTATCAAAATCAGGAACAATGTCTTTTACCAGCATTGTTCCATTTGAAGTACCATCACTCTTCCACAACTCCACTCCAGTGGTTTCATTAGCTGCGACGAAGTAAAGCGTTTGCCCCACCACAGTCAATTGACGAGGACTAGAGTTACCGTAGCCATCATAGATGTCTTTCACTAGAACTGTACCGTTTGTCGTTCCATCAGTTCGCCATAGCTCTCTTCCCGATGTATTAGACAAGGCAGTGAAGTAAACAGCGTTATTCATTGCAACAAAATCAGCAGGATCAGAGCTAAATTGATCAGAAGAAGAGCCATCACTGAAGACACCGGAATTAATGTCTTTCACTAAGACTGTTCCAACTGCAGTACCATCACTCTTCCACAGTTCTCGCCCATAGGATGAATCTGTGGCAGTGAAGTACAAAGTGTTGCCAACCACAAATAGATTTGCTGGCTCAGAGCTTGCTGTACCAGGATTGATATCTTTGACTAGAGTAGTCCCTGCTTGTGTTCCATCAGTTCTCCACAGCTCAACACCCAAAGTGGCGTCAGCAACAGTGAAATACAAGTAATTTTGACTCGCTATTAACTGACTAATCGAGCCGCTCTCACTGCCCGGATTTATTGCCTTAACTAACGTAGTTCCTAGCTGTGTTCCATCCGTTTTATATAACTCATCTCCTGTTACCGGATTGTGCATTGTGAAGTAGACCGTATTGCCAACGTTCTGCATCTCAATGATTTGCGCTTCGTCAGATTGAGGATTGATGTCCCGCAGCATCGTTGTTCCGGATGCCGTACCATCACTCTTCCATAACTCAATTCCTAGATTCACATCGGCAGCAGCAAAGAATAGGTTGCCGTTCATGACAATCAGATTACTGGGATCAGAACTACCTGAGCCTAGATAGCTGTCTTTTACCATCACAGTCCCATTGGTGGTGCCGTCAGTTTTCCACAATTCATAACCAGTATCAGCGGTTTGAGCGCCGAAGTAGAGCGTACTGCCTATAGCTGCAAAACTCCAGGGATTTGAGTTTTTCTCGCCCATATAGATATCTTTGACCAAGATGGTTCCAGCACTGGTGCCATCCGTTTTCCACAATTCATAGCCAAGGCTAGGAATGTAGGATGTGAAATAGAGCGCATTGTTGAAGGTAAAGAAATCCGAAGGGTTAGAGTTTCCTGAACCCGAATTGATATCTTTAATTAGCACTGTTCCTCCAGCAGTGCCATCGCTTCTCCAAAGCTCTGTACCATCTTCTGGAGTGAATGCAGCAAAATACAGCGTGTTGTTCATGGCTGCAAAATTAAAGGGAAATGCAGCCTCAATCCCTTGTGCAATGTCTTTGACAAGTGCTGTTCCTTGGGCGGTCCCATCACTCTTCCATAACTCGTTCCCGTGTGCCTGAGTATAAGCAGTGAAATACAGCGTGTTATTCACAACTGTCAGTTGGTAGGGCTTTGAACCTGAACTCCCTGCATTGATATCAGATACGAGAACGGTACCTCCAGCAGTCCCATCACTTTTCCATAACTCAAGCCCTTGTACTCCATTGCTTGCAACAAAGTAAAGCAGATTGTTCATGACAACGAGATCAGACGGGAAAGAACTCGGAGTTCCCGGATTAATATCTTTCACAAGAACGGTGCCTAAGCCAGTCCCATCTGTTCTCCATAACTCTACCCCCCCAGACTCAGTGGACGCAGCAAAATAGAGAACTCCATTAAGAGCAGCAAAATGAGCAGGATTTGAGCTAGATGTTCCAGTATGAATGTCCGAAACTAATTCAGTTCCGGCAGTTGTATGTTTCCATACTTCCCGTCCATATTGAGCCGTTTCAGCAGTAAAGTAAAGGGTATTACCAACCACCATCAGATTCTTAGGATTGGAACTGGCGATTCCTGGATTGATATCTTTCGCTAACACTGTTCCTGCTGCGGTGCCATCGCTCTTCCATAATTCGATTCCACTACTAGATGTGGCAGTGAAATAGAGCATGTTGTTCAGCACGATAAAATCATTAGGAGCTGCGTCTTCACTTGTAGAATAAAGATTCCTTAGGTGATGTGGTAAGAATTCGGAGAAGTCAATACTGAAGCGGGTATTGATGCCTGTACCAGAGTACACTCGCACGAAATAAGTACCCGCAGATAAGGCAGATGTTATTCGCTCTTCTAAATTTCCCGAATTTGTGGAATTTGTGATAACGTTGCCATCGCTGTTTAGTAGTTGAAGATCAGCATTAGCAGTTAATCCAGTCAGAGAAATGCTGTAAGTTGCATTTCTATTCACTGTAATCCTGTAATAATCTTCTCGATCAGTGTTGCTTAAAGATCCTATGTAAATTCCAGTTCCATTTAATAAACCTACATCAAAGGCATTAGCGATCGTATTTCCTGCTTCATCGATCGCGTTCAAAACTTCCGTGCCATTGCGTCGCACTCCGCTCTGCCAACTCGTACCCACGGCCGCTGGAACTCCGGACGTAGCAATCGCCGTCCCATTCATCAGCCACACGGCAGTTTCGCCCGTATTAGTCTGCCGCCACACCAAATCCGATTTGCCATCGCCATTGAAGTCCTTGACGCCTTCAATTCGCCACTCGTTTGCCACAGTGTAGACTTGTCCAGTGGTGTAACTGATCTCATTCATCAGCCACACTGCCGTTTCGCCTGTATTAGTTTGCCGCCACACCAAATCCGATTTGCCATCGCCATTGAAGTCGCCCACGTCCTGAATCTGCCAAGCGAGAGAAACCCCAACTGCCCCGGTCGTCGTTGCTGTCATGCCATCCATGAGCCAGAATCCGACCTCACCAAGAGCCGTATTGCGCCAAATCAAGTCGATGCGGTTGTCGGCGTTCAAGTCCCCTAAGCGTTGAAGCTGCCACTCCAAGCCAATGGGTCCCGTTGCTCTTGCCTCAATCCGAGTCGTGCCGTTCATCAGCCAAAAGCCCACTTCTCCCGTGGTCGTTTTTCGCCATACTAAATCGGCTTTGCCATCCCCATTCAGATCTCCCACCCCTTGCACCTGCCAGGCTAACTCCACGGCAAACGAGCCGAACTGATTCGTCGTTTTGCCATTCATCAGCCACAGCCCCAGCTCGCCCGTCTGGCTATTGCGCCAAAGAACGTCGGTTTTGCCATCGCCGTTGAAATCCGCAAACTGCGTCGATTGCCACGCGTTGGCAACGCCCGCTACCACCATGCCGCTATCGGCGATCGTCGTGCCGTTCATCAGCCACACATGGGTATTGCCCGTGGTCGTCTCCCGCCAGAGGATGTCGCTGGTGCCGTTATTGTCGAAATCCCCTCGCCCCAAGATTTGCCATGTCATGGGCGTAGGCAGCGTGGCGGTGTCCGCAATCGTCGTGCCATTCATCAGCCATACCGAGAGATCACCTGTTGACGGGTTCCGCCAATCGATCGCGGCGGGAGCGGGTAGCGCAGGCTGAGCCGTGCTACTGAGGATATAGTTGACCGTCGTACCTGATTCAAATGACACTTCGAGGTAGTAGTCCCCAGCGGCAAGCGGTGTCCTATTAATCAGTTCTGCCAATGACCCCGTGTTTGTGGATTGTGCTATCACTTCCCCAGAGTCGATCGCACCATTGGCATTAGCGTCCCGTATGAGTGCGAGATTCGCATCCCCGTTAAGTCCGCTCAGCACAGCATTCAAACTACTACTGTGACCGAGCGTAAAGCGAAAATAGTCGAGGCGATCGCTTGTAGCATTCACGCTGTCATTGAGCGGTTGCGAATTAGCAAGACTGAATGGGGTTGCAGTGTTGAGGGTGTTTCCAGGATCAGGCATAGAATTAGCTAGGGGTGCTTCCGTAAGCAACGTAATTTTTTACACTTGTTCTGCTTAGCTAGAAATAAAATTTTTGTCAGCTAGAGTACTAGTGCAAGATAAATTTTCCCTAAACTTAAACAACACGCATCAGTAAATACCGAGGAAAATCAAGTGTTGCTCAATACAGTTGGCCTCGTTAATCTATTCAATTTGTGCTTCAAGTCGAGTAGAAATCGTGTAAGCCAAAGTGAGCAAAGCGGCACAAGAACCGCTCGAGTTTGTGGTATGAGCAACTGCGTAGGAGCGGCGGATCAGGGTAAAGCGACGTGAGCACTTTTTATCTTCCAGCCGCGAAATCGACCTCATTACTCCGTCCGTTTCTAAGTCACTCGCCTTCGTCCGTTTCTCCCGCTTAAAAGACTGATTCCTACCAGCCGCACTTGATGAAACAGATCGACCACTTCACGCAGCAATACGCGCTTGTTCCTCAGTCGCCGCAATGGATCTGCTTTGGATTCCTGAGCTGAGACAAATAGCCCTAATGTGCAACTCCTCGATAACCGTGTCCCCACTCGCTGGAGAAATCAGTTGAATAGAAATCTGCTGCCTGCGCTGATGGTTGTAGGCGCTTGGCCGATGGTTCATCAGTGAGCAGCTTTTATCACCGTTGCTAAATCGAATTCTAAAATCTAGCTATAATGCGAGTTTTCCATTCTTAGCTATAGCGTGAGTCTTTCATTCTGCCGAAGGCAAAATGTTGTTATCTTGTGTGACTTAATCTCTAAAGTTACACAAGATAAAATTGATTAACTTATTTTAGAGGGTCTGACCAAGGCGATTGTCTTCCTATATATCGACTCTTGAGTTTGCCTGACTCCTTCCAATAGGCGTACCAATAAGGTCCATGTCCTGTTTCCTGCAAATCCCCAATGGCACATTTACAGGAGCCTTTGCCACATCGCCGTTTCTCTAATTGGTATGTTTTTCCATCTTGTGTGCGGCTTTCAACGATCGCTGAGGCAGACCCTTCAGAATCAGCGGTTGAGCCATCCTCTAGCTGCGATCGCTCAACGTCAATTTGTGTGCCCAACCACTCATAAACAGCTTGTTTTTCTTGCAGGCTGAGTTTCGCTAGAGTGAGACGAAGACGAGCAGGGAAAGGCTTAGAAGACATTTCTAAAATCTTGTGTAACTTTATAGAATTGAAGCTCGGTTACACAAGAAAAAGGCTGTGTGAACGAGGGACAGAGTTCAGCCCCAAAGCCACCACCTTAAATTTCTTGTGTAACTTAACAGGAAGCTTTGGTCTCAGTACTTGTGATAGTGGATGAAAGTTTCAGAGATAAGACCGATAGTTTTCTGTAGAAAATTTTTGGGAAGGTTAAAATTGACATCGCGCGATCCTTTACCGCGACACCTTTGACGCGCTACTTTGTTTTCTGTAGCTTCTTACGATCCACCGCTAGATCTTATCGATAAATTATTATGACACAGGGAGCGGATCAAAACTGGGTGAGGAAATTGCGAATCAGAGCAAACCTGACGCAAGAAGAATTATCAGTTCGCCTGAAAATCTCTTCAGCAACCCTGCGAAAGTGGGAACACGGTGCCATTGAACCATCTATGACCTGGAAGCAGTGGACTGTTTTTTGCGAGGTGGTCGGCGTTCCGTTTGAGCAACTTCCGATCAACCTGTCTCGAACTGCTTAGGTTTTCCTGTTACCCCCAAGATCTCTCGGGACAAAGCAGCCGCGATCGCTAAACGAGTTGAATAGGCAGTTTGAGACATAATTTGTCGCCAGCCCGCCCAGCCAATCAATTTGATCAAGAGATTTAGGGCCTCCGCCACTGGTAATTCCGAAGACGGTTTTGAAAGTGTGGGCAAGGCGGCCTGTGCGATCGCTATCAATTCATCTGAAAGTGGAGTAAAAATATTCCACTCTCTAGGAGGATCAATTAGAGATAAGAATATTTCTTTAAGTCGCCTCCACCCACCCACAAACTGGTGGGCTAACTTGGAGACAGATGATTGTGAAATTCTACTTTCAACCGCAATTTCTTGCTGCGTCGGCAAAGTACCGTTTTCTGACCACCACCGCTTAAGAATCTCAGAGACTGCAATCCAAGCCAGTTCAGTGGGTGTCGCTGCATCGAGAGTGATTTCCCTTGCTTGTGTGATGATCGGTCTGAGAGCTGTAGGAAGCTGATAGCTTGCACTTCTTGAATGCTCCGTGTCGCCGATTAGGAAAAAGGTGAGCTTTTCACTGGGTCGCCGGACTGCTCTCAACCGCCCGATCGCTTGAATAATTTCAGTATCAATTTGGTAATGGTAAAACTCCTCAAAAGAAAGGCTCTCTAATTCAGAGTATTTTGTGAGAGTGAACCAGAGATCGTGAAAAACCCCTGCGTTTGGTAAGGGTAATCCGATCGCTATGATTGCCTTTCGGTCAGAAAACTCGTTTGTGCCTCTCGTAAAGTCGCTAAACCAGTGCCCATCCGCATTTGTGTCATTCTTTTTGCGTTGCCAGTCAAACACTACGAGATCTGAAAACTGCCCTTTGAGTTCTGTGAGGATTGCATTGATTCGATCGTCGCAGTGCTGCGATCGATTCTTACCTGCAAGTCCAAGACCCTGTATCCAGATTAAAGTAAGGTTGTCGGGTGATGGTAGATCCTGTGCAATCCAAAGAATTTTGCTGACGGATATCTGACGATAGAGACTTAAAACTTCCGGTATAGCAGTGGCATCTAGATAAATTCGAGTTTTGAGACTGTTGAGAATCTCGTTGTGTCGATCGTCTTGAACTGTAACCACTAAGCCCCCAAATGCACCAATTCGCAGCGTTCCTGGCATCTCTTCGCTCCAAACTTCTAAAAATGGGATGAGCCATTGAGTTGGTAGGTTATCTAGCACTGAACCTACTCGTACTTTCGCATCTCGAAACTGTGAGCGGTTGAAGCTCTTGTACAGGCTCCGCTCCTGCAACAAGTTTTCTAGCGTCGTTTGAAAATTGTCCAGTTCGCTTTGAAGCATGGCAATGTCTTCAGGTAGTTTAGCCAGACGATCTAGTCTTGCTTGCCGCTCTTTTGCCGACCAACGATACCCATCAAATAAGCTCCCCTGCCCTTTGTTCAATTCTTCTTCGAGTGCCTGGAGGTTGCTCCACTCTGCTTGAAGGGTTTCTAGCTTCTGACTTCGGCGATAAATCTTGCCTTTGAGATGAGCGATCGCTTCAGTTTCTTCTTTAGTTTCAATCTGGTCGGGGTCTTGAGTCAAATCAGACGTTTTGAGGCCCATGATTTGTCGGATAGACTCTAGCGTTTGGACAAATTTTTCTGGTACTTCTGGCAGTTGAGAGCGCAACGCTTCATTGTCAAAGCCGTAGTGCTGTTTTGATTCGCCAGCCACAAGCGGTCTGAGCGCCTGACGTAATGGATTCAACCGTCTGTAAACTTCTGGTAGGTTGGCTTCCATCTCTGCCCATTGAGTGTCAAAGTCACCTAAGTTCGCGGAGATCGTCCGAACTGGCTTGAGTTGAATGAGCGCCTCATCTAGGATTGCTACGTCTCCGCTGTAGGCAGCATAGTTTTCCGAGTTGGGGAGGGAGTCGATCGAGGCGCGCACTTGAACCGAAGAACTAAAGACTTCTGCCCGCTCGAATCGAAATCCGAACCCGTTGCCGAGCGACTCCTTGCAATAGTCTTTGTGTCGGCACATGGCACAAACAGGGTTTAGTTCTGCTGTGTCGTTGGCGATCGATACGCTTTTGTTTGCTGCCTTGTGAATCACGTCTGTAAGATGGCAGTTTCCTTCAGTGTCTGGCTGCTCTCCCGATTTTGCCCAGCGTAGGAGGTCTCTACCGAGAGGGGTTCGTCTAGTTGCATCTTTAACAAATCCAGCATTTCTGACGGGTAAGTCCGTATAATTCCGTTCTGCTGTCTCAGTGGAAGGATTTCGATGGCTCTGGCTCAACCACCAGACGCGATGCAGTTGCTTTTTTTGCTCGTCTTCGACTTGATGAACCCCCAGTTGAAGCGGAGAAAGTGAAGCGTAGTTGTACGATTTGCCTCCCCCAGTTTGAGTACTATCAAGGATATCCTGCCATCCCTTAGCGGCTGCTTCCCAGAGGAGTTGGGGTAGTTGCTCGTTTGTGTAGAGGAGCTTGGGTGGTTTCTCATAGCTTCCGATTCCAAACAGTTTGCCGGGAAGGTATTTGAGCGTTTCCACCTGCACTTTGGCCTCTGCTTTGTGGGGTTTGCCAAATCCTCTCGCTTTAAACCGTTGCTGAATCCCCTTCAACCAGGATTTAAGCCGGCTGTACTGGTGGTGTTCGATCTCAATGTGTTCGAGGCGCGATCGTTCTTCTTGCTTAGAGACAATCGCATCATAGGCGTTGCAGTCTAGTTCTTGAGGATCATTCCACTCTCGGTATGGAAACTTGAATCCGTAGTTTCGAGCGATATGGAATAATGTGCCGATCGTGATTCCCTTGCGGCGAAACGATCGAATCTTCTGGCGAATATTCCAGGTATTCCCTTTAATTGAAGGACTCCATTGTTCAGCGATTGCTTCTGCTTCAACCGCGCCATAATGATCAACCAACGCCATGAGAACTTTGCAAGATTCCTGATAATTGCTGCTTCCAGGCGTGCGCGGGGGGATGTGGCTCAGTGCCTGCTGAATTAATTTCTCGGTATCCCACCCTTGAGCTTGGGCCAGTCGATAGAACTGTTCACGTTTGAGTGATAAGACTTCTGCTTGTTTTGCTCGTTCTTGCTTAACTTGTTGAGCTCTAGCGTTCGCCTGGTTCACCCACTCCTTTGGCAAGCAAACGTCAGGATTAATGAGTGGAAATTCGGCTTTGGTATTACCGTAGAACACTCGAACTCCATCTTTACAGGCCGGATCGTGGGGAAGATGGTTCAGGAGAAACTGAACGATCGATTCGTAGGTATCAATATCAGAGATGAACTCTGGCAGACGAAAAATTACGCGGAAGCGGTGCCAATTATGGCTGTGGCTGGGAGTCGTGTAGATCAGGGTGCAGAATTGTTGGATGAATGGATGAACGATAGCCTCATCCAACGTCAGCTGATGCTCGTAAGTCTTGATCCCTTTGCCATCTGCATCCTTGATGAGATTGCCTTGACCATCTTTCAATAACCCTGCGTTATCGATTTCGGCTAAGACCCAGTTAGAACCTGCGAAGTTAGATTTGGAGCGCCACTGACTGTTGAGTAGTCCTGCACAAATAGCGTGTCCCTGCTTGATATGGGCGATCGCGTCGTCGATCGTTCCTTCGACATCTTGAAATTTGCCACTAAGTACCCTAAAGTTCCAATCCTTGTTACAGCCGTGTACATTGGTGGCGAACTTGAAGATTTGGGGCAGAGTGTGATGCTGGTCAGCAGAGTAAAGCTGTTCATACCCTACGGGGCTTGAGTTTGAAAGCTGCATCCAAGGTTTACCTTTTATGGCGAAATAGGGATGCTAGATTCTGTCAAACTCTCAAATTTGTGTTTTGCTAAGGATCAGTTTTATCAAACTAATCAGAGTGTAGTAAGAATGCTAAAAGCCTTAACCCATAGGGTATAGAGCGGTTCCAATGTGAGTCGATCCGGGTATTTTGTGAGTCGATCCGGGCATTCTGTGAGTGGATTCGGGTCTACATGTAGTAGGCTAAAATCCTTGCTCTGTATGACATAGAGGCAATTTTTAGCAAAAATTTTTTCTACTACAAGTTCAACATGTAGTAAATGCCAATTTTGAATGAATAGGCATTTACACCAGAAACTACTAATCTGCTTTAGAGCTTAGAGTTTGAGAAGCTTCCTTAAGCTCGCTTCAACCTCTGGAGTCGGCTCTCTGCGTCCCGATTCAATATGAGAGATTAGCTGCTGAGAAATGCCAAGAAATCCTGCTAACTTCACTTGACTCCATCCTCGCTGTTTTCGTGCTTCTCGAACCTGTTCGCCAGTGAGCGGAGCTAAAGTAACCTGAGCAATTTGTTTATCAGCCTGCGATGATTTTGATTTGGCTAATTTCTTCCGGGTTAGAAGTTCTGGAATCGGCTCAGGCGGATGAATTGTGATTTTACTCTCTAGCAAAAGATTGATATATCCCTTGGGTTTACGAATTGGGCTATCAGGTTTTAGAGAGTCTGGATAGCGATCGCTAAATTCAACACTCCACCCTAATCTGACCAGCGTCTTGAGCGCTTCATTCCACTGCTCCACTAAATCGCGGGCTTTGTACCGATTTGACTGTGCCTGAACGATTTTTTCAGAGCATCCTACTAGAACAGAGCCTAGCAGCGTTCTGACCCGGTATTCTCCAGAAGTGTGAATCCGACTTTCAAGGGTGAGATGCAAAGCAAGGCGCAGAGCAAGCTCGTTGTGGTAAGGATCAATTCTGAGTACGCTTTGAGCAAGATAGCCAAACTGGTACAGCGCTTCTCTAGCTTTTGCACCACCTCGGTTCAAAAAACCTTTTGTCCAGAGACCTGGCTGAACTTGAAGCTCCACTTTCTCAAGATTCTCAAGATTCTCAGACAGTAAATTCTTCTGCCCAGTTGCAGTAATCGCAATGTTCCACATCCGTGAGGTTTGAATGGTAACTTGCGTTTTGCGACGGCTGACTTTTCCGCCTTCTTTCCATTCCACTTTGACCAGCAAGCAATCTAGTGCAAAAGCACACCCTGCTAACTCCGCCAATTTTTGGCTCGTAGGAATATCTTTGCGGTTGTTCCAGCCCAAATTTCTAATCACATCCTCGCCGGATAATGTAAAGCTGCTACTCCACGGCTCCGGTTGGTTCATTGCATGTGCCGCGAAAATTAGCTGAAGCTTGACCGTATTAAAACCAAAGTTATTAATAATTTTTTCAGCCGCGTCCCATGGCAACATCGTCACATCACCAGGGCTAGAAATGTAGTGCTCAATGTAATTCTGTGGATTGCTTTTAGCAACCTTAGAAAAAACGGCAGTTCCGTCTCGATCAAACCACAAATCTGTTCTCAACTGCGATTCGAGCGAACTGATAAACGGCGCGCCGGTGGGAATTGGCTCGATCGTTTCATTTAAAAATAGTTCAGATTCTTTGGCTGCTATGACAGTGCCGGTATGCACCAATTCGTCAAATCGCTGATACAAGGATTGAATTCGAGTTTCAATAGCATCGAACTCGTCCTGAATGCGATCGCAACGGTCTTGATCTTCTGAGGATTGCCGCAATAGGGAGAACATCGTCGAAATTTCGTGATGAATCTGTTGTGCGGCCTGCAAACGAGTTCTGCTTAACTTGATCTGGTTGGCAAATTTGGGTAAGTTCTGACGATCGAGTGCTGCAAGGCAAGTCTCTGCTTGATCTATCCACTCAAGCACTCGGGTCACATCACTATTCCATAGGTCAGTGAATTTCTCCCTGCCTGGTTGCTCGTTGGGAGATTGCGTCGACTCAGTGGAAGATTTTGATTTCACAAAGTTTGCTTCTGAGAAACGAATTGATCCTAGATCAGACTCTACCTAAAATTAGCTCTCCGCACCACGTGCTGCGTTCAATTTTGAGACGAAACGGAGGAGAAAATTGATGCAATAAATCGGTCTGCACAATTGACACGAGACAAAATTGCGAACTCCACCTTAGAAGGTTATTTCTCAGAAGCTTCACCTTACAAGCTTTGCAGCCTTTCGTGTAGGAACGAATCGCAACGAGTGGAAATATTTGTATCGCGCCGTCGATTCGGAACGCAATACGCTGGATTCTATGCTGAGTGCGAAGCGCGATCGCAAGGCAGCGGAGCGATTTTTTCGCAGAGTGCTCAAAGCCGAACGCACCTAAACTCCGCGAGCCATCACCACAGCAGCAAATGCAAACGGCATCGCATCACCGCTGTAGAAGCATGACGCAGCGACCTGCAAACCGAGATTAACGAAGTCTGGACCGGCTCCGGACAAACCAACCACCTCTTAAAGACGATCGCCTGTTACGGCGTCGTCTTTAAGAGGTGGCAGGACGAGGGATTAGCTGAATTTGTCCAAACCACCGCGATCAACGCTCCCGGCTCCGAAACCTACTGCCGCCATCAACACGAGATTACCGGGCGATCTACACTATGGGCGAGAGCCGCCGAGAAACACTGGTGGGCATAGGGGGTGAGCCGCAGCGCAGCCCTAAGCGTTCCACACACGACGGAGGCGAGACCAGCAAATACCGATCAACTCTTGCGCTTTTTTGCCCGTATGTCGGCGTGCGATTCGTTTCTGCCCAAGTCAAGCCCCTCCACCAGGCTTGAAATAAAGCAGAGTCAGGGTGTTTCACCTTGATAACTCAACTTCTGTGTGGTGCGTCCAATCTGGACAATTCCATCTCCCCTAGTGTTGGGGTAACAGCTTATCCCTCAACAGTCACTGTTCAAACTAAAGCGAGTTCAAGGAAATGTGATCGAGCGGTTCGGATTCCGATGTAAGAAGGTTTCTCGAACTGGCAGAGAGTTAGAATAGAGGATCATAAAGATTTAGTCTTCACTGTGTAGGTGATGCAGTTGTGTGCAAACCCTTTAGAGTGACAAACAAACTATGTCAATCGTATTATCTTAAGCACTCATTCCGAAGATTTCTTCGACAAACTTTGCTTGAGATACACTGTCCCCTTTATTGACTTCTTTCACTTGCCCTTTCCTAATCACATTCATGGCTTCAATTCCGCTCAAGGTTCGTCTTGCGCTATTGAACGACTTAAACCTCATCATTGGTTTTATAATCCGTTTGATGTTCTGGTGATCCTGCTCAATCACGTTATTCAAGTATTTAATCCGCCGGAGTTTCGTCTCTTCGGCACGCTGCTTCGCAGGTACTGCAAGGGTCGTTTCATCGGCTTTTAACTTGTTCATTGCGACTGGATAGGCAGCATTCTTATCCACCGTGTGTCCTTCAGAGCTTCGCGAAGCGAACCAACTCTACGATTGTTTGCCCATAGCATGGGCAAACAATCGCTGGGTGTTGAAGTTCTCGCCAGAACTCGACAAACGACTTCGGACACGTATCCGTGAAGCGAGGAGTCGAAGTCGTGTCCTCGCTCCGCCATCATTGCTTCCAAGTCCCGGTAGCTCGAGGGATAGCGACAGTACCGTCGCACCTTCAGGAAGATGATGTCGGGCAGAACGTGGCACCATTTGAACAGGGATGGGGCAGCCATTTAGGACGAGGTGAGAGAAAATTGTGCCTCCTTACCCTATCATTTTTGCGACACAACCCCGCTTCTGGCTATCGAGGCGAAAGGCACCGTTTTCTTTACTCATAAAAACTTTCAAACTTAAATCACCTACACACTTTGCTCATGCTCTACGATGCGACGCAAGGCGAAATTCGTATTCTTAGAAAAATAATTCCATAAGCTAAATGTAGCGTTTTGATGAGAAAACAAACAGCTCTGATTTCCCGTTTGTAACAACGTTACTTTAATGACATTGCTACAAGTATATGGTATCTTTGTATCATTATATCAGAATTAATATTTATGCCAACTCCAAATGGTCGAAAAGCGGTTGCTTACTTGCGTCTTTCTACGTTGGAGCAGGCTAAAGGTGCTGCCCTAGAGCAGCAAGAAGCCCGACTGATAACTGCAGGTGTAGATGAGATTTACTCTGATATCGACTCTGGAGACAATTCGGCTCGACCGGATTTGAACCGCCTGATAGATGATATTTGTGCTGGGAAAATAGGTTTAGTTAGAGCAACTCGGTGGGATCGACTCTACCGAAACAAATTGGACTACGAGTACTTCAAAATACTGCTTCGTAACTGTGACGTAGAAATTGATCTCCTTGATCAAGGTAAGCAAGACTTAAAAACAGCTTCGGGTGAAATGAGTGCCGACATGATGGTCTTATTAGCCGCTTTTGAGCGAAATATGTTGCGTGAGCGGATAAAGCATGGGTTCGCTTACCGTAGAAGTAAGAAGGGAGCATGGTCTCGTCCTCCCTTATTCTATGAAATAGTTAACAACCAATATACTATCGACCGTCGACCATTCATTTGCTCTCTTCAAGACTGTCCAGATAATTACAGTCACTTTAATGCAAAAACTCCATTGGAGTTTTTGCAGCGAGGACAAAGTAAAGCTGATATTGCCCAAGAGTTAGTCGATTGCTTCCTGCGTATTAGAAAATATAGAACTGTTTTAAGCCATCTTCATCATCGCTATACTATGGAGCAGCATAAAAACCCTGCAATTGTACCTGGATTAGCAATTTTCAGCTCTTCTGAAGGCTTAAAATCATGGCTTATGAATCCGATTCTTCGCGGACATACGGCTTATTTAAAGTACACAAACAGACGCAGAAATAATAATCCTGAAGTATGGGAACTTCATCGAGATACCCATCCCGACCACAAAATTATTACCGATGAACTTTATGAAACTGAAATAAAGCCAATTTTAGAATTCAACTCTAAATGTTTTGGGCAACCAGGTGCAACATTTTATCTTACTAAACGTGTCTTCTGCAATGAATGTAAATCTCTGTGTCAACTTAAGGGAGGCTCAGGGGGACGTAAATATTATGCATGTATGCATTCAGGTATCAGCTGTAACAATCATCGTTGTACATCTCTTTCAAAAATAGACGAGGCTATCATTAGCGGCTTGGTTGAGAAAGCAGGAGAAATTACGCAGTATCAAATACAGAAAAAAGAGCTGACCTCAGAAAGGCTTAACAAACTCCGAAAGAAGCTTGAGTGGATTGATATTGCTCCTGACCTTGAATTTGACAAAGAGCTAATGGCTCAGCGACAGAAGATTCTGGCAGAAATTGACGCTGAAGGTGACAAAACTAATAATACTGCGTGGCAATTTTTACTGCATCCTGAAGCTCAAAAAATTAATTTTTGGTACTCCTTATCACAAGAGTATCGAGAAGTATTTTACATGAGATTAGTTGAGCGTGTTTTCATCTCAGATTCTATGATTTCTGTTGAATTAAAGGTTTGAGTCAAATTTATAGTTGAGTAAGAAAATTGGGAAATGTATAAACCTACTATAGATATTTTCCGTGAGGCAGCAGAGCAATTTTCTCAAATTGAATCAGCTGTCAAGCCGCAATGGCGTTCTGCCTGTGATTGTTCTACACCGGGCGTAGATACAAAGTGCCAAACATGTCCCTACTATAAAGAATTAGGATTGCTTGTTCAGCAACAGCTTGATCCATCATCAGAAAAGGATTTGGCAGAGATTCTTCCTATTCACCATACAGATCCCTACAATGACTCTGTTAAGGATCAGTGCATTGAAATGTACTCTGTTGGTTACTCTATTCAAGAAATTCAAAAGCTTAATGGTATTCCCTTAAGACGAGCTTTAAGAAAATGGCTCCGTGAATGTGGTTTATCAAACCGTTCAGCCAAACACTCAAAAGATGAAAAACAAGCTTGCATTCAGATGTACATTGATGGTTGGGAACCAAGAGATATTGAAAATGAAACAGGAGTACCTGCAGACACGATCACAGACTGGGTCTACAATGCTGGGGTTTCTAGACTCCGGAAATATTCTGATGAGCTTAAGCAGCAATGCTTAGAACTCTATAAAGCAGGGAAAACTAGTACGCAAATTGCTCAGGCAATGCAAGTAAATCTTGGTACACTTCGATCCTGGATTGCAAAAGCAACCATTGGAGGACGGCAAAAAAGATACTCTAAGGAGAAAATCGATAAGTGTTTAAGACTTTATAGAGAAGGAATGTCATCAAATGAAATCAGTCATCTTACAGGAGTTCTAGCAGTTACAATTCGCTCCTGGATCAGGAAAGCAGGTTTAAATGATGAGCGTTTAGTACAACTGGCTCAACAACATAGCTTAAGAAAAACCCATGAAAGAAAACCTTCAGGTTACTGGAAAGATTTTGACAACCTCAAACGTGAAATTATTTTACTCAATGAGAGACGTAAAAAAATCGGTTTAATGCCTACTGCTACCGAGCTTAAAGAGAGCGATCGACAAGATATTTTAAGAGCTATTTGCAAATATCACGGAGGATTTCAGACTGTCGCTGAGAAGCTCAAGCTGAATTTCAACAAAAGAAGCTCAGGATACTGGCATGATTTTTCAAACGTTGAGCATGAGCTACTTACTTTCATTGAACACCAAGGTACACGTGGAGTTATACCAACCAAAGAAGACTTAACTCAAGCAGGAGAGAGTTCTCTTGCTGCAGCGATGAATATGCATGGCGGTTTCCCAGCAGTCGCTCAAAAATTGAAGCTGCGTTTGTCCTACGGGAGAAAACCACGCGGATATTGGAAGAATCTGGACAATCTTAGAGCAGAAATTGATCGTGTAGCTGAACAACTAGGTAATTCTGGTGTACTACCAACTCATGAAGAACTAAAGCAGATTGGACGCACTGATTTAAACAGCGCTATTTCGGACAATGGTGGTTGGGCATCGGTAGCCCGAAAGTTGGGCTTCAGCTATTCCAGGCAGTACAATAACCCAAACGACTACTTCCCGAAGGATGCTAAAGAGTAGCAGGGAAGCAGACAGCCTAGAGCCGGGGGAAGCAAAACGAGCGAAGGAGCTGACTCACTCTTATTTCCCGAACATGCTGCCGCTAGAGCCTTGCATGAGCAGAGCTAGATGTGACGACCATCCTTCTCCCAAACGCATTAACTACGTGGATGCCCGAGTTTAGTTCGTGGTTTAACTGTAGGATTTCCCACGAACTCGCTAGCCTTCATCGCGACTGTTGTCTCGTGGTAGGTGCAAGAAGGTCTAGGACGAATCGCACACGGATTTGCTGGGGCTGTTGCGTCGCGCTCAGAATCAGCTGCTAACCTCACGCTGCCCCAACTAATAAGCCCTGAGCAATTGCCCAGGGCTCGTTTTAATAAAGGCCAACCTGATTGAGTGGCTAGCGACTTTGAATGTCCTTCCATCATGAACGACTCGGTGCTCTAGGAATAGCGGCAATTTACCCAATTGCTGCCCGACTTTACCTAGGTAGCTTGATCAATCTAATAACCTGCCCGTCGCAACGATGTCTGGGTTGTTGTTGGCATCACTTTGCATCATATCTCTCCATTCATTGACAGGATTAGCGACTGGCAAAGCTGCGACGGATCGGCACAGATTCCATCGAAAGAGATGAATTGCCGCGAGCGTATCTTTGTCGATCAACAGTCCTCGAGTGATCGGAAGAGTTGAATCGCCGCGATCGCGTCTTTGTAAGTTAGCGGGCCTCGAGCAATCGTGCGGCTCAGTTCGAGCCCCTGCTCGATCGTCGCTTGATCCGACTCTGTCAGCCCAAGCTTGTGGCGTTCGTTCATAAACTGGAGTAAATCTTTGATCGGCAGCAATCCCAGCAATAAGCCCAGATTGAACCGCTCTTCGAGCGAGAGGTGTTGTCCAATGCAGCGAGCCAGAAAATCACGCCATCGCCGCAGTCGATCAAGGTTTTGACCCCTTTGAGCCGCGTGAAGCCGACCCAGAAACTGAGGATCAGCGGCGAGGGTCTCATTTAGGAGTTGCTGTGCACCAATGTTAAGGAGTTGCGATCGCAACTCAGGTGGAAGCTCTGAGTCAAGCTGGGGGAAATGCGGTGAGAGTTCGGTGGTGATTTGGTCGAGGGAGCGGGCGTAGAAGCCATGCAATCCCTCTTTTAAGTCCGCTTCGTCCCGACTAGAGTCGATTAGGGTAGTGAAGTAATCACTCAAGATTGAATCAGCCGGTGAGGTGTAGCGAAGGTCAGTTTGGGCAGTGCGTCGCCAATGCTTGTGGTCTTGAAGCGCTTTTTTCAGTTGGCCATCGAGGTTGGCTTCTAGCGCGTCCAATAGTGGCGCATACTGATCTAGTCGCCCCCGCTCAGTTTGTGAAATAGACATGTGAAAATATTCAGTTGTTAATTAGTTATGTTTATATTATATCAAAAAATAATAATCTAGGCAAATCTTGCACCGCAAACCCATGCAGGGAAGTGGGGAAAAGCTTGCAGCCTTCGTTGTTGTCTAGTCAAACTCTAAAACGACCTCTCAACATCTTGGAAGGTGAAATATAGTACGCTAGAACTAACTTATCCCTACAGACAACCTAGGAGACGGTTGATGGTTGCCCACATCCAGTTTTCGATCGAGACCCAGGAGGGTTGCCCTCTGGGCGGATTAGACCTGCCGCATCATCAAGTCGCGGACTGGATCTGGATTCGACCAGATTGCTGAGGACGAAAGCAATATTACACTGCGCAACCAACTGTTTGTGGCCTTGACCCGAGCTCGCGGTTGGGTCTACTTGAGCGGGGTGATCGAAAACTCGCCCCTGTACCCAGAGATGCAGCACGTGATTGAGAGCGGGGACCGCTTCACGTTTACCTTCAAGCGACCTCCACACCGCGATGTCGGTGGAGAGAGTGAACCCCTACCGCTGCCGTCGCTGGCGATCGCAACCCCATAAGCCGGTCATCGCCGCCGTTCGCTACGGAAGCGGATCGGGCATCCAAAGTGGATGCGACTGCTGCCGCGCCATCAACTGCCGAATCAAACCCACCCGATAGTCGATCTCCGTCAGTGCGTCCCGCCGCTTCAGCCGTTGTTGCCAGTCCTGATGGTCAGGGCTGCCGGCTTTTCCCAGATGCAGGGTGCGGGCTTGGCCTCGCGCCCCGAATTGAGGTCGATCGCTATTCACCCGCTTGTAGTGGTATGGTCCGGTTTGGCGCGTGACTGTATAGTCCTCGATCCAACAGTTGACTGGTGCGACGGGACCCGAGTCTCGAATGCGCTGTGCTAAGTCTGTGAGCCGGGATACCTCGGCTTCGAGATGAAGGCTGGTCACCGTCTGAATCGAATTCGTGGGGCTACTCATTACTATCCCACGAACATACCCCCTGACGACCATAGGTCCTCTAGGTAAACTGCGAGGATGCCTTTGTTTAGTTCGTGGGTAATTTCATGATTTACCCACGAACTAAATTGTCTTTGTCGCGGCGCTTATGGGCTCTAGTGACAGCAGGGTCAAAACGGCTTGAAATAAACAACAGCGAGGCGGCAATGACCTAAACCAGAACCTGCGTACTATATTTCCTTAGGCATATGGAACTTGCTGACTTGCCCCACTATGGCTTAGATCGCGAAGAACGGTTGACGATTCGCGACTTGAAACTGTTGACGAACGAACACTCCGTGAAGCAAAGCTAACGAGACTACCTGTTCTTTGCCCTGCAAATCGACTTTCGGGGCAAGCGGAGCCCGAGGATCGAAGTGAACCGATTTTGCGATCGCTGGGGGTTGAGTATTGGCAATTTCTACAAAGCTCTGGAGGATTTGAAAAACAAAGGCATCGTGGTCGAGATTGCCAGTCAACTCGACCTGCAAACTGTTTCATCCTAGCGTTGACCGAGGAGAAATCAATTTGCCCCAATGGTAGCGAAGCTGTAGCTAAGTGCCCTGCAATCACCAAACCGTTCGAATCACCAGGAACTCAGACTATCTATTAAATCCCTGCCGAAAAGAGGCATTTTCAGTAATTTGTATTAAGTGTCAACACAATTTACGATCGCGATCGCTATAGGTAGCAGCGTTGCCTTCAGCTAAGCGGAGCCATTAAATCACTATGTCTATATTTGAGCAGGCGTTCTAGCTGTCGCAAAGCCCAAGAATAGACTAATTCATTTAGCCGGGACAAACCTTTCGTACGTCCTCCCGGTGCCTAAAGTTCTTCAATGCGGCGCAGCCTCGCGTGAGAAGGTCATCCAGTCCGCCATCTACGGCGAGCCCAGCATCGAGATCCCAGACGCGTAAGGTACCGTTACTGGTGAGAGTGAGGATTTGTTGCCCGTCTTTAGTGAAGCCAAGGGATAAGCCATAGTATTTGGAATTTTGTGAATCTGTAGAACCTGGATATTCGGCGAGTAGGTTGCCCTCCAAATCGTAGAGCCGGGTGATGTCTTCGTCTGGAGAGGTTGTGAGTATCCATTGCTGATCAGAACTAAAGCTGGGAGAGATGCCCTGAAATTGTGCAAGTTTATTACCTGACAGGTCATACAGCCGACTCGTGGTGTTATTCCAAGTCGCGACTTGCTGGCCATTGGGGCTGAAGCTGGGAGCGACGCCCTGGAATTCAGCAAGTTTATTACCTGACAGGTCATACAGCCGACTCGTGCTGTCATCCCCAGTCGCGACTTGCTTGCCATCGGGGCTGAAGCGGGGAAGGCTACCCTGAAATTGTGCAAGTTTATTACCCGACAGGTCATACAGCCGACTCGTAGTGTTGTTATTCCAAGTTGCGACTTGCTTGCCATCGGGACTGAAGCTGGAAATGCTGCCCTGAAATTGTGCAAGTTTATTACCCGACAGGTCATACAGCCGAATCGTGCTTGTGTTGTAATCTTGGGTGAGAACTCGCTTGCCATCGGGGCTGAAGCTGGAAATGGAAACGCTGGCCTGGAATTTAGCAAGTTTATTACCCGACAGGTCATACAGCCAACTCGTGCTGCCATCCCAAGTTGCGACTTGCTTGCCATCGGGACTAAAACTGGGAGCGACGCCCTGAAATTGTGCAAGTTTTTTACCCAACAGGTCATACAGCCGAATCGTGGTACTATCCCCAGTGACGACTTGCTTGCCATTGGGGCTGAAGCTGGGAGTGCTACCCTCAAATTCAGCAAGTTTTTTACCCGACAGGTCATACAGTCGAATTATGCTGCCATCCCAAGTCATGACTTGCTTACCATTGGGGCTGCCAACATTTTGATTCGCTAGCGGGATCTGCAGTTTCTGACTCGACAGGTCATACAGCCGACTCGTGCTCGTGCTGTAATTCACAGTGACGACTTGCTTGCCATCGGGACTGAAGCTGGGAAAGATGCCCTCAAATTCAGCAAGTTTCTGACTCGACAGGTCATACAGCCGACTCGTGCTGCCATCCCAAGTCGCAATTTGCTTGCCATCGGGGCTGAAGCTGGGAGTGCTACCCTCAAATTCAGCAAGTTTTTTACCCGACAGGTCATACAGCCGACTCGTGGTGTTATTCCAAGTCGCAATTTGCTTGCCATCGGGGCTGAAGCTGGGAGTGCTACCCTCAAATTCAGCAAGTTTTTTACCCGACAGGTCATACAGCCGAATCATGCTGCCATTCCCAGTCGCGACTTGCTTGCCATCGGGGCTGAAGCGGGGAACAATGCCCTCAAATTCAGCAAGTTTACTACCCGACAGGTCATACAGCCGACTCGTGGTGTTATTCCAAGTCGCAATTTGCTTGCCATCTGGGCTGAAGCTGGGAGTGCTACCCTCAAATTCAGCAAGTTTTTTACCCGACAGGTCATACAGCCGAATCATGCTGCCATTCCCAGTCGCGACTTGCTTGCCATCTGGGCTGAAGCGTGAATAGCCGCCCTGGAATTGGGCGAGCTGCTTACCCGACAGGTCATACAGCCGACTCGTGGTGTCATCCCCGGTGAGGACTTGCTTGCCATCTGGGCTGAAGCTAGAGTTGCCCTGGAATTGGGCCTGCTGCATCACAGAATTAACTGCAACTCTCAGTGCCATGAGAGGGCTAATTGCAGGATAAGTATTAATACTTTTTGAAGTTGCTCCTTTTTGCAGCAGCGCTTTCACACCACGTCCCAACTCTAATGCCGCAATCAACTTATCACTACTGCGATACTGATAGGCAGGAAGCCGCAGCAGTGCCACTCCTTTGCGTTCTAGTTCAATCCCTTTCTGCACAATCTCTCGCTGCTCCACTGCAACTTGCTGTGCTTTCCTTGCTTCCTCAGCTTTTGCTTGCGCCTGTAGCCTTTGTCTCTCAGCCTGCTGCTGGGCCTGAATCGCTTGCTTCCTGGCTTGCTCTGCCTGTTTCTTGTCCTGATTCACCTGTTCTAGACTGGCTTTTGCCTCACTTGCCTGCTGCTGTGCCACCACAAACTGCTGCTGCGCTGCCTGTGCCTGCTGTGATGCTTTTGCCGCCTGTGCGCCTGCCTCCTTCTCTTTCTGTTGGGCCTGCCGGTATTGCGTCTGCGCTACTTGTGCTTTCTTCTGGGCTGCTTTTTCCTTCTCTTGCGTTTGGTTCAGTCTGGCATTTAGCTGCTCGCTCTGGATAACTAACTCATCCTTCTGTTTCCTCGCATTCTGCATTCCTGTTTCAGCGGTCTTCCGTTCGCTCTCCGCCCGAAACGAACTCGGTACTGCAATTCCGGCAACCGCGATCGCCACTCCCATTCCCACCAAACTGATTAAATTCCGCCGATCGGACTTTCGCTTCACGATCTCGGCCTCAATCTTCGTCTGCTGCACCTCCTCTTGCACCTGCACCAGCTGCTGATTCGCCGTCTTCAGATTCGTCTCTGCTTGTTCTCGCGCCGCTTCCAGGATTTGATTCGCCGCCGCTTTCGCCGCCAACTGCTGCTCCACCTCCTGCCGATCCACTTCCTGACTGGCTCGCACAAACCGCGCATCCTCATCGCTCAGTTGCTTCCCTTCCGACCAAGAGATCGCCTCCCGCAGTGCTTCCCCCCGCAGCAACCGTGACTTGTCCTTCCCCTCAGACTTGAGCCATTCAGAGATTGCCACGCTGTAGTAAGCCGGACGCAACTTCGCTAATTCCGCATTCACCCAAGCGAGATCAAACACTTGCTCATAAATCCGGTTATACACCCGCAATTGCCCATCCCGCTTCACTACCAACCCGGACAGTTGCAACTGCGTCTGCTCCGTTGAATTATCCCCCTCCAGTCCATCCTTCCGCTCCAGCACCTGCTGATACAACCCCAATAGCCGCCCCGCTTGAGCTTCCCCCCGCTCCAGCACCCGGCCCCGAATCGTCCGCAGGTGCACCGGGTCGTCCTTGCCTTCCCAATTCTCCACAATCCGCTCCTGCACCACCTGCGCTACCCAAGCCGCGCGATTTTCCACAGGCTTCCTGACCCCTTGCCCCACCGCCTGTCGCACCAGCGCACAGAGCTTTTGCGTCAAAAAGGGCTGTCCCCCCGTCCAATTCAGAATCTCCGCAATCGTATCCTGCGCGTCGCCCAGCCCCGCCTGCAAAGGTTTTGCCTCATCCAACCGAAACCCTGCCAACTCGATCGCCCGTCCCACATTAAACGGCGTTCGCTGCATATCCCGAATCAAATCCACTGGCGTTGCCGCCCCAATCAACGCAAACGTCAACCGCCGATAGATCGGCTCCGTTGATCGCTGGTTGTAAACACTCCGAATTACGGCAAAAAAGTCATCTGCATCAAACGGCAAACTCCGTACACTATCAATTTCGTCGACAAAAATGACGATCGGTTCTGGGACTGCTCGCAACAACACCGACTCCAAAAACTTACTGAACCGCTGCACCGGCGATAACAACGGCAAACTTTCCCACCACTCATTCAAATCAAACTGGAGATACAACTCAAAACTATTTACCAGCGAATCGATCATGCCGGCATACCACTCCACCGCTGTACTTTCCGTCGTCCCGATCGCCGTAATATCTACCATGGCACAGCGAATCCCGTCCGCCTCCAGCCGTTGCCGCGTCCGTGATTGCAAGCTGGACTTCCCCATCTGCCTGGCATTCAGCACATAGCAGAACTCTCCCGCCTTTAGCCCTTGATAAAACTCTTCATCCGCCTGTCGCTGGACATAACTCAGTGCATCAACTTCCAGCGCACCACCGAGTTTATAGAAATAGGGAGTGGAAGAGGACTCGCTCGCCATCACAGTTACCAAACTAGAACACAGAACAACCCAAAATTTATCGCCGCCGCATCATAGGCGGATCGCCCGGCTGAGAAACCATCCAGATCGCCCCGCCCAACATCAACCCCGACAACACAAACACCACCAAACTGGCATAAAACAATCGCTGCGCCTGCGCCAACTTGCGATCGACCTCGCGATTCCGTTGCAGCACGGCTTGCTCCTGCCCTGGCCCACCCCCGACCCAATCCTGCGCTTGTCTTGTCGTCAACGCCTGCTGCTGGGCCACCCATTCCGTGGTAAAGATCGCTCTATAAATCCGATTAGCGACCTGCAAACAGCGATCGCGCTCCACCACCAAGCCCGACAACCACAATTCAATCTTCTCTCTCGTGCTCCCGACTCTTACCAAGCGACCTTGCAATATTTCGCTGTAGAGTGAGAGTAGCTGCTGACTTTGAGCACTACTAAGAATGCGATCCTGAATCGTTTTGAGATGCTCCGGAGTATCTTGCTGAAGCCAACGATCAATCACATAAGTATTCACTAGAGCGGCAATATAGTCTGTCACTTCTGCATTCGGAATATCCTCCCCTTTCTGGGCAATCAGCTGACACAGCTTCTGTGTTAAAAAGGGTTGTCCCCCTGTCCAATCCAGCACTGCACTCAAAATGGCTTGAGGCGGCAAAGGTAACCCGGCTAATCCTGCTGCCAATGGCTGCACTTCCTCCAGCGCAAAGCCCCGCAGCTCAATTCCCTTACCAATATTGAACGGCGTCCGCTGCGGATCAGCAATCAACTCCGAAGGCGTCGAAACTCCAAACAGCGCAAACGTCAACTGCCAAGACTCTGGCTGATCGGCGCGACGGTTATAGCTCTCCCGAATCAGCGCAAAGAAATCATCGCAGCTAAACGGCAAGCTCAACGCACTATCGATCTCATCGACAAAAATAATCGTGGGCTCAGCCACCAAACTGGGCAATACCGATCCTCCAAACTTTCCCAATCGCTGGACGGGGGAGAGTAAATGATGCTTCTGCCACCAAGCCTCTAGGTCAAATCGATCGTAGAGATGCAAGGCATTGACGACGCTATCAATCATTCCGGCATACCATTCCTCAGCGGTAATCTCCGCCGTGCCGATCGCCGTCAGGTCGATCGCTGCACAGGCAAAGCCCGCCGCCTGTAACCGCGCCATCACCTGCACCCGCAAACTCGACTTGCCCATCTGACGCGGGGTCAACACATAACAAAACTCGCCCTGCTTCAACAACTCATAGAGCTCCGTATCCGCCTGGCGCTGCACGTAAGTCGGTGTGTCGATTGGTAAACTGCCGCCAACTTGATACCCCTGATTCATGTGCCCACTTCCAAGCGATCGCGAAAATAGGTGCGATACAGGTTACAGAGCGGCTCCACATCATTTCCCCGCAGTGCCACTAGCCCCATACTCCGCAGCTTAAAGGCTTCGGTTGGTTCTAGCCGCACTGCTTGGTTCGAAGCGATCACTTGCCGCATTGCTGCCGCTAACTCCGCATCCGCCTCTAAGTTCAGCAAATGTCGTCGTAGATGATCCCCAAACAACCCTTCCTCCGTCGGAGCTACCTGCACCACGCGTTCCAGAGTCAGATTGCCCCGCGCGATTTCATACAACGCTTTGCGCAGCAGATAGGGATGCCCATCCACCACATTCATCAATTGAGCGACTTCTGCGGTCGACCAATTCAAGCCATGCCTTGCGATCAACTCCAACACCTGTGGCTCTGTTAGTTCTGGCAACTCAATCGGCAAGCCCACGTTAAAGGGAGACTGGTTGATATTGAGCGGAATGTAGACCTCCTTAGAATGCACAATGATCAACCGTAACTTTTGCCAAATGGGTTCGTTCTTGCCTTTCTCATGCCACGCTCGCAGCAACCCAAAAAACTCCTGGGCAATATTGGGATGTTGAAAGACCTGATCGACTTCATCCAGTCCTAGCGTTAATGGTTCTGTAATCGTCTTCAGTAGATAGCGTTGAAAATAATTGGTGCATTTATTTTTACTGCCCAATACCCCTTTCCAATAGTCCTCTAATCGTTCATCCAAACCCAATTCATTGCTGATGCTGGCACAAAACCATTGCAGAAATAAATCAATACTGTTGAGAAATTCTTCATCCGCGGATTGGAAGTTGATATAGGCGGTACGATACCCGGCCTGTTTGCCATGAGCCAGCACTCGCTGCATTAAGGAAGATTTTCCCATTTGCCGTGGGGCTTTAATCCGAATCAAAGCGCCCGCTCGGCAGATCGTGTCGTAGCAATCCCGCTCGATCGGGGGTCGCTCCACATAAAACGGTGAATCTAAACTAACGCTCCCTTCTGGCATCTCAAATCTCAGCGGTGGCATCGGGGGCGTAGGAGACGGAGATGGCGTCGCTTGGGGTGGGGCAATGACAGGAGTTAGTTTACGCGCATCAGTAGGATCTAACGGAGGATTCGTTGCCGGGTTGGTTGGTAGTGTCGCTGAACCTGGAGTCGGGTAAATCTGTGGGGTGATCAGTCTGGGGGTGAGGTCCTCCGAAATCCCTGCCATGCTGATGCTGGCACACCCAAATTCATAGGCAACAGGAATGGATTTACCAGCTCCCAGTGCATCATAAAATCCCACGGCAAATTTCCGCGCCGCTTGATCGCCCACGGCTTGGCTCATCCCGATCACGTAGGAGATATGCTGAGCGATCGCATTCGCTTGCTCTTCGGAATAACACGCATTGAGGACCACGCATTCCACGGGGCAATCCGTGTAGGGGGCAACACAGAGCCGAAATAGCTTGGCTAAAGCCTGACCTTGAACTAACTGCACCGTCCCGTCTTCACTTTCGAGCGCTAGTCCCCCTGCCCCCACCCCATGTCCAGAAAAATGCACAATCTGGGGACTGAGTTCCGAGACGGCTCGCTGCATGTCGGTTGGGGAAACTGCCCACCGTTGTTCGAGACTGAATTGATCCCGATGTCGCGATCGTTGCAGCCCGGCTTCAATCTCTCGCAGTTCTTCATCCAACCGCAATGGAGTTGTACTTTTGGGATTCGCTGCCAGGAAAAGAATCGTTTTCGGTGAGGGCGAATTTTGGGGCATCGTAATCATTACAGGAACGGTAAAAGACTCAGAGGGATCGATTCCAATGGCAGGAATGGCAAATCCGCTTCATTGTCAAGGTCGTAATTTATTGTTAGAGATTATACTGACAATCTTTTCGATCCTTGCAAACGACTCAAATTGTAATTGTCACATCTACACTGAGGCTTTACAAAGTCACCAACCTCTGACGGAGCCGTACTTGGAGATAGATAACAAGGAAAGCCACCTATTCTTTTGCGGCAATATTGTTACGAATCGATGCCGAGTCAATGGTCGTAGTGCTGTTCAAAGGGGATAGGTATGCCACTCATCCGGTTAAGGTCATGACGAATCGCCTCTGCATTGCCCCACACGATTGCCTCCTCTCGACGATTGTTCACCTCGGTCTCGATCTGCTCACAGTACTGGTTATGGTCACGGGTCACGAAGAAGCCGTACGTCCGACAGGCGAGTGGACGGGAGTCATAAATCCGACAGGCCCCCTCCTGCTCGTCGAGATACGGGCACACCACTGTCGAACCGGGTCCCTGCTCAACAACTTGCTCCAGCAGCGCCTCAATCCTCTGCTGAACCATCGCTTGAATGGGAATGGGAAGAGCTGCCACCGCGGCATCCACTCGTTCCCATTCTGCCGGGCTCAGGTTGGGAGCCTGGGCAAGGTGACGACAGCAATAGTCGCACCCCCGGCGACAGGGCCACCAGTCCCGGTCAGCCCGAATGGCTTGAACTCTTGATTCGACCTGTTCATCCAGACTTTGCAGGGGCGGTCTGACGTTGCTCATCTCAATATCCGTTTGAGAACTCCCAGTGTATGGTACAGCGATCATGAGAGGGCAAAGGCAGGAAAAGCCAGCCCAGACGGAGTTCAGCTGATTTTCATATCAATATGACCGTCTAGAAAGCACGGCTGTCCATTCTAAAGCGGTTAGGGGTAGCAAAAAAGGGTTATTTCCTAAATACTACTCCGAGCGACAAATAGTCAACATAGGAGAGTGTCAACATAGGAGAGTAGCCAATTCAGCAGAAGCCATGAAACTGAAAGATGCTCGCCACTTACCTGCCGAAGCTCAAGAGGCCCTGCGCTATCGAGTCGTCAATGCGATAGAAAATGGCATGAGTAAATCAGAAGCGGCTCGGCTCTTCCAAGTTTCGCGCACCGTCGTGCACCACTAGATAAAAGCGGTCGATGAACAAGGTGCTAAAGCTTTGAAGGCGAAAAAGCGAGGGCGACGTCACTCGTCACGCTTAGCACCGCACGAAGCGGCGACGACCATGCGTTTGTTCACGAAGAAGTGTCCTGATCAATTGGGCTTACCCTTTGCACTGTGAACTCGAGAGAGTGTAGGGCAACTGCTAGAGCAACGTTATGGCATATCGGTATCGGTATGGACAGTCGGACGCTGTCTCAAGCGGTGGGGGCTGACTCCCCAAAAACCATTGCGACGGGCTTATGAGCAAGACCCGAAAGCGGTCAAACAGTGGTTAGAAGTTGATTATTCAGCCATGGTCAAACTGGCGAAGCAGGAGGGAGCCGAGATTCATTGGGGCGACAAGATGGGACTACGGGCGGATGACCAAATCGGACGCTCCTATGGCAAGCGAAACCGCTGCCCCGTGCTGGGAACCACGGGGCAGCGGTTTCGCTGCAATCTGATCTCAACGTTGACCAATCACGGAACGCTGTACTTCAAGTTGTTCACTCAAAACTTCAATAGCGACGTGATGCTGGACTTTTTGCGTCGCTTGATTCGCCAGATTCCCCAAAAGGTGTTTTTGATTGTGGACAAGCATCCGGTGCATTTTTCGGCGAAAGTCAATCGCTGGTTAGAGCAACATGCTGATCGGATTCGCATGTTTTGTTGCCGTCTTACAGTCCAGAACTCAACCCCGATGAGTTGTTCAATCATGATGTCAAGGCAAATGCTGTGGGGCGGAAACGAGCAAAAATCAAGGTTGAAATGATTGAGAACGTTCGTCGTCATTTACATCGTCGGCAACGTCAACCAGATGTTGTACAACGCTTTTTCCGTGAAAAACACGTTGCTTATGCAGCCCGGTAGAGTGTTCACTATTTCATGCTCTAGTTATTAGTGTTTGAGCAATCAATCGTCATGCCCAGAAGCGCGGTAGCGATGGCGATTGCCACTCTCAAGTTCGTGCATTGAACTCGATAAGATTCAGTGGCTTCTGATGGGCGTTGCTGATTCAAGCTATGAATCGATGATCGAGAGGGTTGAGAATTCGTTTGAAATTTTGCGAAGTCATACCGCTATTCAGCAACGCCTTCTGATGAACTTGTGCTTTAGCTTTTCTCTAAATACCCTTCAGCATAGGTAACAACGCACATTTCATGAAGAAAGTTACTATGAGAACCACAAGCGACTCCTACGACCTGGAAGTCTCGGTTGAAGAGATTGTCTTGATTTCCTGTTCGGCGCGGTCTGTAGTCGATTAACATTTCCATAACAAGAGCCTGACTCTTAGAAACAGCTCCTCGATCTGAAGGTTCAAAGTAGATAATATTCTCATATTCATCTTCATCGTATCTAGGGCATCCAACAGAACCGTGGCGTTTCAATCTTTCCCCAGTACCAATGGAATCGTCACCTGCATGTCCGAAACTTTTACCACTTTTGCCTTGACTCGTTACATGGTCCTGATTCGCTCCAGACATACCTCTAGAGATACTAAAAGGAGGTAGAGGCTTTTGTGAACGAAGAAAGGATATAGTTTTATCCACAGCACTACCCCTTTTATTGAAGTCAAAGGGCTCGGCTGGAAGGGTTAAATAATTACTGCGAAAGAACTGCTTTTGCTTCTCCAAAAGGTCTGCGTAAGCAGCAGGATTATTACGTACACTATTCATCTCGACAAAAATGTCTCGCTCCAGTTCAGAGAGATTATCAGGAGGACGACCAGATACGCCTAATGCCTCTCGGTGTTGCTTTAATTGTTCGGCTATACCGTCAGAAATCGATTTTGGAGTCGCAGGGGATGACCAGTAGGCAGCATTGAGAAACCTTAGCATTTTACATGAATTAGCTTCTGAGTTGGCATCTATAGGGCTAAAAACTCTTTCTGGATAAGAATATTTTTGACCCTTTTTAACTACTTCCCCTTCTGGTTTTTCCTTTGATTTAGCAATGATAGTACCCTCAAGAACTTCAATGCTTACAACATCTGAGGTTGTATTCTTAGGTTCTTTACTACATCGGCTGGTCGAATCTCCCGGCACTATCCGTTGAGGCCCCGATGTTATACTTGGAGACTTTGGTTCTGTCCTAACAACAACACATTTTTCTATGTACTCAACTACACTAGTAGTTCCATCAACACTAGTCCGAATCACAGTTTGCTCTTGCCCAGGATCAATCGTTAAACGTTCAATACTTCCTTGAGAAGAATTTTGCTTATTCTTAAAACCGACCAATACTTCACTAGAATTTTTTAAGTAAGAAAGCACTTTTCCTGGATCTGTAACTATTTGAATTCCTCCACTCTCTGGGTCGCAAGATCTACTTTGACTGTTAGCTCTCCAAGCAATTATATATGCTCCCTGAAATCTACAAGGAAAAGTGTATCTGCTCGATGTCCGATCATCGCTCGGCATTGGCCTGGTTTGCACAACAAGCCCATCGTAATTCTCCCTGCCGACGAAATATAGAGATGCTGATGCTTCTCCATCTGTCGGTACCGAAAGTTCACCCTGACGGTTAATCCGTCCGTTACCACTATCAATGTTTGGAATTTCTGTAATAAGCTCTTTTCGTGAATTAGCCGTGCGACGTATCCAAAAATGCTCTCCGCTGCCATTAAATCCTTTAATAACAGCGGCATCAGGTATTCCAGCATAACCTTGAACACCTAATGCTAATGCTAATGAGGCAGCAAATAGAATGACTACTCCTTGCCTAAAAAGTTTAGGAGCCGTAGTTCGTTTAAGTAAATTTTGAAGTAATGCTTTAAGTATTTTAACAATGAAAATAGTCTTCATGGGTTGAAGCTTTTAATCCTTGGACATTGCCTGATGCGGGTTTCTATCCCATCTATTGGATCAAATAGGATAAATGAGAGGGTCTCTTTCGAGAGATCCTTACAATTCGGAGCCTCATAAATATTTGTTCCATAAAAGCCACAGTTACCTTTAGTCGCGCTACGCCATGATATTTCTATATCTTCCAGAACCTTACAAGGCAAAAAGATTATTTCATCTAAATCTAAGCGTCCATTTCTATTCTTATCTGCACCCAAACCGGGTTGGCGCATTAAGATTGTGTAAGTAGTTTTTAGTGAATCAGTAAACTGATTTTCAAACTGGTCTAGTTTGGCATCTTTCTGCAACACACCAAATTGGCCTTTACTTAACTGTTCTTTTAGTTTTGAGGTATAGTTATCCCTGATAACATCTGCCAACAATGTTTCAGCAGTCTCTCGAACTTTTTCAAGCTCCCTCAAATTACTACTCTGCAACTTGTTTCCCTTTGCTCTAGATGCTGATTCAAAGTTTTGAGCAGCTCTTAAAATATTTTTGTAAATTTCAATAGCTGCGACAATATCTTTGTCTATAGCTCTTTGATTTGCTCTCTGAAGTGCCTTTTGTAATACAGGAATTTGATTTGGATTAGCAGAACTTCCAATAAGAACAGCAGAAAACTGCTCCTGGAAATGACTTTCAGCATATTCTCTTTGAGCAATTATCAACAGACTAAAAAGGGTAAGTACAAGAGTGACAATCCCATGTCGAGTTAACCTCTCTTTTTGCCTACTCCTTTGAATAAACTCTTTCTCTAAAGGGCTAATACTATTAAACTTCTGCTTTAACCATTTCTCAGACTCTCGCAAAAGTTTGCCTCTTAATAAAGCGCTTTTATCTCGTTTTTCATTCTCCCAGATCTGTATAGAATTTCTCAGGAATTCTTGCCAAGTACGGAACACATGGTCACGAGAAATCCAATTTTGCAAATCTTTCCATTCTCGAATCAATGCTTCATGAACAATCTCAACAATGTCTGTTTTTTTTCTTTCATCCCATCCTGTCACTAGAAGCCTTGAATTGTGGCCCGTTGAGTTTTCTCTATAGTTAGTCAGATAATTTACTAAGTTCCAGTTTTCATCCCCTATTTCTGAACGAGTTGCTACTCTACGGATACTTTCTATCCCTTGTCTCGGATATACTAACTGTGTGAAAATGTATTCAACCTGCTTCTTTTGAAGCTCGTCAAGCTGCTCGTAAACTTTTTCTGCATGGTTAGCTATTGATTTTTTAACTCCTCCAATCTCGTCATACGCACGATGAGTCAACTTTTCATTTTGTCGTTTGTTCCACAGCTCAGCTAGAGCGAATTCTAATAAGGGTAAATTTCCAGGTTCTTCACCTACATCGTCTAAAATGCGTTGAGTTAGTCCCGGTTCTAGCAGTACACCTGACTTTTTAAGAGGCTTTTCTATAGAAGATTGCAGTTCTTCTCGATTCATTGAACTGAGAGATTGTGGTGTGAATTGTTGTAGCGCATTCCCAAACCGGGGATATGAAAGAACATGCCCGTAAAAATCTGCTCGTAAAGTCAGTACTAATGTCAAGTTACCTACACTAACTGCATCTAGCAATAAATCAATGAATTGACGACTTTGCTTCTCGCTTGAACAAGATGTGTAAATCTCCTCAAATTGATCGATTACTAGCAATAGTCGCTGTTTCCCGGAATTAGCCTCTAAAATTTTTGATGCAGCTTTTGATAGGGTTAAACTTCTCCGCATCATACTCGCTAGGTCTATTTCCCGCTCAAGTTGCTGAATTCTATCCAACCCAGGTTCAAGCAATGGTACTAAAACAGCAGCAAGTTGTTCAAATGGCTGATTTTTAGGCCGGAAAGAATCGATTAACCAAATTCCTTCTGTTCGCAATTGAGGGATAAGACCAGCAGAAACAACAGAAGATTTTCCACTTCCAGATGGCCCAATTACAACTACTAGTGGTTGCGTTTGGACTGCTTTAATCAGTCCCGACTTAGATCCTTCTCCACCGTAAAGAAAGCGATCTCGTCCAAAGAAAAACTCTGTATCCTTCTCCTCAAAAGGTAATAAACCTCGATATGGACAGCCCACATCGAGGTCAATTACTTTTTTTTAACTTTCCTCAGCAGACGACTAAAAGTCGGGAACAATTGCTGCAGGAGTCCCTGTGTTTCAAGTTCCATTTCATAGGAGACAAAAGGTGGCAGTAGAGGAATTGCCGCTTTTAGCTTGGCACTAGAAGATTTTCCTGATTCATTCAACTTACTTTGAATATCAGTCAAAAGTTGAATGACTTGATCGGAACATTGATTTGTATTGTTTTGCTCAATACTTTCAACAGTTTGAATAACCTCAATAATTGCGTTGCTAGCATCGTCATCGTCAATTGCCCACGAATTGGACTCTTGGGTTAAAAGCTTCCAGTAATCTGCTTCTCGTTCGCGAATCTCTGGTAATACTTCTTTACGAATCCGTTGCTTGATCGAATTTTTCTCAAAAACATCGTTGGCAAATGCTAGACGTTTCTGAGCTTCGCCAAGGGTTTCATATAGTGAGTCCAACGTTTCTTCTAGAGTAGTCAACCTTTGACTTGAGGGCATTCCTGCGAAACTCCTACACTAGCGGTTTACGAGACTTAGCTCAGTTTAAATAAACAACATACATTGGTTAGAATAACCTTGAGACATTTTTACTCTATCGGTCTCTCGCAAGCTCCGTGGTCATAATCTAAGTAGGTTCAACCTTGGAAGGCGTTTCTGAAAGTCGGGGCGAAAAATCTTTGTTGAATAGGACGTAATCCACCCCTCGCATCAACATTTCTGTATAGTTGGCGTCAGATATGATTTCAAATCGATGATCCACACCATATTTAGCTAGTTCATCTACGGCACGACGTATCTCTGGAAGTCTCTTATCCTCATCTACTTCATTCGCAAGCATAAAGAAACGTGACTTATTAGCAACTAACTGACGCATAGCTACCTCATCTCGGTAGGTACTCTGACTGTTAAGGACAATAGTTCCAGATTGGAAGAGAGCTGGATTTCTCAAACTCAACGCCCAGCTCAGATCTCCTCCTAAGGAAGAACCTCCTAGAACGATTCGAGATGGATCAATACTGTATTTAGAAATCAGGCCGGCAAGATTGCTTTTGACAAACTTCTCGCATCGCTCAATCGCGGGATAAAAATTTTTACCAGGATCCCAGTCGTTCCTGCTGCCTTGTATATCAAATAGAACGACGATAAAAGGGTTTTTAATTCGCACGCTGTATTGTTCAGCAAAAGCTCCCTGAAAATAGTCATTAGGCGTTCCACCAGTAACGGGCAGCATAATCAGGGCTGGGTAAGTATTTCTCCTATCATACGATGAAGGTAATTTTACATCCGTTTTATCACTCCTTGGAGTACAAGTTGACTCATTGGATGTAGTTTTGGGAGGTTTAACTGAGTTCTGAGTCCCTATTTGAGCCTCCATAGGCTTAATCACAACTGTCGTCAACGACATTAAAAAGATAATGATACTCACTACGAGTAAACGTTTAACAAGCTTATTGAGCATAAGAAACCTACAGAAGTATGAAGTAAACTGCTCAACAGGTGAATTATGATCGTATGTGAATTATGATCGTATAAGGAAGAGGCTTTAAGCGCTACTCCAAAGAACTCTATAGCTTAACAGTCAAACCTGAGTACAGAGACGCCGTTTAAGTAAGCAACTAACTAAAGCGATTTTTCATCGTCTCCTCAAAAGCTTTGAGACTGGGTTGAGATAAATTTAGTATTGAGTATCCGATTCAATCTAGACAGCTAAATATACAAAAATTTTCAAAGCAGAACAAAAAATTACCCACAACTGTCTTATGTAACCTTAGAGACTACAAGCTACTCAACTTCAATCCCATGAGCTTGATTGAAGTTGGGTTACAACACTGCTGAGTTTAGTTTTTCTACTCTGACTTTGAAACAGCCCTGCGGTCATGGGGTCGGCTATGCAGCCACTCAACGGAATGCTAGCTCCCAAAGGAGGCCCCTGATCGTGCTGTTCGTTCCTAGCATGGGACGATCTCCTATCTCCGGCTGGTTGCTAATGAGTCGTCTTCGACAAGCGGGCGCGAAGACAACCACGTTCAGTTACTCAGCTCCGTCTGAAAGTGTCGATTCCATTGTTGCTTGTCTACGAGAACGCATCTCGCTGTTAGCGAAAGCTGATGGCTATGCCGTTGTCGGTCACTTTCTCGGAGGTGTTCGGAGGTGTGCTGCTTCGAGCGGTGATTAACTCCCTTCCGCTAGACATGGCACCTCCCATGCTTGTGTATCTGATGGGTCTCCCATTCTGCCATCTCGCTTGACAGGGCGTCTCCAAGGCAACGTGATCTTCCGCGTCCTGACCCAAGACTGCGGACAGTTAACCCTCATTTGTCACTATAGAGAAGAAATTAAGCTAGGGGTAGCTGTGTTCAAAGTGAAAGCATGATTTCTCGACAACCCGTTGCCACCGTTGGCTTCATTGACGAGTATTGCTTGCTGTACCGCTCGACTTTTGAGGATGTGCGGTTGTACGAATGTTTCAAGTGGCTGCGGGGATTGTGAGTGAGTTACCCCGCAAAACGCCACCAAACATCGCCAAACTAAACGGATTGAAGAACGGGCAAGGATTGCATCACTTTTTGCGAGGTAGAATGTGGGATGTGAAGCAAGTGCGAGCGATTCGACTGCATCTGATTGAGCAGCAAATTGGCAGATGTGAGCTTAGTTTGTGCATTAGACTTCTTGCAAAAGTCCGAGAAATCAGTACAAGTAAGTCAAGGAGGTGAAGCTGATGACCTACGAACAGATCCAAGACCTCAGACCAGAAGCGTTCAAACGACAATGCGGAGTGCACCCGGAAACGTTTGCCGAAATGGTAACGGTATTGGAAGCAAAGGCTCGACAGAAGCGCAAACCGGGGAGACCCTCGAAGTTGAGCATTCCAAACCAATTGCTGATGACGTTGCAGTATTGGCGAGAATACCGCACCTATTTTCATA
>JAHHHP010000054.1 GCA_019359275.1 Myxacorys chilensis ATA2-1-KO14 | reverse complement strand
AACAAGCTCAAGCACTTTCGCCGCGTCTTTTCTCGTTTTGAGAAGAAAGCGAAGAATTTTCTCAGCTTTGTTTATTTCACTGCCTTGCTGATTGAACTTCGCTGAAATGTCAACACAACCTAGCAATCGTCTGTGTTCTATCCATGCTGAATCTCGAACGCATCTTGAAACAGGATCGTCTGCTATGGGCAATGACAGGACTTAATTGCAAAGCGTTTGAATCCCTCCTGCCGAGTTTTGCACAAGCCTACGAGCAAAGCCGAGTCAACCGAGACGTCGAGCGCCAGCGAGCGATGGGAGGAGGGCGAAAAGCAACGTTACGCACGAGTCGTGAAAAGTTGTTCTACATCCTGTTGTACTGCAAATGCTATCCCACTTTTTCGGCTTGGGTGGGTTTGGGTGCAAGTTGAAATTTGATCTTCGCCATCACTTGCGGAGGGGCTTTTTGCAGAGCGACGGTAATCGCTCAGACACGCTCACCGTAGTTCAGCAAATCGTAATCTTCTGTGTATGCCTCTTAGTCATTAAAAAACCCTCCTTTATCAATTTCAGCAACAACAAATTTATTGCTTCCGTAAGCAAAATGATCAACAAAAACGCTAAACCATTTCTTGACAAGGAATGATTGAGTTCAAAATTAAAAACAACGTTAAGTGATTGGTGATTGCGATCACTAGATTGTATGCTCTTGATCACTCTTCATTTTATTGCTCAAAATCCCAGCATACTTTTTCCACTTCTGCGATAACTTCATTACTACATGACTAGTTTTGCTAAATTTTAGAAGCTTTGATGAAGATGGCCGAAGCTCGAAACCTTTGTCCTGAGAATAACGTGCAGCTAATGTAGGTTAGATTACTGCTCGCTCTAAATTACTTTTCAGTGATTCAGTCGTCTTTCATACTAAGCACGAATTGATATCCACTGAATCAAAGCATTTCTGCCCTTTTTCGGAATGGATGCATAACGACGTGTAGTCACTCGTGTAGTTACTAAAGAGATTTCGATCTCATCGCTCGAGCAACGCTTAGGTTGGTCAGTCTCCACTTCTGGAACCTATGCCTGTGTTCTCAAGTCCTAAAAGGCGGGGAACACTAGCTACACAACCAACCGCTTCTTATTCGTACCCAGAGCAACCGAAACGAAACATGATGCCAGCAACCTCTTTCTACGCTGATGCAGACTATGACTCCTCAGCTGTGGAGCAGCCATCTCCCTTCGTGGCACGGTTTAATGATCGCGACGATCTCGAACCCTCGCCCGAAGATCTGGTGGATCTTGACTTGGGCTATGTCCCGCAAGGCACGCAAAACCTAGGGCGTCGGACAACTGATTTAGTTCGGCTGTATTTACAGGAAATTGGCCGCGTCCAATTGTTGGGACGAGATGAAGAAGTCTCGGAAGCCCAAAAAGTGCAGCGCCACATGCGGCTTTTAGAGCAACGCAACGAAGCGGGAGAAACAGGAAACACACCCGTCCACCGCTATGTACAGTTGATTGATGCCCGCGATCGCTTAGCCTCTATTCTGGGACACCGACCGTCTCTAGAGCGGTGGGCCACCGAAGCAGGCGTTGAAGTCTCTAACCTCAAGCCGATTTTGGCTCAAGGCAAACAGGCGTGGGCCAAGTTAGTCAATCTAAGCACTGAAGAATTAGATCAGATTCAAACTTCAGGAATCAATGCTAAAGAACACATGATTAAGGCAAACCTGCGCCTAGTCGTGTCTGTTGCTAAGAAATATCAAAATCGTGGTTTAGAACTTTTAGATCTGATTCAAGAAGGCACATTAGGTTTAGAGCGTGCCGTTGAAAAATTTGATCCAACCAAAGGATACCGCTTTAGCACTTATGCCTATTGGTGGATTCGGCAGGGTATTACCCGTGCGATCGCCACTCAGAGCCGCACGATTCGTCTTCCAGTTCACATCACCGAAAAATTAAACAAAATTAAAAAAGCTCAACGCAAAATCTCTCAAGAAAAAGGTCGGACTGCAACAATCGAAGATATCGCTGTAGAACTTGAGATGACGGCTCCTCAAGTTCGGGAAGTCTTGCTGCGAGTGCCGCGATCGGTTTCTCTAGAAACCAAAGTGGGCAAGGAGAAAGATACAGAGTTAGGCGATCTGCTCGAAACGGAAGAAATTACGCCAGAAGAAACATTGATGCGCGAATCCCTGCGGCGGGATTTGCTGCAACTTATGGCAGACCTCACCGATCGCGAACGAGATGTGATTCAAATGCGGTTTGGCTTAGGCAGCGACGGACAGCCCTATTCCTTGGCAGAAATCGGTCGAGCGCTCGAACTCTCTAGAGAACGAGTCCGGCAGATTGAAGCGAAAGCATTGCAAAAACTTCGTCAGCCTAAACGACGCAATCGTGTGCGAGACTACCTAGAATCGCTAAGTTAAAGGCTTGCGGTTCTAAAATCTGGGCAGTTGCCTTCCTCAACTGAATATTATTATCAATAAGGCGAACTTCTTGCAAGTCGCCTTATTTTTAGTTATGCTATATTCTCAAGAAAGGAGGCTTTGTTGAGAATGTTAAACGCTCCTGTTTATACTTCAGCCTCACTCAAGGCTGAACTGAATGAGAAAGGCTGGCGCTTGACTCCACAGCGCGAAGTAATTCTCACCGTGTTTCAAAATCTGCCAGAAGGACAGCACTTGAGTGCTGAAGATCTCTACGCTCTACTGGAAGAACAAGGAGAAGGCATTAGTCTATCGACGATTTACCGCACCCTAAAGCTCATGTCTCGCATGGGCATCCTGCGGGAACTGGAACTAGCAGAAGGTCATAAGCACTACGAAATCAATCAGCCTCATCCGCATCATCATCACCATCTGATCTGCGTGCGGTGCAGTAAAACAATTGAGTTCAAGAGTGATCCGATTCTAAAGATCGGCACGAAAGCTGCCCAGAAGGAAGGTTATCACTTGCTAGATTGTCAGTTGTCGATCCATGCGGTCTGCCCGACCTGCCAGCGATCGCTGTTGGTGTAACTCATGGATACGTAACTCGCGCATCTAATCCCTGCGATCGCAGCAGTCTCGTTTGTCTATCTGCCGCTTCCCGAGAAGGAAACGTGCCCGCTTGAACATAATCTCCTAGACGCGAGCCTGACAAAAAGGCAGTTGGTGCGTATTGTCGCACCTTTGCTAGGATAGTGTCGTCGTTTTTCGGCACGATGACGACATATCGCTCATTTGCGTCTCCGCCTACCGCAGATGAAATTCCTAAGGCACTCAGGGTTTGAGCATCAGCACTTCCAGTGATAGCAAGCTGTCTATCTTGCTGAAATCGAGTCACTGCGTCTTGAGTGGCAGAACCGTAATAGCCTGTCACGGAGGTATTGAAGTAGCCTAGGTTGGCTAAGCGACGCTGTAATTCTTCCACATCAGCACCGCTATCGCCAACACCAAGCTGCCGACCAGAGGGTTGATAGCTGGGCGAGGGGCTAATTCCTAAGGCTTGATAGACTTGAGTTCCGACAATGCCATCCGCGATCAAGTTGCGATCGCGTTGAAACCTTAGGACAGCCTCTGTCGTATCTTGCCCAAATACCCCATCAATGGAGCCTCTGTAATAGCCCAGCGCCGCTAATTGTTGCTGAAGGTTAGTTACGGCGGCTCCGCGATCGCCCTCCTGAAGGACACCATCAGAGGGGTAGATGGGGGCAGATCGATCACTATTGTCAGGGATACGATCGCCTTCAAATTGCGCCATTGCCGATTGAGCAACCCCGAAAATAATAGAGCTGATTAGTAAACTCAGAAGGTTTAAGTAAGCGGGTTTAGAAAACTGCCGTCGATTTAATTTGCTCATGATTTTATAAGCTTCGACTAAGTTAGTAAAGAGAAGCTTTTACCTTTCATAAATAAATATTAACTAAGTTCGACACTAACGCCCAGCAGTTTCAGGACGAAATCGCTATGTCTTTCGATAGAATTTTGGATATTTGTACTAATCAGAAATTTATATGTAAATTTTTCGCTCTACTCAATGTTTCCAGCTTTAACCCAGCCTTCTTTTTCGCTTGCTGGAAGTCTCACCTTTTGCCAACCACCATCTGGGCTAGTTTCTAGAACAACTACTCGATCGTTATACTCGATACCACCAATCTGACTCCCATTAGGACCATCTCTCAAAATGAGGCCAATTGGTTGAGTGACTCGCGCTTCCGTTGCACCTGACGGCAACGGTTTAGCAGCTGGCTCGCTTGAAGATGGCTCAGCCGTCTTATTGGCTTTAGCGGCTGTAGCATTTGATGACTTCGCTGCTGGCGCGTCGTTGGGATAAATTGGCTTTGCAGGCGAAGCATTGTATTTTGCAATCACAATACGAGCGGCGATAAAGCCGCCTCCAGCAATGAGACCAATCGCTACTAGCAGCCCAAGGAGCACTTTAGAAAAGCCAGACCAACTCATGAGTCACCTGATGCAATAAGTGAAGCAAGCCAAATTTTACCACTCATCCTTCTGGCTGCTGCAATTGGCGCTGAATTCGATCGCTCAGACTGCTGTGTTTTGAGGCGAGTCTTGCTTTTCCAGCCGAGGCCCAGTCCTGGAGAAATTCGATTTGCTCTTTGGCAGTGCGGGCAAGGGGGACGGTTTGACTCGCCGCTTCTAGAATATCGTCGGTAGTAAAATCGCGGTTTTGACTAAAGCCTAGATGCATCGCTTCAATTAGCGCTTGCTCAATTTCGGCTCCAGAAAAATCGGGCGTTTCATAAGCGAGGCGATCGAGGTCGTACTGGTCCAGATTGTGCGATCGCAGTCTCGATAAATGCACCTCAAAAATGGCGCGTCGTTCTTCTTGACTGGGCAAACCGACAAAGAAAATTTCGTCAAATCGGCCTTTTCGCAACATCTCCGCTGGAAGCGATTGAATATTGTTGGCAGTGGCGACGACAAAAACAGGAGATTTTTTCTCTGCCATCCAGGTAATAAAGGTTCCGAACACACGGCTTGTTGTACCCGCATCACCGCGACCATCGACCCCTGAAAAGGCTTTATCAATTTCATCAATCCACAGAATGCAAGGCGCAAGGGCTTCTGAGAGTTGAATCATTTGACGAGTTCGAGACTCTGACTCGCCGACTAAGCCCCCAAAGAGGCGACCTACATCTAGTCGCAGGAGCGGCAAATGCCAGTGGTGCGCGATCGCTTTTGCCGTTAGCGATTTTCCGGTGCCCTGAATCCCAACTAGCAGTAGCCCTCTAGGAAAGGGCAATCCATACTGCCGCGCCCGTTCTGAGAACGATCCGCCGCGTCGAATCAGCCAGTCTTTGAGGTTATCCAATCCGCCGATATCTGAAATGTTTTCCGTAGCCGGATAGAAATCTAAAATCTGAGTCTGCCGGATGGTTTGGCGCTTTTCTTCTAAAATCAAATCGACATCTTCGGGTCGCAGTTCACCATGTAGAGCTAACGCCCGCGCCAAAACCCGTCGGATTCGCTCAATTGATAACCCTTGGCACGATCGCACTAATTCATCTAACACCTTACCTTCTAAGCGCTGTCCAGTGGCACTCAAGAGGCGCTCAATCTCGGTTGCGATTTCAGCGGCGTTAGGTAGGGGAAACTCAAGTACTGTTAGGACTTCGCTCAAATCTTCTGGAATGGCAACTTGTGAGGAGAGCAACACCAAGTTTTTCGGTTGAGATTTTAGCAACCGCAGAAGATTACGCAGTTTGCGCGAGATGGAGATATCTTCTAAGAAGCGATGAAAATCTCGCAGTACAAAAATTGCGGCAGCACTAGCAGGAAGCTTTTCGACGAATTCCAGGGCTTGCAGCGGATTGCGTTTGCCAAATCCGAGATCGTTAGGATTCCCCTGATAGCCATCGACAAAATCCCAGGTGTAAACCGCTCGATCGCCCTGTTGTTTTGCTGACAGAGCGATCGCAGCTTCCACTCGTTCCTCTTCGCGAGTTGGGATATAGATAATCGGATATCGTGCTCGTAGCAGCAGATTAAACTCGTCGCTGAAACTCATAGCAGGTGCAGGTCAATAGGAATCTCACCTCTATACCGTACAACACCGCCCTTCCTAGGCAACACATCCCTACGAGGGGAGGTGTCCCTTCAAGGCGTTGAGCGATGCCCATCGTCGGTCAGTGATGTGAGCATTTTTATCCTCAACTTCAATCCCTTGACAAGACTGGCTACACAATTGACGTTGGGGAATTTCTAGACACAGTTGCTCATAGAGCCACTTTTCAGGGTCGAAATATCCGTTTGGCGGCAACGACTCCATCAGATCGTCTAGGGTCAAATCGCGATCGAGGGGAAGTTCTTCAGTCGGGTCAGCAGCGTCGTTAAGCCAAATCATCTCTGATGGAGAAACAGAAAGACGATAATTGAATTGCTGCAAGCACCGATGACAGGTGAGGGTTACGATCGCTTCTGCCTGCGCTGAAACCTCTAAATAGTTGCCTTGGTGAGTAATAGTGATGGTGCCTTGAACGGGAGTTAACGTTTCTAGACCTTTAATCGGCTCTTTAAATTCAAGGGTTTCGGTTCGCTCAGGGGCGTGTGTTAATCGAGGAATATGAATCGCTTTCATTAAAAACAGTTACTCTCTAGTAACTCGAAAACGCCAATTTTTTCTTTGGTTTTAATCTGGTTCTTTAAGTTTGATCTTAGCTTTGATCTGAAGGGTGGGCAAATCGCACCACCAAATTTCGATGGGGTTCTTGCCCACGGCTGAAGGTTTCTAGATCGGGTTGATCTTGTAGCAGAGAATGAATTTGGCGACGTTCGGCAGAGGAGAGGGACTTAATCTCGTATTCTTCGCCTGTCTCACGGACGCGATCGCTCGCAGTTTGAGCGATCGCTGCTAACTCTTGCTGACGCCCTTCACGGTAGCCATTTAGCTCGATCGTTACCGATCCTTGCTCTTCCTGACTTAAGCCGAGGTTCAGCGCAGAATTTGCTAAATACTGAATCGCATCCAGTCCCGCTCCGCGATCGCCAACTAAAATGTCAATTTGATGGGGATGTAAAGTCGCATGGTCAATCGTCAGCCAGCAGCTTTTCCCAAATGAATTTTCTCGAACTTCGGCTGAAACCGTCGTCGATAGCCCCGCCAACTTCAAAAAATTCTCTAGCCACTGCTGACCCCGTTGCTGTAACTGATCACCCATCTCACGTTATGCCTTCTTCTTACGACCGGGTTCAAAGGGCAGCGCTCCATCTGTCAATGTCGCTGCTGCTCCACCACCATTTTTTGCTTCTTCGTCAACAATCTTTTGAAGATTCTCTGGAAGCGGTTCACGAGAGAGAATGAAGGTTTGAGCGGTCTGAAAAATGTTTGCGATGACCATGTACATCAATACTCCAGCCGGCAACGGGAAGAAGAAGAACATGCCAGAAAAGATCACCGGAGTGATTTTGTTGACTGTATCTTGCTGAGGATTACCCGTTGATCCCTGTCCCGAAAGAAGTTGATTTATGTAAAGGCTGATTCCAAAGAACAGAATCATGCCGATAATATCCCAGTGCAGCGTTCCGTCCGGGTCAACCGCACCAACATGGCCAAGCGCGTTAATAAAGAGGAATCCTTTATCAGCCGCTAAACCTGGAATAATCGCTTGAAGCGTGACATCTCCAGGTTGCAGCGCTTCGATCGTTCCGTCTTCGTTGATCCGGATCCGCTCTGCTCCGGCAGTCACTTTGTACTTAGGAACTAGATTGGTGTCAGGGTATTCTGCCGTTAATTGGCTCAGTGGCTTTCCTTCAGGCGTTTGAAATTCAAATTTCGTCTTTTCGCCGACCGCCAACTTGGTTCCACTCGGCGCGATCGCTGAGATGCGAGAGTGTACACCATCGGACAAATAAATGTTTTGAGACGGGGTTACAAACGCTTGGGGCGTCACTTGCTCAATCTGCCCTTTCGGCAAAATTTGCAGGTTCACGTTGTAAGGCACGTCTGAAAAGGGTGATCCTCGCAAGGTTGCAAATAGCGCAAATAGAATTGGCATCTGAAGTACGACTGGTAGACAGCCTGCTAAAGGATTGCCAAACTCTTTGTAGAGAGCGCTAATTTCTTCTTGCTGCTTCGCTGGATCGCTCTTGTACTTCTCCTGAAGCTCCTTCATTCGCTTCTGCATCACAGGCTGAGACACTTTCATCCGCCGCATACTGCGAATTGAGCCAGCGCTCAACGGGTAGAGCGCGAAGCGAATTACTAAAGTCAGGGCAATAATTGCCAAACCATAGCTGGGTACGATCCCGTAGAAGAAGTCTAGGATCGGGAGCATGATTTTGTTGGAAAGAAAGCCGATACCAAAGTCCATTCGCTTTACGTCTACCTTAAAAATTGCTGTTTCAACCCAAGCCTCTCGATCGATTGAGATGAATCGAGATGACCAGATTCTAGTTTAGCGTTCACCGCGTCTATCGACGCTTGATCGATCGAGATTTCTATTTTTGAGACCCTAATCCGCCACTTACTTTTTTAGCTCGCTCGGATAGATGTTGATTGATATAGTCGTAAACCTGACGGAAATTTGGAACAGAGCGCATCTCTAAACGGCTACCGTCTTTTAGCGTCAATACCATATCACCCCAAGCACCAAGGCCACGGGGAACCGTGACAACCTTTGCAATTTCAGAGTAAATGATATCGGAGCGATCGCGACCCATCCACCCCCCCGTCACGCTTATCCGGCGATCCGTAATGCGATAGCGCAACCAGAATGCCCGTACGATGGAGCCAATGGTGAGCGGAATACAAATAATCGTAAATCCGAGCAGAATGTTGATGATCAAGTCACCAACATGAGGCCCGCCTTCGTAGTAAACCTCTTCTTTAATCGCCATATAGCACCTCGGCTTTTGTCAACAACTGCTCTAATTCTTGCAGAAATTGAAAATAATCACACCCAATCGCGGGTGCTTCTTCAGAATCCGCTTTTGACGATCTTTTAGAGCTTGGCGAAGCCAATCGCACGCCGATCACAATATTCCATCCTGGAGAGAGCCGAGGCAGTAGCTGACGGACCGCTGCCCGAATTTGCCGTTTGATCCGGTTGCGAACAACGGCACGCTTACTCACTTTTTTGCTAATTGAGATACCAATCCGCGTAGGAGCAGGCTCGCTTGCTAATTCTTTAGAGCTTGGCAGCGCTAATCGCAGCGCTCGTAATGTAAAACATGTAGAGCCGCGACGAAGCCCACGTTGATAGACAGCATCAAAGTCTCGTCGGTGCTTTAGTCGGTGATGCTTTGGCAATGCCACTGTGGTTTACTCAATCAGCGGTTCACTCGATCAGCGCAACGTCGCAGCAATCTCACTATCCCTGAGAAACAGATAGACGAATCCGCCCTTTATTACGCCGTGCTTTAATCACGTTCTGACCGTTCTTGGTTCGCATCCGGGCGCGAAATCCAGACACTCTTCTTCTCTTACGAGAGGTTCCTTCTAAAGTACGCTTCGTCATTGCCGTTGCTCCAGCTTAAATCAATCAAAAAATAAGTAGACTGCGGAAAATCGCCACAGTCTACTAGAGTATCATCTTTACCGAGTTATTGAATGCCGATAGTTATTGAATGCCAATAATCCAGGTTCCAAGAGTTCTCAGCAAGGGCGCATCGCCTGGCGAAAGCACATTGCAGTTGAAGTAGAACATGCCGCCGCTACTTGGATTTTTGACGTTTGAGAAAATAAGTTCTACGTTAGATGCCGCTGGAACAGGTTCTTGAGGAAACACTTCGATCACGTAGTTTTCTTTCTCCCACTTCACTTCTTGAATGGCAACTTTCTTGTCATTTACTCGCAGTTCGACATCTTTGGGATCAAACACACCTTTGTAATAGTTGGGGTAGTCGATCGAGAACTGCGCGACCGCGACTTTCATTTTGTCCTTCTTGACTCTCAGTCGGTAGCGATCCCAACTGCCTGAGTTGCCACCGAAGTCAAGGTGATAGTTGAGTTGATTTTTGGGTTCGACACCGCTAAAAATTGTGAATCCTGGCGTAGTTTGGGCACGTACCACCAGAGGAAGACTCGCCAGTAAACAGCCTGCGATCGCAAAGCTAGTGGTTGAGCGCACCAAAGAAGACGCCACTCGACGCATCGAACATCCTTTTAGCAGCATAGGTATTTGACCAGAAGAACAATGGTTAGGAGAAATGGAATGAGACTTCATGTAATGAGATTAACAGTTAAATGAGATCAACAGAAGGATTGATCAGAGGAGAGGCTTTGATTGATGCTGAATGCATTAACCTTCAAAATGTTCCCCCAAATAAAGTAATGACCCAATTTCTATCGGAAGTCTCCGGTGATGGGGTGCGATCGCGACTAACCGTAGCAAATTTTCAGACGGCATTCTGTTGGAGCGATTCTCCAGAGCTTGTAGAAATTAATTGCAATTCTGTTGCTTGTAGCGCTTCAAATGTTCCATCCATTTTTGGATCTGGAGGCACGAAGATGATGAACCCATCGCGCCCACGACTCAGAAGGACTCGATAGCTATTTAATCTGAGCCGTAGCGGATCGCGGACATCTTTCTGTCGAGTTGTACTGACCCATGCTCCATCGCGCCAAATCAGATCGTTACCCCAGCAGACAATTGGCAAGTCCAACTCCAGTCCTTGGCAGCTAAATTCTGTGACGACTCCATTCAAGGCACAACAGGAAAGCGATGAATCTGGTGAATCGATGTACCACGCTCCAACATTCAGTTTCTGAGTCGAAATATAATCGTTGTTGATATTGTATTGAGTTAGGTTGCGAGCGCGGGAAGAGGCAACAAAACCATAACGTTTATCAAATTGCTCATGATAGCGATCGCGGCAATAAGATTTAGCAGATTCTAAATCGCGGGTCAGATAGGTATCAAATCCTTCGCCCATCAAAGAAGGAATGGCTTTTGCTGCTTGATCAAATTCACCTAAAAGAACGTAAGCAATCCAAGCCTGCACATGCTGTGCCACATGTGTTCTGAGTGAGGTTGTAAGGTTAAATAAATCTTTAGTATGAAGGCGTTCTGCCGAAATTGCACTGAATACTTTCGAGGGTTCAGGGGCGCAGTGAACATGCCACTTAGAAGCAATGGGTTCAAATCCTAAATTCCACTGTTCAATGCCGTCTTCTTCGCCCACGTGGATCTGCTGACCTTCACCAATTAAACCGACCAAAACGCACCAATCTGGGATGCGATCGCAGATGCCAATGACTGCCCCCGCTGCCGCTGAACCTATGCCGTATTTTTCAGCCATGCGATCGCGATCCCAAGCTCGTTGCGCCTCATCAAAAACAATCATGTGTTCTTTTGGAGCGGTTTGGCGACGCATTTGATATTGAATATAAAAATTACGAACGGCTTGCACAAAAGCTTTGCTCTTGAGTGCATATTGCAAAACGGTCAGTAACGGTGCGTTTCCGGTGAGAAAAATAGCATTTCGCTTTCCATCGATCTGCAAAGGATTTTGATAAACAAACTGCAAACCGACTAATGTTTTTCCGGCTCCAGGGACGCCCGTAATTAAAACAAGATGACGCTCTTTTTTCTGCTCTGCCGTTTCTGCTAATTCATTGAGATAGGCTAACAGCTGTGGAATGCCTGCACTTTGAGCACTTTTGATGTTTGGAAGCGATTCGTTTTGAAAAATTTGCTGTGCCGCTTGAACCACCGTTGGCAGTGGTGAATAATTTGCATTAATCCAAGCTTCCGTACTGATTTCAGGCTGCGTTGTTTCTAACGAATCTAAATACGTTGCTATGTTGGATGGACGAACAATTTCTACTTTGTTGTGTAAACGATTTTCTTTTGTAGTTCGCGTGGGAACTAGTATCGCTGTGACCGGATGTCGAGACGACTCGCTGTGATACTCTGCCAAATCGCGGGCGTAGGCGGCTACTTGATCGATGTCTGCTGTGGATGGAGTTGATTTTTGCTTGAACTCGAAAACGAGAATATGACCTGCGCCAAGGATGACAACATCAGGACGGCGGCCCCCTTCGCTGGGCAGTTCATATTCAAAGATGATCGTCCAAGTTGCTGCATCAGGACGGGTTTGTAAAAGATTGGAGAGTTGCGATCGCAAGATCTCCCCGCACTCGATCCACGCTTGCTGTTGAGTAGCGGTCGATCGCTGTCGGTAGAGAAATTGATAGTTTGCGCTGAGCGTTTCTATCCAGTTGGTGGGTGCGGTTGAGAGAAAGGTGTTAATTTCGCCGCGCCAGCCATAGTTAATGGTCATTTGCTCTGTTTGATCGCATAAGTCGAGTTGGCTTGCATGTTCTATCATGTAACGAAGTTAAACATTTCGTGTTCGGCACTCCATCTACTGAGCAGAGGAGAACGAGAGGAGATTGAAAAACTCAGTGAACATGACTTCAAGTTTCTAAGACTGCTTCTCAGCGAGAGAATAAAGGTTTTATGTCGTAATTAAAGAATTTTTTGGAGTGTTATGGGATGATTGATGACGTGAGCTTCCGAAGCGTGGAAAAGTCAATCGCGGTTGTTAAAGGTTGACTGTTGAAATTTGATTGTTGATGCGATCGTCCATATCTAATGGAGAAATACTATGAAACGTCATCTACGATTTTCGGCTCTTAGCATCCTGTTAATGGGGCTAATCGCTTGCTCTCAGTCGCCGAGTGCTGAAAGTTCGCAACCCTCTACCTCAGTTGCTGCATCTCCCAGTGCAGGAAGTCCAAAGCCAGCATCTTCGGTACCAGCCTCTCCTGTGTCCTCTCAAGCAAGTTCCAACGGAGATTTAACTCAACTGTTTAGTCGAGTTTGGCGAGTGACGAAAGCACCTTCAACGCCTGCCTCGGGCAGCATTTACACCTTTCTACCTAACGGGACGCTGCTACAAACTTCTTGCGTCGAACCTTACCGAATTTCGACATGGACAATTGACAAGAATGCGCCTCGCGTCTTGCGTGTAGTTGAAGATGGACAACTGGCGTTTACGGCGACAATTTCCCAGTTGAGTGACACTACACTCCAGTTGCAGCAGACTCTAGTTCGCAGCAACGAAAACCGAAACATCACTTTGAGCGCTGTGCAACAAGAGTTTGTGTGTCCTGACTTACCCAAACGTTAGTCACGCAGATGTTCAGTCATAATTCAGAAGCAGTTCTCATTCACCGTTAACGAATTCTCATTACGGCTCAGAAGTTTTCTAGTAAAGGCGAATTTAACGGTTTTGTACACTTAAATTCAGCAACACTGAGTTTTTTACTTGTTCTTCTTGAGCATGACGAACACATCGTAGCGGGCAGTGCGATCGCTCGTGATCGCCGCCGTTACGCCAATGGAATTCATCGCTTCGAGAGCTGTACGATTGGTGATCGGCAACTGCAACAAGGGAAAATTCTTCAGTTCAAGCAAGCGATCGATGTTGACGAAGAAATGGCCGTTGTTTTGAGTGATCTCTGAAGCCGTAGTCTTGCGAAACATCTCGTTCTCTGCCAAAGCACTCGCGGGTTTGGGTAAGAAAGTCTGAGCTACAGGTGCGCCCAACGAGAGAAACGCGACATCACCATCCATCCATCCCCGGCTGATATTGATATTGGCAGTAGGCAACGACCAATTGACCACAGATTGGCCAGCAACCTTAGATTCTTCGACCTTAAAGGTATACTTTGCGGCCATTGTTTCATCGAGCCGCTTGAAAGTTGCTTCCGCCGCGCGGCGATCGTTGGTCTGTACCATAACCACTAATCCAGCAGGTAAATTGGCAGGCGCGCTCTGCTGAGCCGGAACCAGCGCCAACGTAAATTCTCCGTCCATCCAGTTCAGGAAATCTTTGTCTAAATCCAAACCAACGGTGGTTTTAATTCCTTGCTTGAGTCCTTCTGGATTGACCAATCGAATCGGATTTGCCGCCGCTCCTTGAGTATAATCTTTCCAGAATTGTTTAAAGTTCCCGCCAGATGCCATCATTAGCGTATCGGCTGGCAATCGGTTTGGCATAATCTTGGCATTATTTCTCGTGTCAAACCGCCGTTGACTATCCGGTTTCAACCAAGACAGACTCTTAAATTGGATGCCGTCTGCCGCCAAGATCGCCGTTCCTGCTAATCCCTGATTTTGCTGAACTTGGCTCAAACTCTGTGGGGGTAACGGACGGTTTGAGTTTGCCGCCGAGGTATTAGCGGCGGCGGGAATATTGACATAAAACCGAGCTAGCGGTCGCTCTGCTTTAATCTGCGTCAAAGCATCTCCGTACCCCGGCGTTCCGGTCAGGGCTGCCCCTCCTTTGTAGGTGTCGATCGCACGTTCGATCGCTTTTGGACTATTGGCTAAGACAATTTCCTGAGCATCTAGCACCGCAACCGAAAGGCTCTGGGCTGGATCACCCTGATTTTCGCGAACCTGAACGCCTTTATACTGCCGCTCAGCCCATTTCCCTTTCGAGGCCGCAGACTGTTCTAACGTCTGTTTTGCCTTGACCGGATCAGCGATCGGCAGCACCATGATCATCGGCTGCGAGTTCACGGCAGGTTGAGAAGGGTTGGAGTTGTCAATTCCAGCTTGCGGCGGCAAAAATGCCATCGTTACTTCTTTGCCCACCCACGGCTGCACGTCTCGTCCATAGTCTAACCCCCGACTGGTGAGAATCCGATCGCGCCACTGGCTTAAATTCTGCTCAAATGCGGCTTGACTACGTGGCGTACCAAACTCTCGAACCTGCCGCCATTGATTCTCTTCGGTTGTTACCGACAACACCATCAGTGCATCTTGAGGAATGACACCCGAACCGACGGGCATGACGCTGAGTTGCCCTTGGCGAGAGAGTAACAAATACGCGATCGCGCCGCCTCCCACCAACAGAGCGGCGGCTCCCGCAGTAAGTAAGAGTTGAGGCTTTTGAGGGCGAGATTTAGGTTTGGCGTTCATGAGCAGGGACTGTGCAAGATAATGCCATGCCACTGTAGCAAAGTCTAACGGATCTGGGGCGAGAATTTTGAGTATAGAACAGTCTAGAGCAGGACGGGTTGCGCGATTGGCTCAGCCAAGTTCCGAGGGATCGCTCGATAAAGGGTGTCGCGTTGAGCAAATGGTCTGCCAATTTTAGCAATTGCGCTCTGCAAGGTTTCGACTTCCATGCAGGTTCCGCCGATCGCGCCTGCCATCGTGGTGATGTGTTCTTCCATTAGGGTTCCGCCGATGTCGTTGCAGCCCCACCGCAGCGCTTCGATCGCGCCTGGAAGTCCGAGCTTTACCCAACTGGGCTGGTGATTCGGAATCCAGTTGCCAAGGAAAATTCGGGCGACTGCCATCAGTAAGAGCGAGTCAGACAGGACGGGCTGATCGCGCCCGACACGTCGCTGCAGAGGTTTGGGGGCGTCTTGTCCGACAAAGGGCAGCAGAATGAATTCTGTGATGCCGGTGTATCCGTGCCGTTTAGCAGATTGTTGCAGCGATCGCAGTAAGTCTAAATGCAGCATCTGCTGTTCTGACGTTTCAATGTGCCCGGATAGCATGGTGCTGGTGGTCGGAATACCCTGCTGATGCGTGGTCTGAACAATCTCCAACCAGGTTTTGCTGTTTAACTTTTCCGGGCAAAGAATCTTTCGTACCCCATCATCCAGGACTTCGGCAGCCGTTCCGGGCATCGAATCGACGCCTGCCTCTCGCAGGGCTGTAATCACCTCTGCAAACGAGAGGTTATCTTCTCGGGCGATGAATTGGACTTCTTGCGGAGAGAACGCATGAAGATGTAATTGCGGAAATGCGGACTTGATGGTTTGAATCAGTTGCACATAAAAAGACAGCGATGAACCCTTGAGTTTTGCGTCTAGATTCAATCCGCCTTGCATACAGATTTCAGTTGCGTTTCGCCTGACCGCATCCGTCGTTTTTTCTAAAATCTGCACCTCATTTAGCCAGTAGGCTCCTTCGTCACCACTATCTCGACGAAAGGCGCAGAAGCTACAGTGCTGCTCACAAATATTTGTGAAATTGATATTGCGATTGATCACATAGGTCACGGTTTCGCCAGCTTGTCGTTGCCGCAAGCGATCGGCAGTCTCGCGAATCCGTTCAATGGCGTTGGCCTCGGTTTGTTGCAGCAGCGCAACGCCATCCTCTGGTGCAATATCTTCTCCAGCCAATGCCCGTTCTAAAATCTCATCCACCATAATTCATTCCCTTTCTTCTAGCGCACCGAGCATGTGTAGAATGCGATCGCCATCTTCCAAATTTCCGGCAATCCGACGCACTGGCTTCGGGTAGACCTTAACCAAGGTCGGCGTTGCAGTGATCTGATCTAATTCTGCTTGTTCTGGATGCTTAAAAATGTCAATTATCTTCAGGGTATAAGGAGATTCTAAAGATTGCTCTAACAGTTCGTGCAAATTCTGCAAAATGCGTTGAGTCGTGGCGCTGTAGCCCGACACAAATAGTCGCAGCACATAGCCTTGAGGGTAGGGAGATGCCGAAATTTGCGGCGGACTCGTTTGAGCAAACGTCGGCGGTGGACTGGGGTGCGATTCTAGACGAAAGACTAAATCGTGATTTTCCCAAAGCTGAGGAAACTGATGGCGATACTGATCAATCACTACTGGATCGCATAAGCCTTCAGGCGATGGAGCCATCTGCCAAGGAACATCGGTTTCAAAAACGGCGTTGAGCAGCGATCGATAGCGAAAAACGGGAGGGTACGCCTCGGCAAAAATTCGCGTCTGCTGCATCTTAGTGTCAAACCAGCGATCCAGGGTGGCTGTATAGCATGGCACGAGGAAATGAGGCGGTTCTGGCAGTTCTAAAATATCTTGCAGCGCAGTACACAAATTGAGATGCCATCGCCCCCGCTTACTAGGATCGATGCAATAGACCAAATCGCCGCCTGGTGTAAACAGCGCGATGCCCTTGAAAAACGAGGGAACCGATCGTTTAAGAATAGTGTTCAAGGACAGAATTAGGACAACGCCAGGAAAAAAATGTGCTGGAATGTACCTCCCTTATACAACAAGACGATAAGTTGTAATCGATTATTCGTAATTTGTGATAGCACCGTTCGTCACTCTGAGCAGGTCATAGCTGAACGAGTTGTGACGCTGAATTAAAGAATTGCCGACAGATTCCCGTTGTCAGGGCGATCGCGCAAACCAATGACGAAACCGCCAGCAGGATCAACACCACAATTTGCAGCGCGATCGCTTGAATCGGATTTGCGCCGCCCAAAAGCTGACCGCTCAAAATACTAGGAAGAGTTGCTAATCCGACAATCGTCATCGTGTTCAGCGTTGGCAGCACTCCCGCCCGAATGGCATCTCGGCGATAGGTCGCGATCGCTTGAGTCGGGGCTGCACCTAAGCTCAGATGCGTCTCGATTTCCGCCCGATTTAAGGTGAGGGCACTGACCAATCGCTCTCCCGCGATCGCGGCTCCATTCATTGCATTACTGAGGACGATCGCAACTAGCGGAATCAAAAACTGCGGGTTATACCAGGGCTGCGCCTGCACGATTAGCAGTTGAGCATAGCCAACCGTCAGGGCTGTACTGATGCCCAACGACCCAATCACCCAAGGCATTAAGCGCGGCAGCTTTTGACTGATACGATTGCGAGTGACGATCGCGGCGACCAGCAGCAGAATGATGGCGACAAACAGAATTAAGAATGGACTCTGCGGCGGAGCGAATACAACCGCGAGGACATAGCCCACGACGACGAGTTGAAGAATCGCTCGTCCGGTCGCGATGAGAAGATTGCCTTCGAGTCCGAGGCGCTGCCAGAAAGAGAGCGCGATCGCAGCGACGACTAATCCCAACGCCCAAAAAATCTGACCGAACGAATCTACGGCTTCAGCGTTCAATACTCTGTCCCTTCTCTACGACTCCGTCCCTCATCTTGCCAGATTGTAAGTTTATTGAAACAATGTAGTCACTTCACGGTCTAAAGCTTTATTAGATCCCCTTCAAGGTACGTGGTGAAACTGAGTGACTACCATTCCCCCTTTTGACCTTTCAGAACAGTTCAAGCTCATTGGTTCCGATATCAATCAAGCCGTTTTAGAGGTGCTTGCCTCCGGTCGTTATATCGGTGGCGCGACGATTGAAAATTTTGAAAACCAGTTTGCCACCTACATTGGAGCCTCCGAATGCGTGACCTGCAATTCGGGAACAGATGCTCTCTATCTTGCTTTGCGATCGCTCAAGATCGGGGCAGGAGATCAGGTCATTACCTCACCCTTTACCTTCATTGCTACCGCAGAGACGATTAGCGCGGTCGGGGCAACGCCTGTATTTGTTGACATCGATCCGCGCACGTTTAACTTCGATTTAGATCAAGTTGAAGCGGCCATTACTCCCCAAACGAAAGCGATCGTTCCCGTCCATCTGTTCGGTCAACCCGTCGATATGACCCGGTTGATGGCGATCGCGACCGCTCACAATTTAGCCGTGATCGAAGACTGTGCTCAAGCCACCGGAGCCGAATGGGCGAGTCAGAAGGTGGGCAGCATTGGACATGTTGGCTGTTTTAGCTTTTATCCAACTAAAAATCTGGGCGCATGTGGTGATGGCGGCGCGATCATTACGAACGATCCTGAACTTGCTGCCACGGTCAAAATGCTACGCGACCACGGGCGGCGCAGTGGCTACTATCACGAAGAACATGGCGTCAACAGCCGACTCGATGCGATTCAAGCGGCTATTCTGCAAATCAAGCTCCGCTATCTAGACACTTGGAACGAGCAGCGTCGCCGCGTTGCCGATCGCTATCATCAGCTTTTATCACCGCTATCTGACCTTGTTCTGCCTCATGAAATTGCAGGCGGACGCTGCGTTTGGAATCAATACACGATTCGAGTCACTGAAACCGAAGCCGAACGCCGCGATGCGATCAAACGGGCCTTGCAAGAAAAAGGGGTCACATCGATGATTTACTACCCCTATCCGCTGCATCAACAGCCAATTTACCAGTCGTTGGGCTATCAACCTGGTCAATTGCCAGAAGCTGATCGCGCTGCCCGCGAAGTGCTGTCCTTGCCAATGTTTCCCGAACTGTCTGAACTGCAACAAGACCAGGTTGTTTACAGTTTGAAAGATTTGTTCGCTTGAAGCGAGCTTACTTTTCGCTGGCAAAGAGCTCGCCATTGTTGCCTGGTCTCAATTTGAGCCGCATTTTGGTTCGGCTCTTTTCCGTTTCAAAAGTTGTAGTTTTATATACTAGAATGAGATGTAAAGCAACAAATGGTAATCCTTCAAGCGGCAGTCGGGCATCAAGAGATTCGCTGAGCCTTTGATCATTAAACTTGTGATTAAAGAAGTTAGTAGAAGTGGAAAATACGGTTGCAAGGCTCAACTGCTGGTGATGGTTGTCCGCATCCTTCGTTTCAAGAGGTATTAAAAACCCGTGGGTCGAATTTCCCTTTCTCACCTAAGACAGTATGACGCTGCCGCGATCGCACAATACTACAGTCTCCGTCCGTGGCGAGCCATTTGGCGATCGTTGCGGATCATTTGGTACTTCGCTGGTTTTATTCTTGGACTCAAGTTTGATCAGTGGTTTGACCGATCAGAGCGGGAAAAACCTCATCGTGCCGCTCAATTACGGCACCTCCTAACGGCGTTAGGCCCAGCATTCATTAAAGTCGGACAGGCACTCTCTACACGCCCTGACTTGATCCGGCGAGATTTTCTAGATGAACTGATCAAATTGCAAGATCAGTTGCCGCCGTTTCCTAACGACATTGCGTTTCGCATCCTGCGGCTCGATCTAGACGCAGAAATCGATGAGGTTTTCGATGACTTCTCTCCAAACCCGATCGCGGCAGCTAGTCTGGCACAGGTTTACAAAGCACGCCTCAAAACTGGAGAAGAGGTTGCGATCAAGGTTCAGCGTCCAAATTTGCTACCCACATTGACGCTCGATTTGTATCTTATGCGGTGGGCCGCTGGATGGATGGCTCCCTGGTTGCCGTTAAATTTGGGACACGATCTGACGCTGATCGTGGATGAATTTGGAACGAAGCTGTTTGAGGAGATCGACTACCTCAACGAAGGCCGTAACGCTGAGAAGTTCGCAAACAACTTCCGCAACGATCTAACCGTGAAAGTGCCCAAAATCTACTGGCGGCACTGCACGCAGCGAGTTTTAGTTTTGGAGTGGATTCACGGCTTCAAACTGACCGATACAGTGTCGATTCAGCAAGCTGGCATGAATTCCGATGCGCTGATCCGAATCGGCGTAACGGCAGGGCTGCGTCAACTGCTGGAATATGGCTTCTTTCATGCCGATCCGCATCCTGGCAACCTTTTTGCTGTTGCTGGCGATCGCGGCGCTCAAATGGCGTTTATCGACTTTGGCATGATGGATCAACTTGGAGAAGAAGCGAAGGAAACGCTCGTCGATGCCATCGTACACCTAATCAACAAAGACTATACAGACTTGGCCCACGATTTTGTCAAGCTTGGATTTTTGGCTCCCGGAACTGACATTTACCCGATCATACCTGCGATCGAAGCGGTTTTGGGAGATATCATGGGCGAGAGCGTCCGAGATTTTAACTTCAAAACAATCACGGATCGGTTTAGCGAGTTGATGTACGACTATCCGTTCCGAGTGCCCGCGAAATTTGCGCTGATTATCCGATCGCTTGTCACTCAAGAAGGCTTGGCGCTGACTCTCAATCCTAATTTCAAAATCGTCGAGGTGGGGTACCCCTATGTTGCCCGCCGCTTGCTCACAGGAGAATCGCCGCGATTCCGTCGTCGCCTGATTGAAGTTCTGTTCAAGGATGGAAAATTTCAGTGGCAGCGCTTGGAAAACATGATTGCGATCGCGCGGTCAGACAGTAGCTTTGACCTTCTACCAACTGCTCAACTCGGCTTAAGCTATCTGCTTTCAGATGAAGGACGGTATCTTCGTCAGCAGCTACTCTTAGCCCTCACCGAAGATGACCGCCTCCATACCGAAGAGGTTCAACAGTTGTGGAACCTGATCAAAGACGACATTCAACCCGCTCGCATCTTGGGCGCAGCCTGGGGCGCGTTAGCAACCTTCTCGACTACTCGCGCTGCCGCTCTGATTCCGTCAATGATGCCTCTCACAAATTCGAGACCCTAACCTGAGGACAATCGTTATAGGATTACATATGACGAAAGGTAACGTCCTGATCTGACCTATAACCCTCCCCAACAAACAGTGAATTACTTTTTTCCTCAGCCTCCCTATCTTCTGTTGTGTGCAGGTCTACTTGCTAGTCTTGCGTCGGGATTAGCGTTTCAGGCAGTGCTGACCCAATCGGTTCGAGACTGGTCTCAAAATCGCTCGACTCGTAGCCTCGCGAATATGCGTGGATTCAATCTTTTCCTGCCGTTCTTAGGCATGGCAGGCGGCGCGTGCTTCTTTCTAGCGGCGGGTGTTGAGATTTTTGGATTTCCGACGAAACTTGCCTATGCGATCGCGGTTCCGATGACGATTTTTACCAGTTGGCTGGTGTGGTCGCAACTGGGCAAGATCTTAGCTCAAATCGAAGAAGGCGGATCTGCCGCCCTAGATTTAGATTCTTTCCGCTAACATTTCTGGGGAAGTTGGCATCGGTTCCAATTTCCCTTACCGATTGCTCAACCGTTGAAGCTGCTGTTGCGTTTTCGTTGCCCACGGCGAATTGCCTTGAGCAGAATAAAGGTCTTTGGCATAGGCAAGAATTCGTTTGGCTTCTTGCAAATTGCCTTTTCGCACAAACGCTAGACCCGCTGCATAGTAGGCATTAGCAAATTTTGGATTTGCTTTAGTGGCTTGCCGGAAGGCAGATAGTGCGCCCTCTAAATCGTTTTGGGTATAGAGAATTGTTCCCAAACTATAATGGGCGACCGCATAATTTGGATTGCGCCCAATTGCTTGTTTGAATGCCGCGATCGCATCGGCTGACTTGCCTTGACGCTGATAGACCAATCCCAAATGGTAGAGCGGTTCTGAGGCATTCTCGCTTAGTTTTGCCGCTTGCTGAAACGCCTTGATCGCGCCCTGCTGGTTGCCGGATTGCGCCAAAAGCAGTCCAAGATTGTAGTGAGACAATCCTAATTTTGGGTCAAGGTCGAGCGATCGCTGTAAATACTCTTTTGCCTGCGGTAAATTACTGCCTTCTAGCAGCGCGGCTCCCAAGTTGGCATAGGCCAAGGCAAAATTGGGACTCGATTGTGTCGCGAGATAAAACGCATCGGCAGCGCCTTGGAGTTGTCCTTGTTGCCGAAGCGCGAGTCCTAAGTTGTAGTGAGCGGCGGTTAATCTTGGATTGAGGCGAGCGGCTTCGCGAAACGATGTGATCGCCTCATTCAATCGTCTTTGTTGCACAAACTGCAAGCCCTGATTGACAATCGCTTCAGCCGATTTTCCTGGCGCTTGAGCCAGTACAAAAGGCAATTGAGGGGGCAACACGAGAGGACTGAGGGAAAGCAGCCCGCTCACTATGAGCAAGCTTAGAGGTTTCAAAAATGGCTTGGCAGACATCATGGCTTACACACTATTTGCGAAAGCGCAACGTTTACAGGATACGCAGCCAATCATAACAGCAGAACATCGCTTAGCTTGTTTGAGCGCGGATCAGAATGAAAATGTTGAATTTAGTTCAACCCAGATTAGCGGCAACTAGCAGCCCCTCCTACAACTTCCGGATAGCTGCCATTCAACTTGGTTTCATCCTCGCGATCGCATCCAGTCTGAGCTAGGAGGTGTGCCAATGACGACAATCCATATCGCTGTGCTAATCGGGCGACGCGCGAATTTGCACTGACAGAAATGCCACGAATCTCGATTAACCCCAACTCGCGAAACCCAAGCTCGATCAATGCTTTTGTAGTCTTGATCGCATAGGGGTAGCGCTCCCAAAATTGGGATGCTAATTCGATGCCCAGTTCTGCTTGATCCGTAGCATCGATCTGACAGTGCTTTCAGTCTAGCTGCTCCTGCTTTGCGTCACTTAAAGTCAGACGTCAGCGTGCCTTCTGCAACTGTTTGATCAATTTTTGGGCTTCAGCGTAAATCTGAGGACTCTCCCTTGGAACCAGTTGCGCGGCAGCGATCGCTTGCTTGTAGTTCTTCTGCTGAGCGCGTTTCTGTGATATCTCCAAAATATCGCCGCTCCAGCGCTCAATATCTTGCTGAGCTTGATTATAAAGAGGATCAGATGAAGGAATTTTAAGCGCCAGTAAGATCGCTTTGTTCGCGTCGGAGGCGTTGACTGGCTTGATCAGCGATCGCGCATTCTCTAAGACCTGCTGACTAGTGTTTGCTGGTGGAGCAACTGCTTTTGGAGTTGCGCTAGATGAGTTCTGTTGCGCAGCAGGTTTTGAACCTTTAGACGAAACGCCACCAACCGGGGCTGAAGCAGATTGAGCGCCATTGGAAGTATTGACAGCGGGCGGGATTGCAGTTTGTTGCCCAAAGAAATTATCTCGCTGTCGCCACAGCACGCCGAGCAACAAGACTAGCAGCAGGGCGCTACCTCCAAATAAAACTTTCTCCCACAGCGATTCGTCCGGGGCATTGCTGGCTGCCATCTCTGCGGGCTTAGGATCTAACCTTGGGGGAGAAACGGGTTTTGGAGGCAGATAGACTGGATCGGGTGGGGAATCTAGTTCGATGGCGTTCGGCGTATCCTGAATATAAGACGCAGGAGGTGCTTCTATAGCGACAGGAGCGGTATCCATGATGGAGGTGTCAAAAAAGTCGTCTTCAACCGTAAACGGGTTGGGAATGGCTGGTTTCCACGGCTCGGTTTCTGCCCAATTGACCGGAGTGATGACCTGATAGACCTGTTCTGGATTCGAGACCACGAGAACCGGATGCTGCACCGGGCGATCGTGGTGATTGCAGAGTTCAGGAAGGCGGGCAGTCATAAACTCTTCTAGCCCAGAAAGCGTCGAGCATTGATGCGATCGCAGTCCTTCTACCAGTGCGGTTGTAAATAATCCCTGATTGAGCGCCATGACTTCGTGTGAAAACTCGTCCGGGCGACACGACAGTAGTGTGGGAACGCTGAATTCTTTAGCTAATGCCGCAGTTTGAGCGCCAAGGTTCTCTCCGGCTAAGATGCCTTGACTATGGTTGATGTCGAGCAGCAGCAGTAAGCGCTCAGTGGGCAGAGTGCTGAGTTGCTCAAACAGCGATCGCATTGTGACGCCTGTTGAAGCTACGTCGGCGGGATTGCCTTCAATGCCTAATAAATAGTCTTGTCCGTCGAGGCAGACGCCATAGCCACTGAAAAACACCCATACCCAATCTTCGGGACGTGCCAATTCTTGCTTAAAGAAGCTAATCCAGTGCTGCAAGTTATCTCGGCTGGGATACGTCGAGCGACCTACCACTTCTGGAGAAGTGTCAGTCATGAGAATGCAGTGGTCGGGTAAAAAACCAGCTTCACTAACCAAGGCTTCACAGAGGGACTGTGCATCTTGTTGGGCAAAATTAAGCGGCTGAAGAGAACGATAGTGATTAATACCTACTGTAATTGCCCAATAGTTCGCCATCGCAGACACCTCGGAAGTACATTTGTGATCCACGCTTCAAAAATAACGTGCAAACAAACACATGATAGAAAAAAAAGGCTTTTTTGAAACATCAAACTCTGATCAATCAGACGATTTGCTGTCCATTCTGAGTTTGATGCTTTTGTGACTTCTAAATTCATGGCTTCACACTCAAAATTTGCGTTCAGGGTTACGCTAGCGTTCGGTCTGTCTGGGCTACTGTGGGGAATCGATACTACAATCGTTTCGCCAAGAGCGGCTCAAGCCTCTGTAGCACGGGTTGATCTGGCGCTCGATCGCTTGCCTAGCGAGAGCTTTGATTCTTTGGCGCGACGGGCAGAACTAGCGGCACGCGCTGCCGTGCAACGAAGTTTCGATAAGGACATTTTGACGAGCAACACCTCAGTGATTGTCACAGGTCGAGTCAGTGGCTCAGAAGCCCCAATTCTATCGATCAACGTCAGTCGCGAGCAGTGGCGCACTCAGCCTGATTCGCGTCGATGGGCCACTTACTACAAATCGGCAAAGCTACTGCTTGATTTCGGCACGCTCAATCTCGGCACAATGGGTGGAACAGTGGGCGGAGGGATGTCAAGTCCGGCGGCTAGTCCTCCAGTGCCTCTCCCTGTTCCGAACGTAGCTCCACCCAAACCTACGGCTAGACAATCAGCACCTCCTCTACCAGTGGTAACCCCTGCCCAATCAACGGAGACGCTGCGATCGCAGACGCCTTTACCGCCTCCCCAACTTCCCAAGTAAGTGGTTTTTATCATTGGACGATCATTGCTCAACAAAAAAGCAAGGAATTTTAAGTGTTCTTCCCCCTTGGAAACGAAACCTTATTCCTTGCTTAGAAACTATTTAGTCGAACGATTAACGCATCACTTTGCTTTGATCGTAATCTTTGAACGATTGATAAGCATAGTCTGGGTGATACAAGTGGCAAAGCTCAGCAATCTGTCGCATTAACTTCCAGGAGAAGCGATGCTCTTGTAGCTGGCTCCCCCACGTCTTTTGCAAGCTTTCGTGCGCCAAACGCAGATTGTATGAGGGGATTGCCGTTGAGAGATGGTGCGGAATATGGACATTGATGTGATGGCAGAGAAACTCGACCCAGCCCGGATACTCACAGTGTACCGTTCCAAATAGCTGAGCCTCTGCCGCATTCCAGTCCTCCGGTTCGCGGAATTGGATGTCGGGTAACGTGTGATGCACGATCGTAAAGGTACTCATCCAGAAGTGATACACCAGCCACGGCATGAGCCAGAATTTCACAAAGCCCCACACTCCAGTAGTGAGAATCAACGTTGGAAATGTGATCGCAGCAAATGCTACAACCACCCCGATCGACACTTTCACTTTTTGGTGATCTCTAGGGTTGTAGTTCTCTAGCTTGAAGTGAATCAGCGCCCAATGCAGAATTGAGCCGATCCACCAGAAGTAACCGCGCATAAGGCGATATCCCACCTGCTGACCCGCATTCATGCTTTCATAAAACTCGGTGCGAAAGGGCTGCCAAGCATTATCGACATCCATTTTGTTGGTGTGATTGTGGTGCTTGTCGTGCAGCAACCGCCAGCAGTGAAACGGGTAGATCAAGGGAGCCATGAACAGATGACCAACCCAATCATTCACCCATCTGCGCTTGGCAAACGAGCGGTGTCCGCAGTCGTGACCGATAACGAAAAAGCCGGTCAGGGCAGTCCCGGTAAAAATCCAAGCGATCGGTAGTAAAAACCACGGGGAGGCCGCGATCGCCCAATAGCCCAAACCTACCATCGCGATGCTTGCAATCACCATCGACCAAGCTTTTCGCCTGTCTTTCTGAAAGCACTCGCGGGGCAGGGTTGCCAAAATGTCTTTGATTTGAAGGTCACTAGGTGAAGGAAGGGCTAAATTTTCGGGCGTGAGGGATGCCGTCATGAATATTTTTCTCTTCAAGTAAATGAAAAATGCACGCGAAAGCCTCTCTGGGCAACTAGCAGAATGTTCAACCCAGTTGAACGGCGTGCTAAAAATTGCCAAGCCATCGTTGAGCTGGTTTAGCGATCGCGCACCTCAAAAAAGCCGCACCGATCGGCAAAAAGCTCAGTGATTCTGTCACATGAGTCTATGTAACAAATCCTTGACCTTTATATCACGTCTGAGTGCGATTTAGCAGTTGGCTCAGGTAAGAGAGTTTTCATGAAAAGCGGAGTTGGTGTGCTTCTCCATCGTCTGTGAAGGTCTGTTCACCTACTCCCACAAGTTCGATGATGATGGTACGAGCGCATGGCTGCCAATTTCCGTGACGTGCCTGAACCTCAACCAGAGTTGTGTCATTTTGCTGTTGAATGCGATAGGTTGTCGTCGCCCATGCACCCGTTTGATACTCATAGGACGTGCCATCGTCTTCATAGAGCGTAAATGCTCCGTTACCTTGCCAAATTCGTACTCTCAATTGATCAACAGGATGTTGGTCAACGTATTGCATCACAGGCTGCATTGGTACGATCGCACCTGATCGTACATACATTGGCATTCGTTCTAACGGTGCGTGAGCGAGAATGTGTGAATTGCCGTTGTAGCGCTCTCCTGTCCACCAGTCATACCAGGTGCCTTCTGGCAGATAAACGGCTCGGTATTCTACACCTGGACGGTACACCGGAGCCGCCATGATATCTGAGCCTAGCAAGACCTGATCGTGGAGTTCATAGGTTTTAGGATCGTTGGGATAGTCATAGAGCAAGGGGCGTAAAATTGGTGCGCCTGTGGTGCTAGCTTGCCAGAAAAACGAGTAGAGATAGGGCAGCAGCTTATAGCGTAGCTCAATGTATTCGCGGCAAATTTGTTCCGTGCCTTCCCCAAACACCCAGGGTTCGTGCTGGGCGCTCAGGAGTGCCGAATGCCCCCGCATAAATGGATAGAGCAGTCCGACTTGCATCCATCGGGCGAATAGCTCTGCCGTAGCATTGCCTGCAAATCCACCAATGTCTGCGCCAACAAATCCGACGCCCGACAGTCCCATGTTGCACAACATCGGAATCGACATTTCCAGGTGCTCCCACAGCGATTGGTTGTCACCCATCCATACCGACGACCAGCGCTGAATTCCGGCGAAACCAGAGCGCGTTAAGACAAACGATCGCTGATTCGGTCTGAGGCGTTCTAGTCCTTCCGCCGCCGATCGCGCCATGTTGTAACCGTAGAGATTGTGAGTTTCGGCATGGGTGCCGCCTTCGTCTATCGGGCCTTGGGGTGCATCGAGGGGAAACGGAACTTTATCGCCATTGTCTCCAAACGGGCGCTCGTCTAGCGTCGGCTCGTTCATGTCGTTCCAGATTCCGGCAACGCCTGCGTCGGTGAGAGTGCGCTGCCAGTCACCCCACCACTGACGCACCTCTGGACGGAGAAAATCTGGAAACACCGATTTATCAGGCCACACGTAGCCGTAAACTAAACTGCCGTCTGCATTACGAACAAAGCAGTCTTTTTCTAAGCCCTCGTGATACACCTCATACTCACCATCCGGTTCATACTTCACACCCGGATCGACGATCGTTACTGTTTGAAAGCCATCTTGCTTGAGAGTTCCAATCAGCTTTGCCGGATCAGGAAACCGTTTTGGGCTCCAAGTAAACACGCGGTAGCCGCGCATGTAGTCAATATCGAGATGAATTACATCGCAGGGAATCTGCCGCGATCGAAACTCGTGAGCAATCTGCTGCACCACGTCTTCTGATTCATAGCTCCAACGGCATTGATGATAGCCGAGTGCCCATTTTGGTGGTAAGGGCATTCGTCCGGTGAGTTCGGTGTAGGTGTTGAGAATGTCTGCCGGGGTTGAACCGTGGATGATGTAGTAGTCGAGTTCAGTACCGTGCGCCTGCATTTGGAGAACGCCCGGAGTCGTGGCTCCAAGATCAAATCGGCTCCAGTGCGTGCTGTTGAGAAAAATTCCGTAGACAAGACCTGGACGTAGAGTGATGAAAAACGGAATCGCTTGGTACATCTCATCACTAATCGATGAGTAGTCTAAAGCGTCTACTGTCCAGTTCGTTTTAATCTCCGATCGCTTATCCAGCAGTCCTGATCGCTCACCAAATCCATAGAAATGTTCGTCCGGCTCAATTTGTTTCCAAGCCGCAATTTGACCCAGTCGCCAGCCCATGCCCAATTCTGTATCACGAGCAAACGGCTGTCCCTTAGAGTCAAAACACTGAATGCGACACGGGTTGCGCTCGACTTTGATCTGGAGTTGTTCGGTGCGGATTGACAGTACGCCTTCTTCTTCCTCAGTTTGAAAGGAAACGGCTTCCCAGTCTTCATCTGGTTTGGTCACGGCCCACGATCGACGCGGCAAAAACTCACCTTTGGGCGCTAATCGAACTCGAACCAGATTTGCCGCCAAAACGCTGAGCTTTACTTGAGGAGTGCCACAGTCGAGGTGAATGTCTTGTCCTGCGATCGCAATAGTTTGAACCGATTCAAGATTAGACCAAGGCTGCTGAGTGGTGGGCAGTTTTCCAAAAACTTGAGGCATAGTGGCAACAGTATGAAAAGTATAAAACGAATGAGAGAACGAATTTAGGTCTAGAAAAGACTAGCCTAATAGTAGAGATTGACCGCCATCAATCCAGACTTCTGTTCCAGTGATGTGGCTAGAGGTGTCGGAGGCCAGAAAAAGCACGAGTTGAGCCACTTGTTCGGCAGCACCAAGACCCCCATCAGTCAGAGGAATGTCGCCTTGCGGAAATTCGACAGGTTCTTTAATCGTATCGAGATGTCTGCTCTCGGTATTATCTTTTATATTGGTTTCGATTGCACCCGGACAAATTACATTGGCACGGATTCTATGTTTTGCTAATTCTAATGCAATCATTTTAGTGAAGGCAACCTGAGCCGCTTTAGTAGATGCGTAAGCTGTTGCTCCAGTATTGCTGAAGACGCGAGTTCCGTTAATCGAAGCGGTCACAATAATAGAACCACCTTGTTGTTTTAGATAGGGAACAGCATACTTCACAGTGTAGAATGTTCCATTTAGGTTAATGCTAATTGTTTGATTCCAATCTTCCGGAGAAAGTTCATCAATCGGTGCCCAAACCCCATTGATTCCAGCGTTTGCAAATACAATATCGATTCGACCGTATTGTTGAGCGATCGCATCAATTGCCGCTTTCACTTGCTCAGGCTGAGAGACATCCGCGATCGCGCTCATGGCCTGCCCTCCCATCTGCTGAATCTTCCTCGCCGTGTCCTCTCCCTCTTCTGCGGAGCGATCGATGCCTGCCACGATCGCGCCTTGTTGGGCAAGCAAAAACGCTGTTGCTTGCCCAATGCCTGACCCTGCGCCTGTAATGACAGCAACTTTGCCCGATAACTGCATAGTGAACCTCCACACAAGTAAGGAATGAGCAAAAACCTCTCATTCCTTACTTTGTTATTTGACTTGATGAGTATCTTTGTTCTGCAAACCATCCCGCTCATGATCAAGGCGCAACTCTCCATCGGGTTCACTGCGCTTCCAAAACGGCGTATCTTTTCCGACTGCTCCTTTCGCAGGTGTGACGCCGCCATCGGCTAACCACAGCGCACCCGTGACATAGCTCGCTTCATCTGAGGCAAGAAAGGCATAGATATTCGCCATCTCTTCGGGCGTTCCACGTCGCGCCATCGGAGCCGCTTCAACCAGCATCTTCTCCATTTTCTGGGTCATGGGCCCCGTTTCTTTGTGCGTCCAAGCGGTGTCGATCGCGCCCGGACACACACAGTTTGCCCGAATGCCATACTTCGCCTGTTCCACGGCCACGCCCATCATGAAGGAATGCATCCAGCCTTTTGTACCGCCGTAAGGAGCGTTCATTGCTAAGCCGTTGAATCCTGCTTCCGATCCAGCGCTGACAATATTACCGTTCGTTTTTTGGAGGTAAGGAATGGCATATTTTGTCATCAAGAATGCTGACCTTAAATTATTGCGGATGGTGGCGTCAAAGTCTTCGATTGGGTATTGATCAATCTCTGCCGTTGCCAGAAATACGCCTGCATTATTGATTAAGATGTCGAGCTTGCCGTACGCTGTGATCGCGGCTTCAACACAACCTTTTGCAAACGCTTCTTCAGCCACATCGCCCGGATACGCAATCGCAGTACCGCCGTAGTGGGTGATGGCCGTTGCAACCGCGTCGATCGGATCACTCGGCAAGCCGCTCACTACAACTTTTGCGCCTTCTTTCGCAAATTTGTGACAAATTGCTTCCCCAATTCCTGCGCCCCCGCCCGTGACGATCGCGACTTTTCCTTCCAGTCGTTGCATATTTACCCTTGCCTAATTCATCCTCAAGGGTCATGCACTTGTGAGATCGTCACCTCTGTCTAGAGTCAGGTAAGCAATGTCTGCCCAATGCTAGGGGAAAAGAAAATTTACCGTTGGTAAGGTGCAGGAGTTGAATTTGGTAAAAGTTTTATGACAATTTCACATGTCGCTGATGATATTCTTCAGGCGCTTCGAGGTCTAGAGGTTGACCAACAACTAGCTGTATTTTGGTTCGTTTATACAGAAATGGGAGAGTCGATTACGCCTGCGGCCCCAGGAGCAGGTACGGCGGCTCCAGAAATTGCAGAAGGCGTATTTGCTCAAGTCAAAGAGCTATCTCAGGACGAACAGTTAGAACTACAACGGGCACTCATTACCCAGAAAGATACACAAATTTCTCGCGAGTATGCTGCACTCAGCGATACAACCAAGCTTCTGTTTTGGTATTTACTGGCACAAGGCATGGACAATGGAACTATCATTCCAATGCCTGCGGGATACGAGCTTCCCTCTGACTCTCAGGATGTAGTAGAGCAGATTAAGCAACTTTCATTTGAGGATCAAATGGCTTTGTTTAGAGATTATGTCTCTCCGATGGGATTTGATTCCACGACGGCAAGTACAAAGTCAGAAGCTGCACGGTAATTAAGTAAGTCTGCGATCGCATCTGTTTAGAGGTGCGATCGCGCCCTCAAGATAGAAATAGCTTTAAAGATAAGCCTATAACTTAACTGGATCATTTAATCCTGTTATCATCAACGTAATAATTAACTCATTAAAATAATTATATTTCTGCCGCTAAAACTGTAGCTTCCTTCACTTTAACTACATCAGTGAAGTTGAGCTTAATTAACAAAGATTCTACAGAAGTAGTACTGTTTAACTTCTCTGAATCGGCTTTTACATATTTCTCAAGAACGACATGAAACGTCAGAATTCATGTTAATTGAGAAACATTTTGAACTAATGGTTGTATCCTTTCTGGCAACAACCTTGAGAATGTCTAATTGTTAGGAGCAAATACCATTTACGGTATTTGCTGCTTTAGCGTGTCGATTAGATCAGCTACTTAGACGACTGCCACCAACGCGCTAAATGTCAGCAACACTTGACATACAACCTTACCAACTCGCTATTTGAAATACGATGCGCAACATCAGAAAAGTCTTAATTCAATAGCCCATTCGAGTGATTTGGAACATTCTCAAAAGATGATTTGATCTAGCGATCGCTAATTTTATAAAGCTTTCACAAAGAATGTATGACAAAAAAAGGCGTTGCACGTCTGATACGAAGGAGATAGGAGACTACTGTAAGCAAATCACCTGCAAACAAAACCTTTGTTAACAAGTGAATGTTGCAGCCTAAAACCTGCTCCAACAAAATCTTGATTCGTGCAACGCGAGATTGGAAGGGAGCATATGCTCTTATGGATTATGATAACTACAAAAGCTATAAATCAAAATCACTGCTATCAATAGGTTGAATAGATTTTAATCTATAGATAGCGTTTTTTCTGCGATCGCTGGTTTATCAAGTTGTCATCAATCCTTAAGGAGAGGCTATTGTGCAAAACGCAACACTCCATCAACTAAAGGTTTTTGAAGCTGTCGCCCGTCACAGCAGTTTCACCCGTGCAGCGGAAGAGCTGTTTCTGACCCAACCAACTGTCTCGATGCAGGTCAAGCAGCTATCCAAAACTGTCGGATTGCCGTTGTTTGAGCAAGTTGGCAAAAAACTGTTCTTAACCTCTGCTGGCAAAGAGTTGTACGCGACGTGCCAAGATGTTTTTCAACGGATGACCGAGTTTGAAATTGCGATCGCCGATCTCAAAGGACTCAAGCGAGGCACATTACGCCTAGCTGTAGTGACGACAGCAAAGTATGTGATTCCTCGCATTTTAGGTCCGTTTTGCCAACGCTATCCTGGCATCGACATTTCTCTGACCGTCACTAATCATCAGTACGTCTTAGATAGTTTGGCGAGCAATCGCGATGATCTCTACATTCTGAGCCAACTGCCGGACGAGAGCGATGCCGAAGTGCATCCCTTTATGGAGAATCCCCTAGTCGTTCTGGCTCCTCGCACTCATCCTTTAGCGTTTGAGAAAGATATCCCGCTCGCTCGTATCGCAGAAGAGCCATTCATCATGCGAGAACCTGGATCAGGGACGCGCAAAGCCGTACAGAAACTGTTTGATGAGCATGCGCTGCCGTTGAAAGTCAAACTGGATTTGGGCAGCAACGAAGCGATTAAGCAAGCGATCGTCGGTGGAATGGGATTATCAGTTCTTTCAAAACACACCTTGGCGTTAGAAGGGTTAAACAATCAACTCGTTGTGCTGGATGTGGAAGGGTTTCCGATCGAGCGGTATTGGTACGTGGTGCATCCCTCCGGAAAACAGCTCTCCGCGATCGCGAAAGCCTTCTTCGATTATTTGTTGAATGAAGGAAAGGAGGTCGCGGAGAAGACTGCGTTTCAAGAAGTAATGTGAGGGCACAACTCTTCGGAGCTTAGCAAAGCATTTTCTTTGAAGTTGTGCCTTGCGCTAATCGCATTTCCTGTTAATCCGGCAGTTTGTATTGCGACACAATCTGTTTAGCGTGAGGAGGAACGTGTTGGTCTAATTTTTCTGGATGGTTACGTTTGACGTACAAATAGTTGCGGGTAAAGTGAGAATCGATTGAGAACCGCGCATATTCCAAGCCTTTTGGACCAATTTTTTCGATCACAACGCCCATCAGTTTAGCGGCCCACATTGGCAGCGTCACAGCCTTATCGTAGGCGGGGATGCTTTGTTGCACTGCATTTTTGCGATCGCCTGCAGACATCACAGGCTGCGTTTCGATCTGCTCGTCTACCAAGTCCAGCATTTCTTGACCGCGATCGTTTCTCACGACAATCCACTGCCAGCCAAAAGGCGCACCCATATAGCCGACAACTAGATCGGCCAACGAGTTCACGTAGTCAAAGCAACTGAGACATGACGGCGCAAACACATCTTTTAGTTTGTTGGTTTTGAGTCCAAAAAATGGGACTAGCTCTGTCGAGCCATCTTCGTGTTTGAAGTGAACCTGAAAGTCTTGCATGAATTCGTAGTAGACCACGGTTTCGGGCGAGCGGCTCGTTGTCTCTAGAAACGTCTGCAATCCAGCGCGGGTGACATTATCGGTACAAGGCGTCCCTAGCACGTACAGCTTTTCTAGCCCCAACTGCTTCTCTACGGCTCGCAGAGCTTGAATTTGACACCCGACCCCAATCACGAGCAGTCGCTTCATGCCAGACTGCTCAACTTGCTCTAGTACCGATAAATTTGGCGAAAGAGTTGGCTTATTCACTCTTGCCGCTAAGATTTCTTCTCGCGATCGCGCAATAATCGGCTTCGGTTGGAATCGGTCTTCTTCGGTATTTTGAACGCACACGACACCTTCAACTTTGCCGCTTTCTAGCATTTGAATGGCGATCGTGCTGACAATTCCTGTCCACTGTGCGCCCGCGATCGGCTCGATCTTACGGGCTGCCGTCATACCTTGATTGACCCCAAAGTAGACATCATCGGAGTTATCTAAGTCACGGCTCCGGCCATGAGTTTGTTCTTCGAGTGCTGGAATTTGCTGATGGATAAAGGCGCAAGCCTCTTTCACGTAATGAATATAGTGGGTGTCACATAGCCCACATTCGCTACAGAGTTCTTTTGCAGGGCGGCGGCTGGAAGGTTTGAGCGCTTTTGCCTTTTTGTGAGGAGCCAGGGTCATACTCAGCGATGGTTGTTCAGGTCACTAGTGATCACAATAACGCAAGGATGTCCTGACTAAACATTGCAATTCATCACGAAACGGCTGGAGGTGCGGTAGATCCTCGCAGACCGTGCCCTCCTTCAATTCCTCTGTGACATCCGCTATCCAATTCGCTGCCACCCAAAGTGCGCGATTAGCGCAAAGCGCAACTCCAGAGGAACCGTGAACTAGCCTTGCCCCCTCATCCTCACAAAGCCAACTGTTCTCTTCACGCTCTCTGCACAAAACCCGGACGAAGCTATTTCTATTTGTATGAATGAATAAACGTATAAATACGTGAACTAGGGAGCAGTCTAAACCTGCGATGATGAGGCCTCTATGAACTCAGTGTTGATTGTCGATGATAGTGTGACCGTGCGGGAGATGATTGCTGATCAACTGCGCCAAATTGGGTTTGAAGTCGCGATCGCTGCCGATGGGGTCGATGCGATCGCGCAACTTCAAACGTCACTGCCGGATCTGGTGATCACCGATATCATCATGCCGCGCATGAATGGATATGAACTGTGTCGCTGGATTAAAAGCGATCCCAGAACTCACAGCATTCCGGTGATGATGTGTTCGATTAAGTCAGAAGAGTTCGATCGCTATTGGGGCATCAAGCAAGGCGCAGATGCTTACGTCACAAAGCCTTGTCCTCCTGACGAAATGATGAACGCGATTCAAATTTTGCTGAGCCAACGCTACTAAAGCAGACACGTCAAAGCAAATAGGTCAGACAAGCAAATAGGTCAGACAAGCAAATAGGTCAGACAGTTGTCGGGACATAGGCGAAGCGAGTTGGACTTGAGCAGATCCAAATCAATCCAGTGAGCCACTCCTTGATCATCACCTTCGATAAACGTGAAGGGCTGATCTTGATAGAAATGAGCGTCCACAAAATCACATTGATAAAGCTGAACTAATTCGTGTCCGGGTTTGCCTTCAAAGGTAAAGAAGCTTTCGAGACAGCCCAAATACCGAATGTTCGTTAATTCTGCCTGAAGCTCTTCCTGAAATTCTCGTTGGAGGGCGGCTTGGCTTGTTTCCCCAAACTCCACGCCGCCACCCAAGGCGCGATAGAAGGTTTCTTGTTTGATCGAGTCGAACCCTTCTGATACAAACAGGCGATTGTTGTGGATGATCAAACCTAGAACAATCACGCGAATGTTTGATGTCATGAACTTACCCACACGAATTTATCCACACCGATGTAGATCCCAATTCAAAAGGAAGTTCCAACATTACGAACGCGACGTTAATTGAGTTGATTATCCATGACAAAATCTGGATTGCTACTGCCCGGAACACGCCAATCGTCATTCTCGCCACCAATGATGACGCGATCAATAGTGACGTAATCTTTGCTCAGTTGCTTCAGCGAGTTAATTAATACATCTAGCGCGATCGAGTCGCTCGTGCCCAAGTCAAACCAACAGCGGCCCCAGTTTGCGTCGTACTCAAAGTCGCCCATATTGTGCATGACCGACATTAGCGAATCTTCAGCCGTGTCTTCGTCATAGACCATATAGCTCAGATCGAGTCCGCTATCTTGCACCTGCAAATTTTCAGCATTAAACCCGCCTAATTTACCGAGGAAAAACCAGGAGCTAAATAACTCCTCAACATACTGTTTCTCCATTTCAGACGGAATGGTAACAAACTCAATCCACATCCAAACGTTAAAGGCATCAAACTCGCGAAATTGAACTTGCATAAGTCAAAGTTAGATTATTCTTCGGGTCTGAATCACTCTCACTCTAGCTCTTTTCCCGCAGGGGAGGAAACAAAAGTTGGATCAGATTCCCTCTCCCTAGGGAGAAGGGTTGGGGGTGAGGGCAGATCAGCGATCATTCTGCTTCTACCCTAACGTGTCTGAGTTGCTTTCATCGTCTCCACATAGACCTCAGCCAATCGTTGCATTGCCGTTCGCAATTCCTCATCGGTTCCAGTCAGGCTAATGCGCAGGCATTGCTGCTTGTGATCCCACTCGTCGTGCAGCCCAGGGAAAAAAGTACTGCCCGGAACCACAATCACGCCCACCGACTTAAGCTGCTGGTAAAACTCCCAGTCTGTGACCGGGAGATTGTTGAGCCACAGCCAAGCGAAGATCGCCCCTTCGCCGCGATGCAAAAACCACGGCAGATCAGGCGGCATGGCTTGATTCAGCGCTTCTTCAACAACGGCGATCTTCTGCTGATAGAACGGTCGAATCACGTTGACAGCAATCTCGCCTAGCGCCCCAGACCGAATCGCACGCGCTGCGATCGCTTGTCCATATCGAGGCGAATGAATGCACAAATTCGTCTGAAATGCTTCGAGAACGCTAATAATATCCGCATCCCCGATCGCAATGCCAATGCGTTCTCCTGGCAATCCCGCTTTTGATAAACTCATGCAGTGCAGCACATTCTCCCCAAAGGTCGGAGTCATTTCTGTAAAGTTAAGCGCTGGATAGGGCGGTGCATAAGCAGAATCAATTAGTACCGGAACGTCATGCGCTGCTGCTAGTGTTGTAATTTTATTCACTTCGTCGTTAGTCAGAACATTGCCCGTTGGGTTGCAAGGACGAGAGAAAATCACGCAGCCAGTGTGTTCATCGATGGTGAGTCTACTGAAATCAGGGCGGTACTTAAAGCGATGTGAAACTTGATCAATCTCTAATTCTGGTCTGTAGGCGATCAGCGCTTCGGGCGTGAGAGCGACGCCGCCATACCCGGTGTAGTCTGGACTGAGCGGCAACACGATCTTACGCAGATCCCCATTAGCGGCGTAACCGCCAAACGCATTTGCCGCCAGAAAATAAAGATTTTGGCTGCCGGGGGTAATTAGAACATTGCGATCGGTCAACCTTAGCCCATAGCGCTGATTGAAATCTTGGACTACAGCATCAACGAGCGGTTGATATCCCTGACTTGCGCCGTACCGACAAACCACATCCCCGTAATCAGGGCTAGAGAGCAGATCAGAGGTGCAATCGCGCCAGAGTTGTTCTACCTCTGGCAGGATCACAGGATTGCCCGCGCTAAGGTTAATAAAATCTTGTCCTGCGCCTGCCCTCAACGTCTCGATAATATCTTTCATGATCGCCCGCACTCCAGAGAGGCGAGACATTTCGACTCCAATTTGGCTAAGCGCAGGCTTCATAACGGCAACCTCTCAAGAACAAAGCTCTACTAACTTAAGTTGCTAGTTAGAAGCGGCAGGGGAAGCAAAGCAAATAAAATCTCTTCAAGGAGTTGGACACCTCAAAGAGAAGAAAAAATGCTTAACGAAATTATAGCGATTTACGCCATCAC
>JAHHHP010000053.1 GCA_019359275.1 Myxacorys chilensis ATA2-1-KO14 | reverse complement strand
TAAAAGTTCAAGCAGTTTGTCCCACAGGTCGTCGCTTAGTAACATTGGGGTTGACATCGCCTTTTAGCTTATTCAGCCCAACTTCACATAATTATCAACACAACCTAGGCTTATGTCAAAACTTCCTAGCCCTACACTAGACTCTCTAGGATTTCTCTATCAACAGAGAGTAACTTTCTAGATCACGTGTTCTAGTTGGGAAATATCATAATTAAATAACATAATGATATTTTCTGGGGTGTGTAAGCTTGCCAGTGAATCTCAGCCGAAACATTCACAGAACTGATGGATATGCGCTTATAGATAGAGTTTTATCAATGACAAACAAGCATCGAGTTTAAGCAAGCTGGCGAGTCCCATAGAACTGCAAGAAATGCAACACTGGTCAAATTCAAGGAAGTGGGATGAGAACTGGACAACCGAGCGAGAACTCGATAGTGGAGGTCAAGCCACTGCTAAGTTAGTCAAGAATAATTCCACTGGGCAGCGCTGCTTCCTAAAAATGTTGAGTCGTCAAGGCGATATGGAGCGTCGCGCTCGGTTTTTTCGTGAAGCTACAGCGTATGCAACTACGAACCATAAGCTTATTCCTAAATTGATAGAAAGCAACGCACTTCACCATCAAGATTCTGAGTACAAACTATATCTGGTTACCGATTATATAGAGGGACAAAATCTCACTGAATACATTGGTACTCATGGGTACATGGAATTCAAGGATGCATCTACAGTGCTACTCCAGCTTATTGATGCCGTTGAATACTGCCATTCAAATGAATGGATTCATAGAGACATAAAGCCGGACAACATAGTTTTAAGAAAATCCAGTGCATTAATGCCAGTCTTGCTTGACTTTGGAATTAGCTACAAAGAAGGTATTATTGGTGGCTTCGAGACTGATTATTCACAGGAGCTTGGAAACCGCTTCCTGCGTCTACCTGAAATGAGTGCCTACAGTACTGCAAAGCAAGATAAGAGAAGCGACATATCATTCTTAGGCGGCATTCTTTATTACTTAATTACATCAGTGTCTCCGTCTGTCCTGATTGATGAGGAAGGAAGAATGCCGCATCAGCGAATGGCTACTGTTGAAAGACTGAAATGCGCTTTTGATGGAAGATTTTCAGCATTGAGTGACTTCTTTGATAAATCATTCTCTCAAAAGCTTTCTGACCGATTTACAAGTACGCATGAGATGAAAGAATCCTTAAAGAGACTAATTGATATGCATGATAACTCTGACCCTAACGAAGGCAGTATAAGTATCAACGATATAGTTTCATCATTGAACTCAAAAGTGGATCAAGAGCTACTTAGGAATCGTCGTCTTTATGAGCTCGCAATGCAGGAAATCCGCGATGTACATTCCGAGATTCTGGAACGCATCCAGCCAACCTACACCTCCTATCAAACTGGTCACGTCAATTTTGTTGATGGGCTGCGAAACGATCTTGGTTTCGCACATTTTTCAACTCATGATCACAGATTCGTTCCTTCGTTCCTGATAAAAATAGTTGGTAACGAGCTTGTTGTAATGGTTGATGGAACCTCCATTTATCGTACTGAGGTCGAATCCCCACATTTTTCCGAGGAGTTCCTTAAAACACTTGAGGACATATATCTAAACGGGCTAAAGAGCTTAGTTGATAAGCCACTTTCCTAATGCTGCTAGCAACCGCGTCCAACAGAACATCAACATCACTGGCTGCGTTGTTAAGATCATCCATGTCCGGTCAGCGCTATCGTTAGCTCGTCAGATCTAAGAGCCAAAGTTAGTTCTAGATGCATTTACCTTATGAGAGAAAGGGTTATCCTCTCACCCAACCTAAAAGCACTACTCAATCAATAAAAAACTAGTCAAACAGTAGTATTTTTGATCCCGTGTTGCTAGACTAGCGTTCAATAGAACGGACTAGAGAAGTATTGGCGTACTTACTCTAGCCCTGACTCCCTGACTACTGACATAGCCATAGGAGCTAATTGATTATGCGTTCAATTTGCACAGATGAACGGTCGATTCGTTCGTCTACTCTTCATCGTCTAGGATCGACTTTCTCTAGTGCGATCGCGCTAACCATTGTTACCAGCTTTATTACTCAGACTTCACAAAACGCTAGCGCTAACCCTGCGATATTACCGCTAGGAGAGTATCCGATCGCTTGATTCGTTCAGCAGAAGTAGCAATCAAGATTATTTAGTCGCACCTCACTGCCAAAGTATTGAACTATCAAAGTGCGGGAAGTACCAGCGATAGGAATTCGAGCGATTCACCATTGACAATTAGAAGTATCTGAAAGGGTACTGCTTTGTTTTTGCTTTTGCCGCCATAAATGCGATCGCTACCGTATGGGTTCTGCAAACATTCGCTGCCAATTTGCTTCTGCGAATTGCAAATATTGTAGCCAAAGTGCTTCGGTTTAATTTCATTGAATTCCGTCAATGGGTACAACGGCTCTGACTCTCAAGAAAGACGAGTTAGATAGTCACAATTCAATAGGATTGAGCTGAATTCGCTAAAGCGCTTGTTTTGCCTTGTGTATAGCAGTCCTTTAACATTTTTTCAACCAGATACTAAAGTACACAACTCTTCAGTTCACATTGCTCTCGTTTTTGTCGTATTCTTGTTTTCATATTCCTTTCATAATTGAAGGATTTTAGCGGATGTCGTTTAACAGTTCAGCGCCGAGACCAAGCCTTCCTGAAGTGCATCGAAGTGTCGCGGTTCCAAACGTTAAAAACTTTTGGCGCAAGCTCTTAGCCTATGCCGGACCGGGATACCTCGTGTCGGTCGGCTACATGGACCCTGGCAACTGGGCAACAGACATTGCTGGCGGCTCTCGATTTGGCTACGCGCTCCTCAGCGTGATCTTGCTCTCGAATTTAATGGCGATTTTGCTGCAATCGCTCTGTGTGCGGCTTGGGATCGCGACTGGGCGTGACTTAGCGCAGATGTGCCATGAGCAATTTAGTCCACGGGTTAGTTTTGCCCTTTGGATTGTGTGTGAGATCGCGATCGCAGCCTGTGACTTAGCCGAGCTTCTGGGGAGCGCGATCGCATTGCAACTTTTGTTTGGCTTGCCGTTGGCTTGGGGCGTTTGCCTCATGGGATTCGATGTGCTGGTGATGTTGCTGCTGCAATCGAAAGGATTCCGCTATATCGAAGCGCTAATTATTACGTTGGTCGGTACGATTGCGCTCTGTTTCGCCGCCGAAGTTTGGTTTGCCCGTCCCAGTGTTGGCGGTATTCTGGGCGGATTTGTCCCTACCTTAGATATTGTCAAGAATTCTGAGATGCTCTACATCGCGATCGGCATTCTGGGCGCAACGGTGATGCCGCACAACCTCTATCTGCATTCTTCCATTGTGCAGACTCGTGCATTTGAACCCACGATCAAGAAAAAACGGGAAGCGATTAAATTCAGCACGATTGATTCTACAGTGGCGCTCTGGTTTGCCCTGCTGATCAATGCCGGAATTCTGATTGTTGCAGCCGCTGCCTTTCACACATCCGGGAATCACGACGTGACAGAAATTCAGGATGCTTACAAGTTGCTGTCGCCTCTACTTGGTGTTGGTCTAGCCAGTGCGATCTTTGGCTTTGCGCTCTTAGCCTCTGGACAAAGTTCGACGCTGACAGCAACGCTTGCCGGACAAATTGTGATGGAAGGGTTTGTGAGCTTCCGACTGCCCCCTTGGTTGCGACGCTTGATCACTCGGTTGATTGCGATCGTGCCTGCGCTGATCACGATTCTGGTGTTTGGAGAACAGCGCACCGGGGATCTGTTGATTCTCAGTCAAGTGATTCTGAGCTTACAGCTTCCGTTTGCGGTGTTTCCACTCATGATGTTTACCAGCGATCGTAAGTTGATGGGAACCTTTGTCAATCCAACTTGGCTCAAATTGACGGGTTGGGGGGTTGCAATCTTAATTGCCGGACTGAACGGATGGTTGTTGTGGCAAACGGTGAGTGGATGGATTTCGCATTAGAAATCCTCGAAGGGATTGAAGAAATCTCGCGTGGGGCGATCGCGCTGTCCGAGTTCGGAGGGGGGACGATCGTTGCTCCACGCCCACCAGACTTGACCACACTGACACTGATAAAACTCTTGCCACTTTTTCCGGTAGTCTTCTGTAAACACAGGAGAGCGGCGATTAATCCAAACTTGGGTTGCTTCCGTGGAAGTTTTGCGGCAGGTCGGGCAGGTAAAAGTGTGAGAATGACTGGCAGGTTTAGTCCACGCAGGCGGAGTCGGGTCAAAAGCATCCATCATGGCGTAGCGAATTTGCAGCGTTGCGTTTCGCTCATTATGACGTGTTTTAGACCGAATGAGGGAATTGGCAGAGACGGAGTAGGATTGATTCGAGAGCCTTCCTTAGCAAATCCAGTTAAGATCTAATTTAATTTTTGAAGTCGTAAATCACTGATCTAGTTGGAGTGATTTAATTCCTTTCACTCCTCTTAACTTCGCGTCAAAAGAAGCTGTCTCTACACAGTTTTTCTGCTGGTTCACTTTCAGAATCAAATAGTCTGAGAAGTCAGCCCCTCCATGCTTTATTTGTTGATCTGCCCACCATGCAGCCTCCTGATTTTCAAACACAAAAATATTAGTTCTCAGCAGTTTTTCTACTGTATCAATCAGTTCTTCTCTGCTGAGTTTATACCTGGATCGTAATACCCAAACTAATTCACAAAGAACAATATTGTTTATAAAACAAGTGTTGTCTGTATCAACAATACTATTGATATATTGATCAGATAATCTCCATTGTTCCTCATCATCCCTTAATAGATATCGAAGGATAATATTAGTATCAAGCCCTTTCAATCTGATTCTCCAGCACACTGAGCGATCGCTTCATTCATTTCCTCAACAGAAACAGAATCTCTGCCCGGTTTATACAACATTCCAGATAACTCCCGCACATCGATTTTTGCAGACTGTAAATAAACCTTACCGTCCTCTGAAATAACGAACTCAAGCCGATCTCCAGGTCGCAAATTTAGCAATTCACGAACGTCTTCCGGAATTGTAGTTTGTCCATCATGAGTCATTTCTGTAGTAAACATACTATTAGACCTCCTGTGCTGACTACGTATATCTATTTTTCCAGGTTTCTGACTGCATCGTGCTAGGGTTCAATATCTATTTTGAACTGAGCCTGATGGTTCGGCTTCTAAAGGCGAAAGACTGAGAGTTGAGCTTCATTCTCCGAGTAAAAAGCTCGGAGTTCCGAGTTCTGAAGGCGAAAAACCGGGATTTGAGCTTCATTCTCCGAGTAAAAAGCTCGAAGTTCCGAGTTCTGAAGGCGGAAGACCGAGCTTTGAGCTTCATTCTCCGAGTAAAAAGCTCGGAGTTCCACGTGTAGAGCCTGACAGTCCGGCTTCAGAAGGCGAAAGTTCGGCTTCTGAAGGTGAAAGATTGGGATCTGAAGACGAAATCTCAGCATCTGCACTCGAAATATCGAGCTTTGAAGGTGATCGCGTCCATAAAAAGCATCAAAAAAGCGCGATTGCTCCGCAAGCTCCGAAGGATCGCTTGCTTCATTCAGTTCCTCAGTAGAGACAAATCTTCTACCCAGCCTGCATGGCTCAGCAATCTTTAACCATCCGCTCTAATCGGGTAACAGCTTTCAAGCATCGATTTCGCCATCACGCCCAAAGTGTGACGTCCGGGTCAATAATTTGTGCCAACTAGAGATTTTTTGGGTATCGTCTGTATGAACAGATTGTCAATGACGATACCTACCCCGCTTCTACTGCCCTTATGATCCTCAATCTCATTTCGCTGCTTGGCATATTTGGGCTTTGCGCGATCGCGTGGCTCTTCTCAGAAAACCGCCGTCTGAAATTCTTCCCGTGGCGCGTTGTGCTCATGGGCATTCTGCTTCAACTTGTGCTGGGAGCGCTTGTGTTTTGGTTTCCCGTAACGCAGTGGGCGCTTCAAGTTTTTAGTAGTTTGTTAGACGGCGTGTTTTTGGCGGCAGATACGGGTGCGAGTTTCGTGTTTGGCAAAAATTTAGTGCCGCTTCCGACAAAACCTGCGGACATCAATTTAGGCTACATCTTTGCGTTCCGAGCGCTGCCGACGGTCATCTTCTTTTCAGGACTGATGGCACTGCTGCAAAACTTGGGCGTCATTCAAGCGATTACGGGCGTATTTGCAAAAGCGTTCTATCAAACGATGCGGCTGAGTGGAGCAGAAGCGCTCAGCGGCGCGGCAAATATTTTTGTGGGTATCGAAGCCGCGATCGTCGTTAAGCCTTACCTCGCGAAGATGACTCGCAGCGAACTTTGCGCGATTCTGTCCTGCTGCTTTGGAACGGCGGCTTCTTCCACATTGGCAATCTATGTCAGCTTTCTGCGTCCCGTCTTTCCAAACATTCTGGGACATCTAGTATCGGCGTCGATTATTGCGATTCCGGCCTGTTTTGTCCTGTCTAAAATTTTGGTTCCAGAAACCGAGATTCCCCTCACGATGGGCGGTGTTCCTCAGGAAGAAAAGACGGAGCGCGTGCAAGAAACGGTTGGAGGAGAACCGATCGAGCGGATGAATTCCCTTGATGCGGCGATCGTCGGTGCATTGGATGGCGTCAAAATGGCAGTCGCGATCGCGGCAGTCTTGATCCTCATCCTGGGACTCGTTTCGTTAATCAATCAAATCTTTGCAGGTCTCGCCGGAATTCCGGGCGCGGTGGGTGACTTCTTCAAAGTGGTGACGCTTGCTAATATCGAAGGCGCGTTATTTCTGCCGTTTACTGTCTTGACAGGCGTTTCTCTGGAGTGGAGTGAGCTTTGGGAATCGTCGGTGCTGATCGGACGCCGCTTGTTTGAAACCGCCATTCCGTCGTATCAGGCGTTAGGTCTAGCTGCTGCTCGCCCTGACAATCCGCTTAGCGATCGCGCCGTTCTGATCGTCAGCTATGCGCTGTCGGGCTTTGCTCACCTCGCCTCCGTCGGAATTTTTGTTGGTGGTACGATCGCGCTGATTCCCTCGCGGCGCAAAGATATTTCTGATTTGGGCTGGAAAGCGTTGTTCGTTGGCACGCTGGCGACGCTGATGATTGCTTGTGTTGCAGGAGTGTACGATACGGGTGCGGCTAGCATTTTAGGCACGAAGCCAAACCCGCAAGTCACGGCAAGTCCTGCTGCTCCGACCTCACTCGCTTCGCCTGCACCCAAGCTAAAACCATCACCAAAAGCCGCCACTCCTGCACCGAAGGTAAAGGCTTCGCCCGCGAAGCCTGACGCTGCCCGCTAAGATGCACGCCATTTGACCGAGCCGCCAATCGGTTCGGTCGAGGCAGGCGACGGAGATTGACCCTTGAGAACCTGCGCGATCGCATCTCTTAAATACTGACGTTTGACCGCTTTCGGATTTTCGGCGTTGTCATCGATCGCACCGCGATAGCGTAGCACCCCAGCTTGATCGATCAGAAATGCGTGGGGTGTCTTGGCTACACCAAACGTCTGAGCCACGTCTTGAGTCACATCGCGCAAATACAGAAAATTGAGCTGATTTTTAGCCGCAAACGGTTTCATCTGCTCGAAGCGATCTTGAGGAAACTGCTGCTCATCGTTGGGGTTTAAGCCAATCATCAGAAAGCCTTGATCGCGAAACTCGGCTTGGAGTTGTTTGAGACGATCGAGGTACAGATTGACGTAAGGACACCCATTGCAGATGAATACCACTGCGATCGCGCGCTGATTTTTCAAATAGTGAGCGAGGTGATGCACTGAGCCGTCTGTGCCGGGGAGCTCGAAATCTGGGGCATAGCTACCAATCGAAGTACCAAGGGTTTCTATCATTTTTGTATGAAGGATTAGCGTAGGAACTGGACAAGAAGGGGGTCGCCTAATGGATTAGAGCGACAAGCGAAGAACCGTATCCCGAATGCTAGATTTATGAAAGTTCATATTTCAATAGAATTCCACTATTCGCCCTGGCGCTAACAGGGGATTCTTACCCAAACGCTCTCAAGATTTATGCTCACCACTTCAATTTCGGTTCGGTCTGATTACAGCACTTGGATGTGGAAAGGCTTTCAAGTTGCCTATCAAGCTGAGGGAACAGAAGGTCCTGCGGTTGTGCTAGTGCATGGGTTTGGAGCATCGTTTTATCACTGGCGCAAAAACTTGCCTGAACTTGCAAAAAACTGTCGCGTCTATGCGATCGACTTAATCGGGTTTGGCAAATCGTCTAAACCGATTCCTGACGAGCAGATGGAGTACACCTTTGAGACGTGGGGAGCGCAGCTTGCAGATTTTTGCCGAGAGGTGATTGGTGAGCCTGCTTTCTTGGTGGGCAATTCGATTGGCTCGATCGCGATCATGCAAGCGGCGGTTGATGCTCCTAACTGGGTGCGCGGCGTTGCCTTGGTGGGATGTTCGCTGCGGTTGCTGCATGAACGGCATCAAGCGACGCAGCCGTGGTTTAAGCGCGTCGGTGCGCCAATTTTGCAGAAAGTGCTGAAGAAGAAATGGTTTGGTCAATTGTTTTTTAAGCAGCTTGCCACACCTAAGACGGTTCGGAAGGTGTTGCTGAAGGCGTATGGCCGATCGGACGCGGTGACAGACGAATTAGTCGATCTGCTGTTGGGAGCCGCCAAGGATGAGGGCGCGATGGGAGTCTTTATTGCGTTTACAAATTATTCTCAAGGCCCGTTGCCCGAAGATCTGTTGCCAGAGTTGTCGTGCCCGGCGATCGTGCTGTGGGGCGAAGCAGATCCGTGGGAACCGATCACACTTGGGAGGGCGTTTGGTGATTATCCGCGAGTCGAAACGTTTATTCCGCTCGACGGGGTGGGGCACTGCCCACAAGATGAAGCGCCAGAAATCGTCAACCCGATTCTGCGAGATTGGATTTTAGAGAAAGCTCACACGGGTTCAAACACCATTTGAGGCACAAGAACACCTTCTACAGAACGGGTGACGCCCAAAAAGCGATCGCGCTCGTCCCACACGCGCATGAGTTGATCTTCGGACTGGTCTGAAGCAATCTTTTGCCCTTGACACCAACGCCGCGCTAAGTCCTCAGGCAGTTGAATTTTAGATAAATGAGACAATGCGTGATCGGGTGAAACGAGTGTGAAGGTTCCGGCTTCTACTTGCTGAGCGAGTTCCTCAAAGGTCAAACTGTCGGTCAGCGTAAAGCCACTGCTCTCAGTTCGGATGAGTTTTGCGAGCGTTGCTCCAGTGTTTAGCACTGCGCCTAAATCTCTAGCGATCGCACGAATATAAGTGCCTGAACCGCACGCGATCGCCAGCTCTAGTTCGGGAAAGTCTCCCGCTCTCCAATCCAAAATATCAAGCGTGTAAACGTCTACCGATCGGGCAGGTACATCGATCAATTCTCCCGATCGCGCCAAGTCATACAGCCGTTTTCCTTCAACTTGAATGGCGCTGTAATTTGGCGGTATCTGCTGGATGTTGCCTAAAAAAAGCGGTAACTTTTCTCTGATTGCTTCTAACGTCAATTGGGGAACGGCTTGGCTCGTTAGCGTTTCGCCTTCTAAATCATCCGTTGCGGTGGTCACGCCAAATCGAATGGTGGCTTGGTACGTTTTGTCACTACGGAGATATTGCAGTAGTCGGGTCGCCCGCCCGATCGCGATTGGCAGCACACCGATTGCGGCGGGGTCAAGCGTTCCGGCATGTCCGATACGTTTGAGCTTGAGCAACTTGCGAGCTTTTGCAACGCAGTCGTGTGAGGTAAAGCCAGAGGGCTTGTTGAGATTGAGGAAACCGTTCACAAGTAACTCGATCGTTTGAGTGCAGTTTCTTATCTTAGTTTGGCTTGCTTAGATGTTGTACTCAACAGCCCAGAATGATGTGAAATCTGAGCAATTCTATAATTGAGGTACATTTTGGAGTTGCTCTATGTTTTGGGAAAAACCTCAGCGATCGCAGTCTCAATTGGTTAGCGGGGCGCGATCCTTTGGAGCTTGGCAGAGCCAATTTCTTTGAAGGTGCGCTTTGCGCTAATCGCACCTTCGCTAGGAACCGCATCAAACATCTATAGGATTCTAAAACCAGTACAATTGACCCAAGTTGCTTTCCACTTGCCCAACCTGTTAGGAGAAACCGATGCAACTACAGACACGCACCTTCACGCCAGAAGAGTATCTCGAACTGGAAGAAAAAGCGGAGTACAAAAATGAGTACCGGGATGGAGAAATCATTGCAATGACGGGAGGAACTACAAACCACAACGAGATTGCTGGAAACCTCTACGCCTATTTGAAGTTTCAACTGAAGCGGCAACCCTACAAGGTGTACATAGGCGATGTGCGGCTGTGGATTCCTAAGCATCGACAGTACACCTATCCCGATGTGATGGTGATTCGGGGTGAACCAGTCTATACGGACAAGGGCACAACAACGGTGACCAATCCGATGTTGATCGCGGAAGTGTTGTCGAAGTCTACGCAGAACTATGATCAGGGAGATAAGTTTGCGTATTACCGCTCGATTCCAGAGATGCAAGAGTATTTGTTGATCGATCAGACGCGATCGCGGGTGATGCAGTATAGGAAGACTGAGCAGGGATGGCTGCTGACGGACTACGAGAGCGAGAATTCTGTGGTGCGGTTGGGGACGGTTGAGCTTGAGATTGGGTTTGGCGATTTGTATGAAGGCGTCAGTTTTGACGAGCAAGAGTTGGCAAGCGATGAATAAGGCTACATTTTGCCCAACATTGAGGGAGGAACTGAACTCTTAGCCCCTGCCTTAGTGCTGACGTAATAGGGCAATAACAGCAATCAAGCAGAAACGATCGCCCTGAAGAAGTCAGCATTCAAACGCCCGACTCAACGCAGAAAGCCTAAAGAAATCTCATGAAGGAATCTCAGTCGGCTAAAGCCCTACACCAACTCATCCTTCATTTCTCACTGCACCTGTTTCGCCTGCAACGTCTGCACCAAGTTCAACCGCAACGGCTCTTGTGACAGAAAATTCGCATAACTAGACGACAAATAAGCACGATAGTCTGGCTGATTCGCAATGTAAGTTGAGAAAAACGCCAAACTCAACGCCCTCACATAGCGACGTGCAAGCTCTGGCGACGGACCAATCACCGCAGGCGGAACCGGAATCGCGTCATTCTTAGAATCCCCCAACGCCGAAAAGTGAGTCCCTTGATTGATCAAGGCAAAATAGCGATTCGGCGTTTGCAGCCACGTGAACGGCTGAATTTGTTCTGGCAGCGCTGGCGCGATCGTATCCGCATTGCCCGCCACAATAAAAGTTGGTACTTTAATTTGGCTCAGTCCTGCTTCTCCAAACACACCGCTATCGATCGGATTGATCGCAAACACCGCCTTCACTCGTGGATCGCTCAGAATATAGTCTTCTCTGGGCAAGTCTGCCGCACGGCACTGCAACAGAAACGAGATGTTTAACGTATTATCGAGCGCGGTAGGAGTGCAGTCTTGTCGAAGTTGGGTGAAATTAAGCGGCGCACCCCCCAACGCAAACACTGTATAGCCACCAAAAGACTGTCCCAAGACGCCGACTTCCTGAAGGTTAAGCTGACCATAACGCGGGTCAACCTGAGATCGTCGAGTCAGTTCATCGAGTAAAAACTTGATATCTAACGGACGATCGACAAACTCTCTCGGACTCGACACCTCACTCGCCGTTCCCGCAACCAATGCTTGAAGCTGTTCAGCATTGCTGCCCGGATGCTCAGGCACCGCCACCGCAAATCCATGCGACGCCAGATGTTCTCCTAAATACTGGAACGTCATGCGATCGCTGCCTAGCCCATGAGAAATCACAACCAGCGGAATCGCCGCGTTCGGCAGCGCTTGACGCCGAGCTTGAGGAAAATAAACATCAACTGGAATGACGCGATTGCCCCCCAACGCAGACACAATGTTCCGGCTACGATCCACCAAGCGCAACGTTTCTTTCTGCACACCAAATGCCCCGCGTGCTCCCAAATCTACTGGGTCTGCAATAGGAGGTGCTGAATTTTGAGCGGCAAGCTCTGCGATCGCGCTTGTTGCTGCATTGGTTCGATTAATCAGATTGCCTAACTCATTGGCGATTTGCAGCGTCTTCTGCAAATCAATCCGAATGCCCCGCGTGGGAAATCTCCGAAACACATTGAGCGGGGTAATTCCTTCCGAATCGGCAGAGGCTAAAATCAGTGCCGCCCGAATTGCATAAAATCCTGTGTCGCGTGACTCCGGCTGAATCACTTGCCCGAGTCGCCGCAGCAAGATTTCTCCTTGAGACGTGTAGAGAAACTGAGACACCGCCACCGGAGACAGCGAGGCGCGAGTTGTGAGCGCTCTCCGCAAGGTAGCGAGTTGTTCAGCAGTAGCATACTGTGAATACACGTAGAGATCTTGGTCAAGTTTGCCACTCTGGGCGTAGTCTTCGAGTGCAGCTACGGAAACCGATCGCTCCAGCACCCCATAGGATAGGTACAGCCTTTCTGCCCCTTTAGCAGGGAGGTTGACTGCAACAATAGAAACGAGACTTCCGGCAATCATCAGCGCTGCTTGCTGAAGTCGCATTTGTATCAAAGTTGCACCAAGGGCTAACCGCCACCGTTGGAGTCGAGGAGTAGAACGTGGACGATCATGCATAACAGCTATCTAAACTACGATGGGCGACCTGGTAAAAGGCACAGGACGGAAATTTCACAAATCAGTGAAGTTTCACGAATTAATATAGCCCGTAGAAACTGTAAGCAGTCTATTCGATAATGAACTGCTCTACGCTTGCACTAGGACCTACATTCTGTTAAATCGAGGTGTAACCCCTAGTTGCACAAGCTTTTTTCCACAAAATAGAAGATTAAGTAGATGAAGTCAGCAGGTATTGCTTAAGTTGATCAATACTTAATCCAAAGCAAAGGTGATTTCAGCACTCTTAAGTGATTGCGAGTGATTGAGCCGTCTTTACTTAGGTTAAAACCAACATTTTGTCAGATATGGTTTATTAAGCAGTGTTAACTACATCTACAACTTTAGTTTAAACAAAAAATTTAGATAGTTATTTCTAAAGTTGAGTTATTAAGTAGTAGATTGATATCGGATTTTAGATTTTAGTGATACGATTTGACTTCATAAATTTCCAGGAATCATTAAGGACCTACCCCATTGTCTACTCAAGGTATTTCTGACCCCACTGTACTTACATCGGAAACGGTTGAGCAATATGAATTAAAAGAATTCATGAGCAACCTCGATGTTGCCCAGCAAAGACTAATTCGGTTTTTAGCCGAAGACTTATCGATTTCACCTTCGTCGATCGCTATGGCAATGCGCTATTCTCAGCAAGATCGCGGTCCGTTGCCGATGATTCTTTGGCGCTATGGGTTTGTGTCTCTAGAGCAACTCAACCAAATTTTTGAGTGGACGGCAAATCAGCGATAATGGTTCGCTTGGAGTTGAGCATTAAATGAGGGTTAGATCATACATCTGACACTGTTTCAACGATACTCCTATAGCAATATTTAACGGTACTTACGTATAAGGGTGAAAACGAGTTTACTGATGACTTAATTTACTGGCGGCTCATTTTATTGAGGAGCCAAAGCGAAGCTGTGATCGCGATAAATTGAGCCAAAGTGACGTTGATACTAGCTTGCACCACTAAAATATCGATGGGCTGAATGAATTTTGACTGGTCTACATTGACGAACCCAGCAAACCCTTGATTCACCACTTTGCCAAAGAGCAGACCCACGATCGCTTCTGCTCCGATCAGCGCCAGCAAAATTCCGACTAAACTTGAAATCAATCCTGTCCGCAGCGCTTGAACGGCTTCTGCTTTTTTAGGACGAGCTACAGCGGGTGCTTTTAACCGCCGTCCGAGAGCAACGTAGCGACTGAGCGCCCAAAACATGTTAAATCCCAGAACGGCAATGCTACAAAGCGTCAGAGCGACCCCGACGCCGGTATTGGGGTTGTTTGCCCCGGTGCGCGTTGAAACGGCAGCAAACGCCAAAATTGCGCTAGAAACAACGGTCAACACAAGCTGCACCCAAAAGCTGATCCAGCCCGTTAGACGAAAAGCGCTGGCAATCTCTCGAATGGTAATGGTGGAATCAGTTTGATTTGTCATGGTGGTTCTGTCGCGGAGAATGATTGAGACCTTTTTTGTTCTAGTCTGGCAGGAGAGTATGCTGCCATACATTAGTTGATGTAATAGTTTACGGTAGGATGGAATGATGCCTACCATCACTGTTCTGGGAGTTCCACATGTCTATGAGCAGACGGCTCCCACCCCCTCTAAAGAAGTTCTGATTTTTGTCCACGGTTGGTTGTTGAGTCGCAACTACTGGCAGCCGTTGATTGAGCGGCTAGCACCTCATTATCAGTGCTTATCTTACGATCTTCGGGGCTTTGGTGAGTCTCAACCTTGCCGATCGCCAGTGGCGCTGGCTCACCCCACAGAGCGAGAAGGTGCCGCAACAGCGATCGAATCTTCGACAGCGCGAGCGGTACGAAGATCTGAAGGATTAGCGTTGCAAAGCTCTAATCGGGTTGGCATGGCAAAGTCCACTCGATCGTTGATGTCGCAATACAGTCTTCTATCGTATGCAAAGGATTTAGAGATTTTGCTACGAGAGCTAAATATTTCACAGGCATGGCTGGTTGGGCATTCTCTAGGGGGGTATGTGGCGTTGTGGGCAGCCGATCAACTACCAGAGCAAGTTCGAGGGGTCATTTGCCTTAATTCGGGCGGCGGAATTTATTTGAAGGAATCCTTTGAGCGGTTTCGAGCGGCAGGACAGCAGATTGTAAAATTGCGCCCTCGGTGGTTGTCTCAAGTTCCCTGTTTAGAGCTTTTGTTTACACGGGCAAGTGTGGGTAGAACGATCGCTAGGTCGTGGGCGCGTCAGCGTCTCGTAGATTTTGTCGCTGCCGATCGCGAGGCAGCTTTAGGAACCTTGCTCGACTCGACGACCGAGTATGAGGTGCATCGGTTGCCTCAAGTTGTGGCACGGCTTCATCAGCCCGTTTATTTCATTGCCGGATCTAAAGATTCGGTGATGGAACCCAAATATGTTCGTCACTTGGCCAGTTTTCACCCCCTCTTTAGAGACTCTGGAGCCAACGTGTTTGAAATTCCGGAATGTGGTCATTTATCAATGGTGGAGTATCCGGAGACGGTTGCGGAGCAGATCGAAATGGTAATTGGACGTTCTGAAGCTAGAGGTTAGCGTTTCCTTCGGAGTTGTGCAAAGCGCTAATCGCAGCAAATCAGATTAAGATGTTGCCTTGTGGCTGTTCAGCGCACACGTCCCCCACTAGGAATGGTTGACTCTTGAACTCTGCGAAACTATTGAAACATCCGGCGATTGTTCGCGTTCTGCCATTCGTCTGGATCGGGTTTTTAGGTTGGCTTGTGTTTTTTCATCGGCTAGACGCAACGGGGTTGCTCGATGAGACGGAGCCACTGTTTGCAGAAGCAGCGCGGCAAATGACGGTCACAGGAGATTGGATTACGCCTTACTTTAATGGGGTCACTCGGTTTGACAAGCCTCCATTAATCTATTGGTATATGGCGATCGCATACCAAACGTTCGGTACGACCGCCTGGGCGGCGCGGTTGCCCTCTGCGATCGCGGCAACGCTATTAATCGGAATTTGCTTTTACGTTCTACAGGTTGTTGCTAAAAATCTTGATGGCAAAAACCGCATCAAAGATTCTGTTGCATCGCCTAATCTGCTTCCCTATCTCGGTTCTGCCATTGTCGCTCTCAATTTGGAGATGCTCTTCTTTGGGCGACTGGGCTACTCCGACATGCTGCTAAATCTGTGCTTCGGCGGCTCGCTGCTGGCATTTTTTATGGGCTATGTGCAGCCTCTCGACCGGATCAAAACTCGCTGGTATTTTGTGTTCTACAGTTTGATGGCGCTGGCGGTTTTGACTAAAGGTCCTGTAGGTGTTGTGCTACCGAGCGCGATCGTCCTGATTTTCCTATTCTGCGTGAGAAATCTACGCGCTGGTCTGCGGGAAATGAAGGTTATGGGGGGCGCGATCGTATTTGTTCTAATCACGTTGCCGTGGTATGTGTTGGTCTATCTGGCAAATGGCTCAGCCTTTGTTAATTCATTTTTTGGCATGCATAATGTTGAGCGCTTTACTAGCGTAGTGAATCAGCATTCAGGGCCGTGGTACTTTCATCTGCTCATCGTGTTGATTGGGTTTTTGCCTTGGTCGCTGACGTTACCTGCTGCAATTGCGAGTGTTGTCCAACGCAAACAATGGCGAGAGCCGGATCGCAGTGGGCAGTTCGGATTATTTGCTCTAATTTGGTTTGCAACAGTTCTGACGTTTTTTACGATCGCAGTCACTAAATATATTACCTATTCGCTTCCGTCAATTCCTGCGGCTGCAATCTTAGTGGCGTTGTGGTGGCAGCAACAGATGGATCAAAACAAACAATCGTTCTGGTTAAAATTTAGTGTTTATACTAGTCTTATTTTTAGCGTTGTCTTAGGGATTGGCGCGCTATACAGTCCGCAATGGCTCATGAGTGATCCGGCGATGCCTAACTTAGGACGGGCGCTTGGAGCAGCAGGATTACCGATGATTGGCGCGATCGTTTGGTTTGGCAATGCGATCGCAGGGTTAGTGCTGATCTTCCGCCGTCAGATGAACTGGTTTTGGAACGTCAATTTTGTCGCGATCGCGGCATTTCTTGTATTTTTTATCACGCCTGCGTTTGAGATTGTTGATCAAGAACGTCAGCTTCCTCTAAGGCAACTTGCCGAAACGGTGGCTCATGTTCGCCGCGATGAAGCGATCGTCATGGCAACCGATTCGTTTGAGAAGCCCAGTTTGGTGTTCTACACAGGTCAACCCGTTACGTTTCTCAACCGGACTCGAGCAATCCAGCCCTATCTTGCAGAACTGCGCTCCTCTGGAGCTTGGCACCAATCGCGCCCAAGGTCGTCTTCAATTTTGATGATTACAACCTCAAAAGCCTTGCAAGCGGCTATCCCATCGGGACAGTATGACTTGATTCAAGCAGCAGGGGTGTATCAACTTGTGCGAGTTCCCATTCAATAAGCAGGCAGATGAATAAGCAATGGTCAATGACACGAACGAATCAAATTATTCTATTACTGCTGGGTGTGGGACTGCTGTTTCGGAGCATCATAGCGTTTTGGCTTCCGCCAGGATTTGACGAAGCATATTATTACATTTATACGCAGCATTTAGACTGGAGCTATTTTGATCATCCGCCGCTAGTTGCCTTTACGACGGGTCTAGGCGTTTGGCTCACTGGATTTGTGTCTCAGTTCACGATTCGGATAGGGAGTTTGCTGATCTATACGGCAACATTGTATTTTTTGTACCGCGCCACACTCCACCTCTTTTCAGCACGAGCAGGAATATTGACAGTTGCGATCGCGTCTACTGTTCCCATTTTTCAACTCGTGTTCGGAACCTTCACGCTGCCGGATGTGCCATTGATGTTCTTTTGGGCGTTAACGATGTGGGTTGCGGCTTGTGAATTTTTTCCAAAAGACGGATTTGAGTATCGCCCGACTTATCGATTAGCGATTTTAGGATTGTTGGTAGGTTGTGCCTGTTTGGGCAAATATCATGGCTTCTTATTGGGGTTTGGATTGGTTGGATTCTGTTTAACTAGCCGTCAGCATCGTGTTGCGTTAGTGTCACCTTGGGCATTACTGAGTCTGGCTCTATTCATCATTACCTTTTCGCCTGTGTTGTATTGGAATTGGCAACACGACTGGGTATCCTTTCGGTTTCAAGGCAATCGTAGTGTTCCTGATCGTCGCTACAGTATTTCTGATGTTTTCAAAACGGCTCTGTTAGCTGCGGCTTATCTATTTCCAACCTTTGGGGTTCCCTTATGGTGGGTCGGATTGCGTTCTAGCTTAGTTACCATTAAATCTTGGATTTCGGCTCCTCGACTCCCAGTGATTCCATTTTTGATCTGGGTTTCGATGCCTGTTGTGTTTATCTTTGCATTCATTGGAGGCTATCAGCAAATTCTGCCTTCGTGGACAATGCCAGGATTTTTAGCGCTAACTCCGGTGCTGGGTTGGCGAGCCTCGGTTTGGGAAGAACGGCATCCAAAAGCGGTGAGACGGTGGCTTGTTGGATCTGCGATCGCAATTGTCAGCTTAATGCTGGTTGTCTTGCTGCATATCACCGCAGGTATCGCTCAGAAACCTGGAAATTATGCAGTTTTTGGAGGTTTTTTGACGCCTCAGGACGATGCCTCAGTCGAACTTGTAGATGTGCTACAACTCCGAAGAGAATTAGCCGCGTCTCCTCAGATGCTCGCGGCTCTGCGCCAAGCGGATTTTGTCTTTAGTAACCGCTTTCACCTCTCTGGACATGTAGCGATGGCAATTGCGCCCCTGACTTCGGCCCCGGTGACATGTTTCGATAAGCGGGATGTTCGCGGCTTTGCATTCTGGTCAACGGCGGAGCAGTGGGTTGGCAAAACAGGGATCTACATCACGTCAAATCGATTTCAAACCCAAGAAAATTCTGCGGCGGGGTATGCACCCTACTTTCAGCAGTTTACAAAGCTAGGTGATGTGCCGTTGCGTCGTGGGGGCGTAATTGTCGAGCGATTTCATGTGTTTCAGGGGACAACTCTTGTGAAGCCGTATCCGCGTCCAGCGCTGTAGAGGCTGACAATTTCTTTCAACAGTTAAAACTGATGGTTAAAACTTCTGTTACCTAGATGTTTCCGCACCATGGTAGAGCGGCGGGCAGAACGCGATTGCTATCTTCTTCGTTTACGCGAGATGGGGGATAAGGGCTATGCAAGGAAAGGCGACAAATTCAAGTTGTGTACTATTTTGAATCACGTTTGAATCACGCCTCTTAGAAGCAATTTGATTAGAATTTATTTATTTCCCTTTATATAGCAAAACCAGATCTTATGAATATGCAGATAGATAAGTAATTTTTATAAAAATAATTAAATTTTTTAGATTCACGAAAATCTCTAACATAGTCCTATTTCTATGAAAAAAATATAAAGAATCAGTAATTTCACAGGACTTTTGTCGCATATATCACTATTAAGATCGCCCTAAGTCGTGTTATCTGTCTTAAGGCATGGTTTGTTAGGAGGAAGTGGGATGCAACAGTCCCTTTCTGGTAGTGTACTGCTCGGTCTAGTAACAATTATTTTAGGAGGAAATAATATTGCGTATGCTCAATCTGCCGCTTCGAGCGTAATCGCTCAGGCTAATCCCCCTGCTCCGCCGCCCAATTCTGTTGTAGCTGGTCCTACAACAGGGTCTATCGAACAGGATATCTTTCAGCAAATCAATGGGTATCGAGCTAAGCGAGGGCTGAAAGCCCTAACATGGGACGCTCAATTGGCCAAGAAAGCGCGAGAACACAGCAAGGAGATGGCGAACAAGGTCATTCCAATGGGGCACGCGGGATTCGAGAATCGAGTTAAAGGCATTCAGAAAACAATTCAGAAGGCAGTAATCTTCCCGGTGGAAGACTCAGTAGATCAAAACTCAGATGAACGAGTCAAAAACACTGTCAAACGCGGCTTCTATCGCGCCGCTGCCGAAAATGTGGCTTACAACATGGGCTACGACAATCCGGGAGCAAAAGCGGTTCAAGGCTGGTTAACGAGTAGTGGGCATCGCCATAATATTGAAGGTCAATATACAGTCACGGGTGTAGGCGTCAGCAAGAATGTTAAAGGAGAATATTACTTCACTCAAATCTTTATCAAACAGTAACTCCGGCATGGGGGTGAATTGACGATTTAGATTGAAGTATCCTAATCATCAAGTCTTTCTCATCCCCATCGCTTGCCCATGCAGCCAAAAGAATTTTATCGCTACGATCGCGACTTGCCCCCCGAATTGCTAGATAGTTATTTACAAACAGACGCGATCGCGGTTGATACCGAAACGATGGGTCTGCTTCCTCAGCGCGATCGCTTATGTCTGATTCAACTGTGTGATGCTGCTGATCGAGTTTCTGTGATTCGCATTGTGCGCGGGCAAACAGAAGCCCCCAACCTGAAGCAACTTCTAGAAGCTCCAACGGTTACAAAAGTTTTTCATTTTGCGCGATTTGACATTACAACACTGCGCTACCACTTAGGAATTCTGGTTAATCCTATTTTTTGTACCAAGCTTGCTAGCAAGTTGGCACGTACCTATACTCCTCGTCACGGACTCAAAGACTTAGTGCAGGAGTTGGAAGGCGTTGAGCTAGATAAGAGCGCTCAAAGTTCAGATTGGGGGAATGCGGCTAATCTATCAGATGCTCAGTTGAGCTACGCGGCGAACGATGTGCGCTACTTGCTTAGCGCTCGTCAAACGCTAATTGAGATGCTGAAGCGGGAAGAGCGGTGGGAACTGGCGCAGGATTGTTTTGGATGTTTGCCAACGTTCGCCCAGTTAGATATATTGCAGTATCAGGGAGTTTTTGAGCATTAGGGTTGTTTTGCTAGGGCGAGGGCAAACCCGTTCCTCTCAAAACTGAAAGCTAAAGTCAAATCTTGAAGGCAATCTTGTGCAATCTTCTACTAACGCGGTGGCTTCGGTGTTGGCTCAGATCTCTGATCTCGCCGCTATTCTGTACGATCTAGATGGCACGATCGCGCATACAGACCCTGTTCACTTTCAAGCGTGGGCAGAAGCATTGCAACCATTCGATATTGCGATCGATGAGTCATTTTATAAGCAACGCATAACAGGAAAGTTAAATCCTGCGATCGTAGCGGATCTACTGCCTCATCTGACGGTTGCGGAAGGCATTGTCCTTGCCCAGCAAAAAGAAGCCCGATTTCGAGAATTAGCGACGCAACTTCCGGCAATGACTGGGTTGCAGGATGTGATTGCTTGGGCAAGCGCCCATCATCTGAAGCAAGCGGTTGTCACGAATGCTCCACGGGCAAATGTGCAGTTTATGCTAGAAATTCTGAAGCTTGATCAAACCTTCGATCGGGTGATTCTGTCGGAAGAGTTAGGAGTTGGTAAGCCTAATCCGGCTCCCTATCAGTTTGCGCTAGAGACGTTTGGGCTGAATGCTAGTGCTGCGATCGCGTTTGAAGACTCGCCTTCCGGCGTCTGCTCTGCTGTCGCTGCACAAATTCCAACCGTTGGAATTGCTTCATCTCAGACTCCGACAAATCTCTACGCGGTTGGCGCTTCGCTTGTGGTTCCTGACTTTGCCGCGCTCTCTTTATGGGAGGTTCTTAACGCTGTGCCAATTCAAAAATTACTTTAGGAGAGACGCTAGCGATCGGGGATTTCGGCAGAAGACGGATAAGGCATACCCCAAGCAGCGGCTAATACTTCTGCCCAATCTGCACCAGGAACAACGTCTTCTAGGCTGACAAAGGCATCGATCGCGCCAGCCACTTCAATGTCGGCATCTAGATGATTGCAGTCTGCGTCATATCGGTCTGTCTCATCATTAGCGTTTTGCGCAATTTTAGAGGGATTGCCCGATAGATTGCTCCAGTTAAAATTCATAAATCACACCCTCGTGAATAATTAGGAAGCCAGAATTGTTGTACAAGCAGAACCATCACTAGGATTTAGGGATAGCCAGCACTAGCAATCTGAGTAAAAACATGATGCCTTTAACCGATTGGGCTATCATCCCTGAATTACTCGTGAAACTGAAGTCAAACTATCTGTAATTATACGGAGGTTTGTCGAAAGAATCAAGTTGCCGCATTCTGACTGTCAGTCATAGAGCGTATCATTTGCGCCTTTCCTACCCCAACCCGAATACGGTACATCGCGATGCTACATACTCTTCTCAATCATTGCAAAAGCCTGGCGTTTCTTTCTATCTCTTAAGATTGAGCTTTTCGGGCAGAGTAGAGCTACTCTTTGAGCGTCGCAAAGCGAATGGCAGCAGGTACACTAGGCTGTTAGGTTGTTGGGAATCGGACGATGGACTTAGTACAAGTGACCCCAGAGGTTCAGCAGCGTTTACACGAGTTAAGAGATCTGCTTCAGAAGGCGAGTTATGCGTACTATGTTCTAGATGCGCCTGTGATGGAAGACGCTGTGTATGACCAGCTTTATCGGGAGTTGCAGACCTTAGAGGTTCAGTTTCCAGAACTAATTACGCCCGACAGCCCGACGCAACGAGTCGGAGAACGTCCGGCAAGTCAGTTTACGTCGGTCAGACATAATGTGCCGCTCTACAGTTTAGAGAATGCATTTGGGAATGAAGAACTAGCGGCGTGGGAGCAGCGTTGGCGACGAGTTGCTCCAGATGTCAGCGACTTTTCCTATGTGTGTGAGTTGAAAATCGATGGCAATGCTCTCGCCCTCACCTACGAGAAGGGTATTTTAGTGCGGGGCGTCACGCGGGGAGACGGCATCACGGGTGAAGAGATTACGCAGAATGTGAGGGCAATTCGTTCGATTCCGCTGCGACTGAGTATGGAGAATCCGCCTGCGATCGTAGAAGTCCGGGGCGAAGCGTTTTTACCGATCAAGTCCTTCGAGCAAATCAATCAAGAGCGCGAACAAGCGGGGGATTCTTTGTTTGCGAATCCTCGCAACGCGACAGCCGGAACGCTGCGCCAACTCGATTCTAAAATTGTGGCCAGGCGGAACTTAGACTTCTTCGCCTACACGCTTCACTTGCCAGAATCGGTTGCTTCGCCGCCTCAATCTCAGTGGGAATCTCTCGAATTACTAAAACAGATGGGCTTTCGAGTCAATCCTGAGCGAGAGCGGTGTCCGACGCTGGAAGCCGTGCAGGACTACTGCGATCGCTGGTCAATTGAGCGCACGCGCCTTGGCTATCTCACCGATGGCGTTGTGGTCAAACTCGACTCGTTTGCTCTGCAAGCGCAATTAGGGTTTACGCAGAAGTTTCCTCGGTGGGCGATCGCGCTGAAGTATCCTGCCGAAGAAGCTCCGACGATTCTAGAAAACATTGGCGTCAATGTGGGACGTACGGGTGCGGTCACGCCTGTTGCTGAGTTGCGCCCTGTGCAGTTAGCCGGGACGACGGTATCGAGGGCGACGTTGCACAACCGCGATCGCGTCGCAGAACTCGATTGCCGAGTCGGAGATACGGTGATTGTTCGCAAAGCCGGAGAAATCATTCCTGAAGTGGTGCGGGTGCTGACCGAATTGCGTCCTGAAAATACGCAACCCTATCAGATGCCGACCCATTGCCCAGAGTGTGGCGAACCGGTGGTCAAACCAGATGACGAAGCTGTAACCCGATGTATTAATAGCTCTTGTCCTGCGATCGTGCGGGGTGCGCTGATTCACTGGGCAAGTCGAGATGCACTTGACATCAATGGCGTCGGTGAGAAATTAGGGTTGCAAATGGTCGATCAAGGATTAGTACACTCTGTCGCAGATTTGTATGATTTGACAGTTGAACGGTTGTTAACGCTAGAGCGAATGGGAAAGAAATCGGCTGAGAAAACGGTAAAAGCAATTGAAGACTCTAAAGCTCAGCCGTGGTCGAGAGTATTGTATGGATTAGGAATTCGACATGTCGGGAGTGTGAATGCGCAAACGCTGACTCAAGAGTTTCCAAGCGTTGATGACTTGTTGCAAGCTACACCAGAAACAATCGAAGCGGTGCATGGATTTGGCTCGGAGATCGCGCAATCGGTGTATCAGTGGTTTCAAAATCACGGGAATCGGGAGTTGGTTGAGCGGTTGCGCCAAGCTGGGGTGCAGCTTAAAGGAGAGAGGAGCGCGATCGTTGAAAAGAAAGCCGCGATCGCAGGTAAAACATTTGTTGTGACTGGAACGCTACCGACGCTAAAACGCGATGAAGTCAAAGCGATGATTCAAAAAGCAGGCGGGAAGGTCACTGATTCGGTCAGTAAAAAAACAGACTATGTGGTGGTGGGTGAAGAAGCGGGATCGAAACTGACGAAAGCAGAGAGTTTAGGAATTCCTTTGTTGTCGGAGGCAGAGTTCCTTGCGTTGTTGGAAGCTGAGGATACGCTGGAAGACTAGACCTTGAGGTTGCCTGATTAAATCTGACAGAATAATTGGTATCAAGTAGGTACTGATAGGTCATTGAGTGACACTAAAGTGTGATGTCATCGGGGGAGTAGTCCGTCATCTATATCAGGAAAATCATCTGTGATGTCTTGCAACGTAGACAGCAGGGAAAGTAGAGAACTAGGAGGAATGGGTTCAATAATTAACCGATGACCTTCTTTGCGTAACAAAACTTCTGTACCCGATAGGGCAAATTCGGGGGGAATGGTTAGGACTTGATCTTGTCCGCTTGTGAGTAGAGAAACATGGCGTGAGTTTTGCATAAGCGACCTCTTTGTTCTTTGAAGTTCCAGAGAATTAATGGATGGCTGCATCGCGGCTCGGTTGAGGGAGTGCGATCGCTTTTTAATCATTAAATTTCATCGTTACTTGCCTCGGATTGCTCAACCTGCTGCTGATGGATAAGGATCGGCAAGCAACAGAGTCTTAATGTGAACCACCATATGTACGACATCAGCGGACTCATGAATTCGCCATCATTAATCAAACCATGAGCCATACGATTTCTCAGGTTACTACCAGCGCGTTCAATCAACAGACACCTTAAGTCAAATAGTGTGTCTTCATCAAGGATAGAAGTTATCTCTGTACGATAAAGAGTAGAGTTCAGATTGTGTTCGTTCTGAATACCACTATCATCTAGTCCAGAAGTAATGATGCCCCTTTGCCACATTAGGTAGCGAATGGAGTTTTCAATTTGGGGAATCAGAATGTGAGTAGAAGTGAAAAAGTCTCCGGTAAGTCCAGCGTGAAGTCCCTTTGCAAACAGATATTTACGGTTTGGTGGAATGAATGGGCTATTCGATACAATTTCGAGAATGTCGTTAATTCGTGCATTATGCTCTAAGTAAATTTGATATCTTGCAGGCTCAATACAAGCTTGAGCTTGCAAGTTTTGATAATAAATAGCGTTCCGGCACATCTCAAAGTGGGTCGCAGCCTCCGCTTCTTCAGGATTGTTGGAGAGAACGAAACCAGGTTGACGAGCAACAACTTTTCCCATTTCATTCATCATGACGATAGGGAAAAGGTGAGATGCTACAAACTCACCAGCTTGCTGCTGTACTTGTTGTCTCAATCGAGAGACATCAGTTGGAGCACCCAAACAAGCCAAAGCAAAGAGCGCTTCTTGAAAGTCTTTACCCCTAACATGATTTCTGGCTTGCTCTACTAACTCACTAATATCCATTTCGTGAGAACTAGTAATCATCTCATTGCGAGTCTCTTCTTGGTACTGAAGAAAGAGCCTGTGAACTTCCTTAGCCTTTGCTTTAGCATCTGCAGTTTCTTCCTTAGTACCGCGAATGTTCTTGTAGGCTTCTACCGCCTGTTGCATGAACCGTGACGCCCCTAAGTAGCTTGGTGGAGTTCTCTTTAGAGCGGATTCGGCTTCCTTTACGTAAGTCTCGGCGGCTAACATTGAAGCATCACGTTCTTTGCTGTAGTCTTTCTCCATGCGATGCCATACTGCTTTAATATGCCAGAGCGTTCTTGCTCTGCGCCAGTCATGAGCTAATTCTGCTGAGATCGCAGCTTTTTCAGCAAGGGCTGCATATTCTACTGGTTCGCCAAGCTCGTGTTCTTGCAGTAACTCCATCAACTTTGCAGACAACCATAGAGGATCTTCTCCTTGGTAACGATCTAGAACTGCCTCTATATGTGCGACAACAACATCAACCTGATACCTGATTCTGCACGACAAGCGAAGCGCTCGCTCAATTCTGTCAGCACAAGCACTCCACTGATCGGGATCTTCTAATGTTGTTGCCGATTGTAAATAAGCAGGAATTGCTAACTGAGCCATACGAAAGTTACGTTGTCTAGCCCAGAGAATATCTGCTACTCGTGCTTGAAGTTCGGGATCTGATATTTCAGGTGCAATTTCGGCAAGAAAGTTTAGCTGTTCGTCTGTAAGATTTTTGAAAATATCAGCAAAAAACTCTTCAGTTGATTCTGGCTTAATTGCAGCACTAGTCACGGCTGTCAGAACTGCAAACACGGCTTGATTTCTAAGGTTTCCTACTTCTTGCGCCTCCTGTGCTTTTTTCCAAAAGGCACGGTCGTAATCAAAACAGTCCTTCCGCTCACTGCTATTCACCACATCTTGCCAGCAAGAGTTAATGAAATCATCTTTTGTCAGAGATGGGTTTAATGACGACATAGTACAGCTTTACTTTCTGCATTTCCTACTATGCCAAATTTCTGTCAATTCAGCTTCTCTGAACCTTGACAGCCTGCATTGCACCTACTATTCATACCAGTGACGATGCAGATGAAGAACGTTATATTAACAGGACTTAGAAAGACTCCTCGGTTTCAAATTGCGCCCTCTTGCCCATTCCCACTAACGTTGTGTGGAAGATTGTTGAACGCATCGTACTGCTTGGAGTGCTGCTTCACGAGTCTGTTTTTCTTGCAGCAGATTAGCAACCTTGAGTGCTTCGGCAGGTTGCTTAAACTGAGCATATTGAACCGCGATCGCTTCCAGAAAACTACCCCGATCGGTGCTCGACTCAAGCACCGTTGCACCATCCAACCCAAATCGATCGACCTGCGATTCCTCACCTGGAATGATTTGAGCTACCCGAACTGCCTGAGCCAAAATTGGCATCGCACGATCGAGCTGTTGCAATTCACCATAGCGTTGCGCGATCGCTAACAATAGTGCTGTCTTGTTGTTCGCAGACGTGAGTTGATTGACCACAGGCAACACCAAATCAAAGCGATTTTGCTTCAGTAGTGCCGTCGCGCTCGATTGCAATCGTCCCTCCCGAATTCCCTGATCTTTGGTGTCCTGCGCCAGTTGAAATGCGCCGACATATTGCTCAGCTTCCATAAACACAGCGAAGGGATTATCGGCAGGAGGCGCGATCGCGGGATCACTCATATTCACATCTAACTGACTCACTTGCTTCAGCAGTGGACGAAATTCAGCTTGATTCGTTTGGGCATAGACCAATGCGATCGCGGCTAAAGCTTGGGGTTTGAAGCGATCGCGATCAAACAAATCGCCTCCCTCGCGTTCAATCTTGGCTCGGTTTGCCCGGTCAAGAACATCAATCCTCTGCTGCGTTTGCTTGAGCAACTGATTTGCCAAAGTGACATTGCCAGAGCGATGCATCGTCAGCGCGATCGCGGCCAGCGATCGAATGCGCGACAAAGGGCGATTATCCAGCGGCAGTTGGTTCACCCATTGAACGGCTTGCTCATACGGAGCCGTCTCCGCATAGACAGTCGCCATGTTGACGATTTGCCAGTCGTGCAAACCATAATCAATCCCCGAGATCCGAGTCCATTCGGTGCCAATCCAGTCGAACTGTTTTGCCCCTACAGCAATTTGAAGCAACTCCCAGATATCAATTTGGGACCAAGGCTGATTGTTGCCTGGAATCGCTCGCAGCCGTTCTGATAGCAACTGTTTTACTTTAGTCGTTTGTCCAGCTTGACGATAAGCCGCGATCACTGACTTGAAGGCTTCAGTTTGAGACGTTTTTAGCAGCCTTGTCAGTTGCAAGGCTTCATCTCGCTGCCCCACTTGTAGATGAGCGTTCACCAGACCTTTGAGCAACGATTCTTGCAAAACCATATCTCGCGCGACTGTGGGCGATTGGGCCAGTTGTAATGCTTGACGAAAAAGTTGCGTCGCTTTGCTCGGCTGTTTTGCACTGTAAGCCACAGCGAGTTGTCCTAAAACAGGTACTTTCTGAGAAGGAGCGGCGATCGCTAGATTGATCTGCTCAGCAGCCTGCAATTTTTGCGCCGTAATGTAGGCTTCTGCAATGCCTCGAAGGGCAATAGATTGAGAGTCTGAATTCTTTGGAATTCGGGTTGCGATTTGTTGAGCGGTTGCGTAGTTTCCAATCTGAGCATAAATAGCTGCCATTCGCTCTAAAATCGTGACCTTAATGGACTCAGAAGTATTGGCAGGAATTTGTTGCAAGGCTTGCTCAACCTGGGCCAAAATCTCTTGTGTGGGTTGGGGTTGTGCAATTGCGGCATAGCCCTGTGCAACCTCAATCAGCGCATTTGCACTAAAAACTGCTCCTCTAATCAATCGGGAGGTCTGACGGGCTTGGCTAAGCGCGATCGTTGCTTTCTGAGGTTGACTTAAAGCGGTATACTGCCGCGCGATCGCAGCCAATCCGCGAGTTTTAATGTAGCTGGTTCCAGGCGTGAGCCGATTCGCCAATTGCAAAAACTGATCTAACAACAGCTCAAGTTGAGCTGGCTGCTGGGGTCGATTCATGAGCTGCATCAATCGCTCAAACCGAGAAACCGGATAACCATTAGTCTCCAAAAACCATTGCTCAATCAAGCCAGCCTGAATCTGCGAATTGCTCAACTGCGGAGCGATGGCTAATCCTTCTTGCAATGCTCCAATAGTGAGGTCTCCATTTTTGGCATCTAATGCGTTTCGTGCTTGTTCTAATGGAATAATAACCTTGCTCTCTAAGGTCTGATCGGGATTGCAGATTGCTGCCACCGATGGTTCCTGAGCAAAGGCACGAGTTTGGGCAACATTTCCTACTAGACTTGCGGCGGCAAGCACACTCAATAAGAGCCAAACGTTAAGTCGAGAAGCCATGCTGTGTAAAAATTCCGGCTAGAAATTTGGGTATGTAGAACGTAGACTTTGTTTCAGGTCGTTCCGTTCCAGCAGACAGACGGCTACTTGAGATCATGATTTGAGGTAGCGATCGCACCACCGCACCATCTCCCACAACACATGCCCAACCGCTTCCTTCGACTGATAGCCATGATCCTCCAGCGGAAGCTCAACCCATCGCACCGTTGCCCCTAATCCCTTCAATGCCTCATAAAAGCGCTCCGTTTGTAGGGGATACGTTCCAGCATTGCTATCATTTGCGCCATGAATCAATAACAAAGGAGCCTTAATCTTCGCGGCCTGCGTAAACGGAGCCATCTGCTGATACGTCTCGACCGCTTCCCAAAAATTGCGTTGTTCGCCCTGAAACCCGAATGGAGTCAGAGTTCGGTTGTAAGCCCCACTGCGAGCAATGCCTAGTTTAAATAAATTTGTGTGCGCTAGAAGATTAGCGGTCGTAAATGCTCCATAGGAATGTCCGCCAATGCCTAAGCGATCGCGATCGGCAACACCACGCTGCACAACATAGTCAACGGCAGCTTCTGCTCCAGCAATCAGTTGTTCTACATAAGTATCATTTGGTTCTGCATCACCTTCTCCAATAATCGGTAATTTAGGATCGCTTAACACCGCATAGCCTTGGGTCAACAGAAACAAAACCGAAGCCCGACTCGGACGACTAAACGTATTTTCTGCGGTTGTGTTCTGCCCTGCTAGCTCCCGATCCTTAAACTCGGCTGGATACACCCAAAACACCATCGGCAACGCCCCATCCCGCTGCGGATCGTAGTGAGCAGGCAAATATAACGTCGCAGACAACGAAACGCCATCTGAGCGTTGATACTGCACCAGTTCTTTCTGCACACCGGCAAACTGAGGGGCAGAATCCGCATACTGAGTCAGGGGAATCGGCAAGCTGTTTCGGGTAGAACGCAAAAAATAATTGGGGGGTTCCGTTTGCGATTGCCGACGAGTGACTAGCGTTTGAGCGTCTGCATCTAACACAGCTTCCACCGTTTCAAAGTACGGATCTTGGCACTGCCACAGCCGTTCCGTTTGACCCGTTGCCAGATCCATCTGATCTAAAAAAGGATAGACGCCTTGCGGTGAAGCACCTCGCCCCTTGAAATAGACCCCTTGACCCTCTGGCGTAAACTGCAAAACCTGGCGATCGTAAGCGCCCTTTTGCATCACGGGCACTCCGGGAGAGCGATATTGATCGTCAAAACTGCGATCGCTGAGCAACGTAGGCGCGATATCTGGTTGATTCGGTCGAATTCGCCACAATCGCGTCTGCCGCGAATCATAATCGCGCTCCCATGCCAAAGCAACATCGTCTCGTCCCCACTGGAGGTTCCAGAACCGATACTGCGATCGCCACAATTCCCTCGGTTCATTCGCAAACGGCGCATCCAATTCGAGCCAGCGATCGCGATGGGGCACGTCTTGACTCGGATCGCCGTCATCCAATGCTTCCACCCAAAACAAAGTCGCTGGGCGATCGCTGCGCCAGGTGACTTGCCTACGTCCTGGACGCACCGCGTCAAACTTAATCGATCGCTGTTCATCTAACGGGAGATCGGCAACTTCGTACACAACCTTGCCCGTTGTATCTAAGACTTGAATCTGTCGAGGGAACCGCGCCGCCGGGACTTGATACGAAAATGGACGATGTAGCCTGCCCAAGAGAATATACTGCCCATCTGGAGACACCTCGACTCCAGCAATTAAGCTGGGCGAGAGCAACTGAGTCCGTTCTCCGGTCAGCAGAACCTGTTCTAAGGTTGAGGCGACATAGTACTCGAACAATGCCTCATCGTGAGCCGTTGCTAAGAGATTGGTATATGTCCGATTGGGAGTTTTTTGTCCCAAATTTTCTTGAATCGAAGGTCCGCTCGGCATCCGAGGAGCAGTGGGTGGTTCGCCTTCGCTTGAGATGACTTTGCAGAGAAACGCCTCATTGGAATGCCATCGGTAGGGCGTTCCATAAGTCGCATTCAAAATGGCTTCCGTCACGCGCCACGGTTTTCCGACAGCAACCTCCAGCACCCACAACTCCAATCCCTCAGGTTGAGTGAGCGTAAACGCTAACTTCTCGCCATTGGGCGACCATTGTAAAAAATCAATGCGATCGCCATCTGGAAGATCGATTGCCGTTCGGGTTTTCGCTTCGATATTTTGAATCCAGACGCGATCGTAGAACCTCTGGCGTGCTGGTGCATGAGTGCGGGGGTTAATCCGAAACCCCGCGATCGCAACGTCCGGTTCTGCCAGATCTGAGATCGCGCACAAATCAGACTGCTCTAGTTCCAACAACCAGCGCCGATTCGGTGAAACGTAAACGCTAGGTGGAGAAGCGGCATTCAAAATTTGAGCAATCGGAGCGGGTGGCGTTTGCCACGGGTGCGAGTCAAACATAGCGCGTGAAAAATGGAGGCAATGCTTCCTACGATATCACTGAGGCTCAATCAGGACTCCCGCAAGATACATCGGTCTCCATCACTGTTGTAAAACGGACTGTTGTAGAACGACCCACGTTCTCTGTTAGCTTTCTTGCACCCCACTCCTACTCAGGCACAGCAACCTGTTCAGATTCAAACCACCTGCGATCGAACTGACAACCCAAATGCTGCTGAATCCGAAGCAAATCTTGTTCGGCATTGCCTAAACAAGTCGTCGCGCCCGGAGAGGGTGTGATGTTGAACCGAATACCAGATCCCGGATCAATCTCTGCCTGTCCTAGAATTAACTTCCGCGCAGTTCTGTCAATCAACTGAGGACGAATGCCACCTACGCCCTGTGCAAATTCTAAGTCCTCTAGTTGTAATGAAGGTACGATCTTACGGGCGTCCTGCAAAAACAACCGACGGTTCAACAGAGGAACCTCAAACGCCATATTCTTGAAGATGTAGTTGCGAATATCCCGCACTTTGAACAAATCCCACAGCACATCTGCAACGGCTCGATCGAGCCGCAGCACCTCCAGATAATCGACGAGCGTTTTCATATTGTCACGCTCCAACAGAGGAAGCGGCAGGGCTGTTGGCCCGAAGCGAGTTTTCCCAGGCATTGTAATATCTGGATCGCCATGAATTGCCGCAAAAGGCAACTTATCATTCTGAACGGTATAAACTTTGCCGTTCAAGACTTGAGGAGTAAAGTAAAAATTTCCCGCGACGGGCAAACACGAGTATTCCAATCCAATTCCCATGCGGTGAGCAAATAACAGGCTGTGTCCTCCTGCGGATACCACAACAAACCGAGCCATCAATGAACCGTCAGGCGTAACGACTCGATAGTGTTCGCCCACAGGTTCGATCTCCCGCACCAAACTGCCCAGTTTGAGGTCAACAACCTTATCCGTCACCGATTGGGCCTGCTCTACAAACGACTGAGCAAGCAGTCCATAATTTACTGCTGTGTAATCACCCAAGACCGCGATCGCAACCACTTCTTCCGAGCGATCGTGTCCATTCACCTGAATCACCTTCGGCTCAATGTCCGCAATCTGGGCTTTCTCCAGCAGCTGCATTCCAGTAAAGTGCGGTTTGAACTGTTCATATCGCTGCCGCAAAAACTCGCACTCCTGGGGGCCAATCCCTAGCACCATTTTGGGAAACGAGTAAATGAGTTGGTCACGGACAGCAGGAGGTAACTGGCAGGCATAGCGAACGATCATCTGAGCCGTTCGCTGTACTTTGATCGCCTTTTCCAGGCTGTAATTGGTTTCAATATCGCCGCAGTGAATCGTCTGGCTGTTGTTTGTGGCTTTAGAGTTGACGGTTGCAACACCGTTGTATTTTTCTAGAAGCGCCACTCGCTTCAAATCTGTGAATTTTGCTACTGAATAGAGTAGGGCTGCCCCCGCTACTCCGCCCCCAATAATTACAACGTCATACAGTGAATTTGCCATGCGTCTCCTGCCCCGAATCCTTTCCATTTTAGAATCGGGTAGTGCTATATCTCAATGGAACCATACGGCTACATCCCAATTCTGGAAATTGTACTTTAATCTAATATGTGCCCCAGTTTTATATCTTGCCCCAGTTTTAATGTACGTTTCTATGAGAAATAGCACGGCTTTCAAATAACTGGCGCAATTTCATAGAGCGTACAACTTTTTTTATAAGTGGGAGGAGCATTTGTCAGAATAAAAGCAGTTTCGATCGAGTTGAGCCGCGATGAATGAACAAGCCGTCCAGCTTGATTTTAGTAGCACCAAGGCAACCAATCTATTGTTGCCCAATCCTGCCGCCCTTGTCAGTTCTAGATGGAGCAATTTCCACTATGAACTCCATCGTCAACCCACATTTGATACACCTGAGCATCAAAGTCCGTGGCATGTCATTGCTCAAGGTCTTTCTGCCACATCTGAGGCAGAACCGTCACCCGGAGAACGCTGGCTAGACGGCAAATTGAGTCGAGAAAGAAGGTGTCAGGGAGACATTGCTATTATTCCTGCTGATGTCTCTCAGCGGTGTAATTGGAAGACTTCAGCCGAGTTCGCGATTCTAGCAATTGATCCTGCTTTGCTTAAACAAGTCGGTCAAGATTGGGTAAATGTCGATCGCATCGAACTGATCCCTCGATTCATGAGCGAGCAAGATACGCTGCTCCAGGGAATCTTTTCTGCTGTAAAAGATGAACTAGAGGCTGTCAAAATGGGGGGCGATTTACTAATTGATAGCCTCAAAACGACATTAGCAATTCATCTTTTGCGAAACTACTGCAGTACACAATCAAAACTCTCTAGCTATGGAGATGGACTATCCTCATCAACGTTGAAACAAGTAGTGGAGTATATTGATGAGCATCTCAATCAGAATCTAAAACTGGTTGAGATTGCAGCGATCGCTCAGATCAGTCCCTGTCACTTTCTGCGGCTGTTCAAGCAAAAGATGGGAGTTACACCACACCAGTACATTTTGCAGCAACGCATTGAGCGAGCCAAGGTTCTGTTGCAGCATCACGAACTGAGCCTTGCGGAGATTGCCCTCCGATGCGGATTTTGCGATCAAAGCCATTTGACTCGATCGGTTAAGCGGAGGGTTGGTGTTACCCCAAAACAACTGCAAGGCGATCGCAAGAATATTCTAAAATCTAGCAACTTTTTTCTAGAGTCCTGAAGTGCTTGCTTTCTAAGCTGTTAGCAGCAAACTCTACTGGAGAAAGAATGCACGAGCCTATCGAGATGAATGCCCCGCTCTGGGGTTTGGTGATCTTCATCTTATGGACGATCGCGATCGTTGTCCTGCTGCTTGTTATCAGAATTCGACATTTATCAGCCGGTGGCTCTGTCAAGGATTTTGGTACACCGAATGATGAAAGTTTGCTCTGGCGTCTCTTTCGGGTACAAGCCAACTTAGTCGAAAACTTGCCTCTGTATCTTGGAGTGGTATTTCTTCTCGCTGTTCAGGGTGTCTCCGGAACCGGAGTCGATGTGCTAATCGGCGTGTACATCGCCTTTCGACTGGTGCATTCTATTATTCACGTTGCTGGACTCAATCCAACCCTGCGGCTGATTTGCTTGGGGATTCAATTGAGTTGCTTAATCGGATTAACTGCTCTAGGAGTTCTAATTTAGCGATCGCTCTACGATCTCATGATTGATGCCGCTTTTCGCGCGGTCGTGTCTTCACGTCCAAATAATTGAGTCGTGTTCTAGACCTGTGGATTTGAGTGGAGAATACTTCTACCCCTACCAGTAAACGCTCCTATGGTTCTGGAAGCCATTCTGTGTCCTGCTTGCCATAACTCCAACATAGACAAACATAGAAATTGGTCATGGTTATTATTTGGTTGACGGAGTGTTAGGACGATTCAAATACTCGTGACTTGCATCTCCGTGGTCTCACCTCGTTTTCGGGTATCCATAACTGAACATCTTAATTTCAATAAAGAGTGGACAATGTAATACTACAAGTGTAGTATGTAAACATCCAGACCTGTAATACAAATACTACAGCCTTCCATGAGACGTATTCTTCTCGCCATCTTACCTAGCGCCATGTCATGTCAATTCCATTGGGATTTGGGCAGAGCATCGGTGTTGTTTGCATGTGAAGGCACGGATCGATTTAGCGGCAGTCGATCCGTCAGTAAAGGCATTGATTACACAGTCACCGGATGGACGAATCCGGAAGCAGTGATGAATAGCGGGCAGTGCAGGGCAACCCCTACACCCACATAGGGATTAAAGTGTATCAACTTCCCCAACCCCCGATCCTAGTCACTAGGATCGGGGGTTGTTTTTTGAGGAGTGAATTCTATGCAATCTCAACAACAGAGTGGGCAACCACACATATTTCAGAACCAGGTGGTGGTGTTTTCAAAAAATTATCTCCCCTTGGCGCGGATCAACCTCAAGCGGGCGATCGTTTTGTTGGTAACGGGACAGGCAGAATCTTTAGGATTCGGCAGTACCCAGCAATGGGAAGTACGCTCTCCCAGTGTCGTACTACAAATTCCTGAGCACATTCGTCTGACGAGTGGCAATCCCGAACGGCACTGGAAAGCACCGCCTGTAAATCGTCGGGAAGTTTTTCGCCGCGACAACCACACCTGCCAGTACTGCGGCAGCACCAAACATCTCACTCTCGACCACGTCATTCCCCGCTCAAAGGGCGGCACTCATACTTGGGACAATGTGGTGGCGGCTTGTCAGAGATGTAACTCAGGGAAGAGCGATCGCCTCTTGCATGAAACTGGAATGGTACTCAGAACCAAACCTAAAGCACCGATTCACCCAGCGTTTGCTTCGCAGTTCCCCAAAGGGGTAAACGCATTTGCCGAGCAGTTCTGGAAAGAACAGCAGCCTGTCGATACCTGATCTCAAACCAAAGAGGTAAGACCGATGTTAAGGCTGAACTTGTTAAAGCTGAACTACACCGAAGTTGGGCTATACATAGCGCACGTTTCCTCGCTGGCATAACCCGTAAATTTAATAGGAGAGGGCAATACATGCATGTCTTCTACTCTTGTCCTCTCCCGTTTCAAAAAAAAGTTGTAGTACGCCTTGACATTTGTAGTATGTTGTATTATATTTGTAGTATGAAATGAAAAAGGAGCTAACTCAATGACTACTCGCTCCCTCCAACCAACGGGACTTCTCTCGAAACTCTCAGAGTTCTTACAAACTCATTTCTCTGGCGCTTCTACGCCGCTTCGAGACAAACCCAATCAGGGAAACCATTCTTCCACCCAACGCACTCAAGCACTCCGCGACCTCCAGCAAACGTATTACTTGGAACGGCGTGGCTTCCTCTAACTCCTGCTGCCACCAGCAAATCTGAACCTTGACAACTGAATCGCCACCTTAGGGAATGTAGCTTAGCCCGGTTCAAAGCAGTCGCCTGTCGAGCGAAAGATCGTCGGTTCAAATCCGTCCATTCCCGCCTTGAAAAGGTTGATTATTTAGGTGTTATGCATACAAGTAATCAACTATACAAAGCCGTGTGGACGACTAGATAAGTCGCTCTGGTTCTCAGCCAGAGAGCAGCGAGTGCAACTCTCGTCGCGGCTCCCAATGAGGATGTAGCTCAGATAGACAGAGCACCTGTTTCCGAGGCAGGAAGCCACAGGTTCAATCCCTGTCATCCTCGTGCGTGGGGACGCGACTGGCAGTCGCCTGCTCCGAAACCAACAAACGGACGATTGCAGGAATGGGGTTCGATTCCCCACGTTTCCACCAAACCTCCAGATTGCCCCTCCAGGTCGCCAAGTGGAAAGGCGTCGGTCTGCAAAACCGACTAGCGAGAGTTCGATTCTCTCCCTGGAGTCCAATCATTGCAGCGTAGCTTAATGGCAAAGCCCCAAGCTCATAACTTGGTCATTGCGGGTTCGACTCCCGCCGCTGCGACCCATGCACAGATGGTGTAACGGCAACATCACGGTCTCCAAAACCGTTGTTCGAGGTTCAAATCCTCGTCTGTGCGTTGTCGTGCCCTAATCGAAAAAGCTTACATACTCGCCCAATGGTAAGGCAACTGTCTCATAAACAGTCTATTACAGGTTCAAATCCTGTGTGTGAATCAACAGCTTTTTCAACTTGCACGGCATTCATTGTGCAGAAGCGAAGTGAGCCTCTTCGAGGGGAGCTTCACAACGAGTAACACGTCTTTCAAGCGTGTGATTAACGGGTTCAAGTCCTTGTCTGCACTGCCAAACTTGCTCATCGTTGAGCATCAAAAGACAAATCATAGGTCGGCTCGCCTATCAGCGTGGGCAACTGTCTGTAAAACAGCCGCTTCTTGCGTTGCAGGTGCGACTCCTGCCCGACCTACCAACGGTTTGTTTGAAATGTATGGAGAGTAAACCGATCAGGCGATCGGCGCTGTTTGCTAAACAGATGGATGAACAATTGTGGTTCGAGTCCACTGCTCTCCGCTGCGTGAGAACGTGGTGTAACTGGATGAACACGTCGGTCTACGAAACCGAAGAGTGAAGGTTCAACTCCTTCCGTTCTCGCTAAACATGGAGGTTGTCCGGCACGGACGAGGAAAGCGTCTTGAAAACGCCTGCGGGTGAGATACACCGTCAAGAGTTCGATTCTCTTAGCCTCCGCTTATGGGAAGTTGGTGAAGCTGGTGCTCACGTGCCGCTGAAGACGGCGAGACGGCGGTTCGATTCCGTCACTTCCCACTCGTTGCCCCATAGCTCAATGGCGGAGCAAGCGGCTGTTAACCGCGAGGTTGTAGGTTCAAGTCCTACTGGGGCAGCCATTCATTGCCGAGTGGACGACATGGAAAGTTGCTGTGACTCTGAATCACGGAGAGGCTGGTTCGACTCCAGCCTCGGCAGCCAATTGCGATCGAGTGCGATCGCGACTTATTGGGAAGTACGCAAACAGGTAAAGCGACTTGACTTTGAATCAAGTGTTTGAAGGTTCGATTCCTTCTTTCCCAGTCGGGAGGTATGAGAGGTTACTGGGTCATTCTCTCTATCCTCCTGTTTCATACTCCTGTAGCCCAACGGGTAGAGGCGGCTGTCTCAAAAACAGTCAATGTGCGGGTTCAAATCCTACCAGGAGTACCACGTGTTAATTCAGAATTTTGGACAACCAAAATTTGTGCTGCTGTAGCCCAACTGGAAGAGGTGCCGGTCTTAGAAACCGGAGGTTGTGGGTTCAAATCCCACCAGCAGTACCAAGTACCGGGATGTAGCTCAGCTTGGTTGAGAGTTGCCGCTTTGGAAGCGGAAGGTCGTAGGTTCAAATCCTACCATCCCGACCATTTGCCCGTACTTCCTTGTTTAGGTGAGAGCAAAGCTCTCACCTAAACAAAACCAAAAAACATTTGCCCTTGTGACGGAACTGGCAGACGTGCTGGCTTCAGAGACCAGATTTTGTGCGAGTTCCTTCGGAAGCGCTTCGCGAACGATTTCCACCGGGAGTACCAAGCACCGACGGCGGAAGTGACCGACGCGCACGCCCGATAAGCGTGTTATTAGCAGGTTTGAGTCCTGCTCGGTGTACCAAATTTCTGAGTGTGACGCAGCAGGAGCGCGTCGGTTGGGGGAACCGAAGGTCGTAGGTTCAACCCTTACCAGTCAGAGCATTCGGGTCGTTGGCAGAGCGGATATGCAGCCGCCTTTTAAGCGGAGAGATCCAGGTTCAACCCCCAGGGCTGTTTCATTGTCAGTGTAGAAAAGCTAGACTCAGCGGTGTCGTGACTCGGCTTCAACTGCTATGAGCTTGATAGACTATCTGCAACACATCCCGGAGTTTCGTGCC
>JAHHHP010000052.1 GCA_019359275.1 Myxacorys chilensis ATA2-1-KO14 | reverse complement strand
CCCGACGAATACGAAAAGAAATGGAATGAGCAACAGAAGTAGAAATGTGGTAGAAAGTAGATACGCTTAAATCTTTTGTGCTTCTGTCCGAACTAAAGGGGTCACTTCAACTCCTCTACTTGCAACAATGCCAATTCTTAAAGATCAACCTAAGCCGAGAAAACAAGCACGTTTTCATGGATTTATGGGGCAGTGTCATTTCCAAGGTGTAAAACCGCTTGAGAGATTATTGGGTTCTTAAATCTCATGGGGGCGTATTGTACGTTTGTTATATTTAGGCTTGATGGCATAAAAGAAATTTAAGGGACAAATGAGCCAGAGTCAGCAAACAAGCAATAGCCATATAGGAACGTACTTAGACTATTACTGTAATTTACCTCACGCCCCTGGATTCGCTGTTCTTTTACAAGGAGAATGGGGCTCTGGAAAAACATGGTTTATTAATAAATATCGTGAAAAGCTTAAAGAGAAAAATCATAAATGTTTGTATATAAGTCTTTACGGGATGACCAATTTCTCTGAGATAGAAGATGCATTTTTTCAGCAATTACATCCTCTACTTGCTTCAAAAGGAATGGCAGTAACTGGTAAGATTCTCAAAGGTTTACTAAAGGGCACGTTAAAAATTGATTTGAACAACGACAGTAGAGATGAAGGAGCAGTAAACCTTCAAATTCCAGAAATTAATTTGCCTGATTATCTCAAAAATGTTGACAGAAGTATTCTAATTTTTGATGATTTAGAACGCTGCAATATAGATCTCGTCAATGTATTAGGATATATCAATTCTTTTGTAGAGCATCAAGACTTAAAGGCAATTCTCATTGCTAATGAAGATGAACTAGCGAAAAAAGATGATAGGTATAAAATTATTAAAGAGAAATTGATAGGTAAAACTTTTGGTATATCTCTAGACTTTGAGGGTGCATTAGAAAATTTCATTACTATGGTGAGCGGTTCAGATATTAAAAAGTTCCTCTCAAATAATGCTGAATTGATACAAGATTTATACGCAAAAGCTGAATATAAAAATCTTAGAAATTTAAAGCAGATTGTCTTAGATTTTGAGAGAATCTTTGATGCTTTGCCAGAAAAAGCAAAAAATAATCTAGAGCTATTACAAGACTTGTTGAAGCTACTTATGGTTTTTTCTATAGAGATTAAACGCGGCAACATGCGTCCAAAAGATATTAGTAAGCTAGAAGATGTATATACATCTCGAATGAGTAAGCGAATTTCACGCCAATCACTCAACTCTAATGAAAGGGTTAATCATGAGGAGCCCAATCCACTTGAAAAAGTTCTTGAAACATATTCTTGGCTTAACCTGTACGAACCATTTCCAAGTAACCTATGGTGGCAAGCATTTTTTGATAAGGGAATTATAGATACTGATGAATTAGATCAATCAATATCAAATAGTAAATACTTTCAGGATGGAAATACTCCTAATTGGATTAGATTATGGCATTTTCGAGATATTTCTGATGATGAGTTTGATAGCATTCTCAACAGTGTTGAGTTGGATTACAACAATAGAAAGTATGTTGAAATTGGAGAAATAAAGCATGTTTTCGGACTTTTTCTGCAGTTCTCTGATGCAAGGCTTTATAAGAAAAGCAAAGACGAGATTCTCAGGGATGCCAAGCACTACATTGACTATCTAAAAGATAGCAAACAGCTTACTCTTACCGCTCCTTCACTGATCGATTCGATCACTGATGACGCCTATGGCAGTCTTGGATTCTGTGGGAAAGAGTTTGAGGAATTTCAAGAGCTATCTTTGTATATCGACGAAGTGCGAGAATTGGCGCAAGAGGAGAATCTGCCTGCTGCTGGCAAAGATTTACTCACCATCATGCAAAGTGATAAGTTGAAGTTTTCTAGAATGATTAGCGTAAGTAGGTATCAGTACGAAGATGTTTTAACTCAGAAATATCATGACATTCCGATACTGAATTATGTAGAACCACATACCTTTATAGCTGCCCTGCTATCGATGAACGATGAAGATCAAAGATACATTTTTTGGGCACTAAGCGAACGATACAAATTTGAAAACGTTCCTGCAACGTTAATTGAAGAATTGGCATGGCTTAAATCTGTTCAAAACTCGCTACAGTCGGAAGTCGAAAATAGAAAAGGAAAGATTAGCGGATTTGTTCTAAACTTAAACCTTCAATATTATCTGGATAAGATTGTTAAAAAACTCGAAAAGAAGAAATCGCAGATACAAGCTCATCAATAGAATCAGCTTGAAGTCTTCTTGTTCTACATCGTGATGCATTTCCTGAGCCAGAGAAGAGAAGCTTGTACCGAATTCTGAGTTATTACTGCCACTAAAAGAATTCCAGGGGGTTCTAGTGAACTTACTCATCAGCAGAAGATCAGAGGACTGTAAACCGAGAATTGTTGCATCTGGGAAATTGTGAGTGAGCGTTCTGACGGCACCCCTTGAACATCTGCTCTTTTCAGCAGAAGTCCCAGGAGCTAGCGGCAATTCCAGTATTGTTGAACTCAAAGCTCTCTTCTGCTCTAACTTCTGAGAGAGCAAATTGAGCGGTGGTCGCCGTCTCAAACTTGTGTCGTACATATTTCAGCCCAGTGGGACACGCGGCGAATCAACAGGCGTAGCAGGATGGGAAAGCTGAAACACTTCCTGGGAGAACTACGAATGGAGAATGATCGATTAAAGCTGCAAGACCCACGTCAACAGTATCCCACTCCGCCTTTTTCCCGTCAGCCGCAGTCTGTACCGGGACTTGCTCAACAAATGGACCCACAGCCAGATCACGGTGAGACGAGCTACACCGGATGTGGCAAGCTTGTCGGTCGAAAGGCATTGATCACTGGAGGCGATTCTGGCATCGGGCGAGCTATTGCGATCGCCTACGCACGGGAAGGAGCAGACGTGGCAATTTCCTATCTTCCCAGTGAAGAAAAGGATGCTCAAACGGTCATCCAGGTGATTGAACAGGCTGGACGCAAAGCAGTGGCGCTTCCAGGTGACATTACCGATGAGAAATTTTGCCAAAAGCTTGTCTCAGACGCAGTAGCATCGTTGGGCGGCTTGGATATTCTCGTTAACAATGCAGGTGCTCAGACGTCTTACCCCTCAATCAGCGAGATTCCGACCGAGCATTTTGACAAGGTGATGAAGACGAACCTCTACGCGCTGTTTTGGATTACGAAAGCAGCAGTGCCCCATCTGAAGCCTGGAGCAGCGATTATCAACACTGCTTCGATTCAAGGGTTTGAACCCTCAGCCACTCTGCTAGATTATGCAATGACGAAAGCAGGCATTGTGGATTTCAGCAAAGGCTTGGCGAAACAGATGATCGAAAAGGGAGTGCGGGTCAATGCAGTTGCACCGGGACCCTTCTGGACGCCCTTACAGCCCAGTGGTGGACAGACCCAGGACAAGATTGAGAAATTTGGCTCCGCTGTGCCCATGGGAAGACCTGGACAGCCGGTGGAGATTGCTCCTGTATACGTGCTGCTGGCTTCTCAGGAGGGTAGCTACATCACGGGAGAAGTGTATGGAGTGACAGGCGGAACTGGAATTGCGTAACACTGCGTAATCCGCAGAAGTCCCTATTGAAACCCGCATTCTCATGGGTGATTGAGAAGGTCATGCTCGACTTGGAACACGACCGGAGGTAGTATTCACCTCTCATAAGCCCAAGGTCGTAGCTAGAGTCCGTTGCTTCGAATTCCCTGAGGGTATATCAAAGAAGAAGCTAGGAATGAGATTCAACTCTCGCTCCTAGCTTCTTTCTATTAGGGATAGAGGATGATCGCTACGGTTAATTCCCGTGTCATAGTCAGTCTGAAACGTATTCAAATTCAGCCATTGGCGATAGTAGATGATTGCCCTGGTAGCTATACTCCATTCTCTTCGCCGCAAGCTTGTAATCTATGCTGTGGCTCAATGTGGCACAATCGCCTAGCGTATTGCAGGTTGTGAAGATGCAAGATTGTTTCACCCTCCAAACGTCGCAATAATTGCATTCACTCAGAAAATCATGAGTCAGAGAAATGAGACTACGCAAATTCTAAAAGGCATTCTTCTACTATTTGGAGTGCATATTCTTGCGCTTTTTGTTGGTGCGATCGTGGCGCAACTGATTTTCTTTGTTTCAAGTTCACTGCCCTCTCCGCTTCATTACAATCTGCTTGCGCTGCCAACGCTTGCCCTTATCGGTTGGGGCGTTGCTCAATTAGTTTATGTGATTCCGTTAGTGATTTATCTAAACCGCAAACGGCAATTTGGACTCATGAAAGGTGTCATTATTGGAGCCGTGTTAACCGCATTGCTGAACGGAGGCTGTTGGATTCTTTTCTTAGGATCTATCAAGTAATCAGAGCGATCGCAACCAAATCACGCGAAACAGAAATTCAAGTCGCGATCGCTCCAATACAAGGCAACGATTAAACCTTAGCCGGGTCAGAAAAGCGAATCTTGAGATAATCGTCTTCCATTCGGGCTCCCGATGGTTGCAAAGCTGCCAACGCTTGCGGCAGAACCAAATTACGGCGATGATTTCCGATTCGGACATTTAATTCATCACCCGTTTTGCTTAGCTCAACCTGACTCTTAGCAATTCCAGGCAAGTAAAGCTCTAAGCTGTACTGATTTTGATCTTGAACGACTCGTAGGGTTGTTTCTTTGTAATAAATCTGCGTCGGGTCTTCGTTGTCCGGATAGAGTGTTTCTTTCAAGCGATCGAGCGATTCTAAGCCACACATTTCCTTAGAATAAAGCGGCACTTCCTTCACAGGCAACGGCAGAAAATTGTCGTGAATCTCTTGGCGATAGCCCTGCTGCTGTGCCTTCCAGCCTTGGAAGAACGGATCGGAAACAGAGTCAGGAATGATTCGGTTGGCAACAACGAGATCGGTGGCAACGTTATAAAGGCTCAGATAAGCGTGGGCCCGCAGCGATTCTTTAATCACCATTTTTTCGGGGTTCATCACGAGTCGCACAGTGGTTTTGGTGGGGTCAGTCAGAACCTTTTCCAGCGCTTCAATTTGTTCGTAAAACTCGTAAGGCGCGTCCATTACTTCTTTGTTAGGCAGCGAAAACCCTGCGATCGGGCGAAAGATTGGCTCAACTAGCGGACGTAGCACAACCGAAATTCCCTGAAACGGCTTGTAGAATTTTCGCATATACCAACCGCCCACTTCTGGCAGGCTGAGTAGCCGCAAAGCAGTTCCAGTGGGGGCAGAATCGATGATCAGCACATCAAACTCGCCTTCGTCATAATGCCGCTTCATTCGCACGAGTCCAAAAATCTCATCCATGCCTGGCAGGATGGCTAACTCTTCTGCCTGAACCCCTTCGAGTCCACGAGCTTGCAAAACTTGGGTGATGTATCGCTTGACGGCTCCCCAGTTGCCTTCAAGTTCCATGAGGGCGTCGAGTTCGGCTCCCCAAAGATTCGGACGCACTTCTCTCGGTTCGTGTCCTAATTCAAGATCGAAGCTGTCAGCCAGTGAGTGGGCTGGATCGGTACTCAATACCAGCGTTCGATATCCTAATTCGGCACAGCGAAGTCCAGTTGCAGCAGCCACCGAGGTTTTACCGACGCCGCCTTTGCCTGTCATGAGGATTACACGCATGGTATCGAGTCCTATATATGAGAAATATTTACATTCTTTAACTCTATTGTCACATATGAGTGGGGAATGAGGAGGAAGGATAAGGGATGAGGTAAAAATTAAAAGACCTCGATCGTGAGACCGAGGTGCTATGAAATCCAAACTATTGGATTAGGCGTAAAAATTCAGCTTTGAGGCTTCCGCAAAACCTTTCTACCTGTAATTATACACAGCCTTCCGTAATATTGCTGAATCATGTACCAATCTTTACACTAGTATGATTTCAGTGTTTACACATTAAAGCGGAATAGCAATACATCGCCTTCTTGAACGATGTATTCTTTGCCTTCACTACGAACCAGGCCTTTTTCTTTGGCTCCTGCCATTGAGCCTGTGGCTACTAAGTCTTTGTAAGCCACCGTTTCAGCCCGAATAAAGCCCCGCTCAAAATCTGTGTGAATTACGCCTGCGGCTTGAGGAGCTAACATGCCCGCGTGAATTGTCCAGGCACGGGTTTCTTTTGGCCCAGTCGTGAAGTAGGTTCGCAGTCCCAACAGTTCGTAAGTCGCGCGAATGAGAGACTTTAAACCTCCTTCTTCGACGCCTAGCGATTCTAGGAAATCGGCGCGATCGCTCTCTGGTAATTCCACGAGTTCCGATTCAACTTGAGCTGACACCACCACGACTTGCGCGTTTTCTTCAGCGGCGAGCGCTCTCACCTGCTCAACCCATTCGTTACCTGTTGCCAGATCATTTTCAGAAACATTCGTGGCATAGATAATTGGCTTGCGAGTCAGCAATCCGAGTGGTTTGATCAGCTCTTCTTCCTCTTCGGTGAGGCTAACTTGACGTGCGGGTTTACCTTCATTGAGGACTGGAATCAACTTTTCGAGTGCGCCCGTTTCGACTTGAGCTTCTTTGCTGGTGCGAGACTGCTTTCGGGCACGTTCAATTCGGCGCTCGACTTGATCTAAGTCAGCAAGCCCTAGTTCAAGATTGATCACTTCAATGTCGCGCACTGGATCGACCGATCCGGAAACGTGAATCACATCGTCATCTTCAAAACAGCGCACCACATGTACGATCGCATCGACTTCTCGAATGTTGGCGAGAAATTGGTTGCCCAAGCCTTCCCCGCGACTTGCGCCTTTCACTAATCCGGCGATGTCCACAAATTCGACTCGTGCTGGCAAAATCTCGGCTGAGCTAGAAATATTTGCCAGGACTTTTAGCCGATCGTCAGGGACGGCAACAATACCGACATTTGGCTCAATCGTACAGAAGGGATAGTTGGCGGCTTGGGCTTTGGCATTGGCAACCACCGCGTTAAATAAAGTTGATTTTCCAACGTTGGGGAGTCCAACAATCCCGGCTCTTAGCATAGTAGGTAGGTGAGATACAAACGGTTAAACAGGTCCCGGTATGGTTTGTGGGACAGGAGCAGGAACAGGCTCTGGGGCAGGAGAGGGAATCGGTTCCGGGACAGGAGAGGGAATCGGTTCCGGAACAGGAGAAGGTAATGGATCGGGCTTGGGAAACGGTTCTGGAATTGGGCTGGGAGCCGGATCGGGAACCGTTGGATCAGGAATGGTCGGCGGGTTAACCATAGAATATCCTAACGAATTACTTGACATTCCTAACCTAGAAAGGAAGTTGGGCAGGAAACATCTGTCCAGAGAGATGCAGGAACTGCGTTTCCGTTAATATCCGTTAAGTTCAATATGCGTGTTGATCATGCCAAAGATCATGCCAAATGTTCGCTTGCCGCTATTAGAGGCTCTGACCGCTTGCTCCCTCAAATCGCACGCTTCCTTCTATGCGCCAGGACATAAGCGTGGAATTGGCAGCGCGATCGCACTCACTCATCTCCTCGGCTCCCAAGTCTTTCAGGCTGACTTGCCCGAATTGCCCGAACTCGACAATTTATTTGCGCCTCAAGGTGTGATTGCCGAAGCGCAAGCCTTAGCCGCGCAAACGTTTGGGGCAGAACGAACTTGGTTTCTCGCGAATGGCTCGACCTGCGGAATTATGGCTGCGATTTTAGCAACGTGTGCCCCTGGCGAGAAAATTATTTTGCCGCGCAATGTGCATCAATCTGCGATCGCGGCTCTAATCCTCTCTGGCGCAATCCCTGTGTTTGTTCACCCCGAATACGACCCGATCTTAGATCTCGCGCACAGTATTACGCCTGAAACGGTCGCCGCCACGCTGAAACAGCATCCTGATGCAAAAGCGGTGTTGATGGTATATCCCACTTATTTTGGGGTGTGTGGTGATATTGCCGCGATCGCAGATCTCGTTCACCAGTACAACCTTCCATTAATCGTAGATGAAGCTCACGGAGCGCACTTTGCGTTTCATGCTGATTTACCGATGTCTGCGCTACAAGCAGGAGCCGATTTAACCGTGCAATCGACGCACAAAACCTTATCAGCCCTGACGCAGGCTTCGATGCTGCATGTTCAAGGAGATCGAATTGATCGCGATCGCGTTTCGCAATCGTTGCAGCTTGTTCAATCGACAAGTCCGAGTTATTTGCTTCTAGCCTCGTTAGACGCTGCACGAGGGCAGATGGCAACGGAGGGACAGGAGTTGATGGATCAGACTCTTCGGTTAGCGAATGAAGCGCGATCGCGGCTGCAAGCGATTCCAAAACTGGCAACCCTAAATCCTGAACAGGCCACGACCTCTGGATTCTATGCCCTCGATCGGACTCGATTGACCGTAACGGTTTCTAACTTAGGCATAGATGGATTTACGGCAGACGAAATTCTGCATCAGCAGCTAGGTGTAACGGCAGAATTGCCGTCTCTGCGGCATGTCACCTTTATTTTTAGTTTGGGCAATACGAAAGCAGATGTAGATCGGCTGATCGCGGCGTGGGAAACGTTGGCAGCGGATCGGCTAGCCAAAGGCGTCGGCAACGTTTTGTCAGGAGCGGTTGGGGTATCTATGGGAGGTGGGGAGTTGTTGAATGGAACGCAGGCAATGTCTCCCCGTGAAGCGTTCTTTGCTCGAAGCGAAATGATTTCGATCGATCAAGCGGGCAATTTTTCAGATTTTGGTAACGCCAATCGTATCTCTGCGGAACTTGTTTGCCCTTATCCACCAGGCATTCCCATTCTGATGCCTGGAGAATACATTACTCAAGACGCTCTCAATGTTCTGCAATACGTTCTCAAGTCGGGTGGTTTTATTACAGGTTGCACAGATCCTACGCTCAAAATGTTGCGCGTTGTTCAATAAGGACGTAAATACCAGATACGTTTACTGATTCAAGTTCCCGCTACTTGATTTTTGATAAACGTTTGTTGATTTCGGCTTTCGTTATTTAATTTTGCATAAGCATTACTTGATTTTCGATAAGCGTTTGTTGATTTCGGCTTCTGTTATTTGATTTTCGATAAGCGTCTGTCGATTTCAGCTTTCGTTATTTGATTTTGCATAAGCATTACTTAATTTAATAGAAGCATTTCTCAATTTAGGTTTCCGTGACTTGATTAGAGATACAGATCACTCGATTTGCAGAAAGATTCTTTAATCTCGACGTCGTGTCGCTTCATTTTGGGTCTGCATTCCTCTGCGAAGCGAATTCCAGTCGTTTGGGCAAAAAGTTGCGCCTTGTCACTTGTGATGTTTTGATGTCTCCCAATTACGATGAAGGGACTTAACCGCACAACCCTCAACTACTCTCTAAAATTCCACAAATAAAGCTCTATTTAAGTCAAGACTTACCCTATGACTTCTCCGCTTTGGTCTTACGTCACCCCTGGCATTCCCGACGATTTATTCGAGAACTTGCCCGGCATCCCGATGAGTCAACGAGAGATTCGGCTGCTCTTGCTCTGTCAACTACGACTCAAACCCGATTCCGTCCTGTGGGACATTGGAGCCGGAACCGGAACAATTCCTGTCGAGGCAGGTTTATTATGTCCTGGCGGGCAAATCATTGCGATCGAGCGAGATGAGGATGTGGCTAATTTAATTCGTCGCAACTGCGATCGCTTCGGAGTCAAAAACGTCAGCATCGTTGAAGGCAGCGCTCCCGACTGTCTAAAAACTTTAACTAGCGCTCCCGATCGCGTCTGCATTGAGGGTGGACGCTCCATCAAAGATATTCTTAAAGAAGTGTGGCAGCACCTTAAACCGCATGGGCGTGTTGTGGCTACGGCTGCTAACTTAGAGACCCTTTATAAAATTTCAGAAAGCTTTGCTGAACTTCATGCTCGCAACATTGAAGTTGTGCAATCTGCCATTAATCGCTTGGAAACTCGTGGCACAAGTCAAACGTTTGCGGCAGTCGATCCAATTTTCGTGTTGAGTGGAGAGAAAATGAATTGACGGGTTAACAACGATAAAAGCTTTAAATATTCATTCAGCATTTACTATTGCTCACAGATCATTGATAAAGTATTCCAAAGCAACCCTTAACCTGCTTAACCTGACATTAATTTTTTGAGAACAAAGTCGCCGTTGATCAAGTTGAGATTAGACCAAGTTCCCTTCACGCACGGTTAGTTTATATGCCTTGGTCTCGAATTTTTAGTGGAGTTGTCGCGATCGTACTTGCTCTAGCCATGATCCTCATGGGTGGCTGGTATTTCACAGTCTGTTTCGGCATCATTATCTATCTTGGGCAACTCGAATACTTTCAGCTTGCGCGTGCGAAAGGCATTGTCCCCGCTGCCAAAACAACATTAGTAGTCAGCCAAATTCTACTGATCGTCTCAAACTTAAATCCCTCGCTGGCAGATGCTATTTTCCCAGTCGCCGGAACGTTTATCTGTTTTTATCTGCTGTTTCAGCCCAAACTCGCCACGATCGCAGATATTTCCACCTCAATCATGGGCTTGTTCTACTGTGGTTATTTGCCGAGTTACTGGGTACGACTGCGATCACTCGGTCAAGCCGAACTGAGCAACATTCCGCTTGATGGATTCTGGCTCACCTCTTGGCAGGGTTTAGACGCTTTGCCAAAAGGACTGACCCACACCTTTCTAGCCTTTCTCTGTATTTGGGCCGCAGATATTGGCGCTTACTTTATCGGTAAATGGATTGGGCGCACCCGCCTGTCAGATATCAGCCCCAAGAAGACGGTAGAAGGGGCAGTCTTTGGAGTCTCTGCTAGTGTTGCGGTGGGTGTGGCCGGATCGTGGTATCTCGACTGGTCAGGATGGCCAATCACAGGTGTTTTACTAGGCTTATTGATTGGTGTTGCCAGTCTACTTGGCGATTTGACCGAATCGATGATGAAACGGGATGCGGGAGTGAAAGATTCTGGACAACTGATTCCCGGACATGGTGGCATCCTCGATCGCGCGGATAGCTATGTGTTTACGGCTCCGTTGGTCTATTACTTTGTCACGCTGGTCTTACCGCTATTGCCCAATTGAGCTTGTATGAATTCTGCATTGGCTTAACAAAACGCCTGACCGCTCACGATCGCACCAACAGCTTTGCTCGACACGAAAGCTGTCCCGTCTCCAGTTTCAAGTCCTGAATTTCAGTATCCTTACCCAAGTCAAATTCGTAGCCGTCGAGATCGTGAATTGCGAGTCCGCGTTTCGCACCTGCATGAGGCAACCAGTGCGGATTGACGAGCTTGAGAAGATTTGGCGCACCCATCTCAAATCCAGAGCGAATTGCGATCGCAGTCTCGGTTCCACTGCGCGAAATCAACGCCGCCGCCAACACGATCTGATTCTCTTCTAACCGAATCTTTAAGTTCTGAAGATTGAGCGCTGGTTCTTCTACCTCAGAACCGCTTGATCTAAGCAACGTTACTAAAAATTGAGTCACTCCGGTTTTAAGCAAGGGCGCGTTTGCAGATGCATTCAGGTCAGCTTCTTGCAGCAAAAGCGTTCCTTCAATCGGCACGGGTTCCAACAATCGCATCGGCTTTCCCCGAGCGATTTGCCCCAAATTGACGCGAATATTTTGTCCAGTTAAATGCACCTGTGTGAGATGCAGCCCCCGATAGACCGCTTTTTGAGCAGAAAGGGCGATCTGTCGAATGTGACCACCCAGAATCTGACGATCGCCCGCTTCGATCTCTACCTGCAAGTCTTCAATGTGTTCGACCTGCGATCGCAGCCACAGTCGCACTGCCGGAGCCAATACTTTACTGATAATTCGACTTTGTTTAGACAGCGTTTCCTTTTGATGGCCTGAGTCCTCCTCGACTTCAACAGATTCTTCAATATCAGAAGGATCAGAACCGGAGTTCATAACGTTACATTCCAAAGCTTGCTTACAGCAGTCTACTAGAAAGCGGTGGGAGAAGAACGAGAAACAAATGTTATGAAAACCTGACATTTAGCTAAATTTCGGGATCTTAATATCAAGTAATTCTTATGGGCCGCTCCCCTAATGCTTATAGGCCGATCCCCATATCGTAAAAAATGTCAGGTTATCATGACATAATGATCCCCATTTGCATTGAAATTCCGTGATTTGGCCTGAAATCAAGTCTTCTCACCCCTTGATCCCTATCTAGCTTTGCTGCATGATGAACTCGACTAGCGATCCCCAAGAAAAAGTTATTAGGCCGCACTATTGATCCCGATACATGTGTGATTCCAAAACACGTGATCCCAATACACGATTTGGCTTAACCGAGGCGTTATTACTGTTGTGGAGAATGCTATGAGTACCGAGAGACCTCCTTTGACCGAGATGACATTGCGCCAATTGAGGCGCGTTGCCAGCGAATATGGCGTTTCGCGCTACAGCCGGATGCGTAAAGACCAACTGCTGGCGTCGATCGAAGACATTCAGCGCACTCGTTTTTCATCCCCTGTCCCCACCCGTACCTTAGAGGCACAAGAAACTGTGGAAGCGGCAAAATTTGACGTTGGACAAGACAATTCTCAACTCAAGACTGAACCAAGCGTCGTTTCTTTAGCAGGCGTCGATAGCGATCTCGCTGACCTACCATCTGGCTACGGTGAGAGCCGCGTTGTGCTAATGCCCCGCGATCCACAGTGGGCTTACACTTACTGGGATATTCCTAACGAGCATAAAGAAGAGTTACGTCGTCAGGGCGGCCAAATGCTGGCGATGCGCCTATATGACGTGACCGATATCAACGTAGAATTCCAGACTTCTCATAGCGTGCAGGAATATCCTTGCGATGAAATGGCGCGGGAGTGGTACTTGCCGATTCCGGTTAGCGATCGCGACTACATGATCGAAATTGGCTATCGCTGTGCTGACGGACGCTGGTTGACCTTGGCTCGCTCGGCTCAGGTACGGGTTCCGCCCGTCTACCCATCGGATTGGATCGAAGATCACTTTGTCACCTTAAATTGGGATCAAGACCTGCGCAGTAAAACGGTGATGGAATTAGTTCCTCCGACTCAACGGGCAGCAGGCGCGATCACAGGTGGCATGAGCGCTACAGGCAACCCAATTTACGACGATATCTTTGGCATGGTTCAAGGCGTCGAAGCTCAGCGCATCGCAGGGTCGCTCTATGGCTCGATGCAGCAAAGCGATCGCTCCATTCACGAAGAGAGCATTAGTTCTTATGTGTTCCCATCGGGCATGGGCATGTGGGCGTTGCCAACGGTTTCGGGTCTTACCATGTCGGGTGCAGGCTTCTCCGCGTCGGCTCCCCCAGTTCGTCCTCGCAAGTTCTGGCTGGTTGCTGATGCAGAACTGATTGTCTACGGCGCGACCGAGCCAGATGCTACCGTAACGATTGGCGGACGCCCGATCAAGCTCAATCCAGACGGAACTTTCCGATTCCAAATGTCTTTCCAAGACGGGCTGATCGACTTCCCGATTATGGCAGTTGCCGCAGACGGCGAGCAAAACCGCGAGATTCACATGAAGTTCGAGCGCGAAACTCCCAGTCGACGGACAAATACAAAAGAGGAAGCAGTTGAAGAATGGCTAGTTAACTCCTAGTTGCCTCTTCTACTCAGAACTTCCTTGTTTTTCCCTTCCTAAGCACCCCAATCCTCCGATTGGGGTTTTTTTGTTTTCAGAATGGCGATTACAGTAAAAGGAACCAAACACACCGTCTGATATTGAGACGGTGCTGACTGAGTTGTATGTGTGCTACTGCAAATCCCATGACTTTAGAAGAACTGACCGCCACCCTAAATCAATTGTTTGGCTCGGCAGTGCAAACCTTAGCGCCGGGTTCTTTTCAAATTGAAACGCCTGACTATCGACTTTTAGCCTTGCTATCGGATGATCAGTCTTGGCTACGAATGTTGTTGCCGATCGCACCTGCTCAAGACGCGCAGCCGTTTTTAGGAGAACTGTTAGAAGCGAATTTTGATCTGACTCAAGAAACGCGCTATGCCGTTCATCAAGACGTACTCTGGTCGGTATTTCAGCATTCACTGGCAAGTTTGACTGCCGATGATCTTGGCTCTGCAACCCAGCGAATGTTGGCGATCAAGGAACAAGGGTTAAACGAAACATTTAGCTCTTTGGCAGAAAAACAAATTCGTCAGATCATTCAAGCCTCAAAACGCCAAGGGCAATCGTTAGAGGCAACCATGCAAACCCTCGATCGCTTCTATCAAGAAGGATTGATGGGAGATCTGGAGATGGGGAAGCGATCGCGCGAAGAAACGATGTCTGCTTGGCAACGTCAGCTTGAGCGCTTATGGAATGAGGTGGAGCCTTGAAGAATTAGGGTACAAATTCTCGTAGAGAGTTAACTTCTGAATCTGCTAGTTTCCCATAGCTTGACAACCTGTTAACCCTAATTATCTCGCGGTTCTGAGTTCCCACGAAAACGCTTAACAAATTCAGGATAACTGTTTAAGTCCTCACCAGATTCTAGCGGCGGCATGTCAATCCAGGTCGCTTCGGTATGAAGCTTGTCTATGTAGGCATAAAAAGCAGCTTGATCCTCACGATGCGTGAGAACATAATCATGCAACTCTTTCCGACTCATGGTTTGGAAGTTAGGCTGGCTCATTGCACGTACCTCCATTTGCCGTTGGGGAATATCTCTATGATATTCTCTTCACCTGCTAAGAAGAAAATATTACCTGTTCGCTCATCAATCCGAATGATGTTGATAGGCAAATAAAGTCTGGTAAACCAACAGCACAACGTGAAGCACTGCGTCTTTTGTTCTGGGGTAGGGATAGTTTACTCTCCTAGACATCCTTCACCGGGGAGAGTATAACACTTTGCAAACTTAGCTATTTGAAATTGAGGCAGAGATAGCTTCCTATTTGAGAGCTTTCCAACTTTTCCCCACCAGATTTAGCAATCTAATAACAAGCGAAAATTCTGTCTTCCTAAAAACAATACTGCCAGTCACCGAAGATTATGGTGACTGGCAGTATTAATCGAGCAATGAACAGAAGTCGCGTTTACTTCTTCGCTAGCTTCTTCGCCTTCGCAACTTTACGCAGACGGATTGATTCAGGCGTAACCTCTAGAAGCTCATCAGGTCCGATGTACTCTAGCGCCCGCTCCAAACTCATCTCGATCGGTTCTTTAAGCTGCACTAGTTCTTCACCACCAGACGCCCGATGGTTCGTCAATTGCTTTGCCTTGCAAACATTGAGTTCAAGATCTTGAGGACGATTGTGTTCCCCAACAATCATGCCCTTATAAACCTTCGTTCCAGGTCTGATGAAGAACACGCCGCGATCTTCTGCGTTCTGCATCGAGTAGAAGGTTGCAACACCTTCTTCAAACGAGATCAGCACCCCGTTGCGCCGCGCTTCAATATCACCACTCATGGGGCGATATTCCAAGAAACTGTGGTTCATGATGCCCTCACCACGGGTAATTCGCATAAACTCCCCTCGGAAGCCAATCAAACCCCGCGCTGGAATCACAAATTCAAGATTCGTGCGTCCGTTTGAGCCGACCTGCATATCTTGCATCTCGCCGCGACGCTGACCTAACCGCTCGATACAGCCACCGACCGCTTCTTCAGGCACATCCAACACTAAGGTTTCAAACGGTTCGCAGGGATGTCCATTCATTTCGCGGTAAATCACCTGAGGCTGAGACACCTGAAACTCGTAGCCCTCCCGACGCATCGTTTCGATCAGAATACCTAAGTGCAGTTCACCTCGACCTGAAACCGCCAATTTATCGGGCGAGTCCGTGTCTTCGATACGAAGCGCAACGTTCGTTTCGAGTTCGCGGTACAAACGATCGCGCATCTGCCGGGACGTCACAAAATCGCCTTCCAACCCAGCAAACGGCGAATCATTGACTGAGAAGGTCATCTGCAAGGTTGGCTCATCCACTTTGATGAGCGGCAACGCTTGAGGATCATTGGGGTCAGTAATGGTTTCGCCAATGTTAGCATTTGCAAATCCAGCCACAGCCACCAGGTTGCCTGCCGTTGCTTCAGGAATTTCGACTCGCTTAAGCCCATCAAAGCCCATCAGCTTCGTAATCTTGCCTTTCACCACGTCGCCTGTTTCTGTGACGATCGCCGCCTGCTGTCCCATGCGAATCGTGCCATTGTGAATCTTGCCGATCACAATCCGACCCAAGTAATCTGAGTAGTCCAACGTTGTGACTTGAAGCTGAAGCGGCTTTTCGGCATCACCCACAGGCGGCGGAACGTGGCGCAAAATCGCTTCAAAAAGAGGCTTCATGTCACTTGATTCTTCTTCCAGAGTGTCTTTGGCAAAGCCAGACAACCCAGAGCCGAAAAGATAGGGAAACTCGCACTGATCATCGTCAGCACCCAGTTCAAGAAACAGATCTAGTACTTTATCAACCGCAATGTGAGGATTAGCACGAGGCCGATCGATCTTATTCACAAAGACGATCGGACGTAGCCCTTTTTCCAAGGCTTTCTTCAACACAAAGCGCGTTTGAGGCATTGGGCCTTCGTTCGCATCGACGATCAGCAGACAGCCATCTACCATGCCCAACACTCGCTCCACCTCGCCGCCAAAATCTGCGTGTCCAGGCGTATCGACAATGTTGATCAGCGTGTCTCCGTAGTGAACCGCCGTATTTTTTGACAAGATCGTGATGCCCCGCTCACGCTCTAGGTCATTCGAGTCCATCACACAATCTGGTACGTCTTCTCCCTCTCGAAACGTACCAGATTGTTTCAGCAAAGCATCGACAAGAGTTGTTTTGCCGTGGTCAACGTGGGCAATAATAGCAACGTTGCGGATTGGGAGGGTCATAAAAAGTCCAGCTAGGGATGGTAAAGAAGCCTTTACAATTCTAGCTTAGCGATCGTCAAAAGCGAGGGTAAAGATTAGGGATTTCTACCTAAGATTTTGGGGATTGCTACCTCAATCTGCTATAGCAGGCATCGCTCGATGGGGGTTTGCTAGTTTTAGAATTTTTTGAGCCGTCGAGTGGCTTACAGCAGTTACAGAAAGGCGATTTCCCGGACGCACTACCATGAGGTTATCCGGTGTAAAGGTTTGTTTTAGCTGATCGAGGGAAACAATTTCAGCCCATTCTTCGACAAACTCTACACCAACAGTTTGCCATCGGGGTGCGTCAGGCGTCGATTTTTGATCGTAATAGGGACTGCTTGAATCAAACTGAGTGGGGTCGGCAAGGTTAGCTTCCACCACTTTCATCATTCCGGCAATGCCGGGAGGGGTCGTGTTGGAATGGTAGAAGAAGACTAGATCGCCCGGTTGCATAGCGCGTAGAAAATTTCGCGCTTGATAGTTGCGGACTCCATCCCAAATGGTGGTGCGATCGCGCTTTAGATCTCGAATTCCATAAACCTCTGGCTCGGACTTAAGCAACCAGTAGTTCATAATTATTAGTAAAACTGATAGAACAATTTAGTAGTCTATTCCACAAGGAGTACTGCAACTTCAAATTAGACCCATTAGACTTCAGTCACCCGTTGTGAATACTGAACTTTTCCAGGATTTCTCATTTCTCTTTAAACGCTGTCATTTAATATCGTGATGACTAAGAGCTTTTTAGTTGAAATTCGGTGCTTTTGCCAAGGAAACACCGTTTTAGATCACAGCCTGCTATAAAAGTTTGGAGAGAGGAGTGAATACTACATGAATATGCAAAAAGATGCCCTTGAGGTTTTGAAAGATACGAGTCGGACATTTTTTATTCCTATCAGTCGGCTTCCGCAAGGTTTGCAACAAGCTGTGGCATCTGCTTACCTCTGTATGCGAGCGATCGACGAAATTGAAGATGACCCCCACCTTGATAATGCTGTCAAAGCCAAGATTCTTCGCGAGATTAGCTTAATTCTTCAGTCTGGAGTAGATGGATTTGGAGATGAGGATTTTGAACCTGCTTTTAGGGGGTACACCGATCAGCTACCAGAGGTGTCGCTGCGAATTGGTGAATGGGCAACCTTTGCGCCTACAAACATTGCGCCGCGAGTGTGGGAATCAACGGCGGCCATGGCAGATCGAATGGCGCACTGGGCAGACCAAAACTGGATGATTCAAACCGAAACCGATCTCGATCGCTACACGTTTAGCGTGGCAGGTTCTGTGGGGCTACTGCTTTCAGATTTGTGGTCTTGGCATGATGGCACCCAAACCGACCGGATGGATGCGATCGGCTTTGGTCGAGGCTTGCAGTCGGTGAATATTCTTCGTAACCACAGCGAAGATTTGACCCGTCGTGTAGACTTCTATCCCGATGGCTGGACCAATGACAACATGCAAGCGTATTCTCGTCGTCAGCTTCAGCTTGCAAATGCCTACATCACATCGTTACCCGCAGGTAGTCCAGCTTTCGACTTTTGCCAAATCATCCTCACGTTGGCGCACGCTACGCTAGACGCGATGCAGCATGGCTCTGAGAAGCTGAGCCGCTCACAGGTGATTGAGCTAGTCCAGCAAGCTACAAATGCCAGCTAAACGAACTCAGAAGCAGGAAACGATTTGCTTCCTGCTTCCACCTGAGATCTGATGAGCTGCTTGCAAGAGGTTAGGAGACGACGAAATTAACCAGTTTGCCAGGTACGACAATTACCTTTTTGATGGTTTTGCCATCGGTATAGCGACGAGCAACCTCCGATTCGGTGGCAAATTTTTCTAAAGCGGCTTTGTCATCTGCGATCGCAGTTGCCGCTTCGATTGTGCCTCTAGTTTTCCCCATAATCTGAATCACAATCGTTTTCTCATCCGCAATGAGCGCTGTCGGATCGACGATTGGAAACGGTTGAGTATGAATCGATTCTGACTGTCCGATCGCGTGCCACAGTTCCTCGGTGAGGTGAGGCGAAAACGGAGCCAACAGCAGCAGCAAGGTTTTGATTCCTTCTGCAAAGGCTGAAGACGTTTTTTCCGGAAAGTCTCCCAGCGCATTGCTGAGCTTCATCAATTCTGAAATTGCTGTATTGAACTGATAGTCCCCCTGCAAGTCATCAGTGACTTCTTTAATTGCCGTGTGAATCACTCGACGCAATTCTTTTTCCGCTTTAGTGAAATCTTGCGATCCTGTAGTCTTAAGAGATGCGGCTGATTCGCTTACCAGTCGCCAGACCCGATTCAAAAATCGGAATTGCCCCTCAACGTCTGCATCTTCCCACTCTAAATCTTTTTCGGGCGGCGCTTTGAACAGAATGAACATGCGGGCCGTATCTGCGCCGTACTTATCTACAACATCTCCCGGAGCCACCCCGTTATATTTTGACTTCGACATCTTTTCAAAGACGACATCCAGCGTCTCGCCTGTATCGGGATCAATCGGATTCGCCGGATCTTTAATGTTAATCGGCAAGACGTATTTTCCGGTTGTCGGATTTTTGTAAGTTCTGCCTTGCACCATGCCTTGAGTCAACAACCGCTCAAACGGTTCATCAAAGTTGAGGAAGCCGCGATCGCGCAACACCTTTGTAAAGAACCGCGAGTACAGCAAGTGTAAAATTGCATGTTCAATCCCGCCAACGTATTGATCAACGGGCATCCAATCGTTCGTTTTCGTGCGCTCAAAGACTGCTTGATCATTCTTAGCATCGGGATAGCGCAAGAAATACCACGATGAATCAATAAAGGTGTCCATCGTGTCGGTTTCTCGTTTGGCAGGCGTTCCGCATGACGGACAAGGCACGTTCAGCCAAGACTCTAATTTGCTCAATGGAGATCCACCCCGGCCCGACAGTTCAACATCTTCCGGCAATTGCACAGGCAGATCGGCCTCTGGAACCGGAACCGCGCCGCACTCGGGACAATGAATGATCGGAATCGGTGCGCCCCAGTAGCGTTGACGAGAAATCAACCAATCCCGCAAGCGATATTGAATTCGGGCTTTACCCCAACCTTGTTTCTCGGCGTAGGCGACGATCATACCCTTCGCCTCGGTTGAAAGTGTGCCGTCAAACTGAGCAGAATTCACGACCGTTCCAGCTTCCGTGTACGCTTCTTTCAAGCCAGAGGTCGGCTGATCGGGTGGTGCAATGACAACCTTAATCGGTAAATTCTGTTGGGTTGCAAACTGGAAATCTCTCACATCGTGAGCGGGCACGCCCATGACGGCACCCGTTCCATATTCATACAGCACATAGTCCGCGATCCAAATCGGGATCTCTTCACCTGTGAACGGATTAATCGCTGTGCCGCCTGTTGGAATGCCGCGCTTTGGTCGATCTTCTGCCGTGCGATCCATCTCGCTTTGACCAGAGACTTCTTGAACAAACGTTTCAACCGCAGAAGCGCGATCACGAGTGGTTACTTTCTGAGTGAGCGGATGCTCAGGTGCCAACACAACATAGCTCACGCCATATACCGTATCGGGGCGAGTTGTAAAGACGCCGATCTTCTGATCAATTCCTACAATCGGAAACTCTAAATACGCTCCGACTGATTTGCCGATCCAGTTTGCCTGCATCAGCTTGACGCGCTCAGGCCATCCGGTCAGTTTGTCGAGATCGGCTAACAACTGGTCGGCGTAATTGGTGATTTTGAGAAACCACTGACGCAGCAATTTTCGCTCCACGATCGCGCCTGATCTCCACGACTTTCCTTCGGCATCTACCTGTTCATTGGCAAGTACCGTTTGATCAATCGGGTCCCAATTGACCGTAGCTTCCTTCTGATACGCTAATCCCGCTTTGAAAAACTCCAAGAAAATCCACTGCGTCCAGCGGTAATAGTCAGGTGAGCAGGTCGCGATTTCTCGATCCCAATCAAAAGAAATGCCTAACTGCTTTAGCTGCTCCCGCATCTGGTCAATATTTTGGTACGTCCATTTCGCAGGCTGCGTTTTCCGCTCGATCGCTGCATTTTCTGCAGGCAGCCCAAATGCATCCCACCCCATTGGATTGAGAACGCGGTAGCCCTGCATTCGCTTGAGCCGAGCAATCACGTCCACGATCGTATAGACCCGTACGTGTCCCATGTGCAGATTGCCTGACGGGTAGGGAAACATCGATAGCGCATAAAACTTGGGCTTGTCGCTCGTTTCGGGCGTTTTATAAAGCTGGTGTTCTGCCCAAGTTTGTTGCCACTTTGCCTCAATTTCTGCGGGGGTGTAACGGGACTCCACGATCGCGACTCCTACGGATAAAACCAATGGTCTACTTATTCTAATGGAGGTGCTACAAACTATAGCCAATCAACCCCAGACAAACCCAGCAAAAATTATGCTTAAAAGGGTAAAGAGTTGCCAACAAAATAATCCGTAGCTCACCTCAGAACTACGGATTATCGAGAATCTAACTAGAACCTTACCAGCTTTGCCAAACTGAAAATAACAGTTTAGTGAGCGTCATCACCCTTATGGTCGAAAGGCTTGTTTTCTGGGGTTTTGACATCAGGCGAAGTGGTCTTAGGCATGGCGACGACAGGTTGATCAAGCGCCACCATTAATCCGCCCGTCTCTAAAGGTTCAGACTGCTGTACTGCAACAGGCTGAGGAGCGCTAGGAGACTGCAATCGATTAAGACCAAACACGGTGACTGCACCCACAAACATGGCAGCAACACTCATCGGTATAGCAAACCTCCGAGTATTGACGCCCCGAACCAAACTCAAATTGGGACGCCGCTCAATCTTGTCAAATACTTGATCGATCGCCACTTCGACGGGCTGGCTCGGCGCAGGAGCAGGAATAGAGCGAAACGCCTGACGCAATTTCAGCAGTCGTGCATGAAGTTGCTGAACAGTTGGGTCGTTGGCTAGCCATTCCTCTACTTGACGCCGCTCGGTTGCAGTCACCTCACCATCTAGGTAGGCACTTAGCAACTCAAAGCGGTCTTTCGGAGTTTCATAGAGCGAATCGCCGTGAAGATTAGATTCGGACGGACCCTGAGAACTCATAGGCTCCTGGGGAGAATGGGACGAAGGTTGCATGGACTTATCACGCGGATCAAATCTGGGATTCATTTGGGATCACTTCTGTTAGGAGAATACCCACTCAACGAATGAGAGCTTCTGGCTCATCTACTCCTCAACTAGCTACTCTAACAACTAGAGCTTTCATTTTGGAGAATACTATCAAAACCACGCCGTAAATTCACGTAACTAACGTAACAGTACGGAGATTTTGACGGTTACTTGCCATCAAGGTATTGCTGCAACTGAGTCTGTAAACGTAAACGTGCTCTAGCAATTCTAGACTTTACCGTTCCTAGAGAAACGCCTGTAATTTCTGCGATTTCTTCATACGCCATGCCTTCGATTTCGCGGAGGACGATAGTAGTACGAAAGACTTCGGGCAAGTCTGCGATCGCATCATTCAACTGGTCATAGAACTCGCGGGTGCTTAACTCTTCATCGGGACCGGGCGTTTCTGAGGCAATTTCCCAATCAAGTTCGCCATCTTCAAGGGAGAGTGGAGCGTCCAATGAGAGCGGACTCGCTGTACGCTTCCGTTTGCGTAACTCGTCGTAAAACAAATTGGTCGCAATGCGGCTCAACCAACCTCTAAACTTCACAGGCTCATTCAGCCGGGGAATGTTGCGGTAGACCCGAATCCAAACTTCTTGTGCGAGATCAGCACGGTCTTGCCAATCGGGAGCAAGATGATAGAGAACTTTGTCTACGTGCGATTGATATCGCCGCATGAGTTCAGCGAACACCGCTTTCTCTGGACGATGCCCGACTTGACACTGAAGTACTAAATCGTAATTAGAGAGTTTTTCTGCTTGCACTGGCGTTTGAGGAACCGCTACCTCAACCGAAGACCAGGATACAGGAAAGGACTGACTCATGGGCGGAAGCTCAAAGATGTTCTAGTTTCCAAATCTTCTGACCGCTCTGTATCAAGGAAAGTTCCCTTAGGTTGGGAAATTTGTTCGGTTGTGTTACCAGCATATCTTGCTCTAGACCTAAAAGATGCTTCTACAGACAGAGATAAAAGGTCACGGGTAAGAAGATGGAGTTGTGTTATTAGGAGTATTTGAAGCAATAAAGCTCGCTATCGAATCGCGAGCTTGTTCGAGTTGCGGCGAAATTCTAGCAGTTGGCGTCGAAAGTTGCTGCAACCAACTTAAAGAAAAGGTGATGACGATCGCTAATAGCAACTTTTCACGCATAGCGGTAGCTCCTCACACATCAAACATGAATACATCACACCACTCGACAGCATTGTAGGTTTGGGTTTGGTTTTTGAACCTAACTCTACCCATTCTTCACAAAGTGATGTAGCAAATTAGCCTTAAATCGCTCACCTCAACTAAAAATTACTGATTCTAGTTAAAGCGTTTGGATTTGCTGTTTTCTTATGGTGATTCCTTTTCAACGCGATCAGTTCCGGGAGAAACCAGATATTTTAGGTTTATTTAATGGTCTTCCAAAGGCTAAATTGGGAACACCGAAGCATTTGCCGTAAGGAAATTTTGCGATCACATCATGGCTACTAAGCTTCAAACGTCTCCTATCGCACATCATCTTATGCTGCTCTGCATTGGGTCAGGACTCTTGCTGCTTGGCGCTCAACGACATAAAGTGGGTTTAGCAACTCTGACGTGGCCCTCGGTTTTGGCTGACTCTCGACCGAAACCTGTGGCCGTGTTATTACCAGTATCGACATTTAACTTGGTCGTGGATTTAAGCGATCGCAGGGTCTACGTTTATCAAGGCAAAGCAGTCAAGAAAAGCTTTCCAGTCGCAATTGGCAAAGAAGGCTGGGAAACGCCACTCGGATCATTCACAGTCTTCCAGAAATATCAAAATCCCGTTTGGCAACATCCCATTACAGGAGAAGTAATTCCACCAGGCGATCGCAATCCTTTGGGAAAATGGTGGCTCGGTTTCTACAATCACGGTAAGCTGCTGATCGGGTTTCACGGCACGCCCGATGAATCGCTACTTGGAGAAGCTGTTTCGCATGGCTGTCTTCGCATGAAAAATGCTGATATTGAAGCGCTTGCAAAACAAATAGAGTTGGGAACTCCAGTGAGTGTTCGCCCATAAAAACACCCGCTATCCTTGCAGATCACGGGTGTCCTCAAACTAAAATCTTCAATTTGCTTGAATACTGTAATAGTTTGATCGCTTAGGGTTACTTGGGTTCTGGCTCAAAGGTAGGGGCATAGGCTTGCAGTAAGGCATTAACCTGAGTGAGAATTTCGTCTTTAGAGTTTTTGCCGAACGCTTGCCGTTCAGGAAAGAAGTCAGGGCGATCTAGATTACGGGCGATCGCTTCTCCCACTTGCTGAGCGATGAGCCCTTGCAGTTCTTCTTTGGCTCTTTGTCGCTGATAACTAGCGCCCTCCTCCGTGGTGGCATAGAGCGGTAGCAAACGGTTTAGAGCATAAGCCGCAATATCGCCTAGATCTAAGGTGCGATCGCTCGTGGCCTCGATCTCTGCCACCCGCGCGATCGCTTCCGTTAATACTAATTCTTCCATTACGTTAATAAACTGCTTGCGAGGAACTGCGACAACTTCGCCTGTTAGTAGCGATCCCATCAGGCGATCCAGCGCCATGTATTCCTCAATCGACAGTTCCGAGGCAGTATCGCAAATCCGTCCGACCTCCGCTTCCATTGCTGGTGTCAAATAGCCATCTTGTAGGGCTTGTTCAACAATTTTCTCAATGCTCATAGCGCTTCCCTAAACTCCAAAGCAGCAGTTTGTACAGATAACCCCCGAATCATTTTGCCCTAGTTTCGGTGTCGGACAACACGATCAGTTAAATCTCGGTCAACGTAATGGTTGACAAAGTTATATAGAGTAAGCGATTTACAGAAACTCCTTGAGCTAAGACTTGTATCATATACAACCCGTCTTGTCTTCACCCGTTTAGGAAAAAGCAAGATTCGTTAAAGAATTAATCTACGATTGCTCTGTAAATCGCCGTTTGGACTTGACCGATTCTCAGGAAAACTTAGTATTCTGAAGTTTATAGACTGTAATAATTTTCTAATAAAGCTGTGCAAGAAGACTTCAGGCTAATTGTTGATCTCGTCTTGGTTCTGGCGGCAGCAGCAGGAGGCGGACTGCTAGCAGCACTATTAAAGCAACCCGTTTTGCTTGGATATCTGCTAGCAGGAGTTGTGGTCGGTCCGACCGGACTAGGGTTAATCAAAGAAATTATTCAGGTCGAGACGTTGGCGCAGTTTGGCGTCGCTTTTCTACTATTTGCGCTGGGAGTCGAGTTTTCATTCTCAGAATTGAAGAAGGTGAAGGGGATCAGCCTTGGTGGAGGAGGCTTACAGATTACCTTAACTATTGTAATAACGACCCTTGTTTCATTAGGCATGGGATGGGTAACGTCGCCGCCGCAAGGGGTGTTTCTTGGGGCGATTCTATCGCTATCGTCAACGGCAGTCGTGTTGAAGTGCTTGATGGAGCGCAACGAGACCGGCACACCTCATGGACAGGTCATGTTAGGGATGCTGGTGGTTCAAGATCTGGCACTGGGTTTAATGCTGGCGGTGCTGCCTGCCCTCGATAAGCCTGTTCAAGACATCGGATTAGCCGTAGGGTGGGCACTGCTACAAACTGGATTATTCGCTTTGGGTGCGATCGCAGCAGGAATCTGGATCATTCCGCCGTTATTAAAACTATTAGCTAAAACCGAAAGTCGAGAATTATTTCTATTGGGGGTCGTTGCCATTTGTTTTGGCATTGCGCTGCTAACTGAACATTTAGGTCTGTCGATCGAAATGGGAGCGTTTGTCGCAGGCTTGATGATTTCGGAGGTAGAGTACGCCGATCAAACGCTGGCTTATGTTGAGCCGTTGCGCGATATTTTCGCGGCGCTATTTTTTGCCGCGATCGGTATGCTGATCGATCCCGTGTTTCTTTGGAGCAATTTAGAACTCATTTTAGGCTTAGTCGCGCTAGTCTTTGTCGGTAAGTTCTTGATCGTGACGCCCATTGTTCGAGGATTTCGCTATCCGCTCAAGACAGCCTTGCTGACTGGATTGGGTCTCGCCCAAATCGGAGAGTTCTCCTTTGTATTGGCAAGTGAGGGGCGATCGCTGGGATTAGTCTCTCGTCACGTTTATTTGTTGATTTTAGGCACAACCGCTGTAACGTTGGTTCTGACGCCGTTTGTGTTGCGACTGATCCCGACGCTTTTTACCTGGGCAGAATCGATTCCTTGGCTGGCGAGGTATTTAGATCAGTCCGATCTTCCCCTGGCTATCTCGGATGATCTGCCGACTCAGAATCACGTTGTCGTTTGTGGTTATGGTCGTATTGGACGTAATATTGTTCGTCTCTTGCAAGATCGCAATTATCCAGTCTTGGTGATTGATCAATCTGAAAGTCGTATTCAGAAAGTTCGCGAGGCAGGACTGCCCTATATTTACGGCAACGCTGTGAGTCTGCATGTTCTCGAAAAAGCAGGGGTTGCTCATGCGCAAGGCATGGCGATCTCGCTTCCCGATGCGATGAGTACTCGTCTTTGTCTCAAGCGATCGCTCGAAATTTCGCCCGAGTTAGATGTTGTGGTCCGGGCAATCCGAGACAAAGATATTGAATTGCTCTATCAGTTGGGGGCAAAAGAAGTTGTTCAACCCGAATTTGAAGCGAGCTTAGAACTGTCAGCCCATCTGTTGAATGGCGTTGGACTGACTCCAGCAGCCGTTCAGCGAGAGGTTCAGCAAATCCGGAATTCTCACTACCTTGAACTTCGTCCCGAACGTCCTTCCTCAGAAATCTCCCGAGATTTGGAAGCGGCGACTAAAGAGATGAACAGCCGATGGTACAGCCTGCCTGACCTCTCGCCTTTGACCGGAATGACGTTAGAAGAAGCAGATATGCGGCGGCTAACTGGGGTAGCGTTGATGGCAATTCGGCGGGCGGGTGGAGGAGAAATTGATTATCCCGATCCTCAAACCACCTTAGAACAGGGCGATCGCTTACTGCTGGTTGGAGAACCCGACGAAATTGCGACCTTTGCTGAATTGGCGAAAGGAGAAGCGGCAGTTCCTGCCTTTAATGCGTCGTGCCAATGGTTAGAAGTTCCATCAGAAAGTCCAATTGCTGGCAAAACCCTGGCGGATCTCGATGTATTAGATCAGTACGGCATCCGAGTACAAGCCGTGCGGCGTGAAGGCAAGTTCTTGCGGTTTCCTGACAATCAAGTCGATATTCAGGTTGGCGATCGACTGTTACTCTGCGGAGGGTTTCACTCTCTCATTCAAGCGAATCAAGCCATTAGCGCAACGCCCAACCCCGATGGAACTACCGCCCAGCCATTATTTCCTGACGGTCAAGTTCCACTTTCAACCGTCAGCTTAAATGGGGCAGAATACGCGATCGCAGACGATTTGACAGAGCCATCCTAATAGCGGGCGTTTAGCAAGTAATCGCTAGATTGGAGCAAAAGCCAAGGGTAGAGATGTACGACGGTGCATCTCTACGAATTCCACCTGATCGCAGCGTTGACCCAATAGCCGATACAACTTGCCTACAGTTTTGGTCTACTACAATTTCGGTTTAATGAATGCAATCGCTTGCCGCCAAATAATTGTCGGCTGATCGTGGGGATCAAGCAAACAAATACAGTGAGTGTCTTGCCAACGCACTTTACCTGTCAGCACATCCCCCGTCGCAAGTTTCATCTCAACTTCTGTTTCTTCACGAATTATGGTTTGAATTTGACGAGTGCTTGGCAATCCAGTATCTAGTTCTAACGCCATAATTAAATTCCTTCATCTACCGCTCTAACGTTTATAGAGTGCCTCAATCGTCACAACTCTGCACATTTAACCAATCTACGTTTCTAAAAGCCCATGACTATCGAATTCACAAAGTACCACGGGATCGGCAACGACTTTATTTTGATCGACAATCGAGCTTCAGTAGACCCACTTCTAACGCCAGAACAAGCGATAAAGATGTGCGATCGCCACTTTGGGATCGGCGCAGACGGGGTAATTTTCGCCTTGCCAGGGCAAGACGGAGCCGACTACACCATGCGGATTTTCAACTCCGACGGTTCCGAACCCGAAATGTGCGGCAATGGAATTCGCTGCTTGGGACGGTTCTTAGCAGACCTAGAAACTGCCGAAGCGGGCGCATCTAAAGCGCAATATCAGATTCATACCTTGGCAGGTATGATGACGCCGAAATTAGAGGAGAATGGTCAAGTCACAGTCAATATGGGAGAGCCTCGACTGTTAGCAAGAGAAATTCCGACAACATTGGCGGCTGCCGATCAGAAAATCGTGAATCAACCGCTAGAGGTCGCTGGCAAAACGTGGAACGTGACCTGCGTCAGTATGGGAAATCCTCACTGCATCACGTTCGTTGAAGACGTAGCTGAAATTGCGCTTGAGCAACTTGGTCCTCAGTTTGAAAATCACGCTGTCTTTCCACAACGCATCAATACTGAATTCATTCAAGTGGTGCGATCGGACTATCTCAAAATGCGCGTCTGGGAACGCGGAGCAGGTATCACCTTGGCCTGTGGAACAGGAGCCTGTGCGTCCCTCGTAGCAGGAGTCTTGAACGAAAAGTGCGATCGCAGAGCTACCGTTGAGCTTCCCGGCGGATCTTTAGCAATCGAGTGGGCAACAGATAACCGGATCTACATGACTGGGCCAGCAGAAAAAGTTTTTACTGGAATTGCCTAGCATCAAAGAGGTCTGAGATTGGCGATGCCGTAAACCTCAGACCTTCTTATGTTCAGACTTCGTTGTATGAAAGATGTGTAGAGGGAATTAGTCGTTTTCCCAAGACTCATGGCCCATCAAGTCTCCGATGCGATCGCGCAGGAGAAACCCATGATGCTCTAGTTCTGCCTCAAAATGAACCCATTCGCGGGCAGGAATGTGCTTGCAGAGTGTGTAGATGGGTTGATACCGGCTGACAGTTCCTTGATCAACCAATTGACGCACTTCGTCCTGAATTAAGCTAAGCGAATATTGTGCAGCTTGAAGCATATGGCACCTTCTTGTATCAAATATCAGAAATTGCGGTGTGAAATAGGAAGTTAAAACTCTGGATCTGAATATAATGACAGTCGAACCAGAAAAACTTGGCAGAAATCGGCTTGATTTCAGTTTTGAGGCAAAACTTTAACGTGGGCTGTATTTTGGTAGTGAGATATACCAAATCTTCCCTATATTGTTAGCTAATCAACCTAAAAAATCAATTCAGCCTTAGGTGTGAAGTCAGGAGACTTTGACACAACCTCTCCCTTCGGAGGTAGCGCAAAAAACCTACTTAATCAATCATGATGTTGCCCTGAGCAACACTGCGCAGAATGGCAATCGGCGGGTCATAACTCCAGTGGAATTACGCTTGTGAAGCATTCTGCTTTCGCTGCGCTAGCTCAACAGCAAGCTGAATAGCGGCTTTCATGCTGGTCGCATCAGCAATCCCTTTACCTGCAATATCAAAGGCAGTTCCGTGGTCAGGAGAGGTCCGAATAAAAGGCAACCCAATCGAGGTGTTAACCGCGCGATCGAACGCCATCAGCTTGACCGGAATTAAGCCTTGATCATGATAAAGCGCCAAATACCCATCATGGGCGTTCCCTGCTCCTGTGCCAAACCAAGCTTGGCCCGGCTTTACCCAAAGGGTATCAGGTGGTAGAAGACCCTCTAGTGTGGCTTGAGGAAACTGAAGCCGCATCGCGTCGAGCCAAGCACTCATCCACTCGACTTCTTCGTGCCCCAGTTGTCCTTGTTCACCACTATGAGGATTGAGACCTGCGATCGCAATCCGAGGTTGAGCGATGCCAAAGTCGCGCTGCAAACACTCTAAAAGCAGATCTAATTTAAGCGTGAGGAGTTCTGGTGTTAGGGTCTCCGATACTTGACAGAGCGGGACATGAGTTGTGGCTAATAACGTCCGCAACGTCCATTCTGTATGAGGAGATCGAGCGACGAATAGCATTCCAAAGCGACTGACGCCAGCTCGCTCCGCTAGAAGTTCAGTCTGTCCAGGATAAATATGTCCTGCGGCTTTCCAAGCCGATTTTGCAATAGGAGCAGTTACTAAACTATCAAACTCTCCGTTCAAGGTATGCGCGATCGCGTTGTCCAACCACCGGAAACTTGCATCACCACTAGCAGCAGTCTCAACGCCAACTGTGACTGGACTGGGTATCCCTGTTTCTAAAATATTGAACTGATGGGGATCTGCTAAAGCACCCCTACAAACTGGCTTCAAGCGATCGTAGGCGTCTTGTAGATAGGCAGAACTCCCAGAGATCGTAATGTCTGCCCCTGCGATCACGATTGGATCTGCAAGCGCTTTCAAAACGACTTCTGCTCCAATTCCTGCAGGATCCCCAAGCGTAATAATTAAACGAGAACGGTTGATCATCAAATTTACAAAATCGTAAAAACCAGCCTTGGAACTGCTCTAGAATACGTTATGCAGGAAATCCTATCTCAGGAATGACGCCTGTTTATTTAAGTCAGGTCGCCTAGCGCACAACCGACTAATATTCCTTATCTGGAGAAATCACATCATGGCTGGAGAGATTTTTAATACTGCCTTCTTAGCGTTTAGCCTCATCCTTGTCGGGTTGTCCCTGGGCTTCTTGCTACTCAAGCTCCAAGGGGGAGAAGAATAAGCAAAGGCAAAGGAAAAAGGAAAACTGCACTCTCAGGATCTGCCCTTTCCCTTTTTCCTATTTAATCCTCTTCATCTAAGTGTTCAGCCACCTCGCGATACAGATTGAACACATGATGATCCTTGAGGGAATAGAAAACATTGCGCCCTTGCTTGCGATATCCCACTAAACGCATTGCCCGCAACGCTCGAAGCTGGTGCGAAACGGCTGACTCGCTCATCTCTACTGCCGCTGCAAGGTCACAAACGCATAACTCCTGAACCGCCAGCATAGACAAAATTCTTAATCGATTCGTATCGCCCAGTAGACTGAAGAACTCTGCCATTTGCTGCGCCTTTTTCAGGTCGAGTATTTTCTGCTGCAAATGGCGAACATTGCCTAGATCAACTGGATGTTGAACAGTGCAATTTAACGGTTCTGCTAGGGGCGAAGGCATACTGTCGGGCGGCTGGGCGGGAAGCGAATTTAAGTTCGACATAGCAAAAGATGTTGGCAGTAGTAGCTGGGCAGCTTCTCAAAGCATCACACTGCCTAGAGATAAGGATTGTCTCCAGCGTAGCGTACGCCTTTTTCAAAACGGACTAAACCCAAGTCCCAGTTTTTGCTTTAGATGATTGAACTTTGCTTCAACCGTCTTGACCTTGTTCAAACCCGTGCTTCACCCGTAATCGCGGGCTATGTAAGCTTGATCCATCTACGTTAGGATGAGAAGCATTAATCATAAATCTCATCTTTGAACATCAAATTTTTTACTTTAGGTCGAGATTTCTGATAAAATTTGACGAAAAGTTTACAATTTGTCACCAAACCCCTCATGAGCGTATTGATTGTGGGTGCTACTGGCACTCTTGGCAGACAGGTGACTCGTCGCGCCCTAGACGAGGGATACGAAGTTCGCTGTTTAGTTCGTAGTCCAAAGAAGGCGACATTTCTAAAGGAATGGGGCGCGGAGTTAGTAACGGGAAATCTGTGTAACCCTGATTCACTGCCAAAAGCACTAGAGGGTGTGACAGCTGTAATTGATGCTGCAACCGCACGAGCAACTGATTCACTCACCATTCGACAAGTAGATTGGGATGGCAAAGTCAACCTGATTAAGGCAGCGAAAGCGGCAGGGGTCGAGCGCTATATATTTTTCTCGATTCTAGATGCTGAAAAATTTCCGAAAGTTCCCTTGATGGACATCAAGGCTTGTACTGAAAGATTCTTGGCACAATCTGGGCTGAACTACACGATTTTGCGTCCTTGTGGATTTTTGCAAGGTCTTATTGGTCAGTATGCTATTCCAATCTTGGAGAATCAGGCGGTTTGGGTAATGGGTGACACGGCTCCAACGGCCTACATGGATACGATCGACATCGCCAAGTTTGCGGTTCGAGCGCTCAAAGTTTCTGAGACTGAAGGCAAAACCTTTCCAGTGGTTGGATCTCGCGCTTGGGCAGCCGAAGAAATTATTCAACTCTGTGAGCGGCTATCTGGTAGGGAAGCAAAAGTAACGCGGATGCCAATCGGCGTTTTACGCGGAGTCCGGCGTGTGGCTCGGTTCTTCCAGTGGACATGGAACATCGCAGATCGGCTTGCTTTTACTGAGGTGGTAGCGACAGGGAAGCCTCTCAATGCATCGATGGATGATGTATATGCGACTTTTGGTCTCGATCGCAAGGATATGACAACTCTTGAGTCTTACATGCAGGACTATTTCAGCCGAATCATGAAAAAGCTCAAAGAGGTTGAGTTTGCCCAGGCAGAGGCCAAGAAAAAACAAGAGAACAAGAAGAAAAAGACGTATCCTCGATTTTAGAAAATACGATATGTAGGGCAATCAATAGCTTTGCAGCCTCATCTAGCTCTTAAGGAATACTTCATCAATCATTCAGAGTTTATCTTTCTTTCCCGATCTCTCACTATAAATTCAGTATGCGCCCGCACAAGGTCGGCATTATTTTCAATGATGACAAACCACTCGCTTGTCAGACGGCTCAAGAGTTAGAAGACAAGTTTCGGTCTCGCGGCTGGGACGTTGTTTTGGCAACAGGAGCAGGAGGTATTTTAGGATATGCAACCCCAGAAAGTCCAGTTTGCCATACGCCCATCGATCGCTTAATGCCGCCTGGGTTTGATGTTGATATGAAATTTGCCATCGTTCTGGGCGGTGATGGCACTGTTCTGTCTGCTTGTCGGCAGGTGGCTCCTTGCCAGATTCCGCTGCTTGCCGTTAATACAGGGCACATGGGGTTTCTAACCGAAATTCTGCTCGACAAGCTGCCCGATGCGATCGAGTGTTTAATCAATGGCGATTATGAAATTGAAGAACGCACGATGCTTCGGGTGCAGATTCTTCGGCAGGACACATTGCTATGGGAAGCTTTGTGTCTAAATGAGATGGTTCTCCACCGAGAACCACTGACGAGTATGTGTCACTTTGAAGTCGAAATTGGCAAGCATACTCGCGTAGACATTGCAGCAGATGGCATTATTCTCTCAACTCCAACAGGGTCAACGGCATACTCTTTGTCGGCAGGAGGTCCGGTGATTACGCCTGGAGTTCCAGTGATCATTTTGGTTCCAATTTGTCCTCATTCATTGGCATCGCGTTCGTTAGTATTTGCTAACGATCAGCTAGTCACTCTGTTTCCCGCCGCACCAAATCGGTTGATCTTGACGGCTGATGGGAATGCAGGCTGCTATGTATTACCGGACGATCGCGTTTGTATCGGCAAAGCTCCTTACCCAGTTCGCTTTGTTCGGCTGCGACCACATGAATTCTTTCACGTGCTCAGAGAAAAGTTGGGATGGGGGCTGCCTCACATTGCAAAGCCATCTGATATTGTAAAGTCGTCTGAGCGAAGCTGTTAGAAACGGCTGAATCTGGAGGTGATGAGCTAAATTTAACTAATATTTTAAGATGCGTGCTAAAACAGGGGAGAATATTGCTCGTCACTAGTTTTCTATCTAACAGATAGACACCAGTAAACCGAGCCACGTGATCAACCGAAATGCGTCCTGTTGTGATTTTCCGGTTAATCGTATGAGCATTGTTTCTCTCGAATCTACTCCTTGTGTACTGATTGTCGAAACTGATGAATCGCTGGCTCAGCACGTCAGCCTCGATTTGAAAGAATCTGGCTATGACACGATCGTGGTTCACGATGCCTATGCTGGATTGCGTCAGGCCATGGAACGCAACCCTGCGCTAGTGGTTGTCGATCGCTTGTTGACAACGGGAGAGTCGGGATTATCGTTTTGCCAAGATCTGCGCAGTTCTGGTGCACGTGTCCCGGTGCTATTGCTAATGGCGCGAGACACCATTGACGATCGCGTAGCGTGCTTAGAGGCAGGTGCGGACGATTATTTTCTTAAGCCTTATCGTAGTGACGAGTTTCTGAAGCTCGTTCAGCTTTATCTCAAACCTGATACGCTTAGCACTGAGCAATTAAGATTTGGTGATTTGGGGTTAGATCTAGCGACGCGTCGAGCCTTGCGAAAGGGGCGGACGATCGATCTAACAATGAAAGAATTCGAGTTGCTCAAATATTTGATGGAGCATCCCCGCGAAGTACTCACCCGTGAACAAATTTTAGAGAACGTGTGGGGCTACGATTTTGTGGGAGAGTCGAATGTGATAGAAGTTTATGTCCGCTATCTGCGGCTAAAAGTCGAGGATGAAGGCGAGAAGCGTCTAATTCAGACGGTGCGCGGTGTTGGATATGTGCTAAGAGAGTCGTAATGGTGAAGGTATCGTGAGTGCGCCAGATTGTGTTGAAGTATCAAGTTGGATTCGTTGGACTAGGACTGAGCTTGTTGGTTGGATGCGCGCTATTTCAAACGTCGCAGCCTCCAAATTCATCGACGGCTGCACAGGCAAGTACTGCTTTGGGACAAATGTTGCCGATCACAGCACAAATTCAAGTTGCTGAACAACCCATCCAGCTTGAAGTCGCAAGAACTCCCCAAGAGCAAGCAATTGGATTGATGAATCGAACCAGCTTAGCGGCGAATCGCGGCATGCTGTTTATTTTTGAACCTGCTCGCCCAACGCAGTTTTGGATGAAAAACACGCTAATTCCGTTAGACATGGTTTTCCTCCAAAAAGGAATCGTGAAATATATTGCGGCTAATGCACAGCCTTGTCAATCGGCTCCGTGTCCTACCTATGGGCCTATGATCGGTGATATTGATCAAGTTGTTGAGTTAGCAGGTGGGCGGGCAAGCGAACTGAATATTAAGGTTGGCGATCGCATCCCCGTACAGTTTCTGGAGCGTAAACAACTTTTTAGAAACTGATATTTCCTATATCTAGGCAATTGAAATATTAAATTTTTTGGAAACTTTACCAAAACCTGAAATCATTAATCTAGATCTGCGATCGCATCTGCTTTAAGCATTTTGTTTAAGTTACATAAACAATCAATCTTGTGTTACATATCTTAAAAATAGCGAGGTAATCGCTCTGTAGATAGAGGTCGACATTCAATACGGCGATTATCTTGATCGCCAGTCCGCTTCTAAAACATGTTTCTATATTCAGCCACTCCTCAAAGAGAGTAGTTTCTCAAAGAGTCTTGACTATCAACAAAGCGTTTGTAATAAGTTCATTTTCAAATAATTCATTTCTCAGATTAATTCTGTTCCAATTTCAGGAGGTAGGGCAGTCCAGATTGAAGACTGAATTATACACCCATTGAAGTTTGAACAAGGTTGTCAACAAGATAGTCCACTGTACGGAGGTAATGCCCTATGGCTGTTGCAAAGCACTCTAGATTTATTGGCTTTTTACAAGACGAACTTTCACTGTCTACTGCATCAATTTCGCTTGCCTTAAGGTACCGCGAACAAAATCCAGGTCCTCTACCTATGATTTTGTGGCAGTACGGGCTAATTACCTTAGAGCAGCTAGATCGAATTTACAATTGGTTAGAGTCTGTCGAGGGCTAGATCCTAGACATTTAGCGTTCCGCTTGGATGACTAGCTGAAAACCCATTTTGGGCTGCGTTTCTGTGAAAATTCTTTTTCTCGACCAGAGTGGCAAACCTGGAGGTGCAGAACTGTGTTTGCTGGATATTGCAATGTGCCATCGCGGTCAGTGCCTTGTCGGGTTATTTGAGGACGGTGCATTTCGGCAGTTGCTAGAAGAGAACCAGATCGCGGTTCAGATATTAAGTCAAGCCGCAATTGGTGTCCGCAAGCAGAGCAGTTGGCTGGCTGGGCTTAAAAGTGTGAGACAGCTAGCGCCGCTGATTGCCAAGGTAGTGCACTTGAGTCGTCAATACGATCTCATTTACGCTAATACGCAGAAGGCGCTAGTGGTTGGCGCGATCGCCAGCCTCGTGAGTGGCCGTCCATTGGTGTATCATTTGCACGACATCCTTTCTTTAGAACACTTCAGCTCAACGAATCAACGCTTGGCGGTAGCTTTGGCGAACCGCGCTAGGTTAGTCATTGCTAATTCCCAAGCGAGCCGAACAGCTTTTATTGAAGCGGGTGGAAATCCTGAAACTGTACATGTTGTGTACAACGGATTTCATCTTCAACAGTACCAAGAGAATCACAACCAAGCTAAAATCCTCCGATTAACTTTAGAATTGCAGGAAAAATTTGTGATTGGGCATTTCAGCCGGCTGTCTCCCTGGAAAGGTCAGCACGTGCTATTGGAAGCACTGAGCCACTGCTCAGAGAATGTAGTGGCGGTTTTTGTTGGAGATGCTTTATTCGGTGAACAGGACTATGTGCAACAGTTACAGAGCCAAGTCGATCACCTAGGACTGCGCGATCGCGTTACCTTTTTGGGCTTTCGATCGGACGTCATCCCGCTGATGCAAATGTGTGATCTAGTTGTCCACACGTCAACTGTTGCTGAACCATTTGGGCGAGTAATTGTAGAAGCGATGTTGTGTGGAACGCCTGTCATTGCGGCAAAAGCGGGAGGCGCGCTGGAATTGGTTGAGTCAGGAGAAACAGGCTGGTTAGTGACTCCAGGGGATGTACACGAGTTAGCAGATGCGATCGCGCACTGTCAGCAAAACTCCACTGAGGCAGCCGCGATCGCTCAACGTGCTCAGCATGAAGCTCAGCGCCGATTTAATTTAGACACGATCAATCAGCAGAGTGCCCATCTTTTAGCATCAAAAGCTTTAAAGATTTCTTCTTCCAAGTAGCTCAATCGGGCCATTTAAATTGGTAGATAGAGGTCTAGCCCTGTCTGTCGCCAGTCCCACTAAGGACAGAGGCAAAATAGGCATCACTCAAGGGATTCTCTTACAGAGTGGAGCGCGTCCTACTTTATGAACGTGAAAGGGACATCGATCAGTATATTTTTACCTAACTTGGATGGTGGCGGAGCAGAACGCGCCATGTTGCATCTTGCCCAAGGATTTGCTGAGCGAGGAATAAAGACAGATCTAGTTTTGGCAGAAGCTGAGGGAGATTATTTAGGACTTGTTCCTTCTAGTGTCCGAATTGTTGATCTCAAGTCCACGTTTCCCGTTGTTGTCTCGAAGACCGTTGCACTGAGACGTTACTTGCAGCATGAAAAACCCACCATTATCTTCTCTGCTCTTGACATCATTAGTTCAGCGCTTTGGGCTAAGAAATGGGCTAGGCAGGTAACAGTGCCAACGAAAGTTGTGATGTGTGTGCAGACTCATCTGTCTGGGCAGTTCCAGCATGATCAGCACTACGTAGCGGCTTACATTCGCGCTTGTCTAGTGCGATGGCTTTATCCAAAATCTGATGGACTGGTGGCAGCGTCTTGGGGAACAGCAAAAGACTTAGCCCACATCACCGCTTTGCCATTAGATCGGATTCAAGTCATCTACAATCCCGTTGTGACTCCGGATGTGATTCGGAAAAGCCAGGAGCCGTTAGATCACCCCTGGTTTCTGCCTGAAGAGCCGCCTGTGGTGCTTGGGGTAGGGCGATTAGTCGGTCAAAAAGATTTTTTTACCTTGATTCGAGCCTTTCAACAGGTGCGGCAGCAGCGACGGGCACGGCTGATGATTTTAGGTGAAGGAGAAGATCGTCCACGGCTAGAGACGCTGATTCGAGAATTGAAGCTTGAACAGGATGTCGCTTTGTTTGGATTTGTAGAAAATCCTTACGTTTACATGGCTAATTCGGCGGTCTTTGTGCTCTCATCTTGCTACGAAGGGTTTGGAAATGTCGTTGCCGAAGCGATGGCAGTGGGAACGCCAATTGTAGCAACGGATTGTCCGAGCGGCCCAGCAGAGATATTAGAAAACGGCGAGTATGGCAAATTAGTGTCGATCGCAGATCCTGACTCCATGGCAACCGCGATTCTTGAAACTTTAGCTCATCCGGTGAACTCAGAAGTTCTGAAGGCGCGATCGCTGCTCTTTTCCAGCGATCACGTGGTCACGCAATATGTTGATGTTATTGAACAAATATTGCAAAATAGCTAATGCGAATTCTACACATCCTCAATGATTGTCGGGAACTCGGAAACGGAATTGTGAATGCGGCGGTTGACCTAGCCTGCTTGCAGTCACAGGCAGGATTTGAGGTGGCAGTCGCCTGTAGCGGCGGTGAATATGAAGCTTTAATGAAGCGCTACGGAGTTCAGTGTTTCTACTTAGATCAACGACGGAATCCCATTCAACTTCTCCAGGCAATACTTAAATTTCGTCGCATTGTTCAAACGTTTGCTCCCGATATCATTCATGCTCATATGATGACGGGAGCGGTTTTAGCCCGCTTTCTTCGTCAACGGAAAAGCGAATACACTTTAATATCCACGGTTCACAACGAGTATCAATCGACCTCTGTTCTCATGGGGTTAGCAGATCGCGTGATTGCAGTCAGTCAATCAGTTGCTAACTCCATGCACGATCGAGGAGTGCCAATTCACAAAATCAGTGTAGTATCAAATGGCACAATAGGAAGTCCCCGGCGACGCCCCCTGGCTGAAACGGAACCAATCTGTCTAAAGCGGCCTGCCATCACGACTGTAGCGGGTCTGTTCTACCGTAAAGGAATTGCTCAGTTAATTGAAGCCTTTGTGCAGATAGCTGACGCCAATCCAACCGTCCATTTATATTTAGTAGGGAATGGTTCGGATCGGTTAGCGTTTGAGCAGCAAGCTCTAAACAGTGCCTTTGCAGACCGAATTCATTTTGAAGGCTTTCAACCAGAGCCTCAGCGCTATTTGCTCTCAACAGACATTTTTGTGCTGGCATCTAGTCGAGAGCCGTTTGGGTTGGTCTTATCCGAAGCGCGAGAAGCCGGCTGTGCCATCATCGCGTCGGAGGTAGACGGAATTCCTGAAGTGCTTGAAGGCGGCAAGGCTGGTATCTTAGTGCCACCGGGCGATGTTTCTGCCCTCTCTACGGCACTTTCTTACCTGTTGCAGAGTCCAACTCAACTAGAGTGTTGGCAGCAGCGCGCTCAAGACCACTTAGAATGGCTCAGTGTCGATCGGGTGCATCAGGAGACGTTAGCGGTTTACCAGGATGCGATTCTACCAGGGTTCGCGTCAGCACATCAAAGACCTGGCTCGGACTGTATGCGCTTAGGAAAAGA
>JAHHHP010000051.1 GCA_019359275.1 Myxacorys chilensis ATA2-1-KO14 | reverse complement strand
AGAGACTATGAGTTACGACCGGAAACATCCGAGACTTTGATCTACCTGGCCATGATCCGAATCATGCTCAGGCGGTTGGCATAAAATTTGACCATGCCAAACTTTTCAAACAGCCTCTGAGAGGGGCTGCCTCAGTAAAAAGTAAAAATATTGTTGCTTTACAACGTGAGAGTACACTTCTGAAGTATAAAAATATTAAGTACAAATTAATGTGAAAAACTACGAACACGTATTAGCTCCAAACTGTTAGGTTTCTACAGTTCCGGTTAAATGTCTAGCGTTAGTCAGCAGTTAAATGCACATCTTGCCTCTGCCATTTACTAAACTCAGTTCAGCTATTTCAGAATCTGGTGCTGGCAATACAGTGCTTGAATTCAGCGCATAGAACGAGTTCAGATATATAAAGATTTGATGAAATAGAGAGCTTTGAATTTAATAATTCTGTTTCGATTTCCGTCCGGAACTTTTACGAAGAGGAGAGCAGGTACAATCGAAGGGAATTCGTAGTTTAACGGTTGACGCTCATGCAACTTTCATCGTTTAAGGTAGAACTGCAAATTTAGAAATATCAAGCAGCCCTGGCTACAAGTATTCAAAATTTACAGTTCTCGTTTGATGAAGTTTGTGTTTAATCCAATCCGTAAAGTCTCTTAAGCAATATCACTTGGAATATTGTATTGAGAGTCCGCATCTATCTGCTCTCGCCAGTTTTCTTGAATCAACTTCTCTATGTCGGCTCGTTCAATCTCCGTACCAATCGTCACATTTCCTGGCGTTTCAAAAAAGATGGTGCTGTCACTTTGCTCCATCGCCAACATTTGAAACAAGATATGTGTCACTGGAACGGGTAAAGCAATGAGGCTGGGATCAGAGAAATCGTAAGGACTCGCTGCCACATCCTTGAGCGTCGAGAAGGCGTAAATCACGTTTTTCTCACGACCAGTTTGGGTACGATTAGCGAGGGTTAGCATCACCCAGCTTTGATCGAGCGTCTGCACCACGTAGTACTGAGGATGTCTTAAGCGTCCAGCCACAGTTTTAATCGCGGGCGCAACTCGCTCCATAATTTGTGGAGTTGAGCCATCTTGCGGCGCATGATCGATCAGGTCTTGAAGTTGTTGGTCTAAATTCATTCCAGCATCCAGTGAATAATCAGGGGTTTCTTCTACCACCATTGTGATCGACAGATCACAAAAATGTTCCTGCTAGTAATGAGAGCAATTCCATTGATTTGCAAGACATTAGACATCGTGGGGGAAATCTGCCAGAGCGTGGATTCAATCTTTCAACTTCTAGTTACCGAACTCCAACAGGCAACAAAGGCATCCGAGCCAAATTGCCGTGAAGTTGCAGATCGGTTGGCTCAAGAGGTAGTCCGCATTTGTTCTGAGAGCAAGCGCATTCAAGCGTCGGGCGAAGTCCAGACGTGGGCGACAACTCTGGCACGGCATCGGCTTCAGCAATGTTTGCACTACTATAAACTCGGTTCTCGGCGGGGGCGGGTTGAGCTTCACAGTAATTTAAGTGCTGTGGTCTACCGCTACATTACGCCGCCGCAAAGCCAATCGAGCTATCAAGCCCGGTTAACGCTGATTGAGGATTTTCTACAAAGCTTTTATATGGAAGCGCTCAATGCCTTTCGGCGCGAGTCGCAGCTACCGCCAACGTACAGTCCCCAGTCGGTGCTGGAGTTGGCCGAATATATGGCATTTACAGAGCGGTATGGGAAGCGTCGCATTCCCTTACCAGGACACCGCAATCAGCAACTCATCATCTTGAGGGCACAGACGTTCTCTCAGCAACAACCGAGTGAAGCTCTGGTCGATTTCGAGCAGGCGGCGGAAGGGGCAATGTCTGACTCGGATAGTTCTTGGAGTGTTGCGTCGATGCAGCAAGTCCGGGAGCAGATGGTTGCACAAGAACCCGAATTGGCGGAAGACACGTTGCGTCATAGCGTCGTCAAAGAGCTGATTGCTTACCTGGAAGACCGCAAGCAACACGACTGTATCGATTACTTTACGCTGCGGCTGCAAGACCTGCCTGCCAACGAAATTGAAGAGATTTTGGGGCTGACAGCCCGCCAACGGGATTACTTACAACAGCGATTTAAGTACCATCTCATTCGCTTCTCCTTCTCTCACCAGTGGGAGTTGGTGCATCAATGGTTAGAGGTAGACTTAGAGCGTAATTTGGGGTTATCTCACCGGCAGTGGCAGAGTCTTCACGATCGGCTGACGCCGCAACAGACGAAGCTGTTGAGCTTAAAGCAACAGCAGACCCCCGAAAGCGCGATCGCGCAGCAAATTGGTTGCACGGTCAATCAAGTTCAGAAACAATGGTTTAAACTTCTGGAACAAGCTTGGGAAATTCGTAATCACCAAGATTCCGGAGGAAGTGAATCTCTTGATGAATAGGGTGTTATCACAAATGGATCGCGATTTTGAAGCTAAAAAGCAAATTCTTATAGATCTGCTGCAAACTCTTGGACTTGCAGGATACTATCCTCAGTCCAATCCAGTAGAGTCGAGCCGCGATTCATCGGTGAGGGAGTCTATCCAGGCTCCATCCAGCCTCTTTCAAGAGGACTTTTTACTTAAACCGGGAGAGATACCTGCTGTGCAAGATCGTTTTCATGCGCTGCTGAAACGTCGGCTTCAAGTTGAGGCTCAGCGTAAGCCGCCTCTTTTTCCTTGGGAGAAAGAGATTACGGATTATGATGCTGAGGCTGTCAGTGCTAGAGCGACTAGCCCTGTCTTTGCAGAGACTTCAGTGTGGATGACACAACTACGCAATTTACAGTTACCTGTGCCGATGCCAGAAAGCATTCTAACCGAACTGCTGACTCGGTGTCAGGCAATCGTCACATCACCGCTCCGGGAAGGAGCAAAACTCGTGAAAGCGGTTGATACGCTGTTCCCAGGACAGGCGCAACTGCTGAACGATGTTGCGGGGTATGTTATGGTTTCCCCCGCTCGTTCTTCGGCGGCCGGGCTGCAAGACCTTGCGGCTAGAGCGGGAATTGAGTTTCCTGATCATTACGAGGAGGCGATCGATACTCAGCAGATGGCTCTATCGCTGCTGGCAGCGCGAGAAATCATGCATACGTTGACCTTTACGGTGTCGCCTAAACAGCCTCAGCAAGAGCGAGAATGGCTGACCGAACTGGGAGCGTTTTCGCTGCGATCGCACTATCACTTTGGCGGAGGAACGGTGCGGTTACGAGTGGATGCGGACCTTCCCTGCGGAGGCAGTCTCCAATTTCAAGGTGAGGAATTTCGATCGCTGGCAGACCGGGACAACGCGGGTTGCTTGAGCTTAGAAATTCGCGATTTTGTTCCCGATCGCACCTATCCTTTGGAGGTGCGTTTAGGGGAACAGGATCTGCTGGTGTTTGCCATTCATCCGGTGAGTGAGGGCTAGGAGATTAGGGAATTGGGGGAAGACGTCGTATCAGGTTTTGCATTCTAGGTTGCCTCTTTGACGAAAGGGGTACTATGAATTTTGATTTTCCCCATACCCCGCACCCATGACCCAGCACTGGTGGCATTCGCTTCAATCAAAACTAAAACCTTTGCCTGCGTCAACACCCGAAGACTCAATTTTGTTTCGAGTGTTGACGCAGAGCCTTGTAAGTGTGGGAATCTTGGCAACGGATATTGCTGCAGAGACCCACATTTCTGTTTGGGCAATTCCACTGAGTATGGCGGGGGCGGCGTGGAGTTGGCATTGTCGTCGTAAGCGGAATATTCCGACGAAATTTGTATTAGCGATCGCCATGCTGGGAGTACTAGCCGCGTTTTTCTCGCGATTGCTCAGCAACGGGCAACTGAATGATACGCGGCTGATTTTGGCTGAATTTTTGATTCAGATCCAGGTTCTACATAGTTTTGATTTGCCGCGCCGCAAAGATCTAGGCTATTCGATGATCATTGGGTTAGTGCTGCTGGGGGTGGCGAGTACCCTAAGTCAAACGATGATGTTTGGAGTGATGCTGCTCGTCTTTTTAGCGATCGCGCTTCCTGTTCTGATGCTGGACTACCGATCGCGTCTAGGACTCAGCAGCGCGAAAGCAGAGCAGTCGATCCTGCGAAAATTTAATCTTCCGGCTCTAACTAAAATCTTTCTGGTAACGTTGCTGCTGGGACTGATCATCTTTGCTGTGATGCCACGCTTTTCGGGGTATCAACTGCGATCGCTGCCCGTGAGCGCTCAGATTCAATTGCCCGACAAATTTGACAATCAGCGAGTGACGAATCCAGGATATGTCCGTAGCGGAAAAGCGGGACAAGGTGCAGGCGTTGGAGGACAGGCAGAAAAGGGGAATTCCAATCAATTTGATGAGCAGTTTTACTACGGATTTGGAGACAAAATTAATCAAAATCGGCGCGGCAAACTAAAGCCTCAAGTGGTGATGCGGGTGCGATCGCAGGCGGAAGGGTTTTGGCGAGTCATGGCGTTTGATCGGTACACAGGCCAAGGGTGGGAAGTATCGCGCAATGCTCAAACCAAAACCCTCAAGCGTCCTGCGTGGTTGTATCAGTTCTATTTACCTCACACCATAACGTTAAGCAAAACGAAGCCTATTGTTCAGACCTATACGATTGTTTCTGAGTTGCCGAACCTGATTCCAGCACTGACACAGCCGAAAGAACTTTATTTCCCGACCTCAGAAGTGGGGCTTGATCTAGAAGGGGGACTGCGATCGCCCGTTCCGCTCAGTGAAGGGCTGACCTATTCTGTCGTTTCAGAAGTGCCATATCGAGACGTCACACTGTTGCAAAAAGGCTCAACGAATTTAGAAACGCCAAAGAATAGTGTTTATTTACAGCTTCCTTTAGGGAATAAAACCAAGATTCGTCAACGCACAGAAGAAATTTTAGCAACATCATCTCAGCCGCTAACCTCAACGTATGATAAATCGTTATTTCTAGGGCAATACTTAAAGCAAAATTACACAGTTCAGTTAGATATACCACTTCTAGAGAAAGATGAAGATCTAACAGAAGCGTTCTTAATAAAGTTCAAAGGTGGATATCCAGATCACTTTTCAACAACGCTAACAGTTATGCTGCGATCAATTGGCATCCCTTGCCGATTGGTAGTCGGATTTGCGCCCGGACGATTTAATCCATTCACAGGATTGTATGAAGTGCGCAACACTGATGCTTATGCAATGACAGAAATTAATATTCCAAAATTTGGCTGGTTTGCGATCGATCCAATTCCGGGACATGAGTTGATTCCACCATCGATTGAGGATGACCAAACATTCACAGTGTTACAGCACTTCTGGAAATGGGTTGCAAGTTGGTTGCCGCCCCCGATCGCAGCAGTGTTGGCATGGATTATGGCGGGAATTGCGGGTGCAATTCAGTCGATCGTGGTGCAGCCAATCGCATGGCTCATCAGTCTCTTCTCAAGAGGTTGGACAGGGCTCTTAATGGGCTTACTTTTGACGACGTGTTTCGGATTCTGCGGCTGGCTGATTTGGCACGGTTGGCAAAAATGGCGCTATCGTCGTTGGCTGAAAAAATTGCCTCCGATGGAGAGCCTGTATCAGGACATGCTCAATTGGCAAGCTACACAAGGATTCCGCAAGCATCCAGCGCAGACACCTCTGGAGTACGCTCAGCAATCTCACAAATTGCATTCTAAAGAACGCGCTCAAACAATCCAGGAGATTTCTAATGCTTATGTAGGTTGGCGATATGGAGGACAAAATCCAAATCTGCAAAACCTTCAGCAGAGATGGCGAGAAATGCGGAAATCAAATCAGGCAAAATAATTTAGAGGTTTGAGACAATCAGTTTTGCCTAAAATAAGCGGTGGCAAAACATCTAACTTCATCACGAGCGGCTTTCAGTTGTCTGCTTCATCAACTTGTTCGCTTGTTAGGCACTTAGCGGGTGAACTTACAGATCATATTGAACGAAATACCACCCGTACGATTCACAACGTCGCTACCCTCTACTTTAATGAACCCTGCGCGTTGATAGAGTCCTACAACTGGGTTATTTGCTCGAACATTAAGACATACCGCAGGAAATTTATCTTGAGCTGTTTCTAAAATCTGCATCAGTAGTTCAGTCCCAATGCCTTTTCCACGATATTCAGGCAACACAGCCATTGCCAATTCTGGAATTGCCGGATCAGTATAGCCAAATCCTCTGTCGCTATCTGACCATAAACGCAGCCATGCTGCCCCAACTGGCGCTTCGTTGATGAATGCACCGAAACCTACATCGCCTATGCTCCAACCGTCAACGTAACAAGAAAGGTAAGAGTGCTTCTGAACCGATTCGAGTGAGGGTTCCTGTGCAGCGTACATCAGCATTGTCCATAGGATAGGCTCATCTTCAACGGTCAAAGCTCGAACTGTGTAATCCATACTCAATTGTTCAAAATTCAATCGTTCAAAAACCGACTTTGAAACCTGCGCTCAATAGTCTAGATGAAATTGCTTCGCTCTGCGATCGACAGAAGTTTTGCCTTGAACGCTTACTATTCGATAGTCTTACTATCTGATAGTATTTTGAACGATTTGAATTGAGACTCCATGCCACAAATTAAGATTTACGGAAATGCTTCCTTTCTAGCTCAGTCGCGTCAAGTCATCTCTGACACGATTCATGCTTGCGGTGTAGATGCCTTAGCGTTTCCGTTAGAAAAACGGTTTCATCGATTTATCCCGCTCGAACCGGAGAATTTTATCTATCCATCGGATCGCTCTGAAAAATACATCATTATCGAAATCAGCATGTTTGAGGGGCGCAGTGTAGACGCAAAGAAGCACCTGATTCGACTGCTGTTCTCTCGATTGTCAGAGCAGGTTGGCATCGCTGCAAATGATGTTGAAATTACGATCGCTGAAATTCCACAGCACAATTGGGGCGTTCGGGGCAAGGTTGGGGATGAATTGGAGGTGAATGGCAAGATTGAAGTTTAGGCGTCCGGATCGATACCGAGCGATCGCAGTTGTTCTGCCAGCCGTTCTGCCCGTTGTTGCGCTTCGTCCGCTCGTTGTTGCGCGGCTAAGGCGTCCTCTTCGGGTGTAGGAACGAGTTGACCATTCGGTTGAAAGTATCTCAACTTGCCTGAATCAATCCCCAAATACAAATCCAGCGCTTCACTCCACAGTAAACCCTGCGTTGTTGGCGTAATTGGCTGATAGCGTTGGCTGACTAAACGGAATCCAGCAAATTCCAACGTATCTGGAGAGAACCAGAAATATTCGTGCGTCCGGAAGCGGTCTTGATATAGATTCTTCTTCAAACCACGATCGATATCTGCGGTCGAATCTGACAGCAATTCAATGATTAGATCTGGATATCTGCCATCTTCTTCCCAAATCACCCAGGATTTGCGGGGCTTTGGATCGGTCTGTTTCACCAGAAAGAAATCGGGGCCGCGAAAATCTCGGTTTTTTAGTTGTTGTCGGCTGAAATAAATGGTTAGGTTGTCACCAATAAAAAAGTCTTGTCTCGTGCGCCACCACCACTCTAGGCAAGACACCAGCAAGGACAACTGAGCAGAATGTAACGAGCTTTCCATTTCTGGCTCATCGCTTTCGAGTTGGGTTGCATCTGGCATGAGATCGGCAAGTTGCTGGGCGGTGAGTGCCATCGCATTTCCTCTCAAGTTGCAATATCTTCTAGCGTACAGGAATGATCACTTAGACGTTAGGAATAGCTTCACGTTCACCCACTTCTCCCAACGGACGAGTAATTTGGCGTAAGAGAATTGCTTCTAGCCGATTCTCGACGATGCGCACCGCTTCGAGTTCGAGTTCGCCCCACTGCAAGCGATCGCGCTCTGTTGGAACATGTCCTAACTGATGAATCATAAAGCCAGCCAATGTTCTATAAGCGTCGTTAGCGGGCAGATTCACGCCGATTTGTTCATTCAAGGTTTGCAAATCTACAGCGCCCTCCACGGTTACAGAATACTGATCAATTCCAACGATCGGCGCGTTGGACTGAGGCAACGCTGGAGTTGTTCTTCGATTGATCCATCCGGTTAAGACGTTTACCGTTGCGTCTAAAACGACTAGTGCTGGAAAGAAAAGATATGAACAGAGTTGGAGTGGACGAATCAGCAATAACGCCGTTCGTTCTGGAGCTTGAGACGCCAGCACTTTGGGAACGAGTTCGCCCAAAACAATTTCCACATAGGTGACGAGCAGAAATGCGATCGCCGTTGCGATCGAGTGGCTCGTAATCATTGCAGGTAAGTGCGGAATCGGCAATCGAGTGATCCACGGTTCAATCCAATGCACGGTTGCCCCCTCACCAAGCCAGCCGAGGAGCAAACTTCCTGCTGTGGTGCCCGTCTGAGTGACCGAGAGATAGCGCTTGAGATTACTCTGAGCGTGCTGCACCTGTTGAGCGGCGGCTTGAGTGTCTGGATTTTGGCTCAGACGATAGAGTTCGCCTTTGGAAGCAGACACGATCGCGAGTTCTGCGGCGACGAAGAAGGCAATCCCTAAGATCAAAACAAGTAACAGAGATAATCGCAGAAGTGCTTCTGCGGCTTCAAGCTCGATGATTTGTAGAGGGGTCAACGCTCGGCTCCAAATGGTAAACGGTGATACTTTTCAGTGTAGTGAATGGATAGCTTGAACGACGTGTATCACTTGGCGCACGTTTGCAGGACGCGATTCTGTGACGGCGCTCAGTCCGTGAACACTACAAAACTGCGTAACGGGATCTCTGACTTCTTTGAGAAATCGGAGATCCCGTTACACGACTTAGACTCCCGTTCGATTGAGGGCAACCAGGACTTTAGCGGAACCGTCGGGCGCAGGCTGTGGCTTGCTCCACTCGTAGGCTTTGGCATAGCCGCGCAGGTGTTGGTCACGAATGTAGCTTTGCACGGTTTCGGGAATGCCGATCACTACGATCGTCAGCAGACGCGGATCGGGGTTGATTTGAATCGGAGATGTGTTGTAGGTCATAGCAGTTGTGTCACTCCACAGAAGAGATGGGTTGTAGAGATACCCAAAACCAAAGCCACCCCCTCGCTTTTTTGCCATAGCAAGTCAGGGTGGCTAGTGGAGTGATAAACTGCCCTCTAGCCCTCCAGACTGTTGTACGCAGTCTGGAGGGTTAGTCGCCTGGTGCTGCGCTAACAGCTTCCAGGTGACGCTTTAATCCCGGATATTTGTTAGTACTGAAGAACAAGGCTACTGGAGAACGAGGTTTTTCGCAAGTCTGTCTTGATACAGGTTTACAGGAGTGAGCATCTGAACTCGGAGTTTGGGGTTCAGAAGGCGGAGTTTGGGATTCGGAAGGCGAAGTTTCAAGCTTTGATCTCGGAGTTTGGGGTTCGGAAGGCGGAGTTCCAGGTTCGGAAGGCGGAGTTCCAGGTTCGGAAGGCGGAGTTCCAGGTTCGGGGGGCGGAGTTCCAGGTTCAGAGAGCAAAGTTCCGAGTTCGGAAGGCGAAGTTTGAGCCTTTGAGGGCGGAGTTCCGAGTTCGGAAGGCGGAGTTCCGAGTTCAGAAGGCGGAGTTTGGGGTTCGGAGGTCGAACGGTGAAGATTGGAGGGCGATGCTTCTGCTAACGGAGTAGAGCAACGAAGCCAGCTTGCTCAAAGTGGCGATCATGACTCAGGGCTTCGAGGATATTTTTCTGCTGCATGATGCAGAACGAAGCACAGTCGGTATGGCTCCAGTCTTTGTCGGCTCTTTGTTCGTAAAGGTTGAGCGATTGATGAAATAAGTCGCTGGTTTGAGCAACAATCTTGATTTTGGGATTGTTGAACGATCGCTTGACGAATTGAGCCGCCGCTTGTCTAAACGCACTCTCTCGTCTGGAAAACGAATTTAAGACTTCGGTGAAGATCATTTCACTAGTCACGATTTGAAAAGGTTCCAGAGCGTTGGAGAGACTAGCAGCTTTGGCACGAAGGTTATCCGCAGGGTTAAGAATTGCAATCCAATACCCCGCATCGGCAAAGACAGTTTTCATTCCTCGTTCTTTGGTGAGCCATACAAATAATGATCTACGTTTTTAGAAAGGTCGCTGGGTAATTTTTCCCATTCTTCTTTGGGAATTTGGGCACTGATTTCTTCAACAAATTGTAGAAAGGGTGGGAGGCTGGGTAGTTGCTGCGAACTCTCGGTTTGATCTACTCCGTTGCCATCAGGCGTTGTACCCTCACTGTCTGATAGCAATACAATGACTCGCACTTTACCTGGATGAGCCACTAGCGGTTGATCCAATGATAGGCGTCCTTGGGCGTCGATCGTGCCGTTGGCTTCGATGGCTTGCATAGTTATTAGAATGATAGGCTCTGCTCAGATTTTAGCAAGGGGCAAGTGTCGAGATCGGTTTCTGGTTGTGTTGCAGTTGTGCACTGAGCATGACAATTACAGCCCTGATCTCGGAGGTTTGAGTTCGGAAGGGGGCGCTTCAAGCTTTTTAAATCTCTGGGTAGCTTCATGAGGCAATTACTTCGTCTCGAACAATGTGCAGCCGGATGAGCTTTGGACGATCGCTTTCATTGGGAAAATGACACTGAACAGCATCGCGCACAAATTCTTTCAATGCTTCAATACTGTCAGCTTGCGTAAAGATAGATTGTCCGATCGCTTGAGCAACGTAGCCACCTTCGGGGTCATCTTCCACTAAAAAAATAATTTCATTCATGCGATTTGCTCTCCTTAATCAGTTGTTGATGTCAAGCCCCAGCGCTTCAAGTTGTTGGTTCATCCAAGCGTTGTTCGTAATCGGTAATGATGTTTCTGATATCTTCTCGCGCAATAACGACTTGCTCGGATTTAGTGTAAATGGTTAGCAAAATGATGCGAGTTGCTGTTTTAACGTAATAAAGAAGACGATAACCGCCGCTTTTGCCTTTCTGAACATCACTATTTTTAACTCGCAGTTTGAACACTTCATACCCTACTCCAGAGATAAGATCGCCCGGAAGTTCTCCAAGCTCAAGCTGTTCAATAATGGGCTGGATGTGACGGCGAATATTGCGATATTTCTTCGCGAGTGTCCGTATTCGATTGAAGACTGGGGCTGCTTCGACCTGAATGATGAGGGGTTCAGTCATCTTCAACGCCGTCCCAAATCTGAGACACGGGAATTGTTTGTCCGGTCATGGCTTCGTGCCACGCTTGACGAAAATCTTCAAGGATGGCTTCTTTGGTCTGCTCGTCGTTACTCTCTGGTTCTTCTGGAATGAGGACGATGACTTCAACACGGCTGTTTTTGCTGACGGTTAGGGGATGATCTAACGAAAGTTGCCCTTGCTCATTGATGCTTCCGGTGGCTTTGACAGCTTTCATGGTGTTTAGGCAGATAGATTCTGCTGAAATTTTAGCAAGGGGCGACTTCGAGATTGAACTTTCGGTTGCTTTGCAGGTGTAACTTGCACTAATTGCGATCGTTACAGTTCTGATCTCGGAATTTCGGCTTCTAAGGTCGGAACTCCAGGTTCGGAAGGGGACGTTTCGAGTTCGGAAGCTGGAGTTTCAGGTTTTGAGGTCAACATTCCGAGTTCGGAAGGCGAAGTTTCGGGTTCAGAAGGCGGAGTTTCAGGTTCTAAGGGCGGAGTTCCGAGTTCAGAAGGCGGAGTTTCAGGTTCTAAGGGCGGAGTTTGGTGATCGCAGGACGGAGTTCCGAGTTCCGAAGACGAAGTTTCGGCTTCAAGGGGCGGAGTTTTGCGATCATAAGGCGGAATTTCAGGTTCAGAGGGTGGAAGGTGGAGATTAGAGCGCGATCGCCCGGTCGTATTTAGCATCAAGACATCAGTACAGCCCAAAAAATTATGATGATCACCCGCGCTGTAGAGGATTTAAGTGTCTAACATAGTAAAGAACTTTATCTAGTGTAGAAAGTATGGAAGCTTTTCTAGCATCTCCTTGTGGAAACATTTTGTTAGGTGTTGTTGGAAATGTTTTGACAGAAGTTCTTTTCTACATGAAGGATAAAGGTTACGAGGCATTGAAAGGTCAAGAACCTCTAAAGCCACATCTGGACACTACAGTTACACCCATACTTCAAAAGGCTGTAGCAGCAGTAGCTAGATCTGCTCAGGTAGATGATGAGCAGCAACGGCAAAGACTACAGATGTTTCTGGCTTCTCCAGAGGTTGAGGCTATTGTTAGGCAGATTTATGCAAGCAAGTTGTTGCCCGAACAGCATGTTCATTCAGAATCAATCCGAGCAGAGTTCTCAACACTTCTATTGCGCTACCTAAACAACTCGCAGCAGAATTCTGGAAATTTTGCATTTACTGATGATCTCTTCGACTCGCTCTTTCAAAGCTGTGAACAAGCTTTACAAGTTGCTATCAATAGAGGTGTTTTAGTTGCTCATGAGGCAAAATCTGTTGCTCGTTTTCACATGCTTCGGGATGAACTTGCAGCGATACAGAGGAATATTAATTTTTTGACAGGGCAACAGGAGCCAAATATTCAAGCAATCCTGGAATTTGAACAGAAGTATCGCCAGCAGATCCCTACTCGGCATGGGTATATCACTCCACCAAATTTTGACACAGCTCGAAAGTTTCATATTGATAGACTTTATGTCTGTACCAGTTTTATTAGCGCCTCCAGAATTCAAGACGAAAGACCACAAAATTGCAAAATTGACGATTTCTGCTCGGTTATATATCGAGTTGTGTTGCTAGGAAATCCTGGTGGCGGAAAATCTACTTTTACTGACAAACTTTGCAATGATTTAGCAACTCGCTATGCAGAAAAGCTTCTAGCGGGAAGACAGTTACTCCCATTCATGTGATTCTGCGGGATTATGGGGCTGCAAAGAAGGAGTACAACTGCTCAATTCTTGAGTTTATCCAATTGACAGCAGTTTCTAAGTACCAACTTCCATCGCCACCCTTAGGAGCGTTTGAGTATCTCTTACTTAATGGTCGTGCTGTAGTAATTTTTGATGGTCTAGATGAGTTACTTGATACGAGCTATCGACAAACGATCAGCGGTGATGTGGAATCTTTTTGTTCATTCTATCCTTCAGTTCCTGTCTTGGTTACCTCAAGGGAAGTAGGTTACAAGGAGGCTCCTCTCGATGAAGAGAAATTTGAAATCTTCCGTTTAGGCTCTTTTGACAATGATCAAGCAAAAGAGTACGTAGAGAAATGGTTTTTGGTTACAGAGCCAGAAGTGGAAGGAGAACAGCACGGAAGAAAAGTCAAAGCTTTTTTGAATGAAAGCAAAGTTGTACCAGATCTTTGTTCCAATCCGCTAATGCTAGCTTTGCTATGTAATATCTACCGAGGTGAGGGTTACATCCCCAGAAATCGACCCGATGTTTATGAGAAGTGTGCTGTAATGCTTTTTGAGCGGTGGGACAGAAGCAGAGGAATTCAAGTTTCTCTTCCTTTTGAATCACGTATTATCTTCGCAATGATGTATCTAGCTCACTGGATATACACAAACGAAACTTTGCAAGGAGGAGTAACAGAACGGCAACTCATAGCTGAAGCAACAGCTTACCTTTGCCAGCGCCAATACGAAGACTGTGATGAAGCTGAGAGAGCTGCCTATGCATTTATTGAGTTTTGTCGAGGACGGGCTTGGGTCTTTACTGATACTGGAACAATGAAGGAAGGAGAGAGATTGTACCAATTCACTCACCGAACCTTTCTAGAATTTTTTGCTGCTAGCCATTTAGTGCGTGTAAGTCGATCTCCAGAGAACCTAAAGGAAACTTTGCTACCCAGAATTGCTAGAGGAGAATGGGATGTAGTTGCACAACTGGCTTTCCGGATTCAAGACAAGCAGACTGAGGAGGCTGGAGACGAAATACTAAATGCACTTATAAAGGCAACTCCTGCAATAGAGGAAAATGGAACATGGAACCAATTGTCCTTCGCAGCAAGATGTTTAAAGTTCATGGTTCCTAGCCCACAAGTAAGACGAGACATCGCTGTATCTTGTATTGAGTTCTGCATTAACTGGGGACTCAAGCAGTTAGAAGGTGAGCGATTACTTTATCAAGAAGTTGAGGTCTTTGATGTTGGGAAACCTACTCAAGAATTAATGACTGAACTTCTTAATTGTGCATTCGAGAATCGAGCGACTATAGCAGATACTGTGGAAAGGTTAATTATTGAATACATCAATCATCAAGATGATACCAAGTCTCTTATAGCTTGTGAAATTGGTTTGCATCTTAACATTCCTATTATTTTCTCTCGTGCAGAAGGGAAAAATTCACAAGATGAGGAATTTTGGCGTAATTTATCAGCATCTATTCTTGAAACCTGCTATGAGCGGATACTATCACTTTGTCCAAAATACTATCAGCTGTGTCTTGAATTTATTTATAGTTCAGACAGAAGAATCTCTATCTTTGATGTTGTTCATTGGCATGGCGTTGGTATTTTGTTCAAACCAACTGTGTACACTGTCTTCTCAGGCATATTTAGGTTTTCGGCTGTTGAATCAATCTGGTACAAATTGTTTTCTACTGGGACTGAAGAACAACAAAAGCAACTTATTACTGATTTAAGTGAGTTGGGCCAGATCTTTATTTCTTCTTCTGTTCCCCTGACTGAAAAAATGAATCCTCATTTTCTTCATCAGACGATTAGAGAATCATCGGGAGCGCTCCAGAAGACGAAACAGTTAAATTTTTCAATTGACGCTCTTTTTGCGATTTTTATTATCTTGGCGATATTCTTTGAAAGCAGATTAGCTGAAGTAAAAGCAAAAGCAGGTAGAAGTAGGAAGTTAATCATTGAGGAAATTGAAGAGAGTGAGTCTTACCTTATTGGCTTCTTTCGGTATACACTCTTGTCTCGTTTCAAACCAGTAGAGGCAAGTAGGGTAGAAACTGAGCTTGCTCATCTTAATCTTACAGTTGGTCACCTTTCTCTCATAAAACAGTGGGTTCAAAGAGAAGTTGATTTCGTTGAGCGAGCTGTACTAGAAGAAGCAAAGGGTGACTCCAAGGTATGATCAACGACGAGCCTCAGAAGTCAAATCGTCAGGCTTTTTGCTACTTCGTTTACCAGATTTCTGTGCAAAATTGAGACATGAGTGCGAATGAAGCGAATGATTTCAAGTGAAGAGGGTGTGACCTGATACGGGGGAAACGATGACGGCTCCATTAACAACTGTGATTTGCGATCGCTGCAATGTCACGCGATCGCAAATAACCGACTTCTGCCAACGATGGAAGATCATCGAGTTTGCGTTGTTTGGTTCTGTCTTGCGAGATGGCTTTCGCGATGATAGCGATATTGATATTTTAGTAACGCTTGCTCCCAATCACGGCTTGAACCTATTTGATTGGATAGATATGCAACAAGAACTAGAAGCTCTCTTCAAACGTGAGGTAGATCTAGTAGACAAACGCGGGCTAAAAAACCCCTACCGCCGCTCTGAAATTTTGAACGCTCGTCAAGTCATCTATGCAAGCGAACAACCGTGATGCCGCCTCCATCTGGGACATGGTGCAAGCAATCCGCCGGATTCAAGAGTTTACCCTTGGTCTATCCTTTGATGACTACCAAGCAAGCATCTTGATTCAGAGCGCTGTAGAAAGACAACTCGAAATCCTTGGAGAAGCCGCAGGCAGAGTATCGGAGGCATTTCGACAAACGCATCCAGCCCTTGACTGGCGTAGAACGGTTGGCTTACGCAACATCATCATTCACCGTTATGACGAAATTCAGCAAGACATCATTTGGAACATTATCACCACAGAACTGGCAAACCTTCTGGCTCAGCTAGAACCTCTACTACCACCCCTACCTGATGAACAAGCGTAGAGGGCGCATCTAATCGGCCAGAATAAATATGACTATTTCCAAACCAAGACAATTCAGCTTCACGACTTGAAGTTCCAACCTCTTAACGTGAAACTCCGCCCTCAGAACCCGGAACTCCACCTTTTGAACTCGGAACTCCGCCTTCCGAACCCCAAATTCCGCCTTCGGAAGCTGAAATTCCGCCCTCAGAACCTGGAACTTCGCCTTCCGAACCTGGAACTTCGCCTTTTGAACTCGGAACTCCGCCTTCCGAACTCGGAACTTCAGGCTTTTTACTCCAAAAACGAAGCTCAGAACCCGGAACGTCGAGCAAATTGCTTCAACCTCCGCGTTCTGAGCCTCAATCATCGCCCTCAGAAGTCAAATTGTCAGGCTTTTTACTCCATCATTGCCCCTCCAGCCTTCACCGTTGCCTCAGTCGCCTTCACCTTCCGGGGTTTGCGGGCAAACCGTTGCCCCAACTCACCCACCACCGCATCTAATCCCGCTCCCTGTCCGCTTGCCTTGGCATAGCTATACACCTGCAACGCCGCCGCATACGCCTCACTCCCCACCGCCAAACACGTATCGTCCAACAACTCGTGCATCTGCGTGATCGACATCAACAGCGGATACAACATCTCAAACAACTGCACATCCTTCCGCAACTCCTCTAGGTCGAATGAGCGGGGCAAGAAGTCCGGGTTCTGCGTCGCCACCTCCAACGCCTTGCCCACAAACGCCCGACTCTTATCGCCCATCTTTGGCAAATTCTTGCGCTCCTCTGTGCTCAAATCCACCAAGAACGGCATCTTTTCTTTCATCATGGTCATCGCCGCCATCAACGTATCTCGCTCTGCCGGAGTCAACGTTGCACTAATTGAAGTCGCCATTGTAGAGTTCTCCCTAATGGTAAAGTGACAGCTTTAGAATTCCCACCAAAGTAGGGTTCTGCAACCCAATAGCAATACTTCGGGCAGTGCAGAAAAGGACAACTTTCTAGAAAACTTACGCTGTCGCCACGATAATCACGAGGATGTTGTTCAACGTTTAGCAATGCCTGACCATTTGCCGATTTTTATGACGCCTGCGGCAGCCCTAACGCAAGGGTAAATGAAATAAGCAGCGCCTTTCTTTGCTTTCATCCCTCCTCTGCGGCAGGTCTAACGCCATGTCCTTGTATTTGCGATCGCGTCCACTCTCTAGCTACTAAAACGTCAGCGCTTAATGTCGGTAAATAGCTCGATCCGACTCGATCGGCAGTCGATAATTCAACACAGAAGACTTTGAGTTAGGATTTTGAGTATCGCTTCCTTTGCAAAAAGGATTGCCGCAACGTTGCGTTATTTGGTTAATCTCTACTTCTTAACTACTATGTTCCAGCGCCCTCTTATTTGTACTGACTTCACAGATGGTTTGCAGCGTCTAACGCAGTTCATCCCTGACTTAGCGGCGGGTGGTGCAACGCAAATTGTCTTTCTGCACGTTGTTCCCTTGGTTGAGAAGTCAGGAGTTCCCCGCGCCGACACTGAAAAGATGAACCGCGCTGAGGAAAAATTAGCGGTTGCATTAGAAAATGTACCTGAGGGAGTCCAAGTAAAGGTCGAAGTCAAAGCGGGACGAGCGGTTGATGCAATACTTCAAGCCGCAAAAACCTATCAAGCCGATGTGCTGGTTCTGGGCACAGAATCCCGCAATCTGTTAACTGAGAAGCTCTTCGGAAGCACGACTATTGCCCTTGCAAAACACACCCTGCTTCCCCTGCTTACCCTGCGTCCTCAATTGATTTCGACCTACACCGTAGAAGAACTGAGTCTGCGATGTCAGCATTTGTTTCGCGAGATATTGTTGCCCTATGACGATAGCGATGCCGCGAAATACACGGTAGAGCAAGTGAAGCAATTAGCAAAAGCGAACCGTGATCACCAATTGAAAAATTGCGTTTTGTGTTGGGTGGTCGAAGAAGGCGGTAGGCTTGAGTTATCGGCTGAAGAAGAACAGAAATTTGTCGCTCAAAAGTTGAAGCCGATTTGCGAGCAGTTACAGGCATTGGGGATCAATTCGGAAGTTGAAGTTCGGCATGGTAACCCAATGGTTGAAGTGCTGATGGCAGCGCAAGAGTTTGACATTAGCGCGATCGCGCTCTCGTCTAATAACGTCAACCCCTTATTGGAATGGTCGATTCCGAGCTTTGCCAATGAATGTGTCCGTCGCAGTATGCACCCTGTGCTTTATTTTCCGTTTAAAAAGTAGCCTTCCTAAAGATTCAAGGCGATCAGGGCAGTTCTGATTAAGTCGTAATAAGGTTGCTGAGACACATCAACCGCTTGAGCGGGGTGATTAATTTTGCCGAGTGTCCCAATTTTTTGTCCCTTTTGAATAGCTAGAACGTCGCCTCTATCATTGCGAATTTTCAGTTCTTTGACGCCGCCTTGGTCTTCGATGGTGCAGCTATACGATCGCTGGTTAAACAAAAACTCGACTCCAGCCGCGCTGGGCTGATGTGGCAATCTAACTCCAACCACTTCAAGCTGAATCGAAACGTCGCCGTTCCATTCATTCGTGCGAAGCCGATAGGCAATATCCAAAAATTTTGGTAACGGATAATATTCTCCCCACCGCCATGCGATCGCGGCAATTTTTCTAGCGGCAATCGAATCATGACTCACCATAAATTTGAGATGTCCTTTGCCGATCAGCTTTTGATCACTGATCCGGACATTGGGCGTCCAAAACACAGGATCAGGATTCTCCATGCCGCAGGGGTGAAGCGCGTCAAGCTGGGCGTAGAGATGAAAGTCGAGTTGCTCTAAGTTTGCTTGAGCGTCAATCGTGACTAACGGTTTGAGATGTTCGGGTTTGAGGCACTGTTGGGCGAATTGTCGGAGGCGCGATCGCACCTCTTCAAGCCGCGTGCCCTCAAAGGAAAATCCGCCTGCGGCTTTGTGACCCCCATGCTTGAGGAGAAAATCTTTCGTAAACTCTAGTGCGTCAAATACGTTAAACTCTGGAATACTTCGCGCTGATCCGCGAATGTGTTCTTGCTTTTCATCTTCATACGTTCCAATGAACACCGGAACGCCATATCGCTCGACTAACCGAGAGGCTACAATTCCGATCACGCCATGATGCCATTCTGGTTGTACTAAGAGCAACACATGTTCTTCTTTTGCGTTGATCGAGCCATTCTCGTAAGCACTAATGGCTTCTTTTTCAATGGTTTCACAGAGTTGCTGCCGATGTTTATTAATCTGCTCACACTGCATGGCTCGTTCCAATGCAATACCAGTGTCATCAGTAGTCAATAATTCAATGACAATTTGTGGATCAGCCAAGCGACCTACGGCATTAATTCGAGGGCCTAAGCGAAAGCCAATCGCTTCTGGCTTCAGGTTTTTCTCACCGCTCAATCCCGCCACTTGAATCAGCGCTTGAATTCCTTCGATCTTAGATTTCGGCAGGAGTTGTAAGCCTCTCCGCACCCATCGACGATTCACCCCCGTTAGCGGCGCGAGATCGGCGATCGTTCCCAAGGTAAATAACTCTAGCAGCGTATTTTGCAAGTCGCGCTGCCCAAAACTCTGAGCCAGACATACTGCCAAAACATAGGCAACTCCAACGCCTGCCATGCTGCGATAGGGGGACGTTTCAGCAATCAATTTAGGATTGAGAATAGCATTCGCGTTGGGTAGTTGTGGCGGTAAATCGTGGTGATCCGTAATGATCACGGTTAATCCCAACTCGCGAGCGCGTTCGATCGGTTTATGCGCGGCAATTCCGTTATCGACGGTGAGAATCAGTCCGACCCCTTCATCATAAAATTCTTCAATAATCCGCTCATTGATGCCATACCCTTCGTTCATGCGACTAGGAATCGCGTAGTCTACTTGTGCGCCAAGGTAGCGCAGTGCCCGCAGCAGAAGGGCTGTACTCGTCATGCCGTCTGCGTCGTAGTCCCCGCAAATTGCGATCGCTTGACGCTCATTAATCGCATTGATCAGCAGTTCTAGACTGAGCGCCAGATCGGGAAAGTCTTCTAGCGGGGAAGGCAATGCTTCAGAATCGGGATCGAGGAACGTCGCAATGGCTTTTGGCGTGTCGAGTCCGCGATTGAGTAACACTTGTGCCAAGAGCGGAGAGACTTGCGTTGCTTGAGCTAACGTGAGTGCCCGTTCGGTTTGAATGGGAAGCAGGTTCCAACGCTGGTCGGGAATGCCAGCGCGTTTAGACGCAATGGATCTAGGACTAGGAAGCTCAAGCATCGTAAAATTAGGCGCTAAAGAAGCGAATTTTAGAGGCGATCGTTAGCTCAGACAGGATCAACTGTGATGCAAACGTACTCCAACTAGGGAAGCATTGTACCCTGTCCGCTTCTCTCTAACGATTTAACATCTCAAAAAACTCATCGTCCAACTCGTAGCCCACCATTTGGGTCATCGCTTTGAGCCGTGATGGGCTTTCGATTCCTAACTCTTTGAGCCAGTACAGCAAGACAAACGTTTTGTGCATCACATAGATTTCAAGGGCTTCCGGGTTGTACTGGACGCCATCTTTGGGATGAAACTGATGGGGCACAAGCATGGCGGTGTAGCGGGCAAATTCTCCAGCCTTCCAGTCCAGCAGAAACGGCAGCCACGGATACAATGCATCTAAGCGGATAAACCAAAGCCGCACCTCTGGCACTTCCGGCAATTCTCGTGGATCGCCAGGTTCTAAGGGATAGTCGATCGCAAACTGGATCTGTTGCTCATATTCAGCCGCATGAGTCAGGAGCGGCGCGATCGCATCTACGGCGGGTGATAAATCTAAGGCATCAATCTGAGCGGCGTTAATCGAAATGGTGATGGACATAAAACTTGAGTGCTAAGCAAACGCTAACAAAAGAGGCCCGATTCTAACCTTAGCGGATTCCTCTTAGAACTCAAATCTAATTCTGCTAATCGGGTTCGACCGTGCCTTTGTAAATGGGTAACAAAACTGTAAAAACAGATCCTTCTCCTATCCGGCTTCTGACCGAAATCGAGCCGCCGCAATGGATTAGCAATTGCTGGACAACAGTTAGTCCCAATCCTGCCCCATTCGTTTCAGTCTCGACGACTTGCCGCACCCGATAGAACCGATCAAAGATTTTTGAAATCTCACCCGCTGGAATTCCAATTCCCGTATCTTTGAACTCTAGCTGGACAAAATCATCCTGCTGCTTGGCTCTGACCCAAACCTGTCCGCCTCTCGGCGTGAACTTAATCCCGTTGCGGAGCAGATGAATCACAATTTGCTTTAACCAAGTGTTGAGACAAGCGATCGCGGGTAAGTTTTCAGGCACCGTGTACGCTAACCGCACTCCTTTTTCTTCTGCCAGCGGTTGATAGGTGCTGACCACTCCGGGCACAATGTCCATCAACTGCAACGCTTGAATAATCGCTTGATCTGCCATCTGATCGAGACTGACGAGATCGAGCAAGCTGCTAATCAGTGCCGTTTGGCGATCGCACTCTTTCACGAGCAAATCCATGTAGCGTTGACGTTGCGGCGGCTTTAATGTAGGAGAATTGAGCAACGTGATCGCTGTTTTCATCGTCGTGAGCGGCGTTCGGAGTTCTTGCCCCACCGTATGCACAAACTCATCTTTTAACCGAATCGCGCTGACTAATTCCTCATTTTGAAGCTGTAAGAGATTGGCTAGTTCGGCTTGACGACGGTAGCTGGTGCCTCGCTGCCACAGGTCTTCCTGGCGTTGGACTTGCCGGATGAGGAACTGCTCAATCATTGGAGAACTGACTTGAGCGGGCTGAATTTTTGCGATCGCGGCATCCCAGCTTTTGTTCAACGGGGACGAGATGGCTTCCATCGACCTATGCAATGCGCCAACTGCTCGCCGAGTCGTTGCCTGATCCAGCACCAGAAAGGTCATTAATGAGGGCCGCTTTTCGGTCGTTTCTTCGTCTGGAATAAAGGTCGTTTGAAGCTCATCTTTGGCTGTCGCCCCGTTTTTTGAACGATGGGCAACCAGGACTCCGCAAAATTGCGTTGACCAAATGATCAAAAAATATTCTCGTCGTAGCGGGCTATCAGCAGCAAGCTGAACTGATACCGCTGTTAAGTTAGGTTTTGAGTGAAGCTTACAGTCAGGAGCCGCCTGAGTACTGTCCACCGACTCAGACATGGGTTTATGCGTTGTGGTTAACGTCTCTTCTGGAACGTCATCCCGCTGATTTTTAAATAAGTAGGTTCCTTGAGCAACATCGTCGAGTTTCATATATCGCTCAAGTTCTGCTTGCCACGCTTCCCCACGCGGTAGTTTCGCCCAGATCAATGCTGGGAGTTGCTGCTCAACCAGCACGTCTAATAAACTGTTCATCAGTGATTTGAACGTGATTGGACTCATTTGCAAAGCCGAGGGTGAAGCGGCTGAGTCAGCTACAAGGGTGTAAAGGGAAGTCTCGACTACTAAGGAAGTCATACCTTAAGGGCTACGGTGAAGAATTCGATGAAACTAGTCATACAGGTTCACACTAAGGGGCAGTGGCTTCAGAAGGTGCGCCTTTGTATAAAAGAACGTGTTGTAAGGAAATTACCAAGTTTTTAACAGTTTGACACCAGAATTTCTACTGGAATCTGTTTAAATTGAAGTTTGAGGTAATTTATGTCTCGAAAGCTTAACATCTTGTGATGATTGGTGCTTAATTGTACACGGATTTTGCTAATCGTTACTTAGAAATTAAAACTGTCGTTCTACCAATCGTATAGGTGGCATACTCTTAGCCTCACTTCAAAACAGTTATGAGAAGTTAGAGTTGATTTCCGTAATCTTGCGGTTTCGCTTCATTAAGCTCCTCATTAATTAGGGAGTAAGTTTTTATGTCCTCCGAAAAATTTCGACATGAGCTTCGTCAAGAAGCGCAACAGTGGCAAACGGACGGATTGATCAACAGTACGCAATTTCAGCAATTGCGCGATCGCTATCAGTTTGATCAACTCGATACGCAAGCCAAAAACCGTTTCACCCTCATTCTGCTTGGATTGGGGAGTGTCCTCATTGGTCTAGGTGTAATTACGTTTGTCGCGGCAAACTGGCAAGACATTCCTCGTCTAGCTAGAGTGGCGCTTCTGTTTAGCGTGTTTGTCGGGGTCAATTTCGCTGGATTTGCGCTTTGGAGACAGCCAGGCGATGTGTGGCAGTCTCGTTTGGGCCAGGCCCTGTTGCTGCTAGGGGCACTGAGTTTAGGAGCGAACATAGCGCTGATGGCGCAGATGTTTCATATTGGCGGCTCTCCCTACGGGTTATTCCTGACGTGGGGAATCGGCGTCCTTGTCATGGCATACGGTTTACGGCTGACCTCTTTGGGAATGTTGGCAATTTTGCTGATTGGCATTGGCTACTGGTATAGCTGGACGGGCTATTTGCAGAGCGGGTTGTGGAGAGGTGAAGATAGCTCGCTGTTGAGCCTCATGGTGCAGCAGATGCCGCTCGTCGTCAGCGTGCTGTTTCTGCCGTTGGCCTACTGGTGTCGCTCAAAGGTGTTATTCACGTTGAGCGCGATCGCACTCGTCTCGGCTTTAATCAGCACTCCCTTTAATCTCTCAACTCGATCAGGACTTTTCTCGGCAGCGATCGCGGTGCTTCCCGCCGCTCTGCTGTGGAGCTACGACGATACGCTGTGGGACTCGATTCGGCGGCGTTCCCTCTCCTCAGCATCCTCCGCTCGGCTGTTTCAACCTATTGCTCGTCGATGTGCTGTGGTTTATTTGGGTGGCGCTTTTTTCTGGCTGTCATTTGGCTGGCTCTGGAATGATTCCGGCTGGGGTACTTCTCTAGGAACAAATACCGAATGGCGATCGCTACCCAGTGTTGTGATTCTCGCAGGGGTTGCGATCGCGCAATGGCTCTACCTATTAAAATTTGCCAGAACTCGTTCCGGTCGATTCTATTTCAGCCCCAGCACCAGTACGATTCTTCTCTTCATCGCACTAACGGCTTTAATCATTTTTTGGGACATTCAGCTTCAGCCGCTCCCAGTCGTTGCACCATTTGTCTTTAACGCATTACTAGCTGTGCTTGCGATCGGGGTTGTCCGAACCAGCATCGGAATTGCAGATAGACCCGCCTTTTGGTTTGGCATCGTTCTCCTCATTCTGCAAATCTTCAGTCGGTTGTTGGAATATGACACTGGCTTGCTGCTCAAAGCCTTGGTGTTCGTTCTCTGCGGTGTCGGCGTAATCTTGGCAGGTCTCTGGTTCGAGCGATATGTCCGGACTCTAACTACCTGATCTAGCAGTACCGAAGACTAAACCGCCAGTTGCCACTTCCCTCCAATTCTCTTTTTCCCTCTAGTTCTCTACCAAGCAATTCTTGTTCATCCCTCATCCCTCATCCCTAACGTTCTATGTCTCTCCAACCGCTTCGCTCTTGGCGATTTTGGGTTCCGCTACTTGTGCAGACGGCTCTCATTGCGGCGATTCCAGCTCAAGCTGTCTACACTCACCTCACCGGAAAAACGGTCGTCTTGCAAACTGTCCCTGTGGATCCCTACGATTTGCTACGGGGCTACTCACAGACCCTAGGCTATGACATTTCTACTCTAGACACGTTGAGAAAGCTGCCTGGCTGGAAAACGCTTCCCCTAGAAGCGAGGAATTCGTTGAAGGAAAACACAGTCCTCTACGTGATACTGCAACTGCCTGAACAGAAACCAGGGCGTCCGATCGCTTGGAAGCCCGTAGGAGTAAGCCAAGATCGCCCAACCTCTCTACCTTCTAATCAAGTGGCGCTGAAAGGACGAGTGCAATACGGGCAAGTCGATTATGGACTCAGCACTTATTATTTGCCTGAAACTCGGCGCGATGAAGTGAATAGAGCCATTCAAGAGAGTCAGCGCAAACAATCGGCAGTTGTTGAAATCAAAGTAGATGCTCAGGGCAATGCGGTTCCACTTCGGCTTTGGCTGAGCGATCGCTCGTATGAGTTTTAGGGTAGGGACACGATTGGGCCAATATCTAGGGTCGAGCGATCGCATCTGACAATCGCCAAAAAAAGAGGGTAAAGATTATCTTTACCCTCTTTTTTAAGTTTTACTTACTGCGCTTATGAGACCACGTAACTCCCACTGCTGCGCCCATCCCGGCTAACAATCCTGTTGCCATTCCTTCAAAGGTCTTGGACACGGGATTTTGAACGAGACACTGATTCGTGACAACTTTCTGCTCTAAACACTGATTACTTTCGGCCCAACTGGACGTTCCGCCTAACACAACGCCTGCACTACTGCACAAAACCACCATTAACAAAAACGGGCGGTGACTTTTTTTCCCCATAAAGCGATAATAGATTGAGACATCATTGATTGAGTACACCTTAATCTACCCGCATCCCGGACTTCTGGTTACGCTCGGCGTAAACTTTTTGTGTGAATTCTTTCTCTTCTGTGAAGAGAAAACGCAGAGAGCGGTTTAAGCTTAAAATTTCGTTGCGGCTGATACGTTCCTCACATCTGTTTAGAATTAGATAGAGCTTAATAATTGGAAATACTTTAAGTTCTAGACGTTTGTTGAGGAAGAGGCTATGGATGCAGAGATGATCAAAGAGCGGATTCGATTGATTGAAGGCAAGCGAGAGTCATTGCTCCGTCTGTTGGAGCAACCCGATTTAGGAACATTACGCATTGATGTCAATCAAGCGCTAGAAGAAATGGATGACTTGATTGACGAATTTAGACGGACGTTCCCTGAAGCAATTTAAGGAATAACGAGTAGTCGGCTGTCTGTGATAATTCATTGACGCAAGCTACTCGTTTTCTTCTGTAGCTTTGAGTTGACCGTAAACCAGGGCGATCGCAGCGATCAGTAAAAGGGTTGCTGCGGCTGCCGCATACCCAAAGTCAAATTGAGCAAAGGCTTGCTCGTAGATGTAGTACACCATCAAATTCGTTGAGTTAAGCGGCCCGCCGCCTGTGATCACGTAAACTTGCTCGAAACTCCGCAGCGTAAAAATTGCAGTTGTGACTGCTGCGAAGATCAGCGTTGGACGCAATCCAGGCAGGGTAATGTACCAAAATTTTTGCCATGCGATCGCGCCGTCCAGTTCAGCCGCTTCGTAGCGGTTGAGAGGAATGGTTTGCAGTCCTGCTAAGAAGACAATTAGGTTGAACCCAAGCTGCTTCCAGATGCTGAGCAGAATTAGAACTGGCATGGCCCAAGCCGTATCTTGAAGCCAAGCAATCGGCGCAATCCCGATCGCGCTTAGTCCGGCGTTGACAGGTCCATCCGTTTGAAATAACCACCGAAATCCTAATCCGACCGCCACGAGAGAGGTAATGGACGGAATAAAGTAAGCGGCGCGGAGCAATCCCCGCAGGGCAATCGCGCGATCCAATATCACAGCTAACGCTAGCGGGATCACCAAGCTGGGAAGGACGGTTGCGATCGTAAAGTAAACCGTGTTGCCCAGCACTTGCCAAAAGTCGGGACTAAGAAACAGTCGCCAATAGTTTCGCAGTCCGATCCAATGGGTGCCTTCGCGAGTGAAACTGCCTGTCGTGAAGCTGAGGTAGCAGAGATAAGCGATCGGATACAGCACGAACACGCCTAGTAGAAGGAGTGCAGGCGATAGAAATAGCCAAGCTGCGATCGCGTCGCTGTCTAATAGCTGCGAGAGCCGCCTATCCGATGGCGTCTTAGAATCGGAACCCATGAACCGTATAAAAGATTGAGTTGGATTAGGGTTATTGTAGTTCAGTTCATATCGGGCATCGGTTCTACATGAATTCGTCTGATCTAGCTAATAGCTTATGCTCGCCTGTCCTGTCGTCCATTCCTCAACTCGACCCTCCTGTGAGATTAGGAGTGATGGCGTCAGGGAGCGGCAGTAACTTTGAAGCGATCGCTCAAGCGATCCGCGATCGCCGCCTCAACGCTCAAATTCAAGTGGTCATCTACAACAATCCAGAGGCGAAAGTCGTGGAGCGAGCCAAACGATTTAATGTGCCTGCCGTGTTGCTCAATCATCGGGACTTTGAGAGCCGCGAAGAGTTGGATCGCGCGATCGTCAAAACGCTGAAGCATCACAATATCGAATGGCTAGTGATGGCAGGATGGATGAGAATTGTGACACCCGTGTTGCTCAATGCTTTTCCGGGTCGAGTTCTCAATATTCATCCCAGCTTACTCCCTAGCTTTAAGGGCAACCGGGCTGTGGAACAAGCATTAGCCGCAGGCGTCAAGATTACAGGATGCACCGTTCATCTTGTGGTTCCAGAAGTCGATAGTGGCGAAATTATTATGCAAGCGGCGGTTCCAGTTCTACCTAGCGATACAGCCGAAACGCTACAAAACCGCATTCATATACAGGAACACGTGGTTTATCCCTGTGCGATCGCACTCGCCGCCCACAACCGCCAAGGAGAGTTAAAAGACGAGTCATCGAGTTAGAAGAACTAGTCTAAAATGACACTAGTACCGAATTGCGCTCACAAGAGCAATTTACAGAATTACTAACGGCATCTTTCTCTAGGGAGATGTGGCTTCTTGGTCTGCTGGTGCATGATATATGCAGATTGAGAAGCTCATCGTCTAACACAAGGGCAGTCCAAACCGGGTAGGGACTGCTTTTTTATTTTTAAACTTCAATTCGCTGCCTCATCTCTTCCCAAACTTCTCCAATTCATGCACAATCAGAGCGATAGATGTATGGATGCCTGAATGGATTTCACTCAAATCGCTCAGCTAATTATTAACGGAATTTCGGTTGGAAGTATCATTGCCCTGTCTGCGGTAGGGCTGACGTTAACCTACGGCATTTTACGCCTCTCCAACTTTGCTCACGGCGATTTTATGACCCTGGGAGCCTATTTTACCCTGCTGCTGAATGCGTCTGGGCTGAACATTTGGCTGGCAATGGTGGGATCTGCGATTGCCACGGTAGGGGCAACGTTACTGGGCGAGAAGCTATTGTGGTCGCCAATGCGAGCAAAACGCGCTAATTCTACAACTCTGATTATTATTTCAATCGGCTTAGCGCTCTTTCTTCGGAACGGTATCATTTTCTTTTGGGGCGGCGGCAATCAACGCTACAATCTTCCCGTCACCCCGGCTATCTCGTTCGCGGGGTTATTAATTCCGTTCTACAAACTACTGGTGATTGGCATGGCGATCGCGGCGATCGCGGCGTTGCATTATCTGTTGCAAAACACCAAGATTGGCAAAGCAATGCGAGCCGTTGCGGATGATTTGGATCTCGCCCGTGTGACTGGAATTAATGTCGATCGAGTTGTGATCTGGACATGGGTGATCGCTGGAACGTTCACCGCTTTAGGAGGCAGTATGTTGGGCTTAGTCGAAGCGGTACGCCCGAACATGGGATGGTTTTTAATCTTGCCGCTGTTTGCGTCTGTGATTTTGGGTGGAATTGGCAATCCTTATGGTGCGATCGCGGGGGCGCTGACGATCGGCATTGCTCAAGAATTGAGTACCTATGTTTTGCGTCCAGAGTACAAACAAGGTGTTGCACTGCTGATCATGGTTTTGGTGCTGTTAGTTCGTCCTCAAGGACTATTCAAAGGCACAATTTAGCAGCGGATAAAAAATACGATCAGTGTCGAGTCACACTTGCGATTGTAATGAATACGCCAATCGTTAGATGGACTCGTAATGGTACCAATTACAATGCAGTAATCGACGCAAGTTAAAAAATAACTGCATCAGAGCGCTATGCTCGATTGGCTATGAAAAAACAACTTACAAAATTGCCAGTAAAACAAACAACGCTAAGCGACGTTGCTTACGAAGCAATTCAGAAACACTACCAAAAATCTATCAAGCACGAGTCGGATGTCTTGAAAGATCACAATCCAGAATCGCTGCACCAAATGCGAGTAGGCTTGCGTCGGCTACGGACAGCGTTGCAAGTATTCGATTTTGCCGTTTCGCTACCTAAGCCAACGAGCGTGCAACGCATTCGCAAATTTGCTCGGGTGCTGGGTGATGTAAGAGATCTAGATATTTTGGGCGCAACCTTACACACTGATGCCAAAATTTCTAAATCAGAACGAAAAACCCGCGATCACATTCTCAAGCAGGTGAAAGAGGAGCGATCGCAGAAGCTTGAAACTCTTCAAAAAACGCTGCATTCCAACAAATACGAAAAATTCAAAACAGGATTTGAAGACTGGTTAGAAGCACCTAAATATCAAGAGGTCGCCCAACTACCCATTCAGCACGGCTTACCCGATCTTTTGCTGCCGCTCATTAGTAGCGTGTTGCTCCATCCCGCGTGGCTATTTGGTACGCATACCGATGCAGGACAAATTTCCTTAGACTTCCTTGGCGGAGACGACATTCGAGCGCTTCTGAAGCAGAAAGGGCATACTTTGCATGACCTGCGGAAAAAAATGAAGCAAGTCCGCTATCAGACGGAGCTGTTTGCTGATTTCTACGACGAGAATTATCGCGCCCAAGTTGAAGAATTCAAATCAATCCAGGATGCACTTGGTGAGATTCAAGACAGTGTAATTCTTAATGACTATCTCGAATCTCGACTAGACGATGCGCCGCAAAACGCATGTCCTGTTCTCTGGAATCAGCTTGATCACAGCCGAGGCCAGGCGTGGGAGCAGTGGCGATCATTTCAAGCGAAATACTTGAGCGCTGAGTTTCGTCTTGGGTTGCGATCGCGCTTCTTGCACTATAGCTATCCGAAACACAGCTTTCCCAAGCCAAGTACAGAAACAGCTTCGGCTCCCCTACCTGCTGTGACGCCACCATTTACGGTAACGTGAGAATTTCATAACCGGAGTCTGTCACAGCGATCGTGTGCTCACACTGAGCTGAAAGCGACCGATCTTTCGTCACTGCCGTCCATTTGTCTTTGAGGACTTCTACTTCATAGATACCCTCATTGATCATTGGCTCGATTGTAAACACCATTCCAGCGCGGAGTTTCTTGCCTGTGCCATATGAGCCGTAGTGTGCGACTTGCGGGGCTGTGTGAAAAATGTTGCTGATGCCATGTCCAACAAAATCGCGAACCACAGAAAATCCCTGTGATTCTGCGTAGTCTTGGATCGCTGCGCCAATGTCACCCAGCCTTGCACCTGGTTTGACTTGCTCAATTCCAAGTTGGCGACATTTTTCGGTAACTTCGACGAGGCGACGGGCCGTTGCAGAGGGTTCTCCAACCCAATACATTCTTGACGTGTCACCGTGATAGCCATCCACAATCAGCGTGACATCGATATTAACAATGTCACCATCTTTGAGCAGTTGCTTGGCGTTGGGAATGCCATGACACACCACTTCATTCACGCTGGTGCAAATTGACTTTGGAAAAGCCGGTCGATGCTTGTCGCCACCGTAACCCAGAGGCGCACTCTTCGCACCATGTGCCTGAGTCCAACGTTCTGCCTCGTCATTCAGTTCGAGGGTACTCACGCCAGGTTTAACCAAGGGTTCAAGATGCTGCAATAACTGCGCTGCAAGCTGTCCGGCTCGGCGCATTTTTTCGATTTCTCGACGAGAGAGGAGAGTAATGACTTCGCTGTTATCCATAGGTACTTATTTTAGCTCTGATGCGAAGCAACGACGCTTACAACTTTTCGCTAAAATTTTCCATACTGAATAGCAAAGTGGTTTGTGCTTGACGATCGCTGCGATCGCTTCGTAGTTGCACTTTACGCTAATCGTTGCCTCGATTTACCTCTCCTCTAGTCAGCGCAACGTTAGACTGAAACCGCACTTGGTTCAGAAGTTTGAATAATCGTCGTAGAGTAGGCTTCGGCTGTAGGAACGAGCGTCCAGCCTGCCCGATAAAGCTTTTGATAGGTTGTCCATCCCTTAGACGCGCGGGGAATCTGGAGATCGGGAACTCGGTGTACCGATGAAGTATAGGGTTTCCAGGGCTGATGGGCAGCGTCTCGCACGTGAAGAATCTTAGTTGCACTGCCGAAACCTGCTAACCAACACATTTGTCCTTTCATTGCTGTAGCTCCTAAATTACAAAGAGTAGTAACGCCTACAGAAACCACTATTGCTTTACAACTGTGGCTTTATGACAATCTATGGCTTTATGACAATGCGATGTCTATTCGGTTTAAGTAACAGCCAGCTCGCAAGAAAAAAAGCGGCAGTTAGAATTTGAATCACATCGGAGGTCGAGAGGACATGATCGGACATGGCAGTTGCGCCTCGTTCGATCGTGCCAAAGAGCCAAGCTGGAATGCAAAGAATCCAGATGCCCTGCTTGAGCAACGCTGAAAATGCGGCGGCTGAAGAAGGGTTACTGTCCATGAGCGTGTCACCTACGGTTCAAGACGTTATTTCATGCTTCATCTTCAAAAGATGGCATTACGCCTAGAGTATGTAACTATTTATAAAAAGCCATTGCTAAAAAGGCAGATTCATGGGTTAAATCATTCGCCTCCAAAGAGAGAGGAACAAACAGAAAAATAAGGGATGAAGAATATCTAGGTATTCTTCATCCCTCATCCATTCCCAATAGTGCGATTAGAGCGAAGCTTTGAAGAAACGGCTTAATTCTTACGTTCGCCTGCTTTGGGTGCAGGTCGTCCTACGTTAGGATTACCTTCTTTCGGTCGTGGCACTTGTACCTGAACTTGCGGTTTGGCTTGAGCTTGTGGTTGGTTGATTTGCAGCTGTTGCCGTCCGTTACGAACAATTCGTAGCATTTCGCCCATCTGAGCTTCCATATCTCGCAGCACGCGATCGGCATAGCGATCGGCTCCTGCCTGAATCTCTTCGCTTTCCTCAATCGAAATTCGCCGCATCTCTTCGAGGTCTTGCTGCGCCTGTCGTCGCGTCCGCTCGATTTCTGCGATCGTTTGCTGTTGCACCTCGTCGCATTCGTGCTGCACCTGCTGCCGAATCTGCTGCGCTTCCAGTTCCGCTTGGCGCAGAATGCCCGATTCGTTCATGATTTGAGCCGCCCGATGCTCTGCGGCTTCAATCAGTTCTTGGGCATACTGTTCTGCCTGGTCGAGAATCGCGTCTTTTTGCCGCACAATTTCTTCTGCCTCGTGAAAGGCTTCGGGAAGACTCAGCCGAATCAGATCAAGCTGGTCGAGGATTTGTTCTTCATCGACCATTGTGCGGCGCGATAGCGGAATTCTCGGACTGTCGAGAATCAGTTCCTCCATCCGATTGAGTTCCCGTTGAATGTCTACACTGCCTACTCGTGCAGCATCCGGGTGGGTGGCTCGGTTTCCGCTGGTGTGGGTTCCGTCAGGGCTGATACTGGATGAGTCTTGGCGTAGCATCGGTATATACTTTCGGCAACGTGTTTAGGAACCAGGTGGTCTATGGGACCTCCAAAGCGGGCAATCTCTTTGACCACACTACTACTGAGAAAACTATACTCATTAGAGGTAGCTAAGAAGACAGTCTCTAGTTGAGTTGACAGCGTTTTATTGGTGTGCGCCATCTGTAATTCCATCTCAAAGTCTGAGACGGCTCGGAGTCCACGCAGGAGAGCCGTTGCGCCCTGTCTCTGAGCATAGGTGACGGTCAGCCCTTCAAAGCTGTCTACTTCTACATTGGGTAGGTGTCGGGTGGTTAATCGAATTTGAGCAAGCCGTTCTTCAACGGTGAAAAGCGGTGTTTTGTTGGGATTGCGAAGCACGGCAACAATGACGCGATCGCAAAAATGTGCCCCTCGTTTGATAATGTCGAGGTGACCAAAGGTAATCGGGTCAAAGCTTCCGGGGTAGATCGCAATCACAAGAAATGAGGGCAGTAGAAGTACCGCTTGGGCGGAGTCTTCTTACTTTAGCAAGAAGCTTTCCGTTGCGGATGATCAGTTAAGCACTTTGTCGCGATCGCTGGCGACAAGCGCTTCTTGAATAGGATAAAGCATGTAACCGATTTTTCTAACCATGTAACGAAAAACCACGTAGCAAATAAGTGAGAATACCCTGAATCTCAGATGCTGCTTGTTATTCTTTTTTATTCGTTTATTGTTGAGACAGTTTATTGTTGAGACAATCGTTTTACAGCTTCACCGCCCAATAGCTCGTGTGTTTCTCGTAGCACATCTGGAATTTGATCGGCAAAGGGACTGTTGATGAGGTAAGGACGCAAGGCGTCAGGATCAATTTGATCGATGCGTGCGCCAGGAAACCAATGATCGGCTTGTCCTAAAAGGTTGTAGCGCATCTTGGCATAGTCTACGAGGTCATAAGCGATCACAAGGTTTCTAAGCCACAGCACCGCTGAAAGGTTTAACCGTCCTGGCGTTTCATTGACATTGGGCAGTCCGGTTTGCCAGTTGAGATACCAGTCTTTGCCAAGGCGTGCGATCGCGGCGTCTTCTAATCGCTCAATAATCGGTGGTAAGAGTTCATCTGCTTGATGCAGCAAGTCTAACATCTTCAAATGTTCATCAAAATCGCTGGGTCGCGCTGCGCCAACGCTAAGCGTATGCACTTGCGGATGACTGAGGCAAAACAGATCGTTAAACACAAGCGGACTGAGCGGATCGCATAGCTCAACTAACCGAGGCGGCGGGTTAAATAGGTTCCCGCCTTTATTCGAGGGGCTGATGATGAAGACGCCCATATCGCGCTGATTAGCGGCTTCAATGGCTGCCCAGTTTTGCTGATTGATGTAGTACCAGTGCAGATTGACGTAATCGAATTGGTTCGTCTCGATCGCTTTGACAATGACATCGGTGGGTCCGTGAGTCGAGAAGCCAACGAAGCGAACTTTGCCTTGGTCTTGAAGTTTGCGGACGGCAGCGAGACAACCACCCGGACGAATGCACCAGTCGAGATGCTCGGGTAAGTTAATGCCGTGGATGCCAAGGAGATCAACGTGGTCGAGTTTGAGAAGAGAAAGCGATCGCTCAAAATTTTCTAAGAATTCTTTGGGATTGGGTTTAGGTGAAATCTTGGTTTGAGCGATCAGATTTTCACGCGGCAGTTTCGGCAGGATTTTGCCAAGCTGCTGTTCGGATGAACCATAGCCGCGAGCCGTTTCGATGTGATGAATGCCTAAGTCAAAGGCTCGACGAATTGTGGCTTCGAGGTTGGCTTGATTGTCGGGCGGAATGTCGCGATCGGGGACATCTTGCCATTTGTATTGATAGCGCATTCCCCCGCAAGAGAAGACGGGCATTTGAAGATTAGTGCGTCCAAAGCGGCGGTACAGCATTCGCAGGATGAAGGGTTGATTACAGTTGATTACAGTTGATTACACAGGACTATTTTAATGGCTCAATTCTTCTAGTAGGGATTGCTGAGATTTAAGTGTGATTTAAAGCTCAGTGATTTTTTAGGAGAGCGAATCAAAATAAATTCAAGTGCTCAAACTCAAGGCTTTAGAATCAGCAATTTGTTCAGTGACAACGTAGTTTTTTATACTTAGTTCGGCGGTTGTAATTTGCTACAAACACCAAGAAAACTAACACTGTTTTTTGTTAAAAACATAAGTATAGTTAGCAGACATTCTTCACAGTTTGGTAAAGCTAATTGCGCTGTCTAAATAAAGGTTATATGAAGAGAATTTGAAGAGAGTTATTTAAACAATCATCAACTCAGTCTGTAATGTTAACGCAATTATTCTAATATTTAATTACAGATTTTTATCAAGATAAGTTCCCTAAAGCTTCGATACAGGCGCAATCGGCTAATGTAAGTGCGCTTGTAGGTTTATTTTGCTTGCGTTATAATCCTACTCATTCTATTAACCATGTTGACATTTACCGACGTTCTTGCACAATCTAATTCTCCATCTGCGACTCAAATTAAGTTCAAATTCAAAGAGATTGCTGATTCAAAAGATGGCTTCACAAACTTCGATAATGTTCTATTAAACGATGATGGACTCGTTGCCTTCTCTACGAGCAACGATGCATCGAAAATCACAGGCATTTTTACAAGCAGTGGTGGAAAAATTAGAACGATCGCCGATCTGCAAAGCGGTCAATTTACCAACTTTGGCGATTTTGACCTTAACGATAATGGGCTAGTTGCGTTTGCTGCCGGAAATGAAAACTCATCGAGAATTACGGGACTGTTTACCAGTGATGGCAAAACTACGAAAACCGTCGTCGATTTGCAAACCCTCTCTACTTCCTTTACAGATCTCCCCTCTCAAGTTCCACCTGGCAGCGTGGGAACTTACAACTTTGCTGGTAGCCTTGCGTTGAGTGATGCGGGTAATGTTCTGTTTGATGCAGGTGGGAAGTTTAATTTGCCTGGTAGCGGATTCGTCTCTGATCGATTGTTTCTGAGTCAACCTGATGGAACCCTTGATCGAGTTTTTGAGGCGTCGGGATCTATTGGAGCAGGCTTTTCTCAAACAAATACGTTTAGTAATCTGCAAATTAACGATCGCGGACAGACTCTAGCCCAACTCGACACTAGGTTAGAGACGCCACGCATCATTGAAAATACATCAATTGTGTTTGACGGCAAAACCTTGGCGCAATCAAGTTCGTCTCCATTGCTACCTTTCAAAGAACAAGTTTTTTCTCCGGTTTTAAATGATGCAGGCACAGCGTTTTTTGCGCGATCGGGAGATGCCTTTGGAAACCGAACAGAAGTCGATGCCAATAATATCTATCGCTTTGATCCAGGAGCAACCGAGCCGGTGCGGGTTTCGGATCAGCGATTGGATGTGGTTTCGTTCACGGTGAATGATGGCGGGTCGATTCTGTTTTCGGGTTCAACCGCCAATCAATCAGGACTGTTTCTACTGGATCAAGGGACGATTACTCAAATTAGCGATCGCATCGCTGCCAACGCCCTGATCAACAATTCGGGTGTGATTGTGTTTCAACCCGGACAACTTGGGTCATCAACGGGAATTTTTGCCCGAGTTGGTTCTGTAACCGAACAGGTGATTGCGCCAGGAGAGTCGCTCGGAGGTTCAGTCGTGCAACAAGTGCAATTGCGCGGACTCAATGATGCAGGTCAGATTGCCTTCAGCGTCGATTTTACCGATGGCACAGAGGGAATCTTCCGAGCAGACACCAAGATTAAGATGCGTCATGGCAAGGACAATGCTTTGGAGAATGGAACGGATGTCGTGTTGGGAGCTTCTCGACTGCTGACTCAAGATCTCATCTCTATTGCTGGCAAGAATGATCTGAATCTTGCTACTCAGCCCCAGCTTGTTTCGTCGCAGAGTATTTTCTAGTCAAGCGGAGTTTTGTAAAGCGTTTCCTTCGGAGTGGCGTAGCGAATCGGCGGAAAGCTTAATTCGATTTCTAAGTTTCTGCCTAATATCCTTTTTGAGGATATTAGGCAGAAACTTTTTGTTTAATGATGATAATTATCCTGCGTTTACAGGGTGGCAGCGATTTGAATATTGTGGGTTAGTAGTCAATACCAGTCCGCGATCGCGTTTGCTTGACGAGAGAAGGCTGAGTAAGCAAGATGTAAAGCTTTGTGTCCAATTACAGCAACATCGCCAATTGTCTTAACCTACAAACACTGTCTAGAAGAATACTCTTGTAGAAAACGAACAGGCTTGCACAAATGGAGCAGCAAGCGATCCAGATTAGCCGATCGCCACGAGTCGTTGAAATTAATCCTCAGCAGCGACCAGAAAACTATAACAAGACATTAAGTTAACCCTACAGGACGTTAAACCAACCTTAGTTTGGTCTTCATGCAAGCCCAGTAAGCTTCCTTTTGGTTACATATGTATCTAAAAGCCGATGCAACTATCACGACGGAAGTTTTTCACCTTAGCAGGAGCAAGTGCTGCTAGCACATTGATGATGTCTCCTTTAGAGGCGCTCTATACAAGAAGAGCAAATGGGCAATCAGTATTTGGGGGAGGATACGGAGACCTCATACGTGATCCAAACGGCTTATTAGATTTGCCAAGAGGGTTTCAGTACCGCGCTTTTTCACGAACAGGCGAGACCATGAGCGATGGTTCTCCCGTACCGGGTGGTCATGATGGCATGGCAGCTTTCCCCGGTCCTCAAAACACAGTCATTCTGGTTCGCAACCACGAATTGAGTCCAAATTCTGCAACCCAAGTGGTGGGTCCTCGTCCTTACGATTCTGCTTGCAAAGGAGGGACAACCACACTACAGATCGGGCCAAATGGTGAGCTGATCAATCACTATGCGTCGCTAAGCGGCACGTACCGCAACTGTGCAGGAGGTCCGACTCCTTGGGGATCATGGATTACTTGCGAAGAAAATACTTCGACTCCAGCAACCAATACACCGGGCAGCGCGAACAATGTGATGCAGGCTCATGGCTATAACTTTGAGGTTCCGAGCAACGCAGGCGCTCCTGTCGATCCGGTGCCATTAGTTGCAATGGGACGGTTTAACCACGAAGCGATCGCAGTTGATCCGAGAACCGGAATTGTTTATGAAACTGAAGATCAACGAGATAGTTTGATCTACCGCTTTGTCCCAACTCGGCCCGGTCAGTTGAGTGCAGGCGGCACTCTGCAAGCGCTAGTGATTAAGGGTATGCCGCAGGCAAAAACCTTTTCAGGCGTTCCCAAGCGTCAACCAATGCCAGTGGAATGGGTGACCATTACTGATCCAAACCCCGCAACCGATACGGTACGGGTAGAAGGGTTTAGTAAGGGCGCTGCTCAGTTTGCTCGTGGAGAAGGCATGTGGTACGGCAACGGTGAAATTTACTTCTGTTGTACCAACGGTGGCTCTGTTGACTCCAATGGCAGACCGAACGGGGCTGGTCAAGTTTGGCGCTATATTCCTGAGCGGGAGACGATCGAACTGTTTGTTGAGGCGCGATCGAAAGACGAACTCGATGGTCCTGACAATATTGTTGTGGCACCCCATGGCGATCTGATTATTTGCGAAGATGGCGATGCGGAGCAGTTCCTAGTAGGCATCACTTCTGAGGGGCAACTCTATCGTCTGGCAAGAAATGCCATCAACGATAGTGAGTTTGCGGGAGCCTGTTTCTCGCCGGATGGTAAAACTTTATTTGCCAATATCCAAACCCCAGGCATCACGTTCGCCATTCGGGGGCCTTGGAAGTCTCAACGAGGCGCATAAAGCCAAATTGTTGTAGCGCCAGCATCTCTCCTGCCATGATCAGTGACAGGAGAGATGCTGCTGTTTTGCAAAATAGCGTGAATTCATTGGTCAAATATCAATTGCTCAAATATTAACCGCAAATATCAAGTGCCAAAGGTTTCGTGGATACTTGAGGTTAACTTAAACCTACACGCTCGATAGGTAGTTCCGGCGCTACGATATCACTATCGAGTGGAGTCAGCTATGGCAACAGAACTCAATGCCGACACTGCAACGGCTGGTCTGTATGAATCGGACTTCTATGCTTGGACACAAGAGCAAGCCAAACTGCTACACAAAGGCGCATGGGAATGTCTCGACATTCCAAATTTGGTGGAGGAAATTGAGTCGTTAGGCAGACAAGAACGGCAGGAATTGCGAAATCGCTTAGGAGTTCTGCTAGGGCATCTATTGAAGTGGGAATTTCAATCTGAGCGTCGTTCTAAAAGTTAGTTTGTCACGATTCGAGAACAGCGAAGGAGAGCGCAGCTTGTGTTACAAGAAAATCCTAGCCTCAAGCCCTATCTTGCTGAAGCAATAGACATTGCTTACGAATTAGGCTTAGATTTAGCGGTTCGTGAAACGGATTTGGATTATGACACCTTTCCTAACCACTGTCCTTACACACTAGAGCAGATTCTAGATGCTGCTTTCTTCCCTGGCGCTGATCAACAGTAACTGATTAGCAAAATTGCAGTTAATGTTGGGAGAGCAGAATCCGTAGATTTTTTGCATTGTTTAATAAATGATGTGCGGGTCTGATCAGTAGTTGTACTGGAAAAATTGCAAAAGTTGGAACGTTAAGAACAAAAGTTTGAGCATTAAGAACAAAAGCTCGAATATTAAGAACAAAAGTTTGAGCATTAAGAACAAAAGTTTGAGCATTAAGAACAAACCTTAGTCCATCGATAACATAAATGGAAACTTTTGTTCTTAACGAATAAACGTAGGTTATTGAAGTACGTTGATCTGTTCTTAGTGCGATCGCATTAAGAACAAATGGATGTTGATCAAGAACAAAACCTGCGATCGAGTGAAGTGAGCCAGAAGGATCCATAGTCCGGCTACCTTAATCTGCTGAAGCGATAAGAGTGCTCTTTAAACATTGGGGAATAATTGGGGAATAGTCTACAGCAGATCGAAAATTATCAATGAGTAGTGAAGTCATTGTTTATGTTGTGTACAACGCCTCACTTAAGTCTATGAGCTGTCAGGAAATCATAGCTATAGTTCAGTCTAAGCATCCCACTTGGATGGTAGAGGGAGGCGAATTTCCATATTTTGCCATTGGTCTTTATGACTGGGCACCAGTACGAATCTCATTAAATACACATCATTCGGATGTTCAAGAAGAAGCAAAAGAAATGGCTGATGCCCTAGCATTGGATCAAATTCCTTCGTCTGTCATTTCACAAGTTCGCCAGAGTAATGCACGCTTTGAAATTTGTTGGGATTTCACCGAGGATTATGATCCCGTACCTGAAACTGCGGATGTTGTTTTTGGCATTGCTAAAATCATAGTTGATCTGACAGAAGGAGTAGCTCTAGTGAATGGCAGCCGTCTGTTGTCGTTCGATGATGACCCCTGGAGCCAGATACTCCCTTAGTAAACTCAATAAACAGCGCCATTGTTGAGAATGCCTAATGAAAGTGCTGAACCAGAACGCGCTACAGGGTTAGATAAGTAGCAAAGGCAATATGTGTCTGGTGAGCGTAAGCGTTGGGCTATTGCGTTCGGTTGTGTCGGGTCAAGTCAGCTAAGTTGTGGACGTGTGGAGTAGAGAACATGGTTGACCAGGTTGAGCAAGAGGTACTTGTGGCGTTTTCAACTTTGGAAACGCCTAAGCCCGAAGACTTGATCGGACCATCTACAGGCGATGAGATAGGCGAACAACAGATTCAAAAGGAACTTGCAGGAAAAAATTGGATAGATCTTGACACAAACTTTCTTGTGGAGAGATGGTCATCGTTCTGCTACTTGAGCGCGGAGGGCTACCGCTATTACCTGCCCGCACTCTTAATACGATGTTTAGAAAACTTATCAGAAGAAAATGACCTCATTCACTGCACCGTTTTTAGCCTAGCACCCAGTTATTGGAGCCTATATTATTGTGGCGAGGACGAGAATTTGGTAGTGCTATAGATCTGTTGTTAGTGCCTAGATCGATAATCCAAACTCAAATCGATTGATGAATAGCCCAATTACTACGTCATGCATCAAAATTGACTTGGAAAAGCAAATGGTTTTACGCGCTAG
>JAHHHP010000050.1 GCA_019359275.1 Myxacorys chilensis ATA2-1-KO14 | reverse complement strand
TGCGAGAACTTATCCAGCGTTAGTCAAAGCAATTGAGAAAGCGTTTGCCCAAGTCTCACCTGAGGATCTACAAGCCTGGTTCACGCATTGCTGCTACTGTACCTGACTAGATCGAAAAAGGCTGTAATAGCGATACATACAACAAACTAAATAGAAATATATGCAGTTAGCCAATATATATGGAAACAAATGAATTTAAGAACAGCGCAGAGAAAATTGTGGTATTGAAAGCAAGATTTTCGCAACATTGAGTTGAAGTTCGGTCTAATCCTACTTACGTAGGTTAATGAAGACAAGCTTATATTCTATAAAGAAAAAACTTTTTTACTGTAAAGATCTACTTTTCATACTAGAGGTAGAGGTCACGCTCCTGTAGGGTATTGATAAGAATTTCACTACTCAGTGGCTTGTAATCTTACTACTCAATGACTTGCCTTAAAGAACCTGTTCCGTCTAAGACTTTTTAGCAGAAAGCCCTCCACGGACATGTTTCTCATTGCATTCAGCTCTACATCACCTCATTCACCTTCAAGAAACTGTGAGACAACCCATGAGAGTTCCTGGACTTGGAAAATTGCAGAAAATAACGGACAAGTTTAAGCATCGGCTTACATCAGGAGGAATCATTCTGATGTATCACCGCATTGCTGAACCGTCAAACGATCCTTGTCGCGTCTGTGTTTCACCGCACCATTTTTCAGAGCAGCTTAAAGTCTTAAAAAAACACTGTCGTCTTCTACCGTTGCATCAGATTGTAGAAGCCGCTCAAGCTGGAGAGTCTTTAGAACGGACAGTAGGCATCACGTTTGATGATGGGTATGCAGACAATCTGTTCACGGCAAAGCCCCTCTTGGAAGAACACAATGTTCCAGCAACAATGTTTATTTCTACTGGAAATTGGCAACATAACCAGGAGTTTTGGTGGGATACGCTCGATCGCATCTTCTTGCAGCCTGGAAACCTGCCTGAAGCGCTATGTATAGAGATTGCTGGTAACTTCTACCGATGGAGCTTAGGGGATGTCGTTCAGTATTCTGAAGCGGATTTTGAGCGCGATCGCAGGTGGACAATTTACACTCCAAGCAAGGCTGACCCAACCATCCGTCACTCGATCTACCGCTCTCTCAGCCGTCTATTTTTTCCGTTGCCTGAGCAAGAGCGTCAGAGTCTTCTCACACAACTCGTCAATTGGGCAGGCATTAATTCTACAGGTCGCCTAACCCATCGATCGCTTTCGCCAGAAGAAGTTCGCCAATTGGGTAAAGGAAACTTAATTGACATTGGCGCTCACACCGTTCATCATCCGCAGCTTGCAACATTATCTACAACGCTGCAACAACAAGAAATTCAGCAAAGTAAAGTCGATCTCGAAACTCTGCTGGGTCGTTCTATTAACAGCTTTGCCTACCCATATGGCAATTACAATACTCAAACTGTTGATTTAGTCCGCACAACCAATTTTGCCTATGCTTGCTCAACCAATGCCAACAAGGTTGGGCACAAGAGTGATTGTTATCAGTTGCCTCGTGTTGAGGTGCAAAACTGCGGTGGAGAAGCGTTTGCAAGATGGCTAGTCCAGTGGCTTTAGAGTGTAGGGCTTGGTAAAATTTAATCGATTATTGATAGGTAGCTTTGTTCAGTGCGATTCTATGAAGCTTTGCGAAGCTCCATAGAATCGCTTTAATGATCAAGGGAACTTCTGTCTTAGCCTCGATTGTCCTACGCTCCTTCAGCTAGGCCCAAAACTCGTAAATTGACTCATATAGGCAGCGATCAGCGTTTCTCCATAAAAGAGCGAGATCGCGGCTCCAAGTGCCAAAAAGGGACCAAACGGCATCGGCTGACGACGCGACAAAATTCCAAGCGCGATCGCGCCTCCTCCAACCATTGCACCCGAAGCACAAGCGAGAAATCCAGCTAACAGTAAAGATTTCCAGCCGAGCCATGCGCCCATCATGGCCATCAGTTTAGAATCGCCCGCGCCCATCGCTTGTTGACCGAAAACCATTGAGCCAGCGATCGCAATGATATCTAGTAACCAAATACCAATTACGGCTGCGATCGCGCCCATCATAAATTTTTCAATTGCGCCTGTTAACCCGGATGCTGCCCAGCCTGAGCAAACTTGAAATGCTAATCCCAACACCAGACCGGATCGGGTCAACGGCTCTGGTAGAGTCATGGTGTCTAAATCGATCATCGAAAGGGCAAGCAGCCAACTGAGGAACGCCCAGTAGCCAATCGTCTGAACTGAGACGCCAAACATCAAAAATACAAGTAAAAATAAAAGTCCAGTGGCAAATTCAATCAGCGGATAGCGCCGTGAAATAGCGCTCTTGCAGTGTCCGCATTTGCCTTTGAGCCACAGCCAGCCAAACACGGGCACATTATGGTGCTTCTTCAACCGGGTGAGGCAGTGAGGACAGCGTGATGGCGGGTAAAGGAGTGAAAGGTTCGCGGGCAGCCGATAAATCACGACATTGAGAAAGCTGCCGATCGATGCGCCTAAAGCAAACACCACAAAGCAAGCCGGAAGCGCGAGAAAAATCTCCATAACAAATCGGGGCTGGGGTCGCAATGGGACAAGTTAATTTCTAATCTTCCCTAAAGCCAGCCTAAAGTTTGATCTGACCGACCGATTTAACCGCAACCCTAATCCCTAGTTCTGCTTAATAGACGGAGGATTGAATCAGATCGAAGGGAATAAAGCATTCTTGGGGCAGCAAAGCGGGTTTGCGAGTAAAGATCAGTTTGCCGCGATGAGTGACGCGATTGATCGCGACGCCGAGCGGGGGTTCGGTCAGTTCGGGATGAACTGAGTAGTAGGTTTCGTAAATTTGGCGTGCCGAGCGAATCACCATTGGGTCGAGGTACGCCGCAAAGCTGCCGTCGTCCACATCTGCTCCTGTATCTCTAATGGGTAAAGCGTTAACCACCGCGTCTATCCTCACTTTGTGTTCCGAGAGTATCCTACTGTTAAAGTCTAGGATTGACAAAATAAATGGAATGTGAACGATAGAAGACCTGTCTTTGGGTAGAGAGGTAGTGCCATCAGCCGTCTCACCTTCACGATTTATCTATTCCTCTGTTAGGGCCTTAATCAGGATATTACCCATCGCTTCGCATCCAACCAAGGTATTGCCCTCTGCGATAATGTCTCCGGTTCGATAGCCTTGGTCTAGGACGCTCAGTACTGCTTGCTCGATGCGGTTGGCCGCGTCGGGCTGATTTAAGTCATAGCGCAACATCATCGCTGCACTCAACACTTGGGCGAGGGGATTGGCTTTGTCTTGTCCGGCAATGTCGGGGGCAGATCCATGAACGGGTTCGTAAACGCCTGCACCAGATGCGCCCAAACTTGCAGAGGGCAACATGCCGATGCTGCCTGTGAGCATGGCAGCGGCATCCGAAAGGATATCTCCAAAGAGGTTTCCGGTGACGATCGTATCGAACTGTTTGGGTGAACGAACGAGTTGCATCGCCGCATTATCGACATAGAGGTGAGATAGTTCGACATCGGGGTAGTCGGCGGCTAAAGCCGTGATGCGATCGCGCCACAGTTGCGACACTTCTAGCACGTTGGCTTTATCGACCGAGCAAAGTTTCTTCCGGCGTTTCTGAGCCGTTTCAAACGCAACGCGACCGATGCGATCGATTTCAGAGTCGGTGTACGCCATCGTGTTGACGCCCCGCTTCTCTCCCGTTTCGGTCGTAAACACGCCTCTGGGCTGACCGAAGTAAATGCCTCCGGTTAGTTCTCGCACCACCATGATATCGACGCCTTCAACGACTTCGCGCTTGAGCGAGGAAGCGTCAATCAATTGAGGCAAGATGGTGGCCGGACGAAGGTTGGCGAAGAGTCCGAGTCCGGCGCGGAGTCCGAGCAGTCCGGTTTCGGGGCGCAGATGGCGCGGTAGCGTGTCCCATTTGTAGCCCCCGATCGCGGCGAGCAGCACAGAGTCACTGTTCTTACACATCTCTAGGGTTTCGGCAGGAAGCGGTTCGCCTGTTGCATCGATCGCCGCGCCTCCAATGAGCGCTTCTTGAAACTGGAAGGTTAAGTCAAAGGTTTCACCGACCGTCTTCAACACCTTGACGGCGACTGCCATAATTTCAGGACCAATTCCATCGCCCGGAAGGAGCGTGATGCGATGCTGTGCCATGTCGGTTGTAGTTTTTCATCGGACTGCGGACAGTATCATACTGTATCGCTAATTCGGAACGAAAGCTTAGGTTAGAAGAATGCGATCGACGAATTTTTGAATCAGTTGGTTTGCGATCGCGGTGTCTTGAAGATTACTCAAGATCTGAGTCACCTGCTCATCACTGTCTAAATAGCGGCTCTGATATCGAATAATCCGCTCTGCCATATCGGGCGCGTCTACTTCGGGATGAAACTGAAACCCATAAAATGGCTTGCCTGAGATTTTAAAAGCGTGGAACGGACAGCGATCGGAGTACGCCAACACTACGGCTCCTTCGGGCATCACTAACGCTCGTTCTTTGTGACCCGACACTGCCCAAAAGCCGTTGGGAACATCGTGAAACAATGTATCATCTGTCGCTGCCTCGGTGAGCCACATCTGATAGGTTCCCATTTCTAGATTGGCTTTATCAATGATGACCTGACCACCCAATGCGGCAACGGCGGCTTGAAATCCAAGACAGGAAGCTAGAACGGGAATTTCCTGATCTAAGCAGTGAATTAATAAGTTCTTAATGGGGATGATAAAGGGGTAGATATCCGGTTGAGTAACGGAAACATCGCTCGATCCGCCAATGAACAAAGCATCAAATTCATTGATGATCGACGGCTCGAACTCAGGGGTAACGAACGTATCGAGAACTTTGAATTGACTCGCATCAAGGCGACTATAGCGCACGAATTCATCGAATTCTTCTTGACGCGTAAAATCATCCTCTCGCATCTGAAGCAGCAGGATTTTGAGATGAGAGCGATCGGTTGCCATGTTATTTCCTAAACCCGTCTTAGATGTATCAACAATTAAAATGCTCAACGTTAATGTCCCAACGGTGCGATCGTTAGAGCTTGCGAAGCGATCGTTAGAGCTTGCGAAGCGATCCTTTGGAGCTTGCGAAGCAATCGCGACAGTCGAGGGTTAGCCTTTGAAGAGTAGAACTTCACGCTTCACTGCTGAAGTGTTTTACGTCACGTTTGAACCTTTGACAATCACTGCTGAATCTTAAACATTCACGCTCGAACCTCTGAGCATCAGCGATGCACCTCAGACATTCACGCTTGAATCTTAAACATTCACCGTTGAACCTCAGACATTCACGCTTGAACCTCAGACATTCGTCGTTGAATGTTCAACTTACCTCAGCCCACCTCAGACCTACAACGACGCACCTTAGACATTCGTCGTTGAACCTCAGACCTGCAACGATGCACCTCAGACATTCACGCTTGAACCTCAGACATTCGTCGTTGAATGTTCAACTTACCTCAGCCCACCTCAGACCTGCAACGACGCACCTCAGACATTCGTCGTTGAACCTCAGACATTCACGCTTGAACCTTACACCTTTAACAGCCAATGTTTGAGCGTGAGTATTGATCTACAACGATTCAAACTGTGCCGTAAAACCTTCAAGCGTCAAACACTCATCTTGAAGCGACTCTGCATCACTTACATCGTCAAGCTGAAATTCCATAATCCGCCGCCCATCCCCTTGCATCTTCTTGCTAGAGAGCGGCTTAGCCGGGTATTTTGCCAGAATCTCATTGAATGCTTTAGCCTGAGTGGCCCAGCTATCAGCAGAGCAATTCACAATTACACGCCACATCGGTTAAAGCTCTTTGCGTGAGAGGAACGAAACCATTGTCGCATCTAACGCAACGAGCTTGCTCACCTCGTCTGCTCTTTCAGCCATTGCCGAAACGATCGTCTCACCGCGCTCATCGGTTCGGACTGACCCCGCCGAATGAACTGTGGGATCATTTGCACCAGCGATAAATCTGGAAACGTGGGACTCGTTTGGACAAGCTCATAGTGGTCATTCTGCAAGACGTAAATCTTAAGCACACCATTGTCAAAGCACCAAACTTCGGGAACCTTTAGCGCTTCGTAGGCAACCATCTGAGTTTTAGAGGTGAGGTCAACTTCCAGAGCAAGATCAGGAGGTGGATCAACCGAGAGATCCAAACGTTTTTTCCCAACCATCTGAACATAATTTTGAATGTAGAAACAGTCATCTGGCTCAATTCCGGCTGCCATCACCTCTTTCCTAAAGGTGGTCGAGCCTAGAGAAATCCATTCAGTGCCCATCTCATCCAGCAGCATTTTGACAAAATCGCTGATGAATACTTTCGTCGTTTCGTGTTCGCGCAATGGCGACATGATTTCTAGAATCCCTTGACTGTAAGCAACACGAGATGCGCGGTTCTCTCCCATCTCATCGAGAATCGCCTCAAACTCTTGCCAACTTACATCTCGAAAAAGAATGCGCTGTCCTGGCGGAATGTCGATCTGTCTTAGTTGTAGCGTGACCATCTGACCTCCGCGATCTGCAAACGCTGCTCTTGTCCTCTAGTCTAGAGCTTGACAATCAAATCATCCTGCCTTTGCAGATTAAAAACCTGGGTTGTGTGAAAACCCGCTCAACCCGTTACCCAACGCTAAACATCAAAACTTGTCAGCCCACCAAGCCCGATCGCAACGCTCGCACGGCTGCCTGAGTGCGATCGTCAGCGCACAGCTTATTCAAAATATTCCGAACATGGGTCTTCACCGTTCCTACGGTGATGAACAGCTTTTCGGCAATCACCGCATTGCTGCATCCATCTACAATCAGTTGCAATACTTCTAGCTCCCGCTCCGTCAGCGGATACGCTTCAATAATTTGGTTATATTCCGGTTCTGCCGCCGCGATCGCGACTAGATTATTCTCATCTGCCGTCCCCTGCGCCACCTGGGAGGAGTGATTTTGGCGCAATACCACTCGTGCGATCGCAGGGTCAATCCAAGAGTTACCCTCATTAGTGATGCGCAACGCCTCAATTAGCTGATCGAGACTCACATCCTTCATGCAGTAAGAATCGGCTCCTGCCGCAAATGCCGCTAAGACGACATCCTCACTATCTTGCAACGTCAAAATTAGAACCCGTGTATGATGCGTGTCATCTTCCATCAGCGCCTGAGCTTGACGAAAGCGGCGCGTCAGTTCAATTCCATCAATGTCGGGTAACCCAATATCTACGATCGCCACGTCTGGCTTCATCGTCATCAACATTTTTAGCCCATCGGTTCCATTAGCGGCTTCTCCCACCACCTGAAACCCAACTCGCTGTTGCAGAGCCGTTTTCATCCCGACCCTTGTTAAATCGTGATCTTCAACGAGCGTGATACGAATGTCAGTATTCATCGGCGTTACTCCCACAGCGATTAGAACATAGCAGAACGTTTAACAGCAGGCTTATGTAATTGTGCAGTTAATAATGTGACCCGCAGTTCGAGCAGCTTCGATAGAATGGCGCTTTGCACAGAACAACTACTGTCAATTTTCGCTTTCATTCTAGATGCAGTCGTTGACCATTAGCAATGTTATGCAATTTATGACATACCTCCTAGGATAGAAATTTAGCCGAAAAAGGCTAAGCTCTGTTATATAACTTCACACTTACCCTGAAAGTCAAGTACGACTTCAGAGCGAGTGTCATTGTACCCAAGTTCGGACGAGTGAGCGAAGTATATGCATACATCGCGTAGCAACTCATTAAACTCACCTCAAAACTAGAGTGGACCCTAGCGGATAAAACCAGGTTCTAATGCAGCATGTCCTCTATTGAACTTACTTGAGAAGAGAATAACCATAGAGAGGCCTCTCTGATAATGAGCTACAAAACTCATCCTCCATCTATAGAGCCAACCTTTCTCACGGACGATACCTCTTCTCTCAGTAGAAGTAATAATAAAAATACAGTTGGGCAAACGCTAGAAAAAATAAAGTTACCTGTTTAGTGCATAGTGCATCAAACACGTTAATTATTTCCACTAGGTCTGCTTGTGCCTGCTACAGCACCGTTTGAAAGTTGAGAGCATGTCCTTCTTCTCAAAGCCTATTTATTCTAGATAACCTTTGTTCTTTAGTATGAGTCATGGACGCCACTCTCAAAATCTTGATTATCGATGATGACGCTGTCGCTCGAATAGCGATTCATCATTTGCTGCATCAATCAGGAGCAAGCCTTCGAGAAGTCGTAGAGGTTGAGACGAAGGCAGAGGCAATCAGGACTTTGGATAACTCTAAAGAGAGCGCCGCGGCTGGCTTCACCAGGCTCCAAGGGAGCGCTGGGAGACAGTTCGACTGTGCAATTGTGGACTATCATCTCCCTGATGGCAATGCATTAGAGCTAGTCAAACAGATTCGCGATCGTGGCCTTCCCATTGCACTAATCGTTCTGCTGAGTCAAGGCAACGAATCATTAGCGGTCGAACTCATGAGAGAGGGCGCAAACGATTGTTGGTTCAAAGGTCAGATTCAACCCAACGAGTTGTCGCTGCGGTTGGGGCAAGTGATGCGGTTGCATCAAGCTGAATTACTCACCCGTGAAGTCAGCGCAAAATTATTGGAGAGCGAAGAGCGATATCGCTTAGTTATAGAAGGCTCAACTGACGGCATTTGGGATTGGCATATCTGCAAAAACGAAGTGTTTTGCAACGATCGCTTGCTCGAAATTTTAGGAGTGACTCGACTGTCTCTACCAGGCTCCAAAGGAGCGCAAGTCGGTACAGCCTACGATACCTTTCTTCAACTGATTCACCCAGACGATCAAAGGCGAGTACAGCACGCGATTCAAACCCATCTGCTGCAAGACACGCCGTTTGAGGTTGAGTTTCGTGTGTTGCACGCTTCTGGAAACTACCGCTACTGCACTGCGCGAGGGAAAGCTCAGCGCGATCAACACGGCAACCTTTTTCGCATGACTGGCATCATTCATGACATCACTCAACGCAAAATAGACGAGCAAAAAATTCTTCAACTCAATCGCGACTTAGAGCGTCGGCTCGTCGAGTTGCAAACCTTTTTTGATGTGTTGCCCATTGAAACTACTCTTGCTAAAGACATCCGTCATGACAATGCTATTCCCAACACGAATGAAGAAATTGCAGAAGATTTAGCACAACGCTCTGCTTTAGTAGCTGATAATGCACTTTTGCATCAGGTAACGCAGCGAGCAGAACAGAACTTACGTCAAGCTGTCCTAGATTTAGGCGAACAGCAGCAGCAGTTAAGAGCGTTACAAGATTTGATCGATTTGCTCAATCAACGGTTAACCGATTTGCCAGGTTTGCTGCAAGCTACGATCGATTCTGCTTGCGCGGCGCTTCCGGGTGCTGACTTTGGTCTAATTCTGTTACATAATCCTTACAGCGATCAGCTTGAGATTAGTGCCACGATTGGGCTAGAACACGCTACATTTCCATTTCGCGAAACACTAGAACAGGTTTTTCTTACCGGAGAGCCTTATTTAATGGAACGGTCGGAACAGCAATCTTCCGAGCTTTCCTTTTTTTGTGCCGTTGCGATTCGTCCAGCAAAGCTCCGAAAGGTGGCATCTTCTAATACTGCTGGATTGGGCGTTCTTGCAATTGGCAGTTGGTCAGAACAAGCTTCGTTTAAGACGGGGGACTTGGAGTTGTTAATGGCATTTAGCGAGCAAGCCGCGATCGCGCTCAACAATGCTCAATTAATTAATGCGCTTGAAGAACGAGAAGAACGATTAGCGCATCAAAATGCTATGCTGATCCAGCAGAATCAGGAACTCGAAAATCAACGTCAGCAAATCGAACTGCAAAATCTTAAATTAACGGAAGCGGCTCAGCTAAAGACCCAATTTCTAGCGACCATGTCTCACGAGTTGCGCACCCCGATGAATGCAATTATGGGATTCTCGCAGCTACTGCTGAGGCAAAATAAACTAGAACCAAAACCTGCGGCCATGGTGGGTCGCATTCTTAACAACAGCACCAACTTACTAGCTTTGATCAACGATATTCTTGATCTGTCCAAAATCGAAGCAGGACGGTTAGAATTATCGCCTGCGAAATTTAACTTGTCCGATCTGCTGCTTTCAACGACCGAAGAGATGCGATCGCTGGCTGAGCAAAGGAAGTTAACCCTGCGAAGCGAATCGTGCCTCAACAATTCTTGGGTGACCAATGACCGTTATCGCGTCCGCCAAGTGTTGGTCAATTTATTGTCTAACGCAATTAAATTTACCGATGCTGGTTGTGTTGACGTTATGATTCGAGAAGTTACACCTGAGCGGATTGTAATTTCTGTTCAAGATACTGGTGTTGGCATTGCAGAGTCTGATATTCAACATATCTTTGAAGAGTTTCGCCAGATTGATCAAAGCATTACCCGTCGATATCCTGGTACGGGGCTAGGGCTGGCAATCACTCGATGGCTAGTTCATTTGATGAACGGATCAATCTCCGTCGAGAGCCAGGTAGGACAGGGCTCAACGTTTAGTGTTGAGATTCCTAGAGATATCGCGCTCGTTTCAAATCGTGTTCTCTTATGAGGACAACCGCTCTGCAATTCTGAGTTTAGCAGAGCGCGATCGCGGGTTCTCCCGCCGTTCATCTTCTTGAGGCACAATCGGTTTTTTCGTCAACACTTTTAGGAATGGCGATTCCTTTAATCGATGTTTGACGATGCGATCTTCTAAGCTGTGAAAGCTAATGATCGCCAGCCTTCCCCCCGGAGCTAACCACTGCGGAGCTGTTTCAATAAAGGTTTCTAGCACCTCTAATTCTCGATTCACAAAAATTCTCAACGCTTGGAAGCTGCGCGTTGCCGGATGAATTCTACCGTAGCGATATTGTTTTGGAACTGAATGCGCGATCTCGTCGGCTAAAGCGGTTGTGGTTGTAAAGGGACGCCGTTCGACAATTTGTTTAGCGATGCGTCGGGACAACCGTTCTTCTCCGTACACGTAAAAAATATTCGCGAGTTCCGATTCGTCCGAGTGATTCACCACTTCGGCGGCGGTCAACTCCTGCCGTTGATCCATCCGCATATCTAGCGGGGCTTCGTGACGAAAACTAAATCCTCGTTCTGCAATGTCAAACTGAGCAGAACTGACGCCCAAATCTGCCAAGATTCCATCAAATTTTAGCTCGCCCGGAGCAAATGTAGCAAAATTGCTCTGGTGAAACTGAACGCGATCGCCAAAGCGTTGCAGCTTCGATTGAGCGGCTGCGATCGCGTTTTCATCTTGATCTAATGCCGTGACCTGAACCTCTGCCGCCGACAGAATCAGTTCAGCATGTCCGCCACCGCCGACTGTTGCATCTAAATAATGTCCGCCTGCGTGAATCGCTAACCCATCTATCACTTCCCGACTCAATACCGGCACGTGAGAGAACACTACACTTTCAACCATCCAAACAAATCTCCAAGCGTGAGTTGCAATTCTTTCGCAAACTCTGGAACAGGCAGAATATCCGTCTCAGTCTCAAAAACGTCCACGAGTTGATCGGGGGCATACACAAGCAGCAATTTTTCACCGGGATCAATCAACCATCCTAGCTGAGTGCCATGTCGCAGACAGTGAACAATATTAGAGGTTACTCTGGTCTGGCTCTGATCGGGTGAAAGGATCTCAATTGTCCAATCAGGAGCCGAGGTAAACACATTCGCAATGTCACCGTTTTCGTCGAGTGGAATTCTCGCCCACGTGAATACCGCTACATCTGGAACTGTCGATCGCCCACCGAACGTACAGCGTAGCTCAGGAAAGGCATAAGCAATTCGTTGGGATTTGACAACTGTATTAATTCCACCTACAAGTTCTTCTTGTAATTTACTGTGTTTTCCTTGTGGCGTGGGCTTTTGAATAACTTGGCCATTAACATACTCACTGGCAGGTTTGGTTTCTGGCAATTTTAGAAACTCTTCTAGTGTGATCGGCTTAATAGGGGTTTGTACCATATCGACTTCTCTCTTATGAATTCAACTGATCCCGGTATATTGCTCAAACATCAGCCATTTTTATAAAGGCCATCTGTGGAAATTGGCTTGATGAATTACAAATCTAGATTTTAGCTAAAGCATTTCGGAGCCGCGCTTGCACCCAGGTATCTCTATAATGAAGGAGATGTAACAGACGCTAAATAAAAGTTCCACACGTTTGACGGGATAAAAGCATTCTAACCATCTGCTGCCGTAGAAAAACAGGGGCTTTTGAGAGGGTTATCAAGGGAGAGGCAGAACACCTATGGCAATGATCGAGACCAAGACTGAACCCATGGTTCTCAACATGGGTCCGCACCATCCATCAATGCATGGTGTCATGCGGTTGATTGTCACCCTAGATGGGGAGAACGTGATCGACTGCGAACCCGTGATCGGCTACTTGCATCGCGGTATGGAAAAAATTGCCGAGAATCGCACCAACATTATGTTTGTGCCTTATGTGAGTCGGTGGGACTACGCAGCAGGCATGTTTAACGAAGCGATCACGGTTAACGCTCCAGAAAAACTAGCCGGAATTCCAGTGCCCAAACGCGCCAGCTACATTCGCGTCATCATGCTGGAACTCAACCGGATCGCTAACCATCTACTTTGGCTTGGTCCGTTCTTGGCAGACGTCGGGGCACAAACTCCCTTCTTCTATATTTTCCGCGAACGGGAAATGATCTACGACTTGTGGGAAGCGGCAGCGGGTTATCGCATCATCAATCACAACTACTTCCGAATTGGCGGTGTTGCGGCAGATCTTCCCTACGGCTGGGTCGATAAGTGCGCCGACTTTTGCGACTACTTTATGCCCAAAGTAGATGAGTATGAAAAGCTCATTACCAATAATCCGATTTTTCGTCGCCGCGTTGAAGGCGTTGGTGCGATCAGCCGAGACGATGCAATTAATTGGGGATTGTCTGGCCCAATGCTGAGGGCATCGGGCGTAAAGTGGGATTTGCGGAAAGTTGACCACTACGAGTGTTACGACGACTTTGACTGGGATGTGCAGTGGGAAACCGCAGGCGACTGTTTTGCCCGCTATATCGTGCGAATTCGAGAAATGCGAGAGTCGGTGAAAATTATTCGCCAAGCGCTAAAAGCATTGCCAGGAGGTCCGTTTGAGAACCTGGAAGCAAAGCGTATGATGGAAGGCCCTAAGTCTGAGTGGAATGGTGTTGACTATCAATTTATTGGTAAAAAAGTTTCGCCAACGTTCAAAATTCCTAAAGGCGAACATTACGTCCGAATGGAAAGTGGAAAGGGCGAGTTAGGTGTGTTCATCATGGGAGACGACCATGTTTTCCCGTGGCGCTTTAAAGTGCGTCCAGCAGACTTTAACAACGTGCAAATCCTGCCTTATCTTGTGAAAGGAATGAAAGTTGCTGATATTGTCACGATTTTGGGCAGCGTTGATATCATTATGGGATCAGTTGATCGATGAAATTGCGTTCGATCCTCTTTAACTCTGTAAGAGGTGTTGATGCGTTTTGCAAAGGCTACAATGCAATTGAATTTGCAATAAAACGCAATTGTGCAGTTCTTGGTTCTCTATGAAGTCACGGGTTGACCGGCGCTTTAAGTTGAGCTTTGGATGAATATAAAGGACAGGTCACAACCTGTCCTTTCGTATTGCGATTTATGACGCAACTAATACACGATGCCAATTTTGGCATTTTATGTAGGTTTTTGCGCTAGGATGAAATCTAGTCATCATTCGATAACTTTGGTTAACGGCATCCTTTGCATTGCTTAGATTTACGTTTCTCTTTTCTCCCTTGAGATAGAAAAATTGCAATGAAAGATCATGATGTAGTGCTGCTTCTAAGGCAACAACATTTGTGTCTATAGTTTTCCGGCTGTTGCTTTTGCGGCTAGGCTAGGCAAATCTGTTGTTCTCATTACATTATTGATTCTCAATGAGTTGTCTTTATTTCTAGATACTGAGTAAATCTAAAGCTGCTTGATTTTTAGTATTGCCGCTGTGTTTGTTAACGCAAACCTTTTTTGACAGCAATTGCGATCGCGATTTCAATTGCTGACGAAGATTGGTGATCCCAGCCTTTAGTCTATCTGTAGAGTCTGTAGAAAGAGTTGACACCTACTGAATTAAGCGCTATATATAGTTGTGGGTTCGGTCTTGAACCTACATATAGCGTTTAACGCAAAGATTTCCCTTTTGCTCGGCTAAAGCTTCACCTACATCTACTGTTACTATTCTTCATTCCTCCACCGAAACCATGACATACCAAGATCAGTTAACTCCCTGGATTATCTATCAACTTCTACCCAATGCTGAGCGCCAAGTTGTAACCCGTTTTCGTCGTCGCAATGATGCAGATGGCTACTTGAAGGTGTTAAGGCAGACTCGCCCCAATGCAGAATTCGTAGTTGCGTTTATGGCGAAGACTGCTCCTGCTCAACCTTCAAGCGAAGACTCCCCAGAAAAAGAATTGATCAAAGCATAGACTGTGCATTGTGGTTGTCTGCTCAACGCTATTGTGAGTGACTCCCTTAACTTTGGCGCACTGACCTTAAACACTAAATCTGGGGTTGCTCTGGATATTAAAGGGTTCTAAGTCTTTACCTTTTCCAGATTGCTTGTAGCTGATCGGGGTAGCAATTGGCATTGTTGATTGCTTGCAGTTGATTGCTACTATGCTTTTCACTCTTCATTCAGCAATCTTGTGTAGTACAAAAATTCTACTATAGAGTTTTTGAAAGTGCAATAGAGTAAAGGTTTAGTGTGTAGGTTATGGAGCAAGAGCAGGAAACTGGCGCAAATTGTTCACCTAGTAGAAGCTGCGCAGACTTAATCTCATTTCTAACTCAGCAAATTTCGGAAACAGGCGAACAGCAGATTACGTTTGCTGAGTTCATGGGCTGGGCGCTGTACCAACCGCAATATGGCTATTACACAAAGTGGCAGCAAAAGATTGGGGCGAAAGGTGATTTTTTCACATCGCCCCATTTAGCTGCGGATTTTGGTGAATTAGTAGCTAAACAGCTTGCTCAAATGTGGCAAGTATTAGAAAAACCAACACCTTTTACCCTGGTGGAGATGGGTGCAGGACAAGGGCTACTCGCGAGTGATATTCTCCATTATCTAAAGCATCACTATGTAGAGTGTTATAACTCTCTGCAATACTTAATTGTTGAAAAAGCAGAAGCTCATATTGCGGAACAGCGATCGCGCTTGCAGCCTTGGATCAAATCAGGATTATCAGTCGAATGGTGTGCCCTCGACGATATTCCACCTCAGTCCATCACAGGCTGTTTCTTTTCCAACGAACTGATTGATGCATTTCCGGTTCATTTAGTGACGGTGCAAGATCAACAGTTAAAAGAAATTTTTGTCACAACCGAAACTAATCAGTTTGTAGAAGTCGTTGCGAATTGCTCAACTCCTGCATTAGTCGACTATTTCGATTTTGTCGGAGTGGATATTGCTCGGTATCCCACGGACTATCGTACAGAAGTCAATTTAGCCGCGATCGAATGGATGCAAACGGTCGCCGATCGATTGAAGCGTGGCTATGTGTTGACGATTGATTATGGGTATCCGGCAGAGCGATACTACAATGCAGCGCGATCGCAAGGAACGCTGCAATGCTACCACCAACACAGTTACCACAGCGATCCCTACATTCATATTGGCGAACAAGACATTACTGCTCATGTGAATTTCACAGCGTTGCAGCGTCAGGGCGAACGCTCTGGACTAGACACGCTGGGATTTACACAGCAAGGATTGTTTCTAATGTCGCTGGGACTCGGTGATCGCTTAACCGAACTCACTCAAACCGAAACCACCAGTCCCCAAGACCTCCGTGAGCGATTAAGCCGCAGAGATGCGCTCCATCAACTCATTAGCCCAATGGGGTTAGGTGGATTCGGCGTTTTAATTCAGGGCAAGAACTTATCAGAACACCAGAAGCGTCTGACAGGGTTGAGCATGATGCTGTAGGAATGTTGAGTGCATCCCTACAAGGCATCAGTTAGTTTTCTACCGTCGCGGTTTGGCGGCGATTGTCAAAAACTTCGAGCTTAACCGGAGCCACTCCAGACTGAATCAGGCCGAGAATGCGAGCCGCACCAGCCGAGAGATCAAGGACACGATCGCCTGAGAACGGACCGCGATCATTGATTCGCACGACAACCGATCGACCATTATCCAGATTTGTCACTTGAACTTTCGTGCCGAACGGTAGCGTCCTGTGAGCCGCTGTCAGTGCATTCTGGTTAAACACTTCTCCACTGGCGCTGCGATTGCCATCAAACCCAGGGCCATACCAAGACGCCATGCCATTGATCGTCAGTTTGATTGGTCCGAAGGAAATCTGCTGCTCATTGCGGCGCTCTGGTTTGCCCTTCACCGCTTTCAGCGGAGGCGCATTTCCGAGCAATCGACGGAGGCGGTTTGTTACTTGAAGCGCATCCTGTTCAGGGTTCTTTGTTGTATCGGGCAAAATTGTTTCCGACTCAACCGCAATCAGCGCAATTTTATCGGCTTCGATCACGTAGCGACCGCTTGCGGATGCATCGCGGGGTTGACTCTGGTTTGGCTTCCACTTGACGGAGATTGAATCCGCCTTGACCCCTTGACGGTGGAGCTGATTGAGTTTGGCGGCAATTGCGGTAGCTCTAGCAATTGGATCACCTGAATTTCCAAAATTCTGACGCGGCTCAGAAGGGGTTCCTACCAGGGTATTTCCAGAACCAGACTTGAGCTTTGCGGGTTTAACATCGTCGGTTTGCACCTCTCCCGTTTTGATGTCACTAGAGGTTGTTCGCTGTGGACCGACGAACGTAACGACGGGAATATCTTTGACGTAGACGGTGGCGGCTTTGCGCCCTGAGAGATCGTGAGATTGAATCTTAGCGATGGAATCCTCGGCTTGAGAAGCGGGAGTTTGCTGTTCACCAACTTTCACCACATCGTTGCTCTGAGATGAAGCAATTTGGGGTTGAGTCGGGGTTTGACCCATCTTCGCCGAGTTGCCTATTCGAGGCTCGAGGGGAAGCGGGTGAGGGGCTGAAGATTCAGCTTGAGAGTCTTGGCTTCCTGCTGGAGTGGCTTCCGCACTACTACTAGAGGTTGCACTCAATGCTGCACTCAGCAGCAAGGTGGCAGTCAGACCGCTTATCAGTTTTTTATTCATATCCCTTTTGAGAGTCACTTCAAACTAGAGTCCGAGGGCTTTAGCGAATTGCGCCGCGATGAACGCTTGAATGGCTGATCGATAAACTCGTACTCGCTCCGTGTTCACTCCTGGTTACAGAACTGCAACAGACTAACATGAAGTTTTTACCAAGGGGATCAGGGTGCTATCAGTAAGCAATGAAACTTTACAGTTTCTTCACATATGAAAACGCTGCTAGAATGGAACCCCAGAGCGCGATTAGGTTGTTATCTGTCTATAGATAGACTTCTTTACTTCATGATAACTTCATATTAACTTCACATACATTGTGAGTTATGCTGAAATCTTGCCGTCTTGTCATCTAGCATGGATTATCGTGAAGCTGGAGTTGATGTTGAAGCAGGTCGAGCCTTTGTCGATCGCATCAGCACAATGGTGAAACGCACCCACCGCCCAGAAGTGTTGGGAGGAATTGGTGGCTTTAGTGGATTATTTCAACTACCGAGTGGATACCAGGAACCTGTTTTGGTGTCTGGTACAGATGGTGTCGGAACGAAGCTGAAGCTGGCGCACATATTAAAGCGTCACGACACGGTGGGAATTGACTTAGTTGCCATGTGTGTAAATGACGTTCTGACGTGTGGAGCAGAACCGCTTTTCTTCTTGGACTATGTGGCGACTGGACACTTAGAACCCGAACAGTTAGCGCAGGTTGTTGATGGCATTGCTCGCGGATGTGAATTAGCAGGTTGTGCTTTGCTGGGCGGCGAAACCGCAGAAATGCCAGGATTTTATCAGGCGGATGAGTATGACCTTGCGGGTTTCTCGGTTGGCATTGTAGAAAAAAGTAAAATTTTAGACGCCTCGCAGGTGCAAACTGGTGATATTGCGATCGCGCTTCCTAGTACGGGCGTTCATAGCAATGGCTTTAGTTTGGTGCGGAAAATTGTGAGCGATCGTAGTTATGCGTGGAGCGATCGCCCTGACCTACTCAGGGGCAAGACGTTAGGCGAAGTGCTGCTCACCCCGACTCAGATTTACGTTAAACCCATTCTGGCGGCGCTCAAAAGCGGGATTCCAATTCACGGAATGGCTCACATCACCGGAGGCGGACTGCCAGAAAACTTACCGCGCTGTCTGCAACCCAATCAGACGGTCGAAATTGATCCGTTCGGCTGGGAGATTTTGCCGATTTTCCATTGGTTAGCGGCAGAAGGAAATGTTTCACCGAGGGACATGTTTCACACCTTCAATATGGGAGTAGGCTTTGTTGTGATCGTCTCGCCTGATCACGCAGAAAAAACAATTCAATTGTTGCGCGAGCACGGCATCAACGCTTCTACTCTAGGAACTGTAGTTCCGGGTGAGGGTCAATTAATCGGTTTACCAAATTAAACTCTCAGGCTAAAACTGTGCCAAAAGCGAGAAAACAATTTGGGCAACACTGGCTCAAGAGCGAAAAAGCCTTGAGTAAAATTGTCAATGCAGCAGAATTAAGTGGGCGCGATCGCGTCCTTGAAATAGGCCCAGGAACAGGAATTCTGACTCGTCAGTTATTTCAGCAAGCTCAAGCTGTAGTTGCGGTTGAACTCGATCGTGACCTGTGCCCGATTCTGATGCAAAAGTTTGGGAAAATTGAAAACTTTTTGCTGTTGCAAGGTGATTTTTTAGCGATCGATCTTGATGCATTATTAGAACCCTTTCCAAAATTTCAGCATCCCAATAAAGTCGTCGCTAATATTCCCTATAACATTACCGGGCCTATTCTAGAGAAGTTGTTAGGCACAATCTCAAACCCGAATCCTAAACCACTTGATTCCATTGTGCTACTCGTTCAGAAAGAGGTTGCTTTACGAATTTGCGCTCCGGCTCACTCAACTCATTTCGCAGCATTGTCAGTGCGAGTGCAATATTTAGCCCAGGCTGAATTCATTTGCGATGTACCCGCTAAAGCGTTTCAACCTCCACCCAAAGTAGATTCGGCAGTAATTCGGCTGCGTCCTCGTCAGATTGCAACTCCGCCGACCAATCCGCGCCGGATGGAAACGCTAATCAAATCAGGGTTTTCGAGCCGCCGAAAGATGTTGAGGAATAATCTCAAAAGTCAAATTGAACCCGATCAACTCGGTCAAATTTTGGAAGAGTTGGGCATTAATTCGCAAGTTCGGGCTGAAGATTTGAGTGTTGAAAACTGGGTAGCATTGAGCGATCGCTTAGCTCTCGATTCTGATCATTCTCTCGATTCTGATAATTCTATAGAAACTTAGTGATGCAGGGTGTTAGAGATATAGGTATAGCTCTAACGCGGTTTGACGGCTAGTTCATCGAACCTTAATTCGTGACGGCTACCTTTCGAGCGGTTAAAAATGATCGAAACCGTATTGCGTCCTACATTAAGCTGTACATTGGAGAGGTGAGTTTGACGCCACTTCCAGTTACCAGTACTAGAGAAACGATGATTTTTAGCAATACTTTTGCCATTGATATAGACCGTGCGAGAGGCATCTTTTTCTGAAGCATAGCGAAATGCTAAATCGTAAGCACCTGAACAAGTCAGGTCAACATTAAAGGTAATCCATTGACCATCGCGAGTCCAATCGGTCACATATCCTTTTCCTTGATATCCTTTTCCTTTTTGTAGAATGGAGAGCTTGTTTAAGGAAGCTGATTCAGCTTGATACATCTGTTTTTGAGACGTTACTGCGATCGCGGCATTCAACGCATCCAAAGCAGAACTCTGCCGTGCGGCATTAGCTCGATCAGACGGTTTTGACCAACTGAGGCCAAAGTGGGGACGGCGAGCATTCTTTAAGATTGACATCGCGTTTTTGACAATAAACTTGCGGTACGAATCTCTTGGTGAAACTTGGTGGAGAGCTGACAAGTTTCGCATAAAGATGCCTTTGAACTGCTCACCATCTTCTCCGCAGTCCGGTTCACAGACTTCACGCAGAATTCCGTTTGGAGCTAACGATCGCATTGAGGCATCTGCGATCGCGTGTGCCTGCCTTAGCAAACTCGGATCATTGGTGCTTTTGTGCAGGTCAACCAATCCGCCAATCAATACGCCTTGGTTGTAAGTCCATGTCGGTTCTCCATTGTTGCGACAACCGCTGTTCAAGCCGTCGTTGACCAACTGTTTTGAGTTGATCATGCCGGATTTTTTGATCCACGCCCACGATCGCTTTGACCAGTTCAAATAGCTTCCTGTACCCTTATCGTTTGGTGTTCTTAGGTGTAATTTCGCGGCAACTGACAGAAATAGCGAGGTTGTAATCGCATTTTTATAGTTTCGCTGTTTTTTGAGCCACCAAAGACCGCCGCCGCACTGCGCATCCCATCCCTTCTGCATATCCTTGAAAATTGTTTTTGCCATGTCAAGGTAGCGAGTTTCCCCGGTCAGGTCGTAGGCTTTGATCCAAGCAAGTGCCCACCAGCCGTCGTCGTCTCGATACCAGGGGTCTAAAAATTTTTTGTGTTTTTGCTTCTCGAAAGTATTGGAAAGTGTCTTGCGGTAGGTCGAGTCACCCGTCAAGCGAGAGTACTCAGCCGTCGTTTGTAGGGCGTTTGCCGAGTTCCACCAATTCGTTGTCTTCCAGAGTCCTGTAGAGGAGTTGTAGAAGAGTTGTAGTGCAGCCATACCTGCTGCAATCCCGGAATGACAACTGCCCAAGACCATACCTTCGCTCCTAATACGGATTTGCAAAGTACCGATCATAGAGGCAAGTGTGACCAAGCTCAACGGTAAATTCTCAGGAAAATGGTGGCAAATCAGTATTTCGATTATTCTTCAGCCGTTACTCGCAGGTCTCGATAGGTGCGTGCAAGGTCGTTCAATTGATAGTGAGCGTTTAATCCGCTCGGATTTGGTAATACCCACACTCGGGTGCCGTTTAGCGATTCTAGCTGTTCTCCGATCGCGGCTTTAGGACGGTTAAACGCGATCCGGTAAGCACTCACCCCTAGCACTGCAAGAAATCGAGGCTGATAATGCTCCACTTTTGCGCTTAATTGTTGATACCCTGCCAATAATTCCTCCACATCTAGCTGGTCGGCGCGTGCAGTTGCTCGTGGTGCGAGGTTTGTGAGTCCGTAGCCAGACTTCAACAGGTCACCATCTTCGGCTGGTGTGAGGAGCCGATCGGTAAAGCCTGCAGCATGGAGTGCGGGCCAGAAGCGGTTGCCCGGACGGGCGAAATGATGTCCAACTGCCGCACTGTAAAGACTAGGATTGATGCCACAAAATAAAACCTTCAAGTTGGGTGCAAGAACATCTGGTATAAATCTACCAAATGCTGCCTGAATTTCGGCTTTAGTGGGTTTAGGATAGGCTTGCATGACAACAATGTAAGTTTTATATTGATTGAGCAGCAAATTAACAATAGCAATCTCCGCTTTATTATAATTCAGCAATTTTTGTCCTAAATTGCGTTACTAAGTTCTTTTGGATAACGTTGTGCTTCATCCAATTTCAGCATTCATCGATGAGAACGATTTTTTTGATAATTGCTCATCTTCACTGTACTGGTATAGCGATCGCTGCGATTCCGATGAAGTTGCGTGTACTAATGGCGATACTATTGCAAAACTTCCTCGAACCCGATTTTCAGAGACGATCGCGCGCGGATTAATGCAGCACCTTGCGACGGATGAACGCTACAGTCGGGAAGGCAAAATGTATGGCGTGCTGTTAGTTCAAGATCTATTGGGCAAACAGTGGGTGCTAAAGGCTTTCTCTGGGCTGCTGAATGGAGAAAGCGAAGTCGAGGGTTGGGTAACTCCGATTTCAGGGCGTGATCCTACGCAACTTGAAGCCAATCGCATGATGTTAGAGGAAGCTCACACGTTATCTCTGTTAGAGGAAATGAAGCAGCAGCTAATTGCTCTACAACAGATTCCTGAACGGCAGCAGTATGAAGTGCTAAGCCAAGAGTTTGAGACTCGGTTACAAGCGATCGCGCAGCATCATTGCCAACGTAAAGCGAATCGGCAGGCTCAACGCCAGAGGTTTGCTCAAACATTAATAGACGAAGCGCTAACTGTATCGCTAGAGATGTTAGATCAACAGAGCCGCCAAGATGGTATCGAGCGGCGACGCTTAAAACAACAGCGCGACGGCATTCTAAAGCCGCTTAAACAAAAAATTGAGCAGGCGAATCATCAAATCTGCCATCTAAAGCGGCAACGCAAAACGCTTTCTCAAACGCTGCAAGCGCAGATGCATCACGCCTACCAACTGACTAATTTTTTAGGAGAGACGCGATCGCTTCGTCAACTTATGCCCAACGGTGCGCCTCCGACGGGCACAGGCGAGTGTTGCGCCCCAAAACTGCTCCACTATGCTGCAACTCACAAGCTCAAACCTTTAGCAATGGCAGAATTTTGGTGGGGTTCTCCCTCTGCTAATGGCGACAAAGTTCAGGGAGAATTTTATCCAGCCTGCCGCGATCGCTGTCAGCCCTTGATGGGATTTTTGCTGTCAGGACTGTCACCTCAATTATCGGATTGTTTGGCTCCAATCCAAAATTTAGGAACTCTCCCCATTGTTTATGAAGATGACTGGCTGTTCGTCGTTGACAAACCATCGGGACTGCTTTCCGTGCCGGGTCGCCATCTCCACACCCAAGACAGCGTGTTGAGTCGCTTTCAACGTGGATCGGACGGTGCCATTTATGCTGTGCATCGGTTGGATCAAGACACGTCTGGACTGCTGCTACTAGCGCGAGATGCAGTCACCCATCGACAGCTTAGCCAACAGTTTCAGCAGCGACACGTCCACAAGATTTATGAAGCAGTTTTAGCACAACCGATTGAGCAACCGCACGGCGTGATCGAGTTGCCGCTCTGGAGTGACCCCTGCGATCGCCCCAGACAGAAGGTAGATTGGCAACGCGGTAAACCCAGCGTGACGCACTTTCAAGTCATCGATCGTAAGCAAAACGGCTCTCGTCTAGAGTTCGTCCCGTTGACCGGGCGGACTCACCAGCTTCGAGTTCACGCGGCAGATGAGAGAGGGCTGGGAGTACCAATTTTGGGTGATCGACTGTATGGAAAGGATACAGCAACGACTCGGCTACACCTGCATGCGCGATCGCTGTCTTTCGCTCATCCTCACACGAGGCAACGGATTCACCTGCAAACCGAGACGCCCTTTTAGAGCCAATCAATTTTTATTAACTCGCACAGTCCTATAAGCAGTTATGGTAGTAGCGTAGCAATGAAAATGTAGAGCGGAGATTCTATTGGTGAGATTGCTATTTACACAAGATCTATGAACTAAGATCACATAAGATTTATAACTGGGGTGTATTGCTTCAAAATGAAAAATATAGTTCTCTGAAATTGGATTAATTCTAGTTGAGGACTATTAACGTTGAAAATTCTTATGATGAAACGATTGCTGAAACAGTCGCTGAAGCTACTGCTTGGGGTCGCAATGGTAGTGATGTTTGCAGCATGTCAGCCTACTCCAACTGCAAATTCACAAAGCCCGGCTCCTACTTCTCCAGATATCTCTGTTGCCTATCCCGATCGGGCGCTGAGTGCTTCCCCTGCTCAACTTCCGCCTTTACCTTATGGGTACGATGCACTGAGTAAAGCGATCGATGTAGAAACAATGCGCTTGCATCATGACCAACATCACGCGGCATATGTCAAAAATTTGAATGAGGCGTTGAAAGACCAGCCGCAAGTGCAAAATCGCAGTGTTGAAGCGTTATTAAAAGATCTCAATAGCGTTCCCGAACCGATTCGGATGAAAGTCCGCAATAATGCGGGTGGACATCTGAATCACACGATTTTCTGGCAAATTATGAGTCCCAACGGAGGCGGACAGCCAACGGGCGCGATCGCACAAGAGATCAATCAAACCTTTGGCAGCTTCGAGAATTTCCAGAAGCAGTTTAATGCGGCGGGCGGCGATCGCTTTGGCAGTGGTTGGGTTTGGCTAGTTCGTAATGGGCAAGGTCAGCTTCAAATTACAACAACGCCCAATCAAGATAACCCGATTAGTGAGGGCAACTTCCCGATTATGGGAAATGATGTTTGGGAACACGCCTATTACCTCAAGTATCGAAATCGGCGGGCCGAGTATCTCAACAATTGGTGGAATGTCGTGAATTGGGCAGAGGTCGATCGCCGTGCAAAAGTCCGGTTAGGAACTGCAAATAGCTAGATCGCGAGAAGGATGCGATCGCAGGGACAAGACCTGCGATCGCAATTTCTTAGGAAGACTTCGTTTGATCCATCGCGATCGCGAGTTTCTCAAGCCGCGTCCACTTCAAAGTGGCAAGCAAATCTTCACCCTTGAAGACTTGCGTATCGTCACCCTCAATCTTCAGCGTGAATGCATCACCGCTCTTCAAGTCGCTGCCTAGCTTAAACGAGTCGTCTGAACCAAATCCATAGATTGAAGCTGCACCTGCTCCAGCATTCAGCGTGATTGTTTTCACACCTGCTCCAGCATAGATGGTGTCGTTGCCTAATCCAGAATCGATCGTGTCATCTCCATCGCTTGCGTAAATGACATCATCTCCAGCACCCGTCGTGATCTTATCGTTGCCACCCCCACCGTAGACTTGGTTGTTGCCTGCGCCCGCATCGATGGTATTCTCACCACCGTTGGCATAGATTAGATCGTCCCCAGCCCCTGTAGCAATGTTGTCATCTCCATCACCGAGATAGATTTGATTTTTACCACTGCCTGCACGAATGAAGTTATTGCCGCTTGCAACAATAAAGTCATCTCCTGAACCAGCGTAGATGTTGTTATTACCACCATCGCCAAAGAGCCGATTATTTCCGGCTCCGGCAAACAAGGTATCATCGCCTTCACCGCCATATAAAGCATCATCACCATCCCCTGCATAGAGCAAATCATTGCCCGAACCAGAATAAACAGTGTTGTTACCGCGATTAGCGTAGACGTAGTTATTACCACCTTCTGCGTAAACCGTATCGTCGCCTGCGCTAGTGTAAATCACATCATCGCGATCATCACCAAATCGAGTTTGATTCCCTTCTTGTTGAGGAAGATTTGTGGCTCCTGTAACCGCAGACAGCATGGTCTGATAAATTTGGCTTTGGTCGATGTGATCAGGGAAGCCAGGAATTGTATAGCCATAGCTCTCGTAGCCCTGACCGATAAACCCATCCAAAACTTCAGATCCTGCACCTTGATAGTAGACCGGAACTGGACGATTGCTGTGATTACCCCAGCCATATTTTGCATCAACGTTTGAACCCCAAAAGTTCCCGGCTTGTGCTGGGTCATCGATGTCAGTGAGTTTCTCAAGACCAAGAGTTTGTACAAGCTGAGGATAGTTGGGATTTAGGGTTAGATAGTGATCGTGATCTGCGGTGACAATCAGTAGGTTCTCATCCCAACCGCCATTCTGCCCAATCCAGTCAATGACAGACGTAACAGATTTATCAAAGTCATTCATTGTGCCGACCAGGTTATCGATCGAGTTGTCGTGAGCGGCCCAATCGATATCACCACCCTCGATCATCAGCCAGAACCCATCTTGGTCTTTACCCAATACATTTAAGGCGGCTAACGAAAGATCCTTGAGGGTTGGGTTTTCGTTGATTTCTCGTGAAATAAACGAGGCATCTGTTTCACCCGGAGCGAGGGGACGAGTCGTGTCTTGCTTCTGCCCTTGCGAACTATTGATGCTGAACATGTCTAGACCCGTAGTGCTGTAGTCACCGTTGGCAGAACTGACGGGTAGATTGCCGTTTTGTCCTCGCGCACCGTAGAGTCCAATCAAGCGATCGCCCTTATTTGGATCAAGTTGCGCGGCAGTGTCCGCTAGCGTTTGAGCCGCATTCTCGCCCCGTTCTAAAAACGTATACCCGTAGCGATTGTCGGTTGGGTTGCTCCTGAGATAGTCGTAGGTGTCGTTGCTAATAAACTCGTAGGTTTGAGGCGGTTCCACCCCATCGGGCAATGGATCTTTGGTATTAGATAGCGGATGTCCGCCTCCCAATAGAACATCTGGCTGATAAACTCGAAGTTCCTGCTGCAAGATGTTGTCGAGGTCAGGGAATTCGCCATCATACTTGGCTCGGCGATTGACAGACGCGGCTGCTGCTCCTGGAGTCGCGTGATCGATCGGAACTGATGTTACTAATCCGGTAGATTTGCCCCCAAGTTTTGCCGTAGTCAGGATGGTTTCTAAAGGTTGCTCGTAGATGTCAACTCCCACCGCGTTGTTATAAGTCTTGACTCCGGTATACAGCGTGGTTGCAGTATTGGCAGAGTCAGGATAGCTCCATTTGATGTATTCCTTGTCATATCCCGGCGTCCAAGGATTAACGCCTCCTCTTTCAGGATCGTACCCTACTAAGTTGCCGACGACGCCATCGCTCACCTTTGCGCCACCCGTGGCCGTGCTGCCCGGATTAAATGTTGGATTAAATTCAAACCCCGGACGAACATTACTCGAGCCTGTTGCCGATTCTGAGTTGTCGAGCGCAGAGTTTCCTGTGCTGTAGACACCTTTGCTATCTGCGATCGTCGTTCCATACGTCGTCGCGAGAGAAGACCCTTTTAATCCCTGAAAACTGAGTCCAGACCCAAAGCCAGACGTATAGAAGTCGTCTAGCGTAGATCCTGTGTTGCCCGCTTGAATCTGATTATAAATTGATGCAGCACGAGCCATTTCCCAGCCCATACCATCACCAATCATCAGAATGACGTTCTTAGCCATAACAGGTAGAAAAATTTAATGAAGGTAAGCGAAGAAAGTCCGTAAATTTACTGTTTGTTTACCTGTATTTAACAGGCTCTTAACATCTAGGACATTCCCTTCAGCAAACTACCATTGGCGTTCTACAAAGGCTGGGTGCTGTGCAATACAAGCAATGTAAAGTTTCTGATAAGCTACGCTCGGCGTACCAATTTATACGTAGAAACCAAATTTAAATTAAGCCCTCCGTAAGATGCAATTCCTACGGAGGGTTACTAAGAATTTTTACAGTAGTTCTTGCAGGGAGACGCTTTCGCTACATATGGCCTATCGTCTGTCGTGAACTATGCAGAAAGACGGCTGTGAGTAAAGCGTTCGGCTCGACCTCAACTCACGCTAATCATCGACCTTGCGCTATTTTCAGTTCTCGCTGAATTTGGCTTACCTGTGCGGGTGGAAGCTGATTCGCATTTTTCAATGCCTCCTGGAACAGGGCAACACTTCCGGCTTTGTTGCCTTGACGGTAAAGAATTTGTCCTTTGAGGTATTTCAAGTCAGGATTTGTAGGAGCTGCTCCGATCGCTCGGTCAACGGCTTGTAAGGCTTTGTCATACTGCTTCAAATCTCGGTACCCGATCGCGAGTCCGCGTTGAGAAAGGTAAGTTGGTTGAGCCTTGGTTTCCAAGCGATTGATCGCATCGGTTGGACTCGATAACGGCAGGTTGATCGTTACCGAAAGCAATAGATCAATGTAGCCTTTAATCAGATTAAGTTCTGGATCGTTGGGATTGATTTTTTCGGCGGCATCCAAATTCTGAAACGCTTGCTGAAGTTTGCCTAATGCTCCTGGTGTACCGCGTACCACACCGTTTTTGCCAACGGTGTAAGCTCCTTCTAAGAAGTTGCCAACTGCTTTATAAAGATTGCTACGCAGGGGATCGTTCGATTGTTCTGCGACTTGCTTGGTCTGAGTTGCGTAAGTGCTGAATTGATCTAGAAGAGCTTGTTTGGCTTGCCCATTCGATTCGCCTGACCAGTAGGTGTACGCGATCGCGGCCTTTAAAGCGACTGCCAACGGCTCATTCGCTGGCGTCTTCGCTAAAGCATTTTTGGCACTGACATAATCTCCCTTCTCAAATACGGAGCGGAACGCCGCTTCTGTTTGATCGTCAATAGGTTTAGCTGCGCTTCCGGTTCTAAACGGATCTTTTGCCCAAGACGGACTCGCTAGCAAGCTCACTAGCATTGCCGCCGCGCCTAAACTTCGTCCAAAATGTCGAGATGTCCAACGGAATTGAGCAGCAGACAAGCTAACCATAGAGCAGTTCTCACAAGATATCCAGCAAGTTGACGCAATAAAGCGATCGCAGGTTTCCAACTTGACCTGCAAGTTTAACTCGATCTGCCTACACAGGCTAACCCAAATTCGGCGCAAGCTAGAATTTCTCTCTCAAATTCACCCCAGCCAGTCGGGTTCTGGGTAAACTAGGCTCAGACACGCTTGATCCCCACTTTAAAGTTTTTACGCTAAATGCTCTATCTTCGCGATTTGTCGTATCATCCAACCGCCACTCCGACTGCTATTCTAAAATCTCTCGATTTAGAAATCGCGCCCCAGCAGTTAGGACTTATTGTTGGACCGAGCGGCTCCGGAAAGAGTACTTTGCTGGAAATCTTAGCCGGATTAGCAGAGCCAACCAGTGGAACTATGCTCTGGCGAGAACAGGAATTAACGTTCTTACACTTGCAGCAATTGAGCGGGCTGGTCTTTCAGTTTCCGGAACGTCATTTCTGCGGTGGCTCTATTTTAGAAGAATTGCGGCTCGGCCATCCTGAATTAAGCTCCGATCGCGTTCACAATGCCTTAGCTGAAGTTGGACTTGATCATCTGCCGCTCCGCACGCCGCCCCACTCGCTGAGTGGCGGACAGCAGCGCCGTCTCGCCCTCGCCGTACAACTGATTCGTCAGCCCAGCATTCTCCTCCTCGATGAGCCAACCGCTGGGCTTGACTGGTCAATGCGGCGTCAGTTGGTGAACTTACTCGCAAAACTCAAAACGCACTGGACGCTTCTGGTGGTGTCGCACGATGCGAGTGAACTGGTGTCGATTGCCGATCGCTGCTGGACAATTCGACAGGGTGAACTGGCAGAAGTGAACCCTAAAACGCTTGCCGCCGAGAGCGATCGCAATCGACCCATCGCAACCGTGTAGGCTGTAAAGTGTAGCGATCGTTTAGAGCATGACCGACGAAGAAACGCCGAAGCTGCCAGAAATGCTAGAGCTTTGGCAAAAAACGCTGAATTGGCAACCCAATCCAAAACAGCAGCGACTATTTCAAGCATTCTATGAAGCGGTTTTAGCCGGAAATCGCCAGTTTAATCTCACTCGCATTACCGACCCAATGGAGTTTTGGGAAAAGCATCTGTGGGATTCGCTAAGCGGTATTCAATCCTTAAATTCGGCGGCTTCTCGGGCGATCGACATCGGAACCGGAGCCGGATTTCCGGGTGTACCGATCGCGATCGCTCATCCCACTTGGACAGTGACCCTGCTCGATTCGACTCAGAAGAAGGTCAACTTTTTAAAAACGGCAGTCAGCGAGATCGGGGTTGGCAATACTCGCCCGTTGTGCGATCGCGTTGAGGCGATTGGGCAAAGTCCTCTCCACCGCGAAACCTATGATGTTGCCCTCATTCGTGCAGTTGCCGCCGCTGCGGTCTGCGCTGAATACACCTTGCCGCTCCTTAAATTAGGAGGAGTCGCCCTGCTCTATCGGGGACAATGGACAGCCGAAGAAGAACGTGGCTTAACCTCTGCCCTCGAAACGCTTGGTGGAGCGCTAGAACGCTCTGATGCATTTGAAACCCCCCTCACTGGGAGCGTCCGTCACGTCCTGTATCTCAAGAAAATTGCGCTCACTCCAAAGGCGTTTCCAAGAGCGATTGGCATTCCGACTCAGACTCCTATTTAATCGATCATCCACTGGTAGAGGAGATAACCGATAAACAAGGCGTCAAAGCCGATAAACATGCAAATCCATGTTCCCAGCAACCGCGCATAGTAGAGCGCTAGGACGGGAGAGATTCTGCCAACTCTCTGCGATGGACTCATCATCTGGGTAACTCTGGCTGAAGTCCACTGCCAAGTGATAAAGGTGATGTTTGTCGCAAAGAGCGCCGCCAGTAGAGAAGCCTTGATCACCCAAGTTTCTTCACTAACGCTCTGTACCCACGGAATGAGGGAACCTGCATTCGTACCTGGCTGAAAGGACGGATCTCTTAACGGCGAAACCCAATAGACAACCGCTCCACTGGTAATGGCTAAGAGTACGAGGAAGCTGAGACTTAATTTAGGAAAGCGGCGATCGAACAGCATGGCACTTAAATCTCCTAGATTGACGCGATCGTATAGAGCTTGGCACAAATCGCACCCTCATGCACTTTATGATTTGTCTTGTCTTAGCGCCACCTGATCGTTCTTCTGAAACGCTGCCCACGATCGCTGAAGTGAGTCAGGAGCCGGATGCTGAGCGTCATAGATCGTGATCACGTTGGTCAGGTCGCGCCCAGCGGGTTGAAGGACGCGATCGCCTTGAGCCAATGCAACCGATGTCCCTCCATCGAGATTCATGGCTTCATAGCAGCCCAGCGTTTTCATGATGGCAGCTTCTTTTTGCAGTGAAACAGGTTTATGGAACGTCACGAGCAACAGCCGCTTCCCATGTTCTGAAAAGCCAATTGCCGATCGCGTTGCAACACCCATGACAGCCCGATCGGTAAAGCCTTCTTGTTTCGGGTTAATTGACAGTTCGCCTTGTTTCAGCAATCGCGGCCCTGCTGTTAGGGAAAACCAGTGCTGTTCCCACTTGGGCTGGCCTTCTGCTCGGGCGGTAATCATTTCAGGACGATTGCCCGGTCGTAGTCCTAGCGTGGTTCCATAATTCTCCCACGGGCTATATTTCAGGAAGCGTCCTCCCGAAACCATATTGCCCATGACCCGCTTTTGAGCGTCCATGCTAAAGAAGGTTCCGTTTGCCGTCACAGCCGCTTTGTAACGCTTCACCATTGCGTTAAACGCTTCGTCACCTTTTGTCGATCGCGTGCTGTTAGCCTCAGTCGCTGCATTCGCTAACCCAACGCTAATAAAGGTGTTTGGGTCGGTGAGATCAATATTGATCAAGTGGATCGGAATACCTGCAATCTCGCGCTGCTCTAGCGTGACAGGGCGCGTGGCAATTGGCTTTGTCACTGGCTCGGGCACTGGCTTTGCTAGAGCAGGCTCTACAGGGCTTTTGGGCGTGTTTGTAGGTCGAGGCTGTTCGGTCTTTTTTGGCTCCTGAAACGATAGGGGCGCGGATTGAGGAGTTTGCTCAGCCTGCTGAGAGGGATTCTGAGGTGGTTGAGCCTGCTTCTGGAGAGGCTGCGATCGCTTATATTGAAACACTCTACTCGCCTTCTGATAAGACGGGGTCGGTGGGGTAGACGCTTGCGGTTCCCAAAGTTTGGGTAGCAGCGTCACGCAGGTTAGAAAGGCACAGGTCAAGGTGATAAAAGTGCTGCCTGGGCTGGAGAGTCTCCGAGTGCGGCGGCGGTATCGTTTCGATCGAGTTCGGGTCTGCATCAGCGATGTTCTTAACGCTCTGTTGATCATGCCTCGGTTATTTAACTTTCAAAAACCGATTAAGAATACTTAATGATTTTTGATACAAATCCATCAGTAGATAGACGAACTACCGATACCTTTTCAGCACGTCTTCTGATCTTCTTGATTTATCACGGAACTTCCAGAAGAATCGCTTAACTTAAAAGAAAATTTAACTTGACGGCGCTATTGTTCAAGCGTCCTTCTTAGTGTGGAAGAAATTGTTTAGAAAGAGCGATTACAACGACCCCTAGTACCATAATGGTTGCCCCCGCAAGTCGCTCTCGCAGCCCTCTTTCTTTGAACAGAAAATGACCCCACACGACGCTCATTAAAGCGCTCGTGCGTTTAACGGCAATAACTTGAGTCACTAATGTAAATGCGATCGCGCTCATCTGAAAGGTGATCCCCAAGGCATGAAAGGCTCCGATCAGAGCCAATGGCCTTAAATTTGGCAGAATCTGACCCATTTTTTGACGAGATTTGTACAACACGATCGGAAACATTCCTACCGCTAAAAAGCAATACAATGCTGTAGACCAACAGATCGGAGAAGAATTCACTACGCCGACTTTGTCAAAGGTTGAGGTAATGCTCCAAATGAAGGCGACGACAAACATCAGCCGACTCCCTCGATTTCGCAAAATGGCTTTTAGGGGCGCAAAATAGCCATTCTTGCGTTCTCTCAGGTTCAAAATGTAAGACCCAAGCACAATGAGAACGATGCCGACCACATCCGCGATCGTGGCAGATTCTCCCACAATTAAGGGTGATGTAATTAAGAGAAATAATGGCGTCAAAGTCACCAACGGGACAGTGATCGATAAATCTGCAATTTGAATTGCTTTGAGATAGAGAATAAACGAAATGACATTGAGACTGCCGCCAATCAGTAATGCAATCCAAAACTGAAGGTTCAATGGTGGAATGCCAAGAATTAATAGCAACGGTATTAAAAATGCGATCGCAAACACATTTGCCATCCACGCGACAATGTAAGCGTCAATGGTTTGCAGACTTTTCTTACTCGAAACATCCTTCAAAGACTCAAAAAAAGCCGTTAGAATTGCAAAGGCTAACCAAATCATGGGTAAAAGTTCTGTGGCGTCTTTGCCAACTATCCGCTTTCTGCAACAGCCTACTTCGTCTGCCTGGGTAGAACAAGCCCTAGCAAACATAGAGACGATTTTGCTCGATCATTCTCACTGTGAGCGCAAAGCGGCAGGTGTTGCGCTGAATCTGATGTTCCGTTACCCGTCGAGCGCTAAGTTAGTGAGGGCATTGACGGCGATCGCGCAGGAAGAATTGCAGCACTTTGAGCAAGTCAACCAAATTTTAGAGTGTCGAGGCATCCCTTTAGCGCCACTAGTGCCGCCTCCCTACGGGGCAACGTTAAATAAGCAAATCCGCCGTGATGAGCCGGATCGGATGTTGGATGCGCTTTTGGTGTCGGGGATCATTGAAGCTCGAAGTCATGAGCGTTTGGGATTGTTAGCTGAGCATTGTCCTGATCTGGAGTTAGCTAAATTTTATCGAGCATTGATGGCATCCGAAGCGCGACATTACGGCGTATATTGGACGCTGGCAGATACTTACTGCGATCGCAAAGCCGTGATGGAACGCCTCGAAACTTTAGCCCAAGCCGAAAGCGAGGTTTTGGCTACGCTGCATCCCCACCCGAGAATCCATAGCTGATGCACATCTTCTATCAAGATTTCCTGATTCGAGATTGGCAACCGTGTGTGTGCTTCGCAGTTTTTGTTCTGCGCTAATCGTGCGATCGCGTTTGATCTCATCAGTTCAGTCTTATCAGAGTATGGACTGATTCAAGAACCAGACGGCGCAGATCGGGATGTGTTGAATGTTGAGGAATGCTATCTAGAAAAAGGTGGCGAGTTTTGGGTGGTCGAACAGCACGGTAAAATCGTTGACACGAGTGCGTATTATCCGATTTCACGCGGTCAAAATGCAGTCAAAATTCGCAAAATGTATTTACTGCTGGAAGCGCGGCAAAAAGGCTTAGGAACGTTTCTGTTAAAAACATTAGAGCAAGCTATTTGCAAACAAGGCTTCCAACAGATCTGGATTGAAACCGCGAGTGTGTTGAAAGAAGCTGTTCTACTGTATGAGCGAAATGGCTATCAGCCGAGTGATGGAGTTGAAATAGAGCGGTGCGATCCTTCGGAGCTTGCGAAGCAATCGCGCTTACGTCAAAGTTTTCTCAAATCAGGATTGTTCGATGGACTTCTGTGGATAATTCAGAAGGTCAAAGTTCTTCCCAAGTGTCACGATCGATGTCTGCCTCACTTAGAATTCGTGCAAGTAGCCCTTTGCTGATATCGCCTTTATGAGGATTGGGCAGTGTGAGACGAACTTCGTCCTTCACCATATATTGATGTCTACCACCAGCGTAGGGTCCCTCAAACCCTAATTCTCTCAGGTAACGAATGAGGTCTTTACGCTTGATGGCTCCAAATGTTGGCATCAAGCAACCTCTGAATGAGTTTGAGGATTGAGGTCAATGCCGTTGATGAGTGGAATGGAATGATGCAGGTGCAAGCCTAAGAGTATCCAGCCTTCTAGCGCGTTCTGTAATTCGTGCTGGCACTGGCTTAAAGTTGCCTCGTTTGCCCACACGCCTTTGAGTCTTGGAATGGTTCCATAGAATGTATTGTCCTCAAGAATGCTGTATTCGGCTTGCCCCATTGCAGCCTCAATGTATTCGCTAAGCATGATGAAGTGAGTTAGTGATTGTCACAATTTTAAACTCTCCCAGTTGTAATAGGATTTTTTGCGTGCCATTCGTTATCGCTTTGATTAACGCGCTCATGGAAGAACAGCGCGATCGCTAATTGTGTCGGTTGGATTTTATGCTTCAAACCAACTGACACAATTAGCGTTTTACTCTACTGAGATTGCAGTTGAGCGTCTAGGGCTTTAGCAATGCGATCGCGGGCTTCTTCTAAATGCGCTTTCGTATAGATTTCTTTATCATTCACCTTTCGCATTGCCCCATCAATTGAACGATGCAATTGCTTGAGTTCGTACCGAGCGACGGTTCTTGCGTCTTCCGGCGCATCCGCTTGACGTAACACCATTGCGACTAATACATTCATATACTGCCGCTGCAATGCACGACGCAATCCCGATAGTTTGAGATTGTCTTTCGGCTTGATCACATCGCCCCAAATGCTGGTTTGCAGCGAGTCAAACAGGTCAGGAATCGTCAGGGCTTGTCCGGGCTGCGTCTTCAGTTCGGCATCCCGCAAGCGAGCAAGACGCTGAGGAGAGAGCAGATCGTAAAGAACAATGCTTTGCAAAAACAGAATGTTGTCATGAATCGGATAGTCTAAGTTCACGCTGGGCTGTGTTCCCCAATGAGACCAGCGAGACGGCGCTAACTTATTGAGCAGATCGGGCGAAAACTGGAACGGTTCTTCACTAAACACATTTTTCTGTAACGTGGCAAGCGCGAGGCGCTGCTGCTCGATCGGCACAGGCTCGAACGGTAATCTTCCTTTCGCGTCTCCGTATTTGTAGCGATTGAAGAATTGCCCTCCAACGTACTCTCCTAAGAACGTGGCGTATTGAAAGTAATAGTCGAATACAGCATTAAATGCCACTCGAACTTCATTAAAACTTTGACCTTCGCCGGGATAGCGCGTGTTGATTCGATCCCACATTTTGCGAGCATTTTCCATTTGCCATTGCGAATACGTCAGCAGATCCCCGCTCATGTCAAAGGCGTTGACCTTTGGATCGAGAAATGAGAATACATCTTCATCCGTCGCGTAAGAAAGTTCCGGTTGAGGCGCTTTCTTTGCGATCGCGTCGAGAACCCGTTTTTCTGCTGCTGGCACTTTGGCATCCGTTGGCGTGTAGCCGTATGCGATCGCCCATTCGTCATACGGCCCGACTAGCTGCGTGAAGTAATCCCCTTGTTTTGTTCCTTGGGGCGCAAGATTCACTGGATTGTAGTCCATCACAGACGCCACTAATCCTTTCTGCCGGGTGATCGCTGGGTTGTTTAACTCTTCTGGAGTCAGCATTGAACTTGCGTGGAAGTTATGGCGCAATCCCAACGTGTGCCCGATTTCGTGAGCAATCAGTTCGCGAACAAATTGCTGCACATAGTCTTTCATTTCAGCGCCATTCGGCAACACATTTTGAAACAGCGATAGCGCCATGTTACCAACCGCATACTGTTTAGCCGCATCCATGCCAAAACACAGATCCTGATAGTTGCCCAAACTAGAGCCAAATCTGAGGCGCGGCGGCGATTTCTTCTCGCTGGGTTTCGCTTGACGCTCTAAGTAACGGGCTGCCATCCCATAATTACAAACACTCTCCTTGCCGAGCAGTTGCGCGGCAAACGGAGCCGTCCGCATTTGGTTTTGCTCTGCAATGCTGCGATAGTCTTCTTTGAGCGATCGCGTGAAATCGGCAGCCACTAGAATATCAGCATCTAGAATTTCGCCCGTGAGCGGATTGACTCGCGACGGACCGAGCGCAAAAATCGCGTCGGTTGAGTTAAACCAGCGAATCGTGTTGTAGCGCACGTCAGCCGGATCCCAATCGGCATTATCGGGCATTTGTTTGACTACGATCGCATCTTTAAATCCAATCTTCTCATAGGCTCGATTCCACATGAGAACGCCATCACGAACAGCATCGCGATACTCTAGTGGAACGGTATTCTCAATCCAAAAGGTAATGGGTTGTTTTGGTTTTGATAATGGAGCGGCAGGATCTTGTTTCTCTAAATGCCAACGGTTAATGTAGCGCACAAACGATTGGCGCGGTGTATCGTCGGTGTAGTCTCGGTACGCGGTAATAAAGTAACCCACGCGATCGTCGGCCAACCGAGGACGATAGCCATTATTTTCGGGCAACGCCGATAAGCTGTAGCGCACTTTTAGACTAAAGGCACGGCTATCGGGCAATGCGGCGATGTAGCTCGGAAGCTCTGAATCGTTTCCGCTGCCTGACAATCCGTACACCGATTCAATCTCGACATTAGATGGAAACGCTTTTACCTTGTCGAAAAAGGATGTACTTTGCTCTAGCGTATAGGATCCTTCTAGGGCTGACGACACCACAGGCATTAACCCTGGCAGATCACCAAGTAGAAGCGAATTCAGTTCGACTAAAACGCTTTTACGCTGAGGATGAGTGCTTCTAATGGGAAGCGCTTCTAAAACTGAATCGCTAAACGATCGATCCACCGATCGACGAATCGGCGTTCCGCGCTCTGCTCGAAAATTGATATTAGGAACGACAAATTGAATGCTGTTGTTAACGCGACGAAGCGTAAATAGAAAATCGCCAATCGGCAAACCACTGTAGATACCGCGCTCGCCAATTCCTGACTCTAACGTCATGACGGCGAGATAGTTTTGATTCAGTTGATTAGGCTTAATCTCAGCGTAGAGTTTACCTGTTTTTTTGTTCTGATATAGAGTAAATAGTCCTTTTGATGACGTTGTATCTTGAATGACTTCATCAAAAGGCTTTTGGCCTTTCTCGCTATCGCCATCGTCTGCGGGTTTACTAGCGGGTTTGGGCTCAGGTGATGGGGGCGGAAACGTCTGCTGGGCAACGGCAGACGGCTCTTTGGCCAAGACGTGGGTAGATGGCTCTTGAGCAGACGACCACTGAGCAACTGACCCTGGCACGATGACCAGTATTAATCCAAACACAAAAGCTAAAATTAGCGAGACTCGTTTCATGCTTCCTGTAGACGTTCTGGGGGCGGATGGCGATCTGGCCTAGTTCTAACGCGAGATTCGGTGAGGATATTCCCAACGCTAACGTTAAAGTGCTGGAGTTGGGTCAGACTGTAACTTATCTTTCAGACCCGTTCTCAAAGTTTGTTAACACTCCATAAATTGCCCAAATTGCCATTGCTCGGAGGTAATGTCCGGCGCGGAAGGTTCCGGTTGCAGTAATGGCTTCGGGTGTGCGAAATTGTAGCCCATTTTCGTAGATCTGATGCACAACGGCTTCAGTTAATGTCCACGCTTGCGAGGTCATGCCGGACTGAAGAAGGAAGGCGGCGAGTCCAAAGTTAATGCCGACCCAAACTTCAAGGGGATGGGTAGCGTTGGGGTTTTCGGGGGAACCGTCGGGGCGGACGCCGTTGGCAGCTCCAATGGAAGAGAGGGAGGAGGGAGGAGGGAGGAGGGAGGAGTTCGACCTGCTTTTCGAGGAGGGAGCTTGGAAGCGAGATTCTTGGGTAGAGGGGTGGGTTTGGATGTAGGTGTTGAATTTTAGAAAGCAGGTGTCGTAGATGGTGTGGAGAGCGGTTTGGGCGCGATTGGGTGAATCGTCGCTTGAATCGTTTAGGACGACATCCGGCAAGCCTAAGAGTTGGGCATAAAATTGTCCGCAGAGCTGGTCTGCCATGACGATGTTAGAGCCGCTTTCGCTGTCGAGGCGATAGTAATGTCCGTTCCAGAGTTTTTTGTCGTAGACAGCGCGGGATTGAGTTAACCAGGTGACAAAGGTGGCAGCGGATTGAGTCGCAGATGTAGCGGCTGGATAATGGGTTTGAGAGAGAACTTTAGCCATTGCGATCGCGCTTTCCAAAGCGGCAATCCACAGTCCTCCGCAATAGGCACTGACGCCCTGCAATCGCCAATCGTCAAAGGTTTGATCCGGTGCTCCAGAGTTTTCGGGAATGCCATCGCCATCGTGATCGAATTGCTTGAGATAGTGCAGCGTTTGAACAACAGCATCCCAGCAGTCGGCTAGAAACTCAACATCTGTTGCGCCTGTTAGTAAGTAATCTCGATAGACTTGCAGAACAAAATCAGAACCGAGATCTTTCCACAAGTTACAGTCTTGATAACTGGTGTAATTTGTTTTTTCCCAGACATGCTCATTCGGTGCGCCTAAGTCGTGCGGCGTTGCGCCTCTAGCTTTGCGAATGGCTTGGGGACTTTCCGCACCAATGGTTAAGTAGTAACCAATGGTGCGATCGCGATCGTCGCTTTGAGGAATCGCCCGCGCAAAGGCTCGAATCACGGCTTTCTCTAGCTCTGACCACAGCATTAATAGTCCGAACGAGCCATATAACCTTACGTCTAAGCTTTCATACCAGCGATAGTCGATGCACTCTAACACTGCAAACTGTCCGACCGGATCGCGCTCATCTGCTGCGCTCCACAGCGTGCCGCCTTGTGTCAAATCGTAGAGTTCGTTGAACAACGCCATTTTGAACCAGTCAGGCAAATCGCTACGATCGCAGATTGGCTGTTGCCATGCCACAATCTTTTCTTGCCAAGTGGAATGATGTTTCAACGCCGTTCGCGCGATCGACCAGGCATTCTGCCCATTGCGCCCAAAAAAATCGGTGTAGCGACGAAAATAGTTCACCCTTTGAGCAAATTCTGTGACTGGAAAATCCCAACTGAGGACAAAGGGAACGGTGAGCGTCTGTCCGGGTTTTAGCGTGAATCGCACTGCGATCGCGGCTCCAAGTTGCTCTCCGTCTCTCGCTGGAGTTTCATCATCAGTGTCGGACAATGAGCCATCGTTAGAGAATGGTGTCCATAAATCAGAACCGTCCCCTGTAGCGTTCCAGCGAGTGTTGTAGAAAACGTCGTACAGATAAGGATTGAGAGGAGTTGCAATCGCCCACTGTCCATCTCCTTCAGAAGGTTGATCAAGTTCAGGCTGACGCAGAACGATCGCAAGCTGTTGCTCATTTCCTGTCAGTTGATTGAAATTTCCGGTACTCTGCCCGATGCGAGGCTGATAGTTATATTCGGGGCTGCCATCATCTCTCACCTTAATTTCCGGCGACTTATTCGCATTGGTAAACCACCCGACCATATTTTGCCAAGTCAGCATGATGCTCAGCGTTATAGGTGCATCGGTCGAATTGTGCGCCGTCCATTGAAACACAGCAACCGGATAACTTGTTTCTTGGTAGTTATCAGCAATAATCGGTGAAAATTGCTCACAGGTTAGCGTCGCTTTGAACACGTTTTCATAGGCAAACCAACTGCGGGGATAAAGCGCATGATAGGTTCCGGTTGTCGCTTCCGCCTGACTTGCCGGATACCATCTCCACTGCTCCAACGTCCCCTCTTCTGGTGGGTTCGTCGAGAGGGCATAGGCTTGCGTCTGCTCCCCAACCTGCTCGAACACGCTGAACTGACAGGCAGGCATTGACTGAAACACATGTTCACCGCCGTCGATGTGCCAGAGATTAAAATCGCCCCCATGCGATCGCCCAATGCAACCCGCCCCAAATCCACCAAGGGGCATTCCGTGCCAAGCTCCATCATCTAAATTGCTGGCATAGCGAACGGTGTAAGGCTTTTCCCATCCCAGTCCGATGGGGCGAGTCCAAGCGCAGGCAGGAATTTTGAGAGGGGTCATATCGGGTCTCTAGCGAGGGCAATAGGACACTATCATGCCTTATCTGTGCCAAAACGGGATACGATCCGAAAGAGGCTGTAGATTGGTTTAAGCCGTATGGGACTCAAGATCGTTGAAGCGTTTGACGGAAGTTTTTCCCTCGATCCTCAGGCGAAAGCCACCCTGTTTGAATTGTTAAACAGCGAGGCCTTTCTAGGACAGATTGGGCAAGAGTTTCAGGGCAACAGGGTTGAATTCACTGGGCTTCTGTTTCAGCCTGTTCCCTACAGCACAGCAACTCCGAAGGGAATGCCTGCCGAATTTGAAAAATTTCACGAATCGGCTGAGCATGTCATCATTCATGTTCCGCCAAATTTTATGTTCAAATCAAACATCATGAAGCCCAGCCGATTATGTGCGATTTATAGAAAATTTCATCAGTAATTTTTAAAGCGACATTCCAAAATGACTGCACACGACACTCCAGCATTGGCAAGTTTAGACTTTGTTCCTTATCTCAATAGCGAAGG
>JAHHHP010000049.1 GCA_019359275.1 Myxacorys chilensis ATA2-1-KO14 | reverse complement strand
GATTTGATCTGTTCTAAACTACAATCAAAAAACCGTAACGCCTTCAAAAGCATTACGGTTTTTTGATTGGACCATTCTTTGATCAAGCTATGGATTGACTAAACCAGCGATCGCGTGCGGCTAACCGTTGACAACGATTCAACTAACGCTCGAACTGCCGCAATCATTGCTATTTCACTATCGAGCTTATTGATAGCGGTTCCAACCCCAATACCCGATGCGCCTGCTGCGATCGCAAGAGGAGCCGTCACGCTTGATAGCCCCGATGCACACAACACGGGCACACTCACGGCACGCGAAATCTCATAGGCCGCCGCTAAGGTCGGAGCCGCTTTCTCGATTAAACCAAGCGAACCTGAATGAGCCGGATTAGAGGACGTACCCCCTTCAGTTTGAATGATGTCTGCGCCTGCGGCCACCAATTCTTCTGCCAAGTGAACTTGCTGATCGATCAGCAAAATGTGAGGAACCGTTACAGATAGCATGACGTGGGGCAGCCGCTCACGCGTGGCACGAGTCAAGGCTAAAACTTCTGCGGCTTCAAACCGGATGCCCTGCGCATAAAAGCTATCGAAGTTGCCAATCTCAATGAGATCTGCACCCGCATCGACGGCTGTCACAAATAACTCAGGTTCAACCGCCGAAACGCAGATCGGCAATGCGGTGAGTTTCTTTGCCATCCTTACTAAATCAGGGCTTGCAGCAATATCGATAAAAGTTGCACCGCCGACATCAGCAGATTTAACAACGGCAGCCACGCGATCGCGATCAAAATTATTTAAACCGCTAATAATCTTGAGGGCACGTCCCTGTTCTAAAGCACTCTGTAGCGTAGGGAGAATTGTCATGATGGTCAACTCACAAAACAAGTACAGATCATCATACATAAAGTAATTCGCTAGGACTTGCCCGACAACATATTCTTCAAAAGTCATATGACTATATATAGATTAATGCTTCTCTGAAGATATATTTAGACCCTTGACAGGACTGAACCCCAGCGATTAGTCTTGCAGTAGATCTAGCGTGATCTTGAGAACTATTGCTTTTACCCGTTTCTAGTTACGATTAGCGCTCCAGTTAGTTTGATGAGCCCGATTTTCACGCTAAATCTTGACTTTGTCAAAGCAACGTTATCCAAATTTATAAGCGTTATCACGATAGCAAGTCTAATAAATCGTGAAACGATAAGTTTTGATGTAATCAGCATCTTTGGATTGCTTACAGATACTCAGTAGCATCGATAAAGATTACTCCATAGGAGGCAAGCTAATTACTCGCACTACAAAAAATGAATGCAGCCAAAAAATTAACGGCGATGTGAAGCAAGGCGTTCATTCTAAAGTTGCGCGTGGGTAACTGAATCCAGTTGAAAGAGCGAAACTTCATCTGCATCAGCGGCATGTCTATCAATGATTGCTGAATTATCACTTTGGCAATTTAGCAGATCTTTGCAAGCGAATAAAATTTATGAGTCTAATCCGGTGGGATTGCCTATAAAGAGGCTGAGGATGCCTTGCGGTTTTTACAGGGCTACGCTCTGTGCTAATCGCGTTAAGGCTACTCCCTCTTCAGACTCCCTATTAATCTGAATTTAACCTTCTGGAAGGATGTGATGAGCAAGAATTCTGGATCTAAAGTGGAGCAATCTTCTAAGGCTCCTCTATCTATCTCTACGAAAGACCTCGCTGTCCTCAAACTCCTGTCGGTAACAGAAATATCTGAAACGTCAGTACTAGCCCTCAGTCAGCTACTGAGCGTGACCCAGTTTCAGCTAGGTGACTCGTTGCTTAATTATAGGTTATCAGATGCTTCAGATACTTCTGTTCAGAGTAAACAAATTGAGTCCCTTTATGTAGTTTTCCAGGGTCGGGTGCGTATCCTTTGTGACGATCCGATTCGACAGCGTCAAATCTCGGCAATGGTGCTAGAGGAAGGAGAGACCTTTGGAGGTGATTCTCAGTTTTGCAACGCGCCATTAAGCTATGAAGCTATTGGTGCTAGTGGAGGTCAAGTTGCCCACCTTTCTCTGGCTCAATTAGAGCCTTGGTTTGAGCGATTTCCGCCACTGCGAGAGGTGATTAAACAGCAGGCCATTCAGCGGGAACGCCTGGTTTTTCTAAGAGCCTATCTTGCTGGAAGCGTCGGCGGTGTAGCAACAGAATTGCTAACGAGCTATCAAATTCAGCAGTGGTTGCCTTACATAGAAGAGATCCAAGTTTCTGCTGGCACACTGTTGTCTGAGGTAGACGCTTGTCAATCTGGTTATTTTTGGTTGCGCCAGGGTGAGGTAGAGGATGTTAACAGCTTATCTGAGTCAATCGGTATGGGCGCAAGTTGGAGCCGTCTCCAAGATACATCAACCGATTGGAGAGCAAAGACAGATCTGCTGATTTACAAAGTTTCGATCGAGTATTGGAAAACTGCGATCGCGCCTGTTTTAGCAGCAGCGACCAACGGGTCAGAAAGTACTCGCACAACGTCAGCAGGCCCTGCAACGAATAGATCTTTGCAGCCCAAGGCAGCAGATACTTCACCCAAGGCAGACCGCTCTAAGCCCCGTTTAGTTCCACCTGTAGGAGCCAAGCCATCGAGCGAGTCAGTCCGTTCCTCCCAGCAAGACAGATCTTCGCGAAGCGAAGGCACGATCGTGCCGTTTCCCAAACCGACAAAACGGCGTCGCTGGCAACCCAGGCTCTTGTATGGCTATCCGTTCATTCAGCAACAAAGTTCATCAGATTGCGGCGTTGCTTGTTTAAGCATGATTGGCCAGTTTTGGGGAAAGCGATTTGGGATTAACCTTCTGCGAGATTTGGCCAAGGTAGGGCGATCGGGAGCTTCCCTCAAGAACTTGGCAGTAGCCGCAGAGAGCGTAGGCTTTCAGGCACGACCCGTGCGAGCGAGTCTCAGTCGCTTAGAGGAACAGGGAAACCCTTGGATTGCCCATTGGCAGGGCGATCACTACGTAGTCGTCTATCGGATCAAGGGCGATCGAGTGCTAGTTGCCGATCCCGCTCGCGGAAAACGTAAGTTGACGCGCCAAGAGTTTTTGAATAGCTGGACAGGGTACGCCTTGCTTCTAGATCCTACCTCTCAACTCAGGAAGGCAAAAACAGAAAAGCGGGATCTTGGACGCTTTTGGGGAGTGTTGTGGTCTTACCGCTCTGTGCTTTGGCAAATTATCTTTTTGTCTTTGTTAGTGCAGGTATTTGGTCTCATCACTCCTCTATTTACACAAGTGATTCTAGATCGAGTCGTCACCCAAAAAAGTTTGGCGACTCTTCACGTGTTCTCGATAGGGTTGATTCTGTTTGGTATTTGGCGCGTTGGATTGGTTGCCGTTCGTCAGTATCTACTAGATTACTTTTCCAACCGAATTGATCTCACGTTAATTAGCGCTTTTATTAGTCACACGTTAGCATTGCCGTTGAAATTTTTTGAAGCTCGTCAAGTGGGTGACATCATTACGCGCGTGCAAGAGAATCGCAAAATTCAGATGTTTCTCATGCGTCAAGCGATTTCTACTTGGTTAGATGCGTCAATGGCGATCGTCTACCTCGGATTGATGTTGTACTACAACTGGCGGCTCACTCTGCTAGTACTCGCTTTAATTCCACCGATCGCACTCCTCACGCTTGGGGCAACCCCATTTCTGAGACAAATCTCACGAGAAGTCTTTAATGCAACTGCCGAACAGAACTCTTTGATGGTTGAAATGCTGACAGGCGTTGCCACAGTGAAATCGGTCGCGGCTGAACGCGAAGTTCGTTGGCGCTGGGAAGACAGCCTGACAACGACACTCAACGTTCAATTTAAGGGACAAAAGTTTGCCAACAATCTACAAGTTGTGGGAGGAACAATCAATTCCTTGGGTAGCACGGCGCTCCTATGGTACGGAGCAACATTAGTGATTCAAGGCGAACTCACAATTGGGCAATTTGTAGCGTTCAACATGCTAGTCGGCAATGTCCTTGGCCCAGTTCTGGCCCTAGTTGGCTTGTGGGACGAGTTCCAGGAGGTCTTAATCTCGGTAGAACGCCTGAATGATGTGTTTGCAACAGAACCAGAAGAAGCTCCTGGACAACCGATGTTTGTCTTGCCCTCTATCCAGGGAGAGATGCAGTTTAGTAATGTGACCTTTAGCTACGACACGGCAGAAGAACACAATACTCTGCAAAATCTCTCTTTCACTGTCCAAGCGGGACAAACGATCGCGATCGTTGGGCGGAGTGGCTCTGGAAAAAGTACGCTTGTGAAGCTGTTGCAAGGGCTATATCACCCTACGAGTGGTCGAATTTTGGTGGATGGGCACGACATTAAACATGTTTCTCCACAATCTTTGCGATCGCAAATGGGTGTTGTGCCGCAGGAGTGCTTCTTGTTCTCTGGCACGATTTTGGAAAACATTCAGCTTTACCGTCCAGAGTTCACGCTAAATGAAGTTGTGGATGTTGCCAAACTGGCAGAAGCTCATACATTTATTCAGGATTTGCCGTTGGGCTACAACACCAAAGTAGGGGAACGTGGCGCAAATTTATCGGGTGGGCAACGGCAACGAATTGCGATCGCGCGTGCTCTACTGGGCAGCCCAGCCTTACTGATTCTCGACGAAGCTACAAGCTCTCTAGATACAGAGTCAGAGCGTCGATTTCAACAAAATTTGGCGCGGATTAGTCGCGGACGCACCATTTTTATCATTGCTCACCGTTTATCGACGGTGAGAAACGCCGATCGGATCTTGGTTCTCGATCGCGGGGTTCTTGTTGAACAAGGAACTCACGATGAGCTAATTGCACTCCAAGGACTTTACTATCACCTTGCTCAACAGCAACTTGATCTTTAGTACTAGTTCCCGTGTCTGAACGGCAGCAAGATTTAGGGTAAATTGCCGACAACCTTAGAACAAAGTGCTTCCTCAGTTAACAGGACTGACGAAAAAACTGGCAGTGGATTTGACAACTGATGTAGTAGATGCCTTCAACATCCGCTGCCAATCCGTCAGTTCTGTTTGATTTACACCTTCAATGCTTTGAACAGCGCTAGGAAAGTACTGTGAATACAAAAAACATTCAGTGAAATCTATAGTCAAATGCAAGATTTATTGATTGCTAACTCTATGTTTATAGAAACGGCAATTGCAACATGGATTCACAAGCAAGTTAAATCAATAATTTGGTGTAAGGTTGGCTTAGAGATTAAAAATTCTAACAAATGCAGCACATAGAATGACATTATTAGCAGTGTCGTTATAATGAACGCAATACAAGTTTTCAAAAGTTAAATAGCTGTTAGTTCTAACACGTTGCCATGAGATCTCTAATGCTATGGTTAACGCTATAGAAATTCCCCTCCAAAGTCGAATTGTTCCCTCTGATACAAGTCTGTAAATTCTGAACGCTTGAGGCATTTATGTTCAATACTGCCCCTCAAAGCCGACGTTCCCAGTCCCCCGATCGTCAGCTACAGACAGCCATTCCAGCTAATTCAATAGACAATACTGCTTCATTAAATTGGTCTATTCCGGTACGCACCCTGCTTGACCAGCCTCCTTCGGTGCTTCCTTTTCGGCTAGCAGTAGGAGGAGTTGCCTTTTTAGTTTGCTTTGCGACTTGGGCTTGGTTTGGGCAACTCAATGAAGTCGCTTACGGCCAAGGGAAACTGATTCCTAAAGGCAATGTTTACAAAGTGAATCCCCTAGAGACGGGCAAAGTGGCTCGTGTTTTGGTCAAAGAAGGAGATGTGGTCAAGGCAGGACAAGTCTTGGTCGAATTCGATACAGAACTAGCAACCCGTGAAGTAGAGCGTTTAGAAAAAGATTTGTCAGCAGCTCAAACTGAATTAGGCCAAATGCATAATTTGCTGATGCAGAGCCAACTACAGGATCGCACGCATGTAGCTGTCATTCAGGCAGCCACGCAAGCGCAAGAGGTAGAAGTTGCCCAAGCACAGGGCGATATCAGCACAACGCGGCAGTTGCTTGAGCAGTTACAGGTAGATGCCTCTGCCCAAGAAGAGCGTCTGAGCCGATTACAACCGTTAGTAGTAGCGGGAGCCATCTCACAAGAGCAAATCTTTCAGATAGAGCAACAGTTGCGGACTCATCAGCGCACGATTACCGAACACGAAGGAACTCTCCAGCGGCTGATTGGGGAAGCCCAGCGATCGCAAGTTGGGCTGAAACAAAAGCAAACGGAAGAGAAGGAATTTCAGCAGGAGGCAAAACAGCGATCGCAGCAGCAGGACATCAAAATTGCTCAACTGCAAGCGAAGATTAGCCAGCTAGAAACCTTAATCAAAGCGGCAAACACCAAATTAAAACAACAGTTTCTGTATTCCCCTGCGGATGGAATGATTTCCACCCTCAATATTCATAATTCGGGAGAAGTCGTACAGATAGGACAACCGATCGCTGAAATTGCTCCTAGCGGCAAACCGCTGGTCGTATCGGCCATGCTGCCCAGCCAGGAAGCAGGCTTTGTCAAGGCTGGAATGCCAGTGCAAGTGAAGCTTGACGCCTACCCATACCAAGATTACGGCGTCATTGCGGGTAAGGTGATGACCATCTCTCCAGACGCCCAAGCCAACGAGCAGCTTGGGCAAGTCTACCGAGTTGAGGTGGAGTTAGACCGCACCTACGTTACAAAAGAGCATCAAAAAGTTTTGTTTAAGTCAGGGCAAACGGCAACCACTGAAATCGTCACACGCCGCCGTCGAATTTTAGATCTTCTGACGGAGCCGTTTAAGAAACTACAAGGCGATGTCAACTTGTAATTTTTTTGTGTAGCTCTCTTTAATAAAAAGGAGAAAGGGATGAATCCCTCAAATTATTACGCTCAAAACTCCAATAGCAAAACCGATAAAGCAATGACTCCTGAGCAGTTTACTCAGGTCGTTGATGCCATTCTTGAGGGGAAGTACTCTTGGGCATGTATCCTGATTTTGCGGTTCGCAGGTTACAATCCTTGTCACTACATTCCTCGCCGAACCTACAATCGGTTAGTCAAAGAAAATCTTCAGGAGATTCGGGCTAAAGACCAACATCAAACAGATGCCGCAAAATCTCTGCGATCTCATCTTCATCAGACGCCTGATTTAGCTTACTTAGAAGTGTTAGATAAACAAAAGACGGAAATTCGGGGTGGTCACTTTGAATGGTGGACAAATACCGATGCTCCGAAGTATGGCTCCGTTCTGAATTGCGCTCAGGCACTCGAACGGTTTGGTGATTACGAAGCGCGACCGTCTATTAACTCACAAGGCATTTATGAACCGCTAGAAATGCCAAGATGAGGTTAAGCTAAGAAAAAATTAGATGGTTAACTGCTTGTAACTAGCGCAAAGCAAGGCTCCAAAGAATTAGCTCTGCCAAACTTGTGAGGAGCACTTTTTAATTTGCTATAAATTTCGCCGAGGCGCAAATAATTGCGCCTTTTTTTATGGAAATTTCTCTTAGAACCGAGCCAAAATGACCCCACACTTTCGACTGTTCTCGTTATATGTAGGAATGTAGGATAGTTACTTAAGATGACAGAAATAGAGCGTTTATTCTCTAACTGCTCTATTCACAGGACTCGACTAAATTGATACGAAGCATCACCAATTTAGAGGACTGACTTCATGTTTATCACTGATTTAGACCATTTAGTTTATTCCCCTGGCGACGAGAGTATTGTAGGCAGTAGCTTAACTTCAAACTCTCTTTTTTTGGATCTTAATAACCAACAGCTTATCTTGAGGTTAGGCGAAACAGAACTCTTTCAAACAACCCTTCCTCAATCCCCTTCTGGTATTCAGCTATCTTATGAGGAAGCGCCAGGTTTTGCGGTTTCGATTAATAGCAGCAATGAAAATGGTAGCTTTACAACCTCATCAACTGTGGTCAGAATGGCCACTCATAGCAGCGGCTTAACGCCTACCTCATTCTGGGGCTTGCTTTTCAATTCCTTTAGATAACTTGCCCATAAAGCTGATGTTACCTACTCAATGCTGAGCCTTTACAAGCTTTCAATTTGCTTTAAAGCAATCAAAATAAAACAACTTTTCAAGTGCCAGAGAATATAAGAATTTGGCACTTGTTTTGCTGAAATAAAGGAAACTTCTAGACTGCTAAAAACTGAGATTACTAGAACCAAATTCTCAAAATAAATTCGAGAATGAGCCAAAATGACCCCACGCATAACAACAAAAAACCTATCTTATAAATATCAACTCAAGCAGAGTTGAAACAGAAAAAACAATTTTCTAGGAGCAATCTGATGATTATCTCTGATCTAAACTATCTACAATCTGCTGAAGAGACCAATGTTCTAGGTGGTTACTTTTTTGGTGAAAGCTCGAACACTGTCATCAAAGAATATTTGGAACTCAACAAGAAATTGACATCCAAGGTTGATATCAAAGGTAATTTTGCTGGGGCTGAAGCTGACGCCACAGCACTGGGTAAAAATTCATCCTCTCAAGCAGTTTCTTACACTTTTACTAAGGAAGGATTCGGTTCTGAGTCTAAAGCAACCTCTGTTTCTGGTTCACAAGGCTCTTACTTCAACTGGTCTCACTAATTTTGCTTTCATTAACCAGATTGGCTGATAAAAGCAATTTTCGGAGTTGACAAAAGAAGTTGGCGAGCATCTGCAATCTTTGCGATGCTCACCGGCTTTCTTTTCACAGAAAAACCATCAAAACTTCGCGATTACAAACAGGTTATAGAATATCAATGAAATAAGATTCAACGCAACTCTGAATCTTTTATTTTTGACTTGTCTTATACTGAGGTGCGGAGTTTTTTCTTAAGAAAATCTTTGAAAAGCTGATTTCACTGCTTCAATTTGCCTTGGACTGAATTAGATTGAAGATTCCTTAGCTGATACAGTTGCATAACCCAGTTAACGAGTTCTTCACGCTCAGCTCGTGGCTAAAGGTTCTGTGTAGTAGCCTTCAATTTAAGATAAGGCAGAACTGAAGTAAAGGAATTATAGGCTCCTCAGACATTTTCTCAGGAAGAAAGTGCAGGTTTTATCTTAGAAATGTGTGAGAGTCTTGGAGTGACAATGTAATGATATCTATCGAAGATCTAGACTTTATTAACCCCCAGGCATCTACATCTACTGCTCTTTTAGGAGGCATTAACACTGAAGTAAATGCTAGTGTATTTACCGGATATAACTTTGCTGCTGGAAACGTGTCTAGCTACGCTTTTGGGCAGCAAACTTTGACTTTTGCTGGCGTTTCAACAAAAATTACCAATACCTCTTTCTCAAGCAATAGCTCTGTTGAGGCAGACGGCACAGCAGTTGCAAAAAGTGAAACGCAATATTCTAGAACAAGCATTAAAATAAGTTCTTCTTCGACATACATCGATTATTCCAATTAAAACTTTTTCATAATTCTACTTTCGGTCAAGTGGTTGGCATTTTAACTCTACCTAAATAGGCTCTGGAGTTATTATTTAATTGCCACTGTTTACGTAATTTTCTCAATCTATCAACTGAGGCTGAAACTCAAATTACAGAAATCTAGAAGGCTCAAACATGCATCTACTTATAGTTGTCGATTGGTTCTAAAACGCGGTGAGTAGCATTACGCGAGAATGGGTGACTATACGACAACAATGGTCAGTTCTTCCCTACCATACAGCTAATGATATTTACTCAGCTTGACAACAACATGGCTCCCTCATCAAATTCGCCGGTTCAGCCAGCTTTAAGTTCATCTATTCAGCCGGACGAGATTATTGGTTTTCTGAAAAAAAACTTACTGCTTAAGGATATTCGACAGAAAATTTTATGTCAGAGAATTATTGATCAAGCGGCGCGATCGCGCGAAATTACGATCGCACCCGAAGAAATCCAGGTTGAGGCTGATCGTCTACGCCGCGAGTTTCGTCTAGAGCGGGCAGCAGAAACCTTAGCATGGCTTACAGAACAGCAGATAACAGTAGAGGATTGGGAAGCCGGAATCCGCGATCGTCTGCTCTCTGAGAAGCTCAAACAAGAGCTTTTTGGTCATCAAGTCGAAAGTTTTTTTGCCCAAAGCCGTCTGGATTTTGAGCAAGTGTTGCTCTATCAAATTATTGTTCCTTACGAGAAGACGGCTCGCGAGATCTTCTACCAGATTGAGGAGCGAGAAATCAGTTTCTACGAAGCGGCTCATGTTTATGATATTAATGAACAACGCCGACATCAATGTGGTTATGAAGGAGTAGTATATCGTTCGAGGTTGAAGCCAACTTTAGCAGCCGTCATCTTTGGTGCAACTGCGGGAGTAACAATTCCGCCTGTTCAAACGGAGAACGGCTTTCATCTACTGTTGGCCGAAGAGTTTATTCCGGCCCAATTAACGCCAGAAGTCAGACAGCATATCTTAAACCGCTTGTTTCAAGAATGGTTGTTGGGCGAATTGAACTATTTACTTCATCAATAAGACATTAGACATTAAGGAGCGTAATGATGAACCATTCTAAAACTTTGATTCAATACGTTGTCTCTGCTGATGGTAAAACGGTTGCAGAAGCAAAGAGTTCTGTGATTGTGAATGGAAAAGAAAACACAACTTATCAATCGACTAAAGCTAAAGTTCATCAGGACGGAAGCTCTAGTAGTTCATCGTCTAGCGCGTCGTCTAGCAGTTCATAATTGAACTCTTGGCAGTGACAGTAAAACGACTCAAGATGTACCTAGACGATGCTAAGCTACGCATAGTGAGCAGGAAACGACCATGACCGCTCTAATCCTTAGTCTTAGTCCTACGCTTGAGCTAACCGACGAGCAATTCTTTGAGCTTTGCCAAAACAACCGAGATTTACGCCTAGAGCGAACTGCTAATGGAGAACTGATCATCATGCCCCCTACTGGCTGGCAATCGGGAAACCGCAATTCTAAGCTCACAGCGCGTCTGGAGGTTTGGTCAGAAAGGGACGGAACAGGACTCACATTCGATTCTTCAACGGGCTTTACGTTGCCAAAGGGGGCAAATCGTTCTCCTGATGTTGCTTGGGTCAGGCACGATCGCTTAAAAGCTCTTAATCCTGATCCAAATAGATTTCTTCCACTGGCTCCTGATTTTGTGGTTGAGTTGCGATCTGCTACCGATGCGTTAGAGCGACTGCAACAGAAGATGCAAGAGTATATTGATTGCGGCGTTCGCTTAGGCTGGCTAATTGATCCGCAAAATCAGCGTGTTAAGATTTATCGACTAGGACAACCCGTTGAAGTGCTCCAGTCTCCAAGAAGTTTATCTGGAGAAGACATATTGCCAGGCTTTCTGTTAGACCTAAATCAAATATTGTTTAGTTGATACTATTGCTCTTCAGTGTTTCAATTAATTCTAATTGGGTTTCCGCTGATGGAAAATATTGGAGATACCTTTCACGAGAACACGGAGGTAGATTCGATTCGTACCCCATATTTGATGACTATGGTGATGAGTCAAGCCCATAGCTTTTAATTTGAATTGGATAAGATTTTTAACTTTAGTTTTCCTATTTAGACTTGTTCTTAAAGCGCTCTTTCGCGATCGCAAAGGATTCTCGCATCGCGGCTTGAATTCGTTTTGGGTCGGGCTTCTTTCCGCCCATCAAGTCGCCAAAGTAAACACAAGCCCCTTCACCTAGCGCCCATGTGTACGCGCTCGCCCACGATGCCGCAATCACACTGCCAAAACCGGGAATAAACTTGACCAACTCTCGCCCGATCGTTTGCGCCAGAAATCCGCCTGCGATCGCGCTCACCACCCCGCCCGCCTGCGAAGGGTTGAGCGTTTGCCCATACAACTGTCCCAGTGCCCCTACCATCGACACTTGCAGAGCCGTCAACACAGGCATCGTTGCAAGTGGAAGTGGAATTGCCGCCAGTGCCCCCGCCATTACCGAAAATGGCAAAATGTAGCGCCGCCCGGCTTCTCGGTAAATATTGCCGATCTCTTGTCCGGCTTCTCGCTCTTCTAGAAGTTCCCCGATCGTTCGCGCTTCGGCTTCAGGAAGCAGGTCTGACAACGCATCAACTAACGCTTCCAAACCATAAAAGGTGGAATTAAATTCGTCTTCTTCGAGGGTAAAATCGATCAGAACAGCGCGATCGAACAAGTTCTTAAAGCTGCGTTGAATCTCAGCGAAGGCGCGATCAACATCCTCGAAACTGGGTGGATAGGGAGGATGATCGGTAACGCTAGACGGGTAGAGTTCATGCAAACATGTGACCGCTAGTAGGCAAGGCACTTCAGGATGCTGCTGTCGAATTTGGTTGGCAATCTGTTGCAGAGTGTCCGTCGCAAAGTCATTGATTTTGACGGTCAAAATCAAAACGTTCGCCCGTTTTTCGGCCTTCTCTTCTTCAAGCTCTCCTGTCAGTTCTCGAATCACATCCGAAGTTTCTTGCCTTCCGTCGCCCAATCCAACCGTGTCCGTAAAGATGATTAGTGGCAACTCGGCTGTCGGATAGCTGTATTGCTGAGTGTGTTGGGTGTGAGGACGAAAACCCTGACCGACAATACCTGATGACACTCCCGTTAGCCCTCTTACGATCGAGCTTTTGCCTGCCTGTGGTTTTCCAATCAAAAGCGCTTCTGTCGTTGGCAATTCCGCTCGAACTTTCTCTAGAATTTCGGCAACTTCCGCCTCATCGACCTTGAACCACCCTGTCACCCACTGAGCCGTCTGCTCAACAGGTAAAAACTTACTTGGTAAAAACCCAGTGGCATTCGACCATCCGCTAGACAATCCGCCACCGATCGCCGCTTGAGCTTTACTCAACCAATTCTGCGATTCCTTATCAGAGGGCTTTTCAGGAGGATGAGCCATAGTTTGATCCTCGTTCAATCTCAGACAGCGAAAAACAGGAAAAACCAAGGCGCGGTCTTTCCTCTTCCGAATGTATCGCAATTTGATGTATCGCGATTCAAGGCTATGCGTCTTCCCGAGAGGTGTCTCCACCCGGAGAAGAGTTGTACAGCGCATCCAATTGCTCACGCGCATCTTCTACCGTCATCGACTTCATCACCAAAAGCGGCTCGTTCACCACTCTGCCTTCAGAGTCCAGCAACTCAGGATGAGGGACAGAACGCGCCGTTGACGCCCGACCGTATGGCCCGCCACCGGAAGGATACTGCCGAGATTCACTGCCTAACGTTATCAAATTGCGGATCAAATTGCTCATCGCCAAGAAGGCAAGAGTTGTAAAAGCCAGAATGTAAAGCAGGTGGAGTAACATAGCGCCTCTCGCCAAACGACATTGATCAAATGGGGGACTTAAAAATGTAGTGAATCTAACAAATTTTTTGCTAAATCCAATCTAGTAATTATGAGAAAAAATTTTCCCTGTTGTCTAACAGTTTCTCAGATTTTTCCTGATTCTTCCATCCATTCTCAGAGAGAGTTTGTGACTACGCTACTAAGATGATTCTTGATCTCTACCGGGATTTCTCAGACCGCAGGCGCATACTAACTTGCCAGCACTCAGAGACGAGTTGATGCCAGGTCATCAAAATTGGCGTATCAACTCCGGCTTGTCCGTTTGTCGCTTTGAGGAGAGCCTGCGCAGTGAGGACTTCTTGATAGGCGTAGTTGACCCGCTGCAAGAGATCCGCTTGCTGTTCTTCAGTTAGAAATGCGATCGCTTGAGATTCGAGCAAGGTGCGCGATCGCGTAAACCAATACTGAAAATCTTCCAAAAGGGGTTCCAGAACGGTCTTAAGCAAATTGGACTCGGAGAAGTTGGAGTTAAACATCTAAAAATGTTGAATTTTATGTTGTCAGAAAACCCTAATAGTCGTTACATTTCGTAATCTCTTCTCATTCTATCTGAAATTGCCAGAAATAAGCAGGAAATCTCTTAGCTCGATAAGATAGATGAACGGTAAAGTCCATCATGCGTAGAGATGATTTTTTGTCTCTATCGTCATCGGTGTTTATCCTGTCCTGACCTTTATGTTTTAGCGATTGAGTTCATGGTTGCCGAATCCCCCGAAAAAATCCATCTGCCCAAGACCAGCGAATCGGAATCACTGCAAAAAATTCGTCACACAGCATCGCATGTGATGGCAATGGCAGTGCAAAAGCTATTTCCCAAAGCGCAGGTGACGATCGGACCGTGGATCGAAAATGGCTTCTACTACGATTTTGATAGCCCTGAGCCGTTCACCGAAAAAGATCTCAAGGCAATTAAAAAAGAGATGGCGAAGATTATCCGCCGTCAATTGCCGGTCATTCGCGAAGAAGTCAGCCGCGAAGAGGCAGAACAGCGGATCAAGGCGATCGCAGAGCCGTACAAGCTAGAAGTTTTAAACGACATTAAAGAAGAGCCAATTACGATTTACCACTTGGGCGATCAGTGGTGGGATTTGTGCGCGGGTCCGCACGTTGAGAATACCTCTCAGTTGAACCCCGATGCGATCGCGCTTGAATCGGTGGCGGGTGCCTACTGGCGGGGTGACGAAACCAAGGCGCAACTCCAGCGCATCTATGGCACAGCGTGGGAATCGCCCGAACAGTTAGCCGAATATCAGCGCCGTAAAGAGGAAGCGATCCGACGCGATCACCGTAAATTGGGCAAAGAATTAGGGCTGTTTGTCTTTTCGGATTTGGTGGGTCCTGGTTTGCCGATGTGGACGCCCAAAGGAACGGTGCTGCGATCAACGCTGGAAAACTTTCTGCAAAAACAACAGCTTAAGCGCGGCTATCTTCCTGTGGTAACGCCTCACATTTCCAGAGTTGATCTATTTAAGGTCTCTGGGCATTGGCAGAAATATCACGAAGACATGTTTCCAATGATGGCGGAGACCCAAGACGCCAAAGATCACGAGCAAGGCTTTGTGCTCAAGCCGATGAACTGCCCGTTTCACATCCAGATTTATAAGAGCGAACTGCGATCGTATCGAGAACTGCCGATGCGCTTAGCCGAATTTGGCACGGTCTATCGCTATGAGCAATCGGGTGAACTGGGCGGATTAACGCGAGTGCGCGGTTTTACTCAAGATGACGCTCATCTATTTGTCACGCCTGAGCAACTCGATGATGAATTCCTCAAAGTGGTGGATCTGATCCAAAACGTGTTTCAAGCTCTACAACTCAAGAGCTTTAAGGCTCGCTTGAGTTTCCGTGACCCCAGTTCTGATAAATACATCGGTGGCGATGAGGCTTGGAACAAAGCAGAAAGCGCGATTCGTCGCGCGGTCGAAACGTTGGGGATGGATCACGTTGAAGGGGTTGGTGAAGCCGCGTTTTACGGTCCTAAATTGGATTTCATGGTGCAAGATGCGCTCGATCGCGAGTGGCAGCTTGGCACAGTGCAGGTCGATTACAACCTTCCCGAACGCTTTGACCTGGAATATGTTGCGGATGACGGCACCCGCAAACGCCCAGTGATGATTCATCGTGCGCCCTTTGGATCTCTAGAGCGGCTCATCGGAATTTTGATCGAAGAATATGCAGGGGATTTTCCGGTGTGGTTAGCACCTCTGCAAGTGCGTCTCTTGGCGGTGGGTGATGAGTTTCTGCCTTTTGCAAAACAAGTTGTAGAGCAAATGCAAGCGATCGGCATTCGGGCTGAGGTCGATTTGAGCGGCGATCGCTTAGGCAAACTGATTCGCAACGCTGAGAAAGACAAGATCCCAGTCATGGGTGTTGTTGGTGCAAAGGAAGTGGAATCAAACTCACTAAGCATTCGGACTCGTGCTTCGGGTGAATTGGGCGCACTTCCACTCGCTGAAGTGTTGGAGCGACTAAAGCAAGCGAACGAAACCCACGGTAATTTCTAGAAGTGGTTATCGTCAGGTATTTAATGGCTTCCAAAATTTGGAAGCCATTTTTCAAAGTGGGATCATTTTTAGAAGAACCACACCACTACCTCAATTTTCAATCCATGATTCAAGAATTATGAGAAGGTAGACAAAGGTGCATCCTTTTGAGTGATCTGTTCATGACTCCAGAACCTATGCGTTTGCCAAAGCTACCAAAACCGTTAAGCGCACTATTGACGGTTGTGCTGCCGATCGCTGCGATCGTAGCAATTGACTTGATTCCCTACTTTCAATATAAATATGCTCGCGGGCAAATGTTGTCTGAAGTCAACAAAGGCATGAATCTAGATGATGCTATGTTTTTGCTGAAACGAAAAGGCTTTCAGGTGGGCGAAAAATATACACCTCCTGGAATGAAGAACATTTACTTTGCAGACGTGACGTTAGTGAATCACATCCCTATCACCATCACCCTCCTAAACACCTTTGGAGTGGGAACTGGATTCTATCAAACCGAAGCGCTAGAGGCAGGGGCTGATAACAAAATTCGGCAAGTGGTGGGAGTGAACGATTTTGACTCCTAGCGATTTGCATTACTACTACGTCTAGGCACATCATTTTGTCTGACTATCACTACACAATAGATAACGACAGAACCTTGCCAATTGTTCTGTTTTTGCATGGGTTTCTCGGCAGCAGCGAGGATTTTGATTCGGTTGTTGCATTGTTGCCGCATCATTGCTGCTTGAGAATCGACTTGCCGGGACATGGCAATACTCAGGTGACAGGCGGAGAAGATGCCTATGCGATCGCACCGACCGCAATCGCGATCGTGGATCTTCTCGATCATCTCAACATTCCTCAAGCCTATCTAGTGGGCTACTCAATGGGCGGACGGTTAGCACTTTATCTCGCGTTGCATTACTGCGATCGCTTTCCCAAAGTGCTACTCGAATCGGCTTCTCCTGGTTTAAAGACAGAAGCAGAACGAGTCGCAAGACGTGACCATGACTTCCAATTAGCAAAACGATTAGAATCTGATTTTCCTAAATTTCTCGCCGACTGGTACAATCAACCGCTATTTCAGTCGTTAAAGCACCATCCCGACTTCGAGAACATGGTGCAGAAACGATTAAAGAACAATCCGATGGAACTTGCAAAATCGCTACGAGCAATGAGTACAGGAATGCAGCCGAGTTTGTGGAAAAAACTAAAGTACTATCAGAACCCACTGTTGTTGGTTGTTGGAGAGCGCGATCGTAAGTTCATTACGATTAACCAAGAAATGGTATTGGCAGATATTGCAATTCCTTCATTACGCTCAATGCAGATTGCGCCCAACGCTGGACATAATATTCACCTTGAAAACCCTGAATTTATAGCGTCCTGCATCCATCATTTCTTCTAATTCTAAGTTCCAACATTGTCCCTCCTGCACGGTTCAAATGCTGAAACAAAGACTGGTGGCCGCCAACGAGAGGTGAGTTGTTACTGAGGATTAATAACGCGATCTTCTCCTCTAACAAGAGAACCGTGTAACGAAGTAAGTCTAATCAGCTACTCCACATAAGGTTATCTTTGAATTCCTTTTTCCCCTTTCGTCTGCTCTTGACCTTGCTGATTAGATTTGTTTTCGCGTTTCTCGTCGCGTTGTTCCTCTTTAGCGCCCTTCTTATCATCCTGTTCGGGTGGCGGTAGCGGATCGGTAGGTTGCGGTTTAGGGGGTTGCGGTTCAGTACTCGGAACAGGCGAGGCCGAGACGGATGGAGTAGGCTCTGAAGAAGAGGGTGACGCAGCAGGAGATTCTGGAGGAGGTTCTGGATCGGGTGCCGGAGTAGACGCAGGTGTTGTAGGAAGAGGCTCAGGATCGGGTTCAGGGATGGGAGCAGAGAAGGCGGGTGTCGGCTCCGGACTAGATGCGGGTGTTTCGGTCGGTCGTGTCGGTGACACAGGCGATTCAACCACGGGTGAGGGAGTCACCGAAGGCGAGGGAGGACTGAACTGGGATGGCCTTAATAGCAAAACGCTTGCTCCGAGCGCTGCAACACCGACACTAGCGCCGAGTAGCCAAGGTTGCCACTTTCGGGGTCTAGGTTCAGACAGGGGATCTAGGGATCGGGGAGCTACAGTTTCGGTGAGTTGCGGCGATCGCGCGATCGGAATGGTGGCAACATGGCTCATTGGCTGAACAACGCTTTGAACAGGTACCGAAGTGCTTCTCTCAAGGTTTGCCGTGTGAATTGCTGCATCGGGCAGCAAAGAGAGCCATTCGGTTACACTAGCAGGCCGATAATGGGGTTCCATTGCCATGCCGCGCAAAATCGCTTGGTTTATGGCAACGCTTAAATCGGGTCGTAGATCTCGTGGTTCTGAAAGCGCTTGTCGATCGCGCAGCACCGATGCGATCGGCACCTGCGCCGTCACCAGCGTATATAACGTTGCCGCGAGTCCATACACATCCGTAGCGGCAGTGCGTTTTGCTTGAGGTAAATATTGTTCGATTGGAGCATATCCTTCAGAAATCATGCTCGTGTGAATTTGGGTCACACCGGGAGAAAATTCTCGTGCCGTGCCAAAGTCAATCAATACTACTTGTTCAGAGCCTTGGCGCAGAATGAGATTTTGCGGTTTCACATCTCGATGCAGCAGTCCGAGGTGATGCACGGCGTTTAGTGCAGCCCCGACCTGTCGGACGAACGCGATCGCTGTCGTTTCGGGCAAAGGACCATTGGTAGCCACGACTTGCGCTAAGGTCGAACCTGGAATATAGTCCATCACCATGTAAGAGATTCCGTCTTCGATGAAGAAATCACTCACGCGCACAATACTGGAATGCACACACAGCGCTAACCGTTTCGCTTCATCCTGAAACTGTCGTTGGAAGTCTACAAAATTCGCATCTTGACGCAGGGTGTCATTCACCGTCTTAATCACGACGATCTGATCTAACCAATGGTGAGTGGCTTTATAGGTGATGCCAAAGCCGCCGCGTCCGAGTTCCTCGTCGAGGGTATACTTGCCGTTTTGCAGAGTTTTGCCAACAAAGGGAGCCATAGACGATCGCTCAGGGTAGGTCTGAATTGACCGTTCTAGTTTAAGCTGTCTCGATGTGCTTGTGGACTGTCCAACGATGGATCGTCAGTAGCCATCAAATTTGTTTGTAACTATGCGAACATGCTTTGCGGACAATGACCTTGGCTCATTGAGTGACTGATTTTTTTGTCCATTGCGAGGATTGGAGCTTGGCAAAGTTAACAAAGTTAATCGTAGCTATCATGATTTCGGTGAACCATCAACCCTTTTCCCCTAAGGTAAAGTTGAGAAAGAGTTAGTTATAGCTAGGGGGAATGTTATGTCAACTCAACTACCAAATTGCATCCCCGGTTCTCCTTGGTTGCAACTGAGGCATTGGATTGCCGATCCGATCCAATTTCAGGAGAAATACAGCCAACGCTATGGAGACATCTTTACCATGCAGCTGGCCGGACTGGGATGTTGTGTGGTGATTGGTAATCCACAAGTGATTCAGGAGATTTTTAACCGAGATTCCAAACAGTTTGATGTGGGACGCGCAAATGCCTTGGCAGAACCGCTAGTTGGGCGCAATTCTATCATGCTGCTGGACGGCGATCGACATCGACGAGAACGCAAATTATTAATGCCTCCGTTTCATGGAGAAAGGCTACACACTTACGCCCAGCAAATTTGCCTGATTGCGGATCAAGTCGCTAGTCAGTGGCAAGTCGGTCAAACCTTTGTCGCTCGGACTACGATGCAGAAGGTTAGCCTTGAAGTGATTTTGCAAGTTGTTTTTGGTTTAAGCGATGGAGAACGCTATCAACAACTGAAGCCCCTACTCACCGATTGGCTCGATATGACCGATTCTCCGCTGCGCTCAAGCATTTTGTTTTTGCGGTTCTTACAGCGCGATTGGGGAGCCTGGACACCGTGGGGACAGATGAAACGGCGACAGCGTCAGGTTCATGATCTGCTGCAAGCAGAAATCGAGGAGCGACGACAGACGGGTGATCAGGGACGCACCGATGTCTTGAGCTTGATGATGGCAGCACGAGATGAAGCCGGACAAGCAATGACCGACGAGGAATTAAGAGATGAACTCCTCTCACTTTTGTTTGCTGGACACGAAACTACAGCTACAACGTTAGCCTGGGCACTGTATCAGATCCACCGATTGCCCGATGTGCGGGAAAAACTGGTGCAGGAACTAGATAGCTTAGGGGAACATTCAGCCCCTATGAAGATTGCTCAACTTCCGTATTTAACGGCAGTTTGTCAAGAAACGCTGCGGATGTATCCCGTCTTGCCAGTCCTGTTTCCACGCATCACTAAATCCGCTATGACGATCGCAGGATATCAGTTTGATGCTGAGACAACATTGATGCCAAGCATCTATATGGTACATAGGCGCGAAGACTTGTATCCAGAGGCGCACCACTTTAAGCCCGAACGCTTTCTGGAACGTCAGTACTCTCCTTCCGAATACTTTCCTTTCGGCGGTGGAAGTCGGCGCTGTCTAGGATATGCGATCGCTCAACTAGAGATGAAACTCGTCCTTGCAATGGTTTTATCAAAGTATGATCTTGCTTTGGTAGAAGATCAACCCGTTCAACTGCGCCGACGCGGGTTTACCCTTGCTCCGGCAGGCGGAGTGCGGATGATGATGACGGGGAAACGCTCAACACCGATTTGCTCAACATCTGTTTGATGGGCTGATTCTATTTAATGGACTGATTAATGGGCTGACCTGCCAGTGTTTGCAATATAGGCATGTATTTAGCGATCGCGTAATCCTTAAATTAAAACCCTCTGAATGAAGTTGCGATCGCTGATCTGGCTGCTGTAGCGGTAAAGCGATCGTGAACTCCGTTGATGATGAAGTAATCTACCAAGTCTGACCTAACAGCTATCTATCAGTGCTGAATCACAATTTTGCCGAAGTGAGCGCCGCTTTGCATATGACGGTAAGCAGCTTTAGCTTCGCTAAACGGAAAGACGCGATCGACAACGGGTTTGATCTGATGTAGCGCGATCGCGGCGTTCATTGCTTCAAACATGTCTCGACTACCCACATAAATTCCCTGCACATCAATACTCTTCATGAGAATTTGCGTGTGATTCACTTCACCCACGCCTGCTAAAATCCCGATCAGGCTGACTCGTCCGCCAACGCGCACTGATCGCAGCGATTTTTCCAACGTTCCAGATCCGCCCACTTCAATCACCTGATCAACGCCTTCTCGCTCGGTTAGTTCATAAACTTTTTTCTCCCAATCGGGATAGGTTTTGTAATTTACCGTTTCGTGTGCTCCCAAAGCTTTCGCGCGGTTTAATTTTTCATCGCTGCTAGAGGTAATGATGATTTTGGCTCCGAATACTTTGGCAAATTGCAGCGCAAAAATCGAGACGCCACCTGTTCCTAGCAGCAAAACTGTTTCACCTGCTGTTAAACATCCTCTTGTCAACGCGTGCCAAGCTGTTACAGCGGCACAAGGAAGCGTTGCTCCCTCTTCATAGGACAAATGATCGGGCAATTTGACGACGCTATCTTGATCTAACACGACATAGTCAGCCAGCATTCCATCGATCGCGCCGCCAAGAGCGGAGAGAGTGTTTTGGCGCGTTAATCGACCCGAAAACCAGGTTTGAAAGAAACAACCAGCCACGCGATCGCCTACCTTTACCCGCGTCACGCCTTCCCCAATTGCCACTACCTCTCCTGCTCCGTCTGATATTGGAATAAGAGGCAGCGTTTGTCCCGGATACAGACCTTGAACGACGACAGTATCTCGGTAGTTGAGGGAAGTGGCTCGAACGTTAATGAGAATTTGACCTACACCGGGCTGCGGATCGGGAAGTTCTGCGATCGTAAGGGCATCAATTCCTGACGCAGTTTGGATTTGATAAGCCTTCATAGTTTTGTTTCTGCAATTGACTGAATTTAGTTTAAAGCGCAATTAATTTGCAAGCTCTAAAGGATCGCAACTTGATTCTTAAGCTACTGAGGTTAAAGTGCTAAGAATTTCTGAAGTTAAATCCGCGATCGCTTTGTAAGTTCCGAAGAATCAGAAATTTGAATCGCAAAATTAATAAACGATGCGTAGATCACGAGCGTAGATCCCGCAATTGAACTCATTTGATCACTGAAAAACATGATTTTACTCCGCGATCACGGAGAGTTGATCTGTGAAAGAGGAGCTGCTAATGCAATCGCGCAGAAATTTAACTGTGATTAGGCAGTGCGATCGCCGTAAAACGCGATTTGTCTCAGTGCTTACGGAGATGCTGTCTAGCAGAATCTTGAACAGATGCTGTGATTAGCTCAAAGCAAACCTGCGAGAGGATTTCTAAATTGAAATCCATTGCGCTCGTAAGAATCTTTTCTGGTTTATCTTGCAAGTGCTAAAAATCAATACCAATCTTCGATCTTAAGTCGTGAAACTCTGGAGAACTCATCGACATTGCGAGTGACCAGCGTCGCCTGAAGTGCGATCGCTGTTCCAGCAATCAAAACATTGATTGAACCAATTGGAGTTCCTTGTTGCTCTAGCTCGGCGCGAATTGTAGCGGCAGTAAGAGCAGCATTCCGATCAAACGAAACCAAATGAACACGGCTCAAAAGTTGCTGAAGCTGTTGGGTACGCTTTACAGGCGAGGTAGATTTTGCAATGCCAACTTGCAGTTCAAAAAGAACGAGCGTCGGAATGCAAATTTCTTTGGAAGCAACGTTACCAAGGTTTTGAGTAACTTGTCCTTGACCTTTGAAGTAGTAAATTAAAGTATTTGTATCTAAAACGTACATTTTAGAGGCTCTCGCGCTGGATATCCTGCCCTATCTCCCTGCGAATCTCTTCTAAAGTGGGAAAGTCATCTGCCCAAGCTCCAGATAGGGAATGAACTAGTTCTGACCAAGGCATCGAAGCATCTGAAACATCTACTGCATTGGTTGATCGGTTTGCATTCAGGTGCTTAGCGCGAATAAACTTCGCAAATGTGAGAATTTCGTTGGCTTGCGCTGGGGGCAGAGTTTTGACAATCTCGTAAATCTGTTCAGGAATAGCCATGATCAAATTCTGAAGCAAAGTGCAGTTTGGATTTCATTTTAACGATCCTTCGGAGCTTGCAAAGCAATGTGCGACTAAAACTGATTACTATTGCTTCCTTTTCCATCCAAGAAATTTATAACGATGTCGAGCTTGTAGCATCTCCGACTGCAAACAATTCGTAACGACTTCCATTCCATCGAATTTCCGGTACGATAAACTGCATTTACACTGCGTCAACAGGTGCGATCGTGGCTCAAGTCGTTCTCGAAAATATCTATAAAACCTACCAAAAAGGCACAACCGAGCAGGACACTGCTGTATTGCGATCGATTAATTTGCTGATCGAAGACGGCGAATTTATGGTGCTGGTCGGCCCGTCAGGATGCGGTAAAAGTACGCTGCTGCGGCTAATTGCCGGACTCGAAGACATTACAGCAGGGTCAATTCGAGTCAGCGATCGCACCGTTAACGATCTGCCGCCCAAAGAACGAGACATCGCAATGGTGTTTCAAAATTATGCGCTCTATCCTCACATGAGCGTTTACGACAATCTCGCCTTTGGCTTGCGACGGACAAAACTTGACGGGCAAAAGTCGCGTTGGATCGATAACGTGCTGGTGGGATCGACTCGCAAACTCCCAACCAAATTGCGTTATGTCACAGATCGAGAACGCGCCGTTCAGGAACGGGTAAAACTCGTCGCACAAATGCTGCAAATTGAGCCACTGCTCAAGCGCTTGCCCAAACAGTTGTCGGGTGGACAAAAACAGCGCGTCGCGTTAGGTCGAGCAATGGCACGCAATCCGCAAGTATTCTTAATGGACGAACCGCTGTCCAATTTAGATGCAAAACTGCGGGCAGAAACTCGCGCTCAGATTGTTAAACTGCAACGCCAACTCGGTACAACAACCATTTATGTCACCCACGACCAAACCGAAGCCATGACCATGGGCGATCGCATTGCGGTCATGAACGCCGGACAAATTCAGCAACTCGCCACCCCGCTCGAACTGTATCACCGTCCAGCGAACCGCTTTGTTGCAGAATTTATTGGTTCACCGCCCATGAATTTTCTGCCGATGCAAGTTCGCGCTCCATTAACTCTGCATCATGCGCTCTTTCGCCTCACCTTGCCTGATTCTTGGAAAACCATACTGACACCGTATGACGGTCGCATGGTGACACTAGGAATTCGCCCTGAGCATCTGAGCGTGGGTGTTTCATCGGAACAGACCATTCCCGTTAAGGTTGATCTTGTAGAAGCGTTGGGAAGTGAGACTTATCTGGCGGTTAAGTTGAGAGATAATTCTGACCTAATGCAAGTGCGAATAGACCCCGATCGCAGAGTCAGAATTGGAGAAGAGCTATGGTTAGCGATCGCAGGGCGCAACGGAGAACCTGCGATCGACAATATTCACATCTTTGATTGCGATACGGGCGTCGCCCTCAGAGCCGATACATTAGCCGATAGAATATGAGTGACGCTTTAAATTGCGTAACACTTAATCCATGTTAGAAACCCTTCAAACATCGCTTTACGAATTGGCTCAGTTTGCCAATGGGCTTGTTTCAACTCAGCTAACTCATCTCACGCCTGTTAGCGCGGCGATTATCTTCGCGGCGGGGTTGCTCACCAGCTTGACTCCCTGCACATTGTCGATGTTGCCCATCACCATTGGCTATATCGGCGGATACGACACTGACAAACGTTGGCAAGGAGCGCTCCAATCGACCTGGTTTTCGCTTGGACTCGCAACCACACTGGCAGGATTAGGCATTGCAGCAACCTTGTTGGGGCAAGTGTACGGGCAGATCGGATTAGGACTGCCGATTGTAGTTAGCCTAGTCGCGATCGTCATGGGCTTAAATCTCATGGAAGCCCTCCCGTTTCCGCTGCCGTCATTTGATGGCATGAATTGGATTTCTAAAGACTTGCCGACGAGTGCGCGATCGTATTTCTTGGGCGTCACGTTCGGATTAGTGGCGTCTCCGTGTAGCACTCCTGTTTTAGCAACCATCCTCGCTTGGATTGGATCTACAAAAGATCCGGTTTTAGGCGGCACGCTGTTGCTTTGCTACACCGCAGGTTACGTTGCGCCCCTGATTCTTGCAGGAACGTTTACCGCGTCGATCAAGAAATTGCTAGAAGTGCGGCGTTGGTCAGCCTGGATTACGCCCACCAGTGGAGCGTTATTAGTCGGATTCGGCGTATTCTCGCTGCTGTCGAGATTTGGATTACTGAGTTAAGCCGTTTAAGAATTATGAATACTTGGATCACTGCGCCTAAGCGATATTTTAGAAAAGAAATTGTACCCGTTCTGGCAGATTTGCGCCTCGCGATCGCATTGCTGTTGGCGATCGCCATCTTCAGCATTGCTGGAACCGTAATCGAGCAAGGACAATCGCTGGCATTCTATCAATTCAATTATCCAGAACACCCGGCTCTGTTTGGCTTTCTCACCTGGAAAGTGTTGCTAACAGCAGGCTTGGATCATGTGTATCGAACTTGGTGGTATTTGGCAATCTTGATTCTGTTTGGCGCAAGTTTGACCGCCTGTACCTTTACTCGTCAGTTGCCTGCGTTGCGCTGGTTTTCGCGGACATGGAATTTCTACAGCCAGCCTCGCCAATTTCAAAAGTTTGCCCTGAGCGCAGAATTTAAGCAAGCCCCACTTCCAGACATTGCGCCTTTGCTAAAACAGCGTCGCTACAAAATCTTTCAAGAAGGCGAAAAACTCTACGCGCACAAAGGCATTATCGGCAGAATTGGTCCGATTGTCGTTCATGTGGGAATGCTGGTGATCTTGCTGGGTGGCGTGATCGGCGCGATGACCGGATTTATCGCTCAAGAAATTGTTCCAAGTGGAGCCACCTTTCAAATCAGAAATGTCACCGATGCTGGACCCTTTGCCAATCTTTCGGTGTTAAATGATTGGTCAGTGAAAGTCGATCAATTTTGGATTGACTATTTGCCATCTGGAGAAATCGATCAGTTCTATTCAACGCTGTCTGTGTTGAACAAAGACGGCAACAAAGTTGATCAGCAAACAATCCACGTTAATCAACCGCTTCGTTATAAAGGCGTCACACTCTATCAAGCGGATTGGGCGATCGCGGGTGTTCAGCTTAAATTAAACAACAGTCCCCTGTTGCAGTTGCCAATGGCAAAACTAGATGCGATCGGCGGCAGAATTTGGGGAACATTTTTGCCGCTCAAACCGGATCTCAGTGATGGTGTTTCTCTGGTGGCGAGAGACATGCAGGGGTTACTGCTCATTTACGACATGCAAGGCAAACTGATCTCTACTGTGCGTAAAGGCATGTCGGTTGAGATTCACGGAGTCAAGGTTGCGATCGCGGATATCATCGGCAGCACCGGACTGCAAATCAAAGCCGATCCCGGTATTCCTGTGGTGTACCTCGGCTTCGGCTTACTGATGCTTGGCGTCATGATGAGTTATGTATCTCACTCGCAAATTTGGGCATTGCAACAAGACGACACGCTGTATATCGGCGGCAGAACGAATCGCGCTCAAGTGACATTTGAACGAGAATTTCTCAGCATTTTGGATCAGTTAGATGGTCAGAAAGACTTGGTTCAATCATCAGAAGATCAGCTTGCAAATGTTTAGCGTATGACTAAGCTATCTTCTATTTTCGCTAGTAAAAAAGATTAAGTATCGCCCAAACTGATAATACTCGAACAACGAGAAATAAGATAGATATGAAAGCTTGAGTTAATCTAAGTTTTGGGAGAAATGATTCAGTTTCATAGATGATTGTTTTACTTAAACGTAGTTAATTAACCCTAACCATACTTCTAATCTTTGGTTAAAAATGGAATCTGGTAAATTCTATCAATTTCAAACTCTACACTGGTCATGCCATCTTGCCAAACAAGTCTGCAAATTTTAATATCTGCACGAGCAAGCCAATCTTCATCCACTAACGGAATTGGAACATCTACCGGAATGATTCTGTAGCCTTCTTTTTGAGCCTGATACCGTTTACCCTTCTCAAATTGTGTAGGATAGCCCTGAGATGGATTTAATTTTAGAATGCTGTTGACTTGACATGGCATTCCCATAATCTAAGCTCCACTTTAAATTTGAGTACAAGATTCAGTAACCTCACAGCAATCGCCTCATAGTTGACCGCAAGACAACTATACATCTGGACTAACGCTTTTATCTAAGTGCTCAAATCTGCTGCTCACTGATAGCAAATATGGCCTAACCTTCAACTAAGTTACCCTGTTTCTAAACGTTGCGCTATCTGTCTGCTGTCAAAATCTGTTCAGCCAACAGTTGCAAGTTTGAACAGATAGCAGAAACAATCATAAAAGGCTTTGAGGGTTTGCTCTAGAGATGTTCGGCTACTCATTTTCCACTTCTTTCATTGTCCTGCTGCAAAAACTTGTTCTGCGGTCAGTTGTAGATCTGGGAGTGTTGGAGAAATGATGCGCGCTGCTTCGCAGATACCGCTAGGGTCGCTTCCTCGAAACTGACGGATCTCATATTCTCCATCGATTAGCTCACAAACCGAGAGGGTTGGTTGCTTAGGATTGCCAATATAACGTCTACCGCCTAAACCCAAATAATCAACCTGCCAATATTCAGGAATGCCTAACGCTTCATAATCTGTAAATTTGTGGGCATAATCATCCCGCCAATTGGTACTGACTACTTCAATAACTAGCCGCGTAGACTTCCCTTTGGTAATAACCGATTCTTTCTCCCACTGCAGATCGTCTGCGATCGTTTGTCTGTCCAACACAATCACATCGGGTTCATAGCCCGATTCCCCATCAATTGTTCTAACGATGCATTCTCTAGGAATAAAGTAGGAAAGGTTCATTCGCCCTATTTCAATAAACAGCGATCCGCTTAGGAACCCTGCAACATCAGAATGTTTGCCTCTTGGTTTTGGCATTTCAACAATTACTCCACGATGCAGTTCGTAGCGAGTCTCTGAGTTTTCTGGATACCAAGCGATAAACTCATCAAACGCGATCGATTGTGCAAGAGCTTGAATCATAGTGTGAAGGCACAACAAAAATAGGGAGCGATTTGCAAATCAGTAGCGCTGCTGAACACTGAAATCTGCTCTCCTAAATAATAACGCTTCTAGTTTTCTCCAATGAATTAAGCTTACGAGAATCACTCAACCTTGGTTTTCAGCCATTCAGTCACTACATCTGCCAATCCAATTCTGCGAGAAGTCTAGTAGGATTAGTGCAAGTGATCTATTTTGCCTATGTCTGCTGATACTTGGCTCGCCTCAGATGCTCAATCAACTAGACGCGACGATCTGCTGCGATCGCTTCGTGACACATTGCGTCCCGGACAGCGCGAGATTGCCGACTGGCAAAGCGGACGCTTAGCTGTCTCTGCCGTGCCTGGAGCCGGGAAATCGACCGGAATGGCCGTTGCTGCTGCCTTTGCGATCGCGCGTCATCAATTGCATCCACGCCACCAATTAGTCGTCGTCACCTTCACGCGATCTGCTGCTGCTAACATCAAAGCCAAAATTCGCAAACATTTAAAGGAATTAGCGCTGCCCCAAGGGGGATTCGTCGTTCACACCCTGCATGGATTAGCGTGGGCGATCGCACGGAGCTACCCAGAACTATCGGGCTTAAATCCAGATGCAGTTTTGATTACGCCAACTCAAGGACATCGGTTAATTCGTACCAGCGTTGAGCAATGGTTAGGTCTGAATCCAACGTTGTATCAACGGTTGCTTGAAGGCAGACAGTTTGATGGAGAAGAAACCGAGCGATTACGACGGCAATCAGTTCTGCGAACAGAAGTGTTACCCGATTTAGCCGCAACAGTAATTCGAGAAGCAAAGAGTTCTGGATTGATGCCGCAAGATTTGCGAAATAGTGAGGTAAATGATGATTATTCGATTTTAGCGATCGCAGCAGGACTCTATGAGCAATATCAAACTCAACTCAAATCAAGAAATTTGATTGATTATGATGAGATGATTTTAGGAGCATTGCGAGTATTAGAGTATTCAAATGCGCGCGATTCGCTTCACGAAACTCCGAAGGATCGTTGGCAAACTCAAGTTTTTGCGGTGTTTGAAGATGAAGCCCAAGATTCAAGTCCATTACAAACGAAATTACTAGAAATTCTATCTGCTGATCCCACAGATTCTTCTATTCAAAACTTGGTGCGCGTTGGTGATCCAAACCAAGCGATTAACTCAACCTTTACGCCTGCCGATCCGGTCTTCTTCCGTGATTTTTGCCAAACTTGTGCCACTGAAAATCGGCTCGCTGAAATGAACCAAGCGGGTCGTAGCAGCCGCACGATTATCAACGCTGCAAATTTCGTTCTCACCTGGATCAATCGCAAGTACGGCAAACCTTCCGATTCTGCTACCGAGGCAGAAGCCCCATTCCGCCCACAGGCAATCCATCCCGTCTCCGCAAACGATCCGCAAAAAGATGCTAATCCTGCGCCTGAAGGATTGGGACTCGAACTGCACACGCCAGATGACGTGTATCAGACCGTAGAAATGATTGGGCAACGTGCGATCGCGCTCTTTCAACAAAACCCCAACACCTCGGTAGCAGTACTCGTAAGAACGAATGAACAAGGGCGATTTGTCGCTCAACAGCTTGCTCGGTGGTATGACGAAAAATTGAGCGTGTTTGAAGTCGGACAGCGCGATCGCCAATCTCACATTCCGGGCGAAATTCTGTCTCTCTTGCAATTTCTCGATCGTCCTCATTCGTCCGACAATCTCAAAGCGGCATTGTCAGTATTAGTTGGACGGCGACTTATTCCTAATCAAGATCTCAACGCGCTGATTCTGTTCCCCGAACAGTTTTTATATCCCTCTCCACTCGATCCACCACAGTCCACAACTGTTCAACAGTCCAGCCGTTATTGCATCAATTTACTGAGAGCCAGAATAGAACTTCCGCTCTATCAACTGATTCCCTTTCTCGCCTACACGCTTGACTATGATCAAACAGAATTAGCAACAGCAGATAAATTGACTGAGCGAATCATGCAGCAAATGCATCAGAGTTCGCTAGGAGCAATGCTAGAGGTATTAAATGAAATTGTTAGTTCCGAGCGGTTTGAACCCGTTGAGGCGGAAGATGACGATCGCTATATTCGTCCCGCACAGATCACAATTATTACAATGCACAAAGCCAAAGGGTTAGATTGGGATTATGTGTTTCTGCCGTTTCTGCATGAGAACACGATTCCGGGATCGCTCTACGTGCCGCCGCTCATGCAGTTTCTAGGAGAGTTTACCCTGTCAGAAGTGGCGCGATCGCAGATCCGAGCGATCGTTCACAACTACCCCATTCCTGGCACAGAAGAAGCTTGGGAACGCGCAGGCTATCTCAAAACAGCAGAGGAATTTCGCTTGCTCTACGTCGCGATGACTCGCGCTAAACGATTGCTGTGGATGTCGGCAGCAAAACAAGCGCCGTTCAGTTGGGGCAAACCAGAAAACTTGGACGAGCGTAAACCGTGTCCCGTTATTCCTGCATTAAAAGAACGCTTTCCGCTCTCGGTAATTGGCGGGTCGGATGAAGATGATAACGTAGAGTTCTAGAGAGTCCTTGAGAGGCAATAGACATGGTTCAGACACCCGCTAAATCTCTCACATTAGAAGAATTTTTGAAGCTGCCGGAAACAAAGCCCGCCAGCGAATATTTTAATGGTCAAATCACTCAGAAACCAATGCCGCAAGGAAAACACAGCACAGTTCAACGGGATCTGACACTTGCGATCGAGGTGGGGTTAAAGCCGAAACGCATTGCGCGAGCTTATCCTGAGTTGAGATGTACATTTGGTGGACGATCAACGGTTCCAGATGTAGCAGTGTTTAGCTGGGATAGACTTCCGCGTGATGAGAACGGCGAAATTGCTAACTCGTTTCAAATTTCGCCTGATTGGACAATTGAAATCCTTTCTCCTGATCAAAGCCCAACCAGAGTAATTAAAAACATTCTGCACTGCCTTGAACATGGAACTCAACTCGGTTGGTTGATCGATCCATATGAAAAAATTGTATTTGTTTATCATGCCGATCGACCGACTCAATTCTTTGATGTGGCAGAACAGCAAATTCCTGTGCCTGACTTTGCCAATGAGTTTCGTCTTACAGTCGGAGAATTGTTCGGGTGGCTGTTAGATTAGAGGTTGAGTTTAGATGCTCGATTACTTATCCAGAATTTTTCTGATCGTTGTTGTAAACGCGCGATCGCGCCTTCATTTCGAGAGCGATCGCGCATTTACTTAGTTCAAGATGCCGTCTTTTTGTGCGATCGTCATCATCAAATCAATCACTCGATTGGAGTAACCCCATTCGTTGTCATACCATGACACGACCTTGAAGAAATTGGAGTTGAGTTCCATCCCTGCGCCCGCATCAAAAATACTAGAGTGCAGATCGCCCTGGAAATCAGTTGAAACCACCTCATCTTCTGTATAACCCAAAACGCCTTTTAGCGAGGATTCCGAGGCCTCCTTCATCGCGGCGCAGATACCTTTGTAGCTCGTCGCCTTTTCGGTTTTGAACGTGAGATCCACCACAGACACATCGGGAGTTGGAACGCGAAAGGCCATGCCGGTTAGTCTGCCTTTCAGTTCAGGCAGCACCAGCGTCACAGCTTTTGCGGCACCTGTTGCGGCAGGAATGATGTTTTGCGAGGCCCCGCGTCCGCCGCGCCAGTCTTTTTTACTGGGGCCATCGACCGTGGGTTGCGTTGCTGTCATCGCATGAACAGTGGTCATCAACCCTTCACTTAGCCCGAAGTTATCGTTCAGAACTTTCGCGATCGGCGCGAGGCAATTCGTCGTACAACTGGCGTTGGATACGATCGTATGAGTGTCAGGATCAAATTCGTGATGATTTACGCCCATCAATAGCGTTTTGACATGCTCTGGATCTTTGGTCGGAGCCGAAATCACAACCCGCTTTGCACCGGCTTTGATGTGGTTTGATGCCCCTTCAAAATCGGTGAAAAAACCCGTTGCTTCGACCACGTAATCTGCGCCCAACTGATCCCACGGCAACTCTGCTGGATTGCGGATAGCTGTGCAAGGAATGAATTTATCATTCACCACGATGCCATCGGCTTTCGCTTCGACTTTACCCTTGTACATGCCATGAGTGGAGTCGTATTTCAGCAAGTAAGCCAGATTGTCTGGAGGAACCAAATCGTTGATGCCGACAAATTCGATGTTGGGATTGGCAAGTCCTGCCCGAAACACCAATCGGCCAATCCGACCAAATCCGTTGATTCCTACCTTAACGGTAGTCATAGTGACTGCTCCTAAAACTTGGTACCTAAATCTACTCAGTGGGAAACAAATCTTTTTCAGATTTCTAAACACGTTACCGCACTTTTTAGAAATAGCTGTAGGACGTAATGTTTTGATCCGTTCTGGTGGGATGAAAAATAGGGCAGGAGTGGGGGCAGCGATCGTTAAGAAATTAATTTAATAGCCAATCGAACAACTGCTGTACGGTAAGTTGGAGGTCTTTTGCGAAATCAGGAACGGGAATAATCTGCTCTGGTTCATCAAAGAAATCACCGGGATGGTTAGGAGCACAAACAAATACTGTTTTTTCAGATGGATCAATGAGCCATCCTAATTGAGTACCGTGCTTGAGGCAATGCAGAATATTCTTTACAACTTTTGTTTGGCTTTGGTCTGGAGATAGAATTTCAATTGTCCAGTCAGGGGCAATGGCGAAATCATTGGCAACGCTGCCATCGTCCTTACGAGGAATTCGATCCCAAACAAAAACCGATATATCTGGCACGGTTGAGCGTCCCCCGAAGGTACATCTCAATTCAGTGAATGCCCGTGCAATCTTTTGAGATCGAAGCGCTGCATTAATAGCGGGTGGAAGTTCAGTCTGTATAGCGCTATGTTCTCCTTCTGGCATTGGTTTTTGCATAATTTGTCCGTCAATGTATTCGCTAGCGGGGTTTGTTTCTGGCAGTTGCAGAAATTCTTCTAGCGTGAGAATTTTAGGAGATTGCACCATATGCGCTTCGCCTCAAGTTGCCTTTGGCTTTGGTGAGCAAGTACCCTAATTGTACTAAATCAGCATATATTTCTTTCTGAACAGCTATTTTGTATATCTCCTAAATAGCGAATATGTTTAGCTCTAGAAGAACCACGCGCTAAACTAAATCAGCCGCTTAGAATTCCGACGATGCCTCTCATTAAGCCCTATCAGCCAGTATTTTTGCGAATTCTTCATAGCGTGAATGGAGTGCTGGTTTTTGCCGCGATCGCGTCGGGTTTTCTAATCTACAACACGTTTGATTACCGCTTTGGAAAACTTCCTTTGTCCAGGATTGACACGATTATTAGCATTCACGCGAATCTCGGATGGGGTTTATTTGCGATCGTTCCGGCGTTTGCGCTTTACGGCCTAGCCTTCGGGAACAAGCGCCTCGTTCAACGAAATTCTCTAGAGAAGTTAGCCGAAGTTGGGAAGCCGATTTGGTGGTACACCCTACATCGCCTGGTGAATACTGTGCTTCTCCTAGCGCCACTCGTTGCGATCGTGTCCGGAAACCAAACGCAGGCAGACTGGATATTGGGTGGTGAATTACTTCATCCTATCTACTCCCTGCATCTGCTGGCTTGGGCAACGATTGTGATTGCTCTTGTGCTACATGTGCTGATGGGCTTAAAAGTAGGCGGAGTGCCACTGCTGCTGTCGATCGTCGATTGGAAAATTCGCTCTAATGACCCAATTAAGCAATGGTTTAAACAACGACGCGATTAATTTGTCGTCTTCGGACTTTAGTGGTAAATCTCACAAGACTGAGCCGATCGGGTTACTGATTCTAAGGTGCTTTGTTAATCAGGTAAGCTACATTTGGGTAAATAGAAACGTTTGCTTAAAAGCAACAACATTGTGAACATCGATGATAATAGCTAGAGACAAAAATTATTTAATCAAAGCAAGTGGGTACCAAACAGCGATCACATACAGTGGCAAAATCAAAGCTCACCACCGATTCGTTTACAATTTTCGATCCTAGGTTAAGGCCAGACATCTTCAGGGTAGAATCTAAAATCTCTACTTGAAATGTTCTTATTAAACTCCACTCCACAAGTGATTGAACTAAAGTTCTTATATTTACGCACCACTCTAACCAATCTTAAACTTAAGCGCTTTGAAATCTGGATGTAAGACATTTTTTGGGGCAACCTGTTTAAGGCATTCTTCAGTGTCTCGCTTTGAGGTGAAATATGACCGACCAAGCTTTAAACGTAGCGAACCGACTCGATCGCTACTATCAGCAAGTGCACTCTGTGATTCTGAGCCGGCAAAATCCGATTTCAGGATTGCTGCCTGCCAGCACTGCGGTTAATGCTCACGGCGATTACACCGATGCTTGGGTGAGAGACAATGTGTATAGCATTTTGGCGGTTTGGGGCTTGGCGCTAGCTTACCGAAAACGGGACGACAGAGGACGCACCTACGAGCTAGAACATAGCGTTATTAAACTGATGCGTGGTCTGCTATTTGCCATGATGCGGCAAGCCGATAAAGTCGAAAAATTTAAAGAAAATCAAGTCGCCTTGGATGCGCTTCATGCCAAATACGATACCGCCACCGGCTCAACCGTAGTAGCTGACGATCAGTGGGGACATTTGCAGCTTGATGCCACCTCAGTGTTTCTCTTGATGTTGGCGCAGATGATCAACTCTGGACTATCAATCATCTATACAAACGACGAGGTTAATTTTATTCAGAACCTTGTTTACTACATTGGCAGAACCTATCGCACTCCCGATTACGGAATATGGGAACGAGGAAACAAAATCAATCACGGCAACCCTGAACTGAACGGGAGTTCCGTTGGAATGGCGAAGGCAGCGCTAGAAGCCATGAATGGATTAGATCTGTATGGGGTGCATGGCGATCGCGCTTCCGTCATTCATGTGTTGCCCGATGAAATCGCTCGCTGCCGAGTCACGCTAGACTCACTGCTGCCACGAGAATCAAGCTCTAAAGAAGTAGACGCAGCGCTGCTTAGCGTTATTGGGTTTCCAGCCTTTGCGATCGAGGATACTGAACTCGTTGATCGCACCCGAACTAAAATTATCAATTTACTTCAGGGCAACTATGGCTGCAAGCGATTTCTGCGTGATGGACACCAAGCCGTGCTAGAAGATCACACTCGCTTACACTACGAGCCATGGGAGCTAAAGCAGTTCGAGCATATTGAGTGTGAATGGCCTTTGTTTTTTACATACTTGGCATTAGACGGAATTTTTCGGGGCGATCGCACTCAGGCACAAGCTTATCTCGATCGTCTCGCTAAGATCGTGGTGCATCGAGATGGACTGGATTTGTTGCCCGAATTATATTACGTGCCGGAGCACGCGATCGCAGCCGAAAAACAACATCCCAACACTCAAACCCGCCTCCCAAATGACAACGTTCCGCTAGTGTGGGCGCAGAGTCTCTACATTCTCGCTCAACTGCTACAAGACGGTCTGATTTCGGTGGGCGACATCGATCCATGCGGACGGCACCTGCGGCTAGGACAACGGCGTAAAGCCACGATACAAGTCGTACTGATTGCTGAAGATGAAGCATTACAGGCAAGGCTTGCTGCCAATAATATAGAAACGCAAACGCTAGAACAAGTCGCGCCAATTCAAGTTCGCCACGCTAGAGAACTTGCAGCCGCCTATACGCAAATTGGACGAAATGACAAACTTGGGTTAACGGGTCGTTCTCAGCGGCGAATGCGAAGTTTGACAACCTCTCGCGTTTATAAAGTCCGGGGAGAAACGATCGTATTTCTGCCGTCATTTTTAGAGCCTGAGCGGTTTTATCTGACGTTGGACTATCACTTCTTGGTTTCCAACATCAAAAGCGAGATGGCCCACATTCATCGTCATTGGCAGCATTTAGGCAGACCCACTGTAACGCTGCTGCTGACAAAAGATATGTTAGAACTCGGTCGAGAAGCGCTTTTAGATCTAGTTCAAGACTTGCAGGAAGGGCGATGTGGAGACATCCCTGTTCAGTTAGGGCAACTCCGACAATTTATTCTCACCGCCAGCACCGAGCGCATTGATTTCCTCCACGATTTTCAATTTGAATCGACTTCTGTAGCTGAAGTTGGAATTTCAAAATTTTATCTTGCTCACAATCCTCAGAAGACGCAGCCGTTAAACTTTATGCAAGAGTTTCGGCTAGACTATGAAGCGGATTTACCCTTGCTAATCCAAAATCTGCGCGAGTCAGAGAACCTCTACGAACAGGTGGAAATTCTCAGCACGCTAGTCCGTCTTAGAGGATTGGACTCAACGGTAGACTTGGGCATACTTGTAACCGTGCGCGATCTATTGAACGAGATCTATACCAGAGCGAGTAAAGGCAACGCTGCACGATCGCCTTACTGGAGCATTATTCGTCGGGTGGCAGGATTGCTCGACAAAGTAGATGTCGGGTTGTCAGATGCCGTCACGGACATTCTCGTGCGCCAGAAACAAATTTCGGTGGGTCGTGCCTATAGCGAGGCTTCGCTAATTGTGCAGCCGTTGCCGCACACGGAAGTTTTAGAAAAAATTCGCAACTTTTGCCGCGAAGATAATGGCGATCGCGTCCTGACTCAAGAAATTCTCGTCTATCTCAGTTTGCTTATTAAAGCCGAACCCCAATTATTCAAAGGTTTGCTGACTCTGCGGGTCGGCTATCTGATCTTGCTGATGACCAGCGATCTCGCCCGTGAGCTAGACGTGACGCAAGACGAAGCTTACGAACGGCTGATGCGATTGAGTCCGTTTGAGATCAAAACCCGACTGCATGAAATTTTGGTCGGATACGCCGATTTGAATCAAGCGTTATTTAAACAAGAATCGCTGAAAGTGAAACTTCCTGATCGCGGCATCGATTGGGTCGTCGTTTTGGATGAACAAACGGAGATTGAACCCGCCAATCAAAATTGGCGACGCAAACGACAACTAGAAGGAGCCGTCAATCGTGTCCCCAAAGATTTCTATCCGGGTGTATGGAAGTTACTTCATCATTGCAAAGGGTTAGTGATTGGTGACAAACTCGAACGACGCAATAGATTAGATAGTGAATCGTTAATCACTGAAATGACAGCAGGAGAGAAGAATTTTGCGCTGAAAGTGGAACACCTGTTGAATAAAATGCAAGCGCCAGAATATCGCCAAGTCAATGTCGAAGCGCTGATGGAGCTTGCCGCGATCGCAGCCCAAAACCCAGACTTTAAAGTTGAAGAGTACATCGTGATGGATGTCCTGGTCGGTCACGCGGTTCGTCTCGCTTGGCTGGAAAATCATGCCGATCACGCCGATCGGTATGATGAATTCAAAGGTTCTGCATGGCGATCCTTCTATGAAACGTCGCCTTACGACTGTGCAAGATATGTGGCAAAAGCACTGCAATTCCTGACTCAGTTAGGACAAGCCGTCGCTTAGCGATCGATAGAGAACCTCGTCGTTCAATCTGGCTTACGCACTCGTTCTTCGATGTCTTCTAGCGTCTGAATGACGAGTCGTTTGGCTTGCAGCTTCCAGCCGAGTCTTTGAACGTAGATTGCGATCGCGCCGCCTGCGATCGTTGCTGCAAAATCGATTGGTTGCGAAAACGAAATACCGAGCAGCAGCCCCAATCCGGCGATTCCCCAAAACGGAAGGGCAACGGTTTGACGTTGGGTTTCTACAATTTTATTAAACGGATCGGTCGGCATTTCAGCCAATAGTTGCTCTTTCACCTGCTGTTGTTCCTTCGCCGATACCGAAAGCCCAATTTTGCGCCGCAGCTTCTCGATTTTGCGGGCATCAGTGCTGTACTGCGTCAGTTCATCTTCTGCCATTAGAATCAAGCGGTCATACTGTCCCATTCATTCACCTTTCATTCGCTTCTTCTATTCTTCATCAAATTCGTTATTTAAGTAGATGCACTAGCTAGGTAAGATGCCCTGCTGATCTAAGTGTGGCTAAGCTTTGGCTGCAAACAACACAGAATCTTTAATGAAAATACTTAGAAACAACAAATTTCGGCTAAACGTCTAAGTAATAATAAGGATATCAATCAACGGCTTTATACCGTAATACCACCAGGCTTCCAAGCTGGACTAATGACTAGCGGGAATAATTTATGAATCCAGATAATGACATTGCATTAATCCAAAAGTTTGTTCAAGGAGAACTCTCACTACTGGCTAATCAAAATCTACGAGTGGAGCCAGCTTTTGATACGGCACAACTGTTGTCTAAAAAAGGCGGACTTTTAGCAACCGCGAAGCTTGTCGGTCAAATTCGTTCTGTGTTGGTTCGCCAGTCTTCTACCTATCAAGAGCTAATCAATCGAATTCTAGTCGAACATCGCTACATTCCCATCAGCGTGAACGAAAAGGGGTTTGTGGAATATGAGCATCGCCCGATTCCGTCTGGATATGAGCTAAACAGTACAGAAGTGAGACAACTCTGGAAGATTTGGCGCATTTATTACAGTAAAAAACAGGATCAAGCTCCACTGCTCGTCCTAACGTCGCAAGGGTGGGAAGCAGTTCGGACGATCGCATTTAGTCAGGAGAGCTTTTTTATTCAACTGGAAACCGATGAGTTGATGTTGCAGGTCAGCGATCGCATTGTTTGGCTTAGTCCTGTAGAAGAGGAAGAGGCAACTCAGATTTTCAACCCTGTTGCTCCTATCGATCGCAATCCTCAGGCTGAGAGAAAGGCTAATGCCGCAGATGTTCCCTCCAGTCAGGCATCAATGTCTGAAACGCCGCAGTTTGAAGGCTTTAACGATTTCTACAGGGTGTGATAAAAGCTGGCTCTATGTTGCACGCCCATCAAGTTGTGACCCTTCTGCTAAGGCGATCGTTCATAATTCGATCGTAGCCAGTTTTTGTTGTAAAGGGAGGCATTGAGCGCGATCTCTGGGTGAAGTGACGCGATCTCTGGGTGAAGTGACGCGATCGCATATGAAAGACTGCCTGTAAACCTTTCAGAATTGAAGTTTGATGTGCAAATTCCAAGCAATTTTCAGCGATTGTGCATCTGATTGAGAGATTTGTCCAATTTTGGCTAAGAGGAGAGCTTTTTCTAAACAATCTAGCCGAGATAAGCGAACAGTGGATGCCACTCGCAGACCACTCGTTGCCCAATCCATTAAGGCAACATCAGTTTGAGTTCGCGGTTTTGCAGAGGTAACGACAGCAGCAACTACATCATCACCATCTAGCCAGAGAATCAGAATGGGGCGTTTCTTAGAAGCTGTACCGTTTGTAAAGGGAATGTCAGCAACCCAAAGTTCACCTGGCTGTATAGTCGTCATAGAGTCCTTCGTCTTCGGCAGCGTACCCACTCAAGAAGGCACTGTGATTTTGGATGTCTGTTTGGGGAGGAGTCGTTTCTACAGGGGCAATGGTAACGCGCCAACGACCTGCACCAATGTTGTCGAGGATTTCATCAGGCAAGGTCAATTTCTCTCCGTTTTGCAGTTCGATTTCGTAAGACAGGTTTACGGATTGAGGATTCATATCGGTTTTAGAAGGAGATCGAGATCGTATCTAGTTTTTATTGTAAGGGGAGGCACTGAGGGCAAACATTTTGTGAAGCGAGGCCACCGAGACAAGAACTATGGAGTTCAAACTGTGACGGATGATGAGAGAACGATCGCTTCGCAAGCTCCAAAGGAGCGCACTTCGAGCGAAAAGTATTAAGCTTGTGGAGAATATTACGAACGATCGCTGAATCTACTCAAAAGCTCTCTCTAATTTTGCCGAACATGCCTAAAAAAGTAAGGACGTTCCTGCTTCTAATCGCTTCTCAAGAAAGACGGAAGATGTGAGCGTATCAGATTTCTAGCACGAGAAGTTAGAAAAGGTGGATTGCACAAAAAACAATGGTCTTGAAAGAAAGCGCACGTATTTCTATAATGTCCGAAATACAACCTTCAAGAGCTGTTTCCTGTTTTATCCTCGCTCGACTAGGAGAACTGCATATCTCTCAATGCAAAAGCTGAGTAAGGATACTATATTTGGCTTCAAGACTACAATTCCTAGCGACCTTTTACCATCAATCCAGTGGACCTTAGCAATCTACCTAGACCATTACTCATTGCCTCGATCATTTGCTTTTCACTTGTTGTAGGTTATGGAGCCTCAAAGCATATCCCCTGGCTCACTACTCCGGAGCAAACCGATTCGACGAAACAAGAGCTAAAGAGCGTAAAGATTCGAGTTTTAGATGCAGATTCTCAACAACCTGTAGTTGGTGCACAGGTAATAATAGAATCTGAGGGCGGCGCTGATTCAGATACTACAGATAATCTAGGCGTTTTTCGGATACAAATACCGAAAACGGATTACGTGAGAGTCCGCATAAGTAGAAATGGCTTTCAGTCTTCTGATCAAAATCTAAACCTACTCAGCAATCCCGATAGAGTGAAGTCAATTCTGCTGAAACGAATCAACTCTAAATAAAAGTAGTCATTGCTCTACACTCCCAATGTCATCTCTACATCTACATTTTCAGCGAATTAAAGAAATAGTTGATTGGAGTTGGACATTAGCTCTGTTGTGTCTCTTTGGCTATCTAACTTTGGGACAAATCGCTCAGCTATATTATGCAATGGTGTTTCTGGGAGGCGTGGCAGCTAGTTTTGGGCTTTTCTACGACTTTTCATGCCAAAAGTTGGCTGAACTGGACTCTTTAAGTCCATTTGAACTTCAGAAAGCTAATGCCTCCGCTGTTCAAGCTGAAATTTTGTTAGATCGATTTGCTCAAAGAAATCCATCTTTTGTCAATGGTTCTTCTAAATTTTCTCAGGTGAAACGAGAGGTAAACAACTTTAAAGCAGGAACTTACAGCAAGTTTCAAGACGGTAATGTCCCAGATATGTTGTTGTGACTGAGAGAATCTGCTGAAATAGAGGGTGAACTTATCTAATCCTTCAGCATCATGGTATTAGAGCCAATTCATTGTCCTGATTGTGCGGGAATCGAGGTGA
>JAHHHP010000048.1 GCA_019359275.1 Myxacorys chilensis ATA2-1-KO14 | reverse complement strand
TCTACAATTCTCTGGCGGAGGTCGGGCGAGTAGGGTTGCATAATCGCTAGCTTAGAGATGGCACTTTACATTACTCTAGCTTGTACCTCATTAGGCTGGAAAAGGCTGTAAAGAACTAAATAAATTTGAAATCATAATTCTCGCTGCTATTGCTTCAGTCGTTGTTTTTTTTAGGATTTGAATCAGCAGTTCAACCTATTGATAGTTACGATTCTCTAGCCTATCATTTACCCACAATGGTGCAGTGGTATCAAAATCACTCGTTTGCTTATTTAGAAGAATTCAAGTTTAATCAAGTTGGTCGATATCCCTACACATAGGAAGTGCTTTGTGCGATATTTTTTATACCATTCAAAGAAGATTTCTTAATAACTTTCCCAAATCTTGTTGCATGGCTAATTTTAGGACTTTCTATTTATCTAATCAGTACTAAGTTTGGTGCAACAAGAGTTAGCAGTTTAACATCAACGTCATTGGTTCTGACACTACCAATTCTGATCGAAAACGTGAATACAATTCACATTGATCTTCCGCTTGCTTCATTCTTTATTGCCGGTTTTTACTTTGCAATTTTATATATTAAGAAACGGCAGATTTCTTATTTAGCACTGTTAGCGATCGCTGTGGGAATGTTAACTGGAATCAAAACATCAGGACTCATCTATAGTAGCGTTCTTCTTTCGATTCTGGCATTTCTACTCGCGCAATCCTTTATTAAAGAAAGGCGCTTAAATCTAGCTAATCGATTGCCTAAAAGTTCGATTGTATTAGTTTCGCTCAGCGCGATATGCTTACTGTGTTTGGGCGGCTTCTGGTATCTGAGAAACTACTTAGAGCTTGGAAATCCTCTAGGATACATCGAAGTAAAGGTTGGCAGCGCCACTCTATCTCCTGGAAATGTGAAAATTGATAAGGTGCGCGAAACAACTTTAGCAAATCTTTTCAATGTTACCAATCTTGCAAATTGGAAGACTCTAGGAGGACAAATCAGAGCGAAATTGGGTCTTTCATTCCTATTTTTAGCTCTCCAAATCATTCTATTTTTATGGCTGTTTCTGCGTTCTAGAATACAAGAAAAAGCAAAGATTAGAGTCTTTGCTGGGCTGTTCCTTTTACTGCTTGTCACAGGATTTCTATACTGGACAACCCCTTACAGTGCTGATAATGGAGGAGCAAACGGACAAATTACAGTTTGGATAGGTCAAGGGCTTCGATATGCATTTCCTTGTTTGAGTACTTTAGGAATCCTAGCTGCCGTTAGTGCAAGTAGCATATCTCCTCATTTAAAGCCAAAAGGCTTTAAATACGAGCAAATCTTAGCAATTAGCGTTATCGCCTCAACTGTTAGCCTGTTTAACCTCCAAATTGTAGTTTTACTCATTGCAAATCTACTGTTAATAAAATTCTTTAAAGTCAGTAAATTTTATCGCTTTGCAAACAATTTTCTAAAATCTCGCATCTTTACCGCGATCGCAGTTCTAGTTTTTTTAGTTAGCTTTAGTTTATCGACCCATGAACTTAGAGAAATAAACCGAGTCAAAACGTATGGAGAAGCTGCTAATTATATTGAAACAATAAAGCCAGACGAAATGATCGGCTACACCTCGACTTATGCTGGCTACATTTTCTATGGAAAACACTGGGATAAACAAGCTGTGTCTGTTACGCCCGAAGAAATCAGCTATGACCAGTGGTTGACCATTCTCAAGCAGAAAAAAATCGACATTCTTTCAGTTGGTCCTAAACTGAAAACGATGCAAGCAGAGGAAACTGAATGGTTGAAGAAACCTGGCGCTCCCTTTATTCAGGTCTTGGGACAAAACCCCGATCGAGAAGCCGTTTTATATCGTCTAAAGTAGCTGAGATCTACTCATTCTAGGTAGCTATCGAGTGAGTAGGGATGCCATCCTTCTGAATCGAAAACAGTCAAATGATTTTCATGCTATTTGTGCTGCATTGAAAACGCATTCAGCGATCGCAAGGATTATTCATCGTTAGTTCAAGGAGCATAAGTGCCCAGAGGATGAGGGTTTTAGCTACTTATGCAAGAACGAACTAATCGACCACTTAGAATCTGATCTGCTGAAAACCTTCGCTAGGCGACGACTCAAGTACTTCCGTATTTCCATTACCTCTATGTAGTTAAATAGGTAATCAAACTTCGTCAGTCTTCATGGATAAGGTTGCCCAACTTCTTCGTAGTGCCGAGCCGCCGCAAATTGTTGGCTGTTGGGGATATGGAGATGATTCAACGCTGGAGGTTTTGTCGGCTCTCCTAGATGCAACGTGTCCACCTATATTAGACGTTGCACTACTGGACGTTAGGCTGTCTGCGTCTCGGTTTTTTACCGATCGTGAACAGGCGGATGCTTGGGCAACCGTTGCAGAAGAGCGGTTGATCTTAGGGCGAGATGCGTTTGGGCGAGTGCCATTGTATTGGACGCAAGTGGAACAAGTCATTTGGTTTGCCTCACGATCGCAGGTGCTGTTGCCACTGCTGCAAGAGCGATCGATCAGCATTGAGGCGCTGTATGGCTATAGCTGCTTTTCGTATGTGCCAACACCACTCACTCCCGTTCAGGGAATAGGAGCAATTGCGGCGGGTACAGAGATGAGTTGGACGAGAGATGAGCAAACGATGTGCATTTCATCGCCTCAGTCCAGCCGATCGTTTGAGTGGCGAGAAGCAGACACGCTATTGGTGGATGAATCCGATGCGATCGCGCAACTGCAAACGTTGCTGAAAGACGCGATCGATCGCGAGACAAGCGATCTAGGAGATGAACCTGTTGGTGTGTTGCTATCGGGAGGATTAGATTCATCGATTGTGGCGGCATTGCTTGTGCAAGCGGGAGTCAAGGTACGGGCTTACAGTTTGGACTTTGGCGGGGCAGGCGCTTCAGAGTATCTTTACGCCGAGCAAGTCGCGCGGTCGCTCAACATTCCTTTGGTGAAAGTGGATGCAAGCCCACAACGGATTCGCAACGCTCTAATTTCAACCGTACAGGCTCTAGATTTACCCTTTGGAGATGGAGTGACGGTTCCGCTTTTTCTTTTGTCAGAAGCGGCAAGTCGAGATACGCGCGTGATCTTCAATGGCGAGGGCGGCGATCAGCTATTTGCAGGCTGGACAAACAAACCGGTCATTGCCGCAAGCGTTTATCAAACCCATCATCCAACTGAGGAAGAATCGTTTACCCATCAGTATCTCCATACCTTCCATCGGCTGTGGGGATACGAAGCTCTGGTGTACGATCCAATGGCGTATGCTCGGGTCAAAGACTTACAGGCGCAAGATTGGCTGCAAGACGCGATCGATCCGGCATTTACCACTTCGCTCCTATCTCGATTGCGCCGCGCTTCGCTGATGTTGAAAGGGGCACAGAACATTCATCCTCGTGCGACAGCTCTAGGGTGGGCGCACGGCTTGAAGGTGCGATCGCTCTTTTGCGATATGCCGCTCGCGCAATGGACATTTGGGCTGTCTGGAGCGCTTTGCTTACACGGCTCCTGTGAGAAGTACATTCTCAAACGCGCTGTAGAAGGCTGGCTACCGCCAGAAGTAGTATGGCGACAAAAGCGAGGCATGGGTGTGCCTTTAACCGCTTGGTGTTTCAATGAATGGTGGCATGATCTGGGCGATTGGCTAAACCCAAATCGTCTCCGCGCAGAGCAGCTATGGCAACCTGATCTCGCCGCTCATGTTGTGGAGGGCAAATTGGGCGCGGCGATCGCGGGTCGTCGTATGGGTGAAGTGCTGTGGATGTTGATCATGTGGGAGATGTGGATGGCGAACGCTTTACATCAACCATGCGATCGCTCCGCTCATCGATTGTCGTGGAATCATCCGTTTTGGTTGCCGCCGTGGGTCTGGAAATATCGTCAGAAATGGAAGGAATGAGCATGGTAAAAGCAATCGATTTCTCGTCGCGGCCAGTCTCGATTAAGACTCCATTTCGTTTAGAACTGGCTCAAACCTTGCTCGAAACTTACGGTTCACCGTTGTATGTGTACCAGCGCGATCGCTTACACGAAACAATTCAGCACATCACCCAATCGATTCCCTATCCTCACACTCAGTTTCGCTTTGCCAGTGTTACCAATGGCAACCTGTCACTACTCAATATCTTTCGTCAAAACGGTTGGGGACTCCACGCCAACACCCCCGGAGACATTTACTTAGGGCTGCACGCAGGCTTCGAGCCGACTCAGATTGTCTACAGTGGCAGCAACCTCGATCGATGTGAAATTGAACAAGCGCTCAATTGGGGCATCACCACTTACAATCTCGACAGCCTCGATCAGCTTCGTCTCTTCTGCGCTGTCCATCAATCCCTACATCTCGGCTTTAGTCCCCGTCTGGGTCTCCGTCTAAATCTCCCCGAACTGACGGGAGACAGTCGCATCGGCGTTCATCCTAACGACTTTACTCATGCGATCGCCATTACCGACGCAGCAGGGTTAGCCCTAAGTGGGCTTCACTTCTATCGAGGCACAGGCACAAACGCGACTGACGCTTTTGTAAGCGCGATGGATACGGTGATTGCTGCCGCCCAAGGTTTACCTGATTGGCGATATCTCGACTTTGGCGGCGGGTTTGGCTATCCGTATCGACATCGCGGAGGGGTGGCGTTTGATTGGCATGGGTTTGGAACAGAGTTAGATCGACGGCTCCAGCACTGTGAACGATCGATTGAGCTAGTGATTGAACCTGGACGCGCTGCGATCGCACAGTGCGGCACGCTGCTCACCACTGTTGTTTCCGTCAAGTGGCAAGGCAACATGCAGATCGTGGGCGTTGACACGACGGTGGCCAATCTGTCGGTTCCCTCGGTTCACGGTGGCTATCGCGAAATTGCCGCTTGGCGATCGGATACGGTGCTTCACCCAACTCAGGTTTGCGGCAACACGACGTATTCTCGCGACTATCTCAGCAAAAGCTGTGCGCTGCCTGCGCTCCGGGCGGGCGATGTCATCGCCATTCTAGATGTTGGTGCTTACGGATATGCGATGTCATCGCACTTTTTGCATCGCCCCCGACCGGCTGAAGTGTTGTTAGAGCAAGAGGCGCATCGATTAATTCGTCGACGTGAAGCGTATAGTGTTTTGGTAGATCATCAAGTGTTTTCATCATCAAGATAGACATGAAATATGAAATGTATCCAGTGTGGAACCGATAACACGTTAAAAGATCGAACCGAACATCTAGGATCGTGTAAAAACTGCCAGCATCGGTTTGCGTTTGAGCCGACTCAGATGCCAGCCGTTAAAGTCACTGACCCAATGTTTGCTAAAGCGATCGCAGATCTATCGGCAAACAACAGTCTGTTCTATACACCAAAGCAACTCCTCTACTTTCTAGATCGACGACTGCGATCCAAAGCTTCCATGTCAAAAGCAGGTTTGATTTTTCTTTACTTCTTTGTAACGGGCTTCTTCTCGTTGCTGATTGGTGGTTTTCTATCTGATAGTTTGAATTTCAGTTTAATTCCTTGGGTTGCGATCGTAGTTAGCACGCTATACGTTTATTTGCTGTATCGATCTAGTCGAGCGGTTCGAGCAACGGCGAAGCAGCGTCGAGCTAGTGCAGAAAGTTTGATTGTCGTTGGTGTGATCATCCTGGTTGCCGGAATCATCATTAGCATTACAATCGAATCGTTTCTATTTTGCGCTTTTAGCATTGTGTTGGGCATGATGACGATCTATTTAGGTCGCTTACAGAACCGTCAAAGCGAGTTTTCTCAGGAATTCTTGATTGGACAAAGCGATCTAGCGGAATGGTTAATGCGCTGGCAAGACATCAATGGCTCGATTGCTCAACTGCTGCCTCCTCCAAATGAACAGGCGACACCCATAACGATTAGTCCAGAAATCAGCACCTATAGTTTTGATCGCTTGGTCGTGTGTGACACCGCCGCGATCGCTCAACTCCTAATCGCCAACAACTTTCATTTCGAGAACAACTGCGCGATTCTTAGCATCACGGGCTATCCGCAAAGCATTTTCGACACCACAATGCAAATGCTGCGACGCAACCCCGACCTGAAGGTCTATGTCTTTCACGATTGCAGCCCACGCGGAGTTGGTTTAATTCATCGGTTGAGCAACAGCGAGCGTTGGTTTCAAAATAGCAATGTCCTGATGATCGATGTCGGATTGCTTCCCAGGCAAATCAGGGCGGCGCAGGGCATGTTCATTCAGTCCTCGGCAGAATCAGCGCAAGCCGCCAAACAACTTTCAGATGAGGTTCGCAACAGCTTATCGACAGCAGATTTACAGTGGCTAGAAGCGGGAAATTTTGTCGAACTAGAGTCATTTAGCCCCCAGCGTTTGATCCAGGTGCTAAATCGCGGCATCGCAGGCACACAAGAATTAGGCTCCGGTGAAAGTGACGGATTTCTGTTGATTGGCGATCGCGGCTATGCCTACACCGATAGTTTTGGTTAACGGCTCCCGTGCGCTTGCAGCCACAGTTCTAGACTTACCAATAGCCACAGCTTCACGCCATACCGTCCCCAAACATCGCCTTCATAATCAAGCCATTGACGAATGAGCGCTTGATTGAGATAGGGCGCGATCGCGGCATTCTTACCGAGCAACAGCGCTCTTGCCTGCCGATTCCAATACTTCCGAAATCCCAGTTGCACCGGAACCATCATGCCACTCTTCGGACGCTTTAGAATTGCAGCCGGTAGTAAATCGGCAACCGCCTGTTTCAGCACCGCTTTTTCTTCGACTCCAGACAGCTTATAGTGGGGAGGAATCTGCATACTCAGATCAACAATGCGCTGATCAAACAGCGGCGATCGCCCTTGTAGTCCAACGGCTCCCGTTAGATTATTCACCTTCGTCAAAATCTGGTCGGCTCCCTTAAATTTGATGTTCAATGCCATCAATCGATTTAAGTAATTTGCATCCGACTCCAGTTCTTCCGAAAAGATCCACGGTTCTGTCAGCACAGATGCCCACTCGGACTTTAGCAACTGCGGCAAATCGGATGAACACTTTTGATACGCCATCAAATACGTTTGCAAGGCATCCTGACCCGCTACCGAGCCATACAACCGATTCATCAACATCGGCTGGTTTTTAGGACCGCCAAAGCAAGGATCGCCGCCTTCACCGTTTAAAATTACGTCTACCGACTGGCGTGCTAAAGTTCCCAACAGAAAATTTGGCACGGTGAGCGGATCGCCAATTGGATCATCCAAATACGCCATAACTTCTGGCAATCGCGTCCATATTTCCTTGAATGTAATTTCTAGAATGTGATGCTGCGTTCCATAATGCTCTGCAACTAGGCTCGAAAACGCTAATTCGTTTGGACATGCTTCGCCAAAATGAATCGAATACGTATGAACCGATTTCGTATGCTTTGCTGCCAGTGCCGTGATGCAACTAGAATCTAAGCCCCCTGACAGAAACACTCCTACAGGCTCTTTTGGCAAATAGTCTTGCACGACTTGCTCAAGCAATACGCGGAGATGATCGCTATGCCATGCTAATGATGCGTCAATGATTTGTTCTTGCAGTTGCCAATAGCGATATATCTTTTCATCTGGCAATCGCAGTACCGTTCCCGGTCTCACTTCTTTGACCTGTTGCCATAGCGTCCGTTCTCCCGGCACAAACGCGCAGCAAAGATAATCGCGTAACGCGATCGCATCAATGTCATTTGAGCGATGAGGGGTTAGCGATCGCAGTTGAGGCGACACCCATCGAGTCCCCTTTGTCTGGGTGTAGTACAGCGTTCGGCTCCCCGTGCGATCGCGCCCTAGCCACAGTTCTTGTCGCTCTCGATCCCAAACAACGATCGCAAACATGCCGATTAATAATTTCAGCGTGTCTGTCTCAAACCGTTCCCACAGAGAGGCAATCAGCCGCAAATCGTCTTGTTGCGGCGGCAATTCTACCGTTTGCCACAGCGCATCTGTTCCCGTCAGCCACACATCACCCACGACCACAAACCGCTCCGTAGGACTCAACGCAAACGGAATCGAGGCAACAGAAGATGCATCGGTCACAGCCACGATCGCAAACCGCTCATCACGCCACACGACGGTTTCATCGGAAGAGCAATGTCCCCAAGCGACTTTCCAAGCCGTTGGACTGACAGGGGTTGAAACCGCTTTGGAGCGTCTAAAGGCATGGAATAACATAGGGAAAGCACCTTAGTGGTGCAGAAAACTCAGACAGTCTCATTATGAGAATGTCACCACCTTGGAAAACTCAATTCGGCAATCCAACATCTCCCGTTTACACCGAGAAGCGCAGGCTGGAGGTGGGTTGTATTTGGGCAATGCCACCAGGTTGGGCAGAGGCAATCGTTGGTAACAGAGTCGCGCCAGTTCGCGTAAACCCAGTTGCAGAAAACTTAAGCCCCTCTCTCCATGCCAGTCCAAACGAGAACGCTCTCCCCCTTGCACTAGCATCATGCCGAGTATGAGGGCAATCAGAACCGCACAATCAAGCACCATGAAAAGACAGGTCAGTGCCTGGGGTGTTCGTAAGCCCGATTGCAACACGTTAAAGACAGCGGACTTGTAATCCTTAAAGTGAGGCTCAATGCCGCCAAACCGTTTGTCATAGAGGGCAAAGGTTTGCAAGCAAGGAGGTTGGTTAGACAACACCACCCAGGGGTCTTTGCTCGTAGGCACCCGAGCGGTAGCGAGGTGACAAGCGATGCCATCCAACACGTGTACATTCTTGAAGAGATACGCCTGCTGTTGGGATGGGATGAGCTGCTCCACCGATTGCGTACAGCCATTGGTCAATCGCACCTGCAAGTTCGATTTCACCCGAATCGCCCATGACCATTGCTGTTGAGTTAACCAGTGAATCAAGTGGCTATGCTCAAAGCCCCGGTCTGCCAGTAAGGTCACCTGGACTTGCTCGGGTAGGATGCGCTTGGCACGCTCTAACACGGGCTGATATTGCTCAAAGCCCACCATGGCGCTGCCATGCTCGAGCACGGTTTGAGCCAGGGTAAAGGAACGCCCGCCCCATACCAAGCACACTTCAATCAAACAAAATTGATCCCATAGCATACTCGTATCGAGGGTTAGCAACACCGTTTCTCCAGCAAACGCTGTCAAAACATGGTGTAGCATGGGTTCATAAAACCGCTCGGCGTTAATCTGTTGATTATGGAGAAAATAACTCAAGCGTTCCAAGTGAGCACGGGCTTGGCAGTTGCGATGACCTAGATAGGGTATCCATTTTCCCAATACTCCGCTCCCCGATTGCAAAATTGCTGCCAGGATTTCAGAGAAGACTTGCAGGTGTCGTTGGTCAACAGGGCGTACCCATTGACGCAGTTGGTCTTGCAGTTGACGATACAAGAGGGGTGTTTTCATGAGGTTTGCTGATAGTTGGGGAACTTAAGCGTCTCATGAAATGCCCCTTTCAGGTACTCCTTGTCTCATTTGAGACTCTCCCCAGAACAAGCCTTTCAAGCCTTTTCTGCACCACTAAGGGGAAAGCACACAACTTTCTTTAATCGCGATCGTAGAAAGAGTTTAAGATTAGCAGCGATCGGTTAAATCCGCTCAAACGACAAAATATGTTGCGCCGTCACTTCGGGCTGCTCAATGTGAGGAACATGCTTGCAATCTTGAATCCAAGCTAGCTGACTATCGGGAATATCTTGACGAAATCTCAGAGCATCAGCGGTTCCCAACACATCATCTGACTCGCCCCACAGAATCAGCGTGGGCTGACGAATCTTACAAATCTGATCGGCTAAGAAATCGTATCCACCACTTTTCGTAAATGAGATTGTCGCCTCATGCCATCCCACCATTTCTGTATGCAGCAACGAACACCGAATCAAATCAATTATTTTAGCCTCTGACCTCAGCGCCATGCTCAGCTCTAGCGCCTTCAGTTTACGCTGACGCAGATATTCTACTGCCCAATAATCGAGCGGTGGAAACAAGAATTTGACAAACGGCGGAGCAACGGTGTATCCCAAACTATCGATCAACACCAGTCGCTCAACGAGCAACGGATAGGCAAGAGCAAACGCGATCGCGGCGGCTCCTCCCATCGATGCCCCCACTAACACCACCGGACGCCCAATCATGGTTTTCCAAAATTCGTAAAGATGAGATTGGATCGTGCGCGGACTAAACGTAATACCTGAAGGACGATCGGTAAAGCCAAATCCGAGTAAATCAACACTCCAAGTTTCTGCTTGGGTTGCCAATCGCGGCAGAAGATAGCGAAACTCTAACAGCGAGCTATCAAAGCCATGCAGCAGCAGAATCGGAGCCTCGCCTTGCCCTTGCTTAACGTATGCCGTCTGAATCGGAATTGGGGATAGAGGAGTAGTCACAGCGCAGCGTCGAATGGACTGAACGGCATGAAGCGATTCAGGCTCAGTTAACGCCTTCACAGATGCAGGTAGAAATGGTGTGACCATAGGGATTTTATCAACAGGAGTTTTATTAACAGGGGTTTTATCAACGACTAATCGCGATCGTGGGCAAAGGCTTCTCGATCGTCAAATAGCAATACCGACAAATCCGGTTCGTTTACAATAAGACCAACGAATTCTTTGCAGCCTGCACAGTTGATGGACTCTATGGTAACGAATGCGTCTCAAACCAACGCTCAAGCTCAAACCAACGCTCAAGCCGACTCGCCTCACTCCACACGAGTCGCACCGCTAGAAAGTGGCGATCGCGTCTCCCGTCGAGAATTTGAGCGTCGCTATGCCGCCGCAAAACACATTCAAAAAGCAGAACTCATTGAAGGAGTTGTCTACGTGGCTGCTGCACTGCGCTTTAGAAGTCATGGTAAACCCCATGGAGATTTGATCATCTGGTTAGGAAACTACAAAGTTGCAACGCCGAATGTGGAGTTGGCTGATAATTCAACTGTACGTCTCGATCTTGACAACGAACCGCAACCCGATGTTGCTTTATTTCTCGATTCGTCTGTGGGTGGGCAAGTACACATTTCAGACGATGACTACATTGAGGGCGCACCTGAACTGATTGCAGAAGTGGCAGCGAGTAGCGCAGCCTATGATTTGGGTGACAAGAAGAAAGCCTATCGCCGCAATGGAGTGCAGGAATACATTGTGTGGCAGATGTTTGAGAACAAGCTGGATTGGTTTGTCTTACAGGACGACGAATACGTGGCATTGACACCCGATGAGACTGGAATCATTCGCAGCCGAGTGTTTCCAGGACTGTGGTTAGCGGCAGACGCATTGTTAGCGGGAGATATGCCGTCGGTGATCGCAACGTTGCAGCAGGGGTTAGCGTCACCCGAACATGAGGCGTTTGTGCAGCAGATCCACAGTTTGCAACGCGAGTAGCTTCTATTTCACGTTAGCGCGAGCGCCTGTTTGAGCCGCATATGCGATCGCTAGAGCATCAGAGGCATCATCAGGTTTAGGAATCTCTGCCAATCCAAAAATCAGCATCACCGATTGTTGAATTTCAGATTTTGCGGCTCCGTATTTTGCGACTGCCGCTTTGACTTGAGATTGATGCAAAAAAATCGGCTCATCGAGTCCACATTCTCCGAGCGCCAACTCAATCACGCCTAGCGCTCGCAGCACTTTGTTGGCGTTTGTATTTTCTCGTGTAAAAAACGGCATTTCTAAAGCGACAACATCGGGCTTTAGGAGTTGGCAGAGTTCGCGAATGTCATCGTAAATCTGTTTGAGTCGATCGTAAATCGGCGCTTTTGCAGGCGTGACGATCACCCCATAGTCGAGCGCTTTTTCATCGTGAATTGCCCCGTAACCAATCGTTGCGATCGCGGGATCAATGCCTAAAATTGTTTTGCCGCGCAAATCTAGCATGAGGAATATCGTAAGCCGCTCTGGTCGAGCCTGAAGGGTATATTTCTCATAATACACGCGAACTATTGATTAGGGAGGTTCTGCGTCATTTCAGCAACGCGATCGTACTTTCATAAAGCGAGACAAAGCGGGCTTCGTCTAACGCCTGATCGTGATTCCAAGTTGCAACCACGCAATACTGCTTTCCATTCTTAGCTTGCAGCGCTGTTGTGAGATTGATCACGCCTGACTCCGAGCCGCCTTTGAACGCTACTCGCGCCCATGCCTGCGAATTGGAAATGCCTGGATTGATGCTCATGAGCGGCAAATCTTTCACCCGATTCATGAGAGAACACAGTTCTGCGGGTGTGAAAAACCATTCGATATCAAGGGCAACCGGATCAGCAACAAATTCTTCTACACCTGGTAGAGGTCGTTGAGCAATTTCGGCTAACAAGGCACGACGAGCGGATCGATTAGCGGATCGATAGCGTTGCAGCAACTCGCGATTTGCTTGAGCTTTTAGAGTAAAGAACTCGCGCGTGGTCAAAAATGGTTGATTGCGCGGCGTCAACGGCTCGATCGCGGCTCGTCTGACCAAATGAATTAGGTGATCGGTCGCAGTGTTATCGCTTTGGGAAATCATCAAGGCGGCCAGCGATTGCACCGTGAGCAAAGAACCATCTGCCCAAGATTGTAAGAATCCTGAAGGCAAACTCTTCTGACGCTCTTGCAAGGCAATTACTTCATCCCAGCGATGCTGCCCCGATTCAATTTGAGTCTTTAGTGCTGCCAGTACTGCTAGCTTAAATGCTGATCCTACTGCCAAGGGTGTGGTTTCATTTAACCCAACTTTTTTAACGTTGTCTTCTACAATCAACAGACTAACTTTACCGGGTAGCTGTTTGAATTGCGCGATCGCGTCGTCTAAACTCTTAAACTGCGCCTGAACAGGTAGAAATCGTAATCCTACAATTTGTCCTTTCGGATCGAGGACAATTTTAGCTGGAACAACTCCTTTCTCGTAAACCAGTTGATAGTCGTTGCCGCTTGGCTCGACGCGCTGATACTTTCCGAGTTCAGTTGTCAAACTAATTAAAATACTTTGAACTTGTTGTACCGAAACTTGCGCTAGAAAACTGGGCGCAAACCATTCTGAAGCAATAGCATCGGCGGTAGCAAGACGTTCTAATGCTGATTGCGGAGTTATTGATTGCTGGTTTTGCATCGCAACGGCTGGGGTTTGGAACAAAGGCTGAGTAAGCCCGACCACGAGTATGACGGCTAGGCTTACACGAATCAGGTATTTGGCGAAACGTAGTCGTTTAGGTAGAGACAACAGCAGCATTTCAATTCCCCGATCGCACTTGCTTAAAGTGTCTCACAAACGATTTCAAATCCTGATGGAACCTTGCGGAAGATCGAAATGGCAAGGTGTAGCTCTAGATAGGCGAAGAGTGAGGAAACGGATATGGTTGCACGGTTAGCTCAAGTGTTAAAGGGACTGAGTGCTGCACTGTTGTTGAATCTAGCGGTTGTTCCGATTAGTGCAGCGCACAATTCCGTAGGAACCGATCAGCCTGCCATCAGCGCAGAGCGCAATGTGAGAACCAATGTAAGAACCGCTCAAGACGCACCGAGAACCGCTCAACCGGAAACATGTAAAGTCACTCCGCCCAGCGATTTGAAGAAAACAAATCGCTATGGCATCTTTGGCAATGATCAGTTTGACACTGTTGTGTGTGGATATTTGATCACACGACAAGAAGAGATTTTTGGGCAGAACGTCAATGTTGCCTACTTTCGCATCAATAAATTCTATGACAAAGGCTTCAGAACGGCGATCAAAAAAGGAGTTGATAGTGGAAACAGCGTTAACTCGGTTAGCAATGGAGTTTATGACTTTAATTTAGGCTGTTTAGATCGTGGAAGAATTGTAGGAGACATGATGCAAGAGAACAAAGTTTACATTACGCCAGCAGATCAAAAAAGAATTCTTAACACATCTGTTAATCAGCCCGTTTCTCTTGTTCTCTCGTTCAACGTACATGGTGGCGCGGATTGCACCTGCTGTAATCTTGCTGAACAAGTTCGAGTATTGCGTTAGTGAATCAATTTAGTGAATCAATAATTCGTTCAGGAATTTCACGGTTTATTTTTCTATCACTTTTATGTGTTACTAGATGTCATCGCTACCATTTCTAACTATGATTCGCCGCAGTGTCATTTCTGTTATCGGACTCACTCTAGCTTTCTTAGGCACCGCTTCATCTGCTCAAGCCCTTCCTGGGCAGAAGATTCAGACCGTATTGCAGTGGGCGCGAAAGCATTCCTTCTTATCTCCGTTCCAGCGTGACATTGGAGAGTTGAGCGGATTGCCGTTCTACACCAGTGAAGCAAAAGTAAAAGGTGGCAGTATTGTGTTTGCCATGAATCCCACAGATCGAACAGACGCAATAGTTGGACAGGAAGCGATCGCTTATCGAACTCAAAGCAATAGAGCAAATGCGGCCTTTACGAGAACGAATACGGAAGGATTAAACCTCATTCAAAGCGTTTACGCTCAACCACTTGCTAACGTTGCTAACGACTTCCAACAATCGAAATATGTGGCGCGAGTTGAGTTCAATCATGTAGACCTACGATTCTTTCAAGGCAAGCGTTTTGGTTATACCACTTTAGAATTCAAGGAACCCAGTCAAGGAGAACGGTTCTATCACTTCAAAGTAATCCCTTTGAAGGATCTCAATAGTTCCATCTTAAGCGAACAGCAGTGCCGCAAACAAAGCGCTGATGGCTGCGAATGATATTCGCTCCGTTGCCAAATTTAAGGCATTCTGAACAACCTCTAGAATACATACTTTAAATGCGATTCGTTTCACGAAGCTCTAGCGATCGCGGATCACAATCCATTTTTGTTCGTTACCACAAACAATATCATTGCCGCAGCGTTGCTCACGCTAACAACTTATTGTGTAGATCGCATCGAACCGGAGTGTTGTTCCCTGCATGTCTAAATTTTCTTATTTATGGCGATCCTGTTGTTCCATCAGGGCATTCTGGTTAACATTATGAGTAACGTTCAGCCAACCTAGCTGGAGCCACCCCATGAATAAAGCCGTTGCTGTATTAACCATCCTAATGTTAGCGAGCATTCGTCCTGCCGTTGCTCAATCTCCCCAAGTTGAGCAGAGCGTAACGCCAAATGAACCGCTTCGATCTTTACCAATTCGACCTTCACAAAGCAGAATCCAAAGGCAACCCGTTACGCCTCCAGTGGAAGGGTTTGGAGATGCCGCTTCATTATCTGGGTTACAGACGCGATCGCTAAGAGATACTTCCCTGCCATCCCCTGCCAGCTTTAGCTTACCCGGAATTGGACAGTCTCCTCAGTACAGAGGCCCGCTCGGCAGTTTAGAAATTGGCGGCGGTGGTCTTGATTTGAGGGCGAATCCCTCAAATGTGTTTCCCCAAACGCCAGCCGAGTACAACACGGGAATGAAAGTGCGCTATCGATTCGATCCGCAAGAGTAAGAGAATTTGCAGTGGGAGCCAGTTGTGACTCAACCGGCTTCCACGCTCCTGTGATAGAGTGATCAGGGTTTGCTTATGCTCAAATTATGGCGTCTGAGTTCTTAGAAATTGGCAAAATCGTGGCGGCTCACGGAATTGGGGGAGAGGTGCGCGTTTACCCAAACTCAGATTTTCCAGAGCGCTTTGAAGTGCCGGGAGAGCGGTGGTTGTTGCGTCCGAATCAGCCAGAGCCAGAACCAATTCAGTTGATTGGGGGCCGCTATTTGGATGGAAAAGGACTGTATGTTTTGCAGTTAGAAGGAGTGCGCGATCGCAGTGCAGCAGAAGCGTTGCGAGGCTGTACACTCCACGTTCCAGAGCGCGACCGCCCTCAGCTTGAAGACGGCGAATTTCACGTGTCAGATTTAATCGGGCTTCCGGTATATCACCAAGCCGATCAAGCCCTTGTCGGAACTGTAACTGATGTCCTGACTGCGGGTCACGATTTACTAGAGGTCAAATCTCCGCAGGGCAAATCGATCCTGATTCCGTTTGTCGAAGCGATCGTTCCTGTTGTCAATCTGCGCGATCGTCGCATCGAGATCACGCCTCCGAGCGGATTGATTGAGTGATCAGACATTAATTCAGATATTAATTTAGTGATTAGGCGATGTGGCAGCGGATGGGCTAACAGAGGTAACGAATACCCTTCCGCTAATTCATTACATTCGCTGCCAACAATCTCTATTCACCCGTCACCGATAGTTCATTCACCCACACTCTAGGTGCAACTCCAGATCCGGTAAATTCCAGATCTTTCTCTACGTAAATAATCGAATTCAGCACCTCGCGAATATCACCCGCTACCGTTGCCGACTCGATGCTGATGCGCTTGCCATCTTTAACCAACCAACCATCAAACGGCAACGAAAACGAGCCTTGCAACGCCTGCACACCTGCATGAAGGGCGCTCAAATCGTCAATCAAAATCACATTGTCTGCTGTGCCCAGACTATATTCCTCCGAAGCCGCTTCTCCCGGAAACACATGAAAGAAGTTCGGGCTAACCGTCACTTTCGCGCCCATATTGGCGTTTCCAGTCGGTTCTGTCTTCATTCGCTTTGCTGTGCCAGTGCTGTGCAGAAGACTCGTCAAGACCCCATTCGTAATTAGAGGTACGCGGCGCGTCGGCGTACCTTCTCCATCAAACGTTTCTGCTCCAACATTATCGGGATGCAGTGCATCATCGCAGACCGAAAGCAACGGAGAGGCGATTTGAGTATTGAGCGATTCTGGCGTCGAAAGACTCTGGTTATCGAGAATGCTTTGAGCGTTGTACAAGTTAGAGAACGCCCCCAACAAACTCAAAAAGGCTTCTGGGGAGAAAACAACCCGATACTTTCCGGTTTTTACCTTCTCATAGTTGAGGTGGCTAATTGTTTTTTCAGCCGCTTCTTTGAGACAGCCATTAATGTCGAGCTTTGCTAATCCAGTGCTGACCCGAAAGGCCCCAGCGCTACGCGGCTTTCTGCCTTCTTCTTCGGTTTTGGTGTAGAGATAGAGCGATGCATACGAATGGGCTTCATGCCGCAAGGCTCCAACGCTGTTGAGGTAGAAGCGATCGATATCTCGCTGCGCCAATCCATTGTAGGGAACGCCAACGATCGCAGGATGCGCGTCTAACAATTCCTTTTCTGCACCAACAAGAGTTTGAAGCAGTTGTGATACTTCTGCCTGTGGAGACCGATCAGCAGCATTGGCATGAGCGATCGCGGCAGTTGCTTCTGGGCTAAAGTCGGGCACATTGTCTTTGACACCGAACTCACTCGCCTCGTGAGCCGTTTTTAGCGCCAGTTCCAAACCGATTAGGTCAACGTCGGTGGTCGAGGTAACGCCAACCGTATGAGCATCATTCCAGACGCGAACGGTAATGCCCGATCGATTCGAGGCTTTCATTTGTTGAGGTTCGCCCTGATCGACCTGCACGCTAGTTTCATCGACCGTGGAGCCGTAAATGTCAAATTTCTGAATGCCCAGTTTCTGCGCGGCGGTTTGGGCGTAGGATGCAATTTCGTTGATCGTTGGCATAGAAATCTTTTAAAGGTTGTAGAGCTATAGAAATGGCTAGGGACGCATCAGCACGCATCCCTTTAGAGTCATGAGCTGAGCGAAAATTAACGACCGCCCACTGTGATCGAATCAACCTTGATGTGAGGCTGACCGACGGTGACATAAATGCTGCCGCTCACCGAACCGCAAAATCCGGCTGCCAAACCCAAATCGTTAGAACACATGGAAATCTTGTCCATGATTTCGGTGGCTTCTCCGATGAGCGTTGCTCCCTTGAGCGGCTTGGTGATTTTGCCGTTCTCGATCAGATAAGCTTCATCGACCGCAAAGTTAAACTGTCCGGTAGGTCCAACGCTACCGCCGCCCATCTTTTTGCAGTAAATGCCTTTCTCGACCGAGTTAAACAGATCCTCAATCGAGTACTCACCTGGCGCAATGTATGTGTTCCGCATCCGGCTAGCGGCGGCAAAGGTGAAGCTTTGACGACGACCGCTGCCCGTTCTGGGGTGTCCGGTGCGCGCTGAGCCAGCGCGATCGCTGATGAAATTCTTTAAAATGCCATTCTCGATCAGCAACGTGCGCTGAGCCGGCATTCCTTCATCGTCCATGTCGATCGTTCCGAAAGCGTCGGAGGTAATGCCTTCATCCCAAGCCGTCAAATTCTCATGAGCAATCTTCTGACCTTTTTTGTCAGCAAACGGCGTCGTTTTGCGCTCGATTTGAGTCGTCTCCAGCAAGTGACCACACGCCTCGTGGAAAATCACGCCGCCAAACTGGTTGGCCATGATCACCGGGTAGCTGCCCGACTCGACATAATCGGCATACAGCATCTTCGCCGCCGATTCCGACACATCTTCAGCGTCTGCTTTGTAGTCCCACGTTCTCAAGAAACCAGGATCGCTGGTGCTGCCCGATCGCTTGCTGATCGAAGACCGATTCGTGCCGTCTGCACAGAGTAAGCTGTAGCCAACCGATTGAGTCAGGCGAATATCGCGCGCAAACGTGCCATCACTCGACGCGACCAAGACCTCTTGCCAATCTCGGAAATAGACCGCCCGACGCGACTGGACGTGATCCGCCTTTTGTGCTAGTTCACCATTCGCGGAGAGCAACACATCGCCCATTTCGCGCATGGAGCTACAGTTGCCTAGCCAAGCGTCCTTTCCTTTCTTAGTGGCGTAGTCGCGCAGCAGCTCAAGGTGAATTTCAGGAATGAATGCATTGGGCAAGGGCAGATGCAAGCCCATGATTGACAAACCCTTCTCTAGGGCAGCTTTTAGCCCATTGAACGATAAATCATTCGTGCTGACGTAACAGTCTGCTTTGCCTCGAAACACACGTACGCCTGCTCCGGTGGAAAGCCGAGGTGAAATGCTAGTGATGGCATCATCTTCCGCCATGCAGCTAATGTAGTTCACCCGTTCTAAAAAGAATTCAATAAAATCTGCGCCTGCTGCCCGTCCTAACCCCAACAGAATGGAAAGGGGAGCTTCCCATGTTTCATCGAAGCGATCGGGGGCGTAGGTGTACTTAAGACTCGGTAATTCCTTAGAGATTAATAAGGTCGGTGCTTGCATCGAAATGCCTCTTTAAATACTGGACTGGCGCTTTATTGCTCAGCTTTACTGCTCATTGTAGCGAAGGGAATAAAGACTGAAAGATAAAGAAGGGTGTGCTTTCCCCACCTGCGGCTTAAACATACCCTCGCTAGATGACGTTATGTGAAGAATTTAAGAGTTGTAGGGAGAAATACCAGCGTTTCAACAAGTCATCCTTGTCCTTAACCTATCTTAAAAGAAATTTTTATCAACCTTTTATGAAGTCTTTAAGGTTTTCTAGCTGACCTCTCGGTGAGCTTACTGAAGAACGTAAGGAACTCCCATAACAGTTCGTGAGGTATTCCCATGCGTGAGTTACTTGCACTGCTTAGTCTTCTCTTGTGGCTGGCTTTGATGGTTTGGGTGTACCGCAGTTCTCCAGAGTGGTTTTTTGTTCCATTTTTCTTTCTGGCTACATTTGGCTTTTTGCGGTTAATGGAATCGAGTCAGAGTTCCTAAGAAGCCATTCTTAAGCGATCGTACGGTTCCTAGCATTGCCCTTGAGCTAATCGCGCATCTTCACGCTTTCCTTCCGTTCGGCTTTCTCAACCACTTCTCTCACCGCGCGATTCTGGGAATGCGATAGGCTGGTCATGGAGTAAAATCATCTTTTTGCCCTCGCCATGACTACTGACTTCTTGAGCCATCTCAACCCTTCACAACGACAAGCGGTGGAGCATTTTTGCGGGCCATTACTGGTGATTGCGGGAGCAGGATCAGGTAAGACGCGGGCACTGACCTATCGAATCGCCAATTTGGTGCTAGAGCATCGGGTTGACCCGGAGAATATCTTAGCGGTGACGTTTACGAACAAAGCCGCGAAGGAGATGAAAGAGCGGATCGAGCGGCTGTTTGCCGAGCGTGAGGCAATACGTGAGCATGGTAAATCGCTAGAGTCGTTGCCGGGATACGTGCAGACAAAGCTACGATCGCACATCTACAAAACCATTACCAAAGATCTGTGGATTGGCACGTTTCATGCGCTGTGCTGCCGAATTTTGCGCTTTGATATCGAAAAATTTCAGGATGAGCGGGGGCGCAAATGGACAAAGGCATTCTCCATTTTTGACGAGTCAGATGCTCAGAGCCTCGTCAAAGATATTATTATCAATCAGCTAAATTTAGACGAAAAGAAATTCGATCCGCGATCGGTTCGGTATGCGATTAGCAATGCTAAAAACAAAGGACTTTCTCCGCAAGAGTATGAGAAAGAGCAGCCGAATTTTAGAGGTCGTGTGATTAGCAATATCTACAGCGTGTATCAAGACAAATTAGCCGAAAACAATGCTGTAGATTTTGACGATTTAATCCTAATTCCGGTACTTCTGTTTCGTCAGAATGAACAGATTCGAGCCTATTGGCACAAACGCTTTCGCCACATTCTAGTAGATGAATATCAAGACACAAATCGCACACAATATGATCTGATTCAACTGTTGGTCACCAATGGAGAGTCAGCAACTAAATTCGATGACTGGAACTACCGCTCCGTCTTTGTGGTAGGCGATGCTGACCAGTCGATCTATTCGTTCCGCATGGCAGATTTCACCATCTTGATGGGATTTCAACACGACTTTGGAGATGGGTTGCCGGATGACGACACCCGAACGATGGTGAAGCTCCAGGAGAATTATCGCTCCACTGAGAACATTCTTCAACTTGCGAACGAACTGATCGAAAATAACACGGAGCGAATCGACAAAATTCTCAAACCCACTCGCGGACAGGGAGAACCTGCGTTCTGCTATCGCGCTCAAGACGAGATTGATGAAGCTGAATTTGTGGTTCAGCGAATGCGAAAGCTAGAGCAAAATAATTCTGATTTGCACTGGGGTAAGTTCGCGATTCTCTACCGGACAAACGCTCAATCGCGTGCGTTTGAAGACATTTTGGTGCGTTGGGGTGTGCCCTATAAGATTGTTGGCGGTTTGCGGTTCTACGATCGCAAAGAAATTAAAGACGTGTTGGCGTATTTAAGAGCGATCGTAAACCCTGCCGATACGATTAGCCTGCTGCGCGTGATCAATACGCCTCGTCGGGGTGTCGGCAAATCGACCATTGAATCTCTGCAAAAAGCGTCGATCGAGTTGGGCATTCCGCTTTGGGAGATCATCAGCGACGAAACCTCGGTTAAAACCCTGGCTGGACGCTCCGCTAAAGGAGTTATAGCGTTTGCAAATATCATTCAGAAGTACCGCGAGATGCTCGATGCTGTCTCAGCAAATGAAATTGTGCAAGGCGTATTAGAAGATTCGGGGTACGTGCAAGACCTGAAAGCGCAAGGCACAGACGAGGCGGAAGATCGCTTTCAGAACGTGCAGGAACTTTACAACGCGGTGCTGCAATATGAGGAAGAAAATGAAGACGACAAGAGCTTGATTGGCTTCTTAGCGAGTGCATCCCTCGCGTCAGATTTAGACAACACGCCAGAAGAAACGACAACCGTTTCGCTGATGACATTGCACTCATCAAAGGGGTTAGAGTTTCCGATTGTGTTCTTAGTTGGGCTAGAGCAAGGCTTGTTTCCGAGCTATCGTTCTCTCGATGATCCGGCAGCGATCGAGGAAGAACGGCGGCTCTGTTATGTTGGCATTACCCGCGCTAAGGAGCGATTGTTCATCTCTCATGCTCGCGAACGCCGCTTGTATGGAAACCGTGAACCTGCCAGTCCTTCGCTATTTTTGGCGGAAATGCCGCGTGAATTGATGGATTCTAATACGGCAACCTCGATTCCAGCGAAGTGGACCAAAGGTGCGGCTCAAACTAAGTCGCCGATTCTGGTTAACCACGCGGATGCCGATGCTGATTGGAGCGTTGGCGATCGCGTGATTCACAGTCAGTTTGGCGTGGGTGAAATCACAAACGTCTTTGGCTCTGGAACCAAAGCAACGCTGGCGATCCGATTTGATGGCTTACCAGGAATGAAGCGGAAGATCTTACCCATTAGCGATCGCGCCCTCCAGTCGATCGATTAATCTGTCTTCTATTCGGTGTCTGGAATGCTTGCATTGAGCATAATGTTACGCATTGTACTGATGAGCAAATCTCGACCTTTATGAAATGGCACAATCACCTGAAGACTCGAATCCGGCTGTCTCCATTTTCGATGGCTTCCTTTCTGCGATACGAAGACAAATCCATACTGCTGTAGAATTTGCTCAACTTCAATAGCCGTCATTCGACGGGTGCGCGTCATCCCACTGAGACCTCTCGCACGATCGCGCCAGAGGCTAGATCTATAGGATCTGGTTCTAAGTACAGCACGATCGCGGCTCGAATGTTGTCTAACGCTTCTTGTTCCGTTTCTCCAGCAGAGACACATCCTGGTAATTGCGGACACCAAACGGCCCACTCTCCAGTTTCTGCATCCGGTTCAAGAATCACTTGCCATTTCATTGAATTTTGCCTGTGCCGTTATTTCAAGTGTATAAGATAGCTTGTCCAGAACTGACGGTGATGAATTCACGTTGCCTGCAAACGCTTACTTTAACAATATTGGGTTGATGAGAATTTTAAGTTGGTTACGATCGCACGCCTTACTGATTGTTGCCCTAACGTCTTTTAGTTGGGTCATCGCGCTCAACTATAGTGGACTGCATCTCAGCGTGGGCGCATCGGTTGAACCAACGGCAATTTCGCCACTGCCGACACGCCCCAACTCTGCACAATTGTTGTTGAAATCACCCGCTCCTGCACCCACTCCCAGCACGCCTGCTTCATCGTTGTTGCCTGGTCTACGTCCTCGCCCGTCGCTCAATACCCCTTCCCCTAAGGCTTCGCCTAAACTAGGGCACTTTCCTTACCCTCAAGCGGAGCTAACCACACTGGTCGTCGTTGGTAAATACGGGGGGCGTGTGGAAAAATTAGCACCGGAAGCCGCGATCGCATGGCAACAAATGGTCAGTGCAGCGAAAGCGAGTAAGGTATCCATTGTGCCGATTTCTGGGTTTCGTAGTATTGATGAGCAAGCGATGTTATTTCGCGATCGCGTGCGGAGGCGTGGCCTAGAGGGAGCTGCTAGGAGCGTTGCGCCTCCGGGATACAGCGAACATCACACGGGATATGCGATTGATGTTGGTGATGGTCGCGCTCCCTATTTAGATATTTCTCAAGCGTTTGCTCGCTCGTCTGCCTTTCAGTGGATGGCCAAAAATGCTAAGAAATTTGGATTTGAGTTATCGTTTCGCCCTAACAATGCTCAACGCGTGATTTATGAACCTTGGCACTGGCGGTTTGTGGGTTCAGAGCAAGCGCTGCGTCTGTTTGCGACAGCCCGAGAGCAAGGATAAGGTCTTCGATCGCTTCGCGGGGATAAAGGGTGAAGAAATAAACCTGATTCTTCGTTCGCTATTTCTCCGTCGTCAGTGCGTGAACCGAAAAATAGCGGATTTAGGTCTCCGGTTTCTCGAAACAACTGGAGATCTTTGCCTCATATGTTCTTAGGATCGTGGATTGAATAACTCTAACACTTGCGTAGCTCCGGGTTGCCCTCATCCCCTAACCCCTTCTCCCACAGGAGAAGGAGAACTAGAGTCTTGCTCCCTCTCCTGCGGGCTACCGTGTACACAGCAAGTCGATGTCGCTTCGTTTGGGTCGCCTTCTGCCCCCTAAATCCCCCATGCTGGTGGACTTTGACAAAGAAAGATCTCTAGCGTCCGAAGAATGGTAACGGTTCAAAGTCCCCCAATTTTGGGAGATTTAGGGGGCGAAGGATCTCGGCCATGACTAATCGCTCGACTTGTGTGTACACGGTAGCTCCTGCGGGAGAGGGTTGGGGTGAGGGTAAATTCGGTTTTATTTAATCCATGATCCTTAGGGACTTGCTAAGAAATAGTATCCCGCTTTGGATCTCGGTATTGCGCTCCAAATGTAGCCTGCCCATTGCGACTTTCGCTTCAGAATTTGACAACTCCCGAAGACAATCTGACAACTCCGGAGGAGAATCTGAGAACTCCCGAAGACAATCTGACAACTCCCGAAGACAATCTGACAACTCCCGAAGGCAATTTGAGAACTCCGGAAGACAATCTGAGAACTCCCGAAGACAATCTGAGAACTCCCGAAGACAATTTGACAACTCCCGAAGACAATCTGAGAACTCCCGAAGACAATTTGACAACTCCCGAAGACAATCTGAGAACTCCGGAAGCAGATGGAAGACCTCTCAAAGAAGCATTAGCGACTGGGTGAAGCGAAACAACGTTCCTTATAGTAAGGGGACACTATTTTCAAGCAACTCTCTTATCTGTTACATCCGCGTCAGCTTAAATATCGCTACAGAATTTCAATCCTGCCGCGTTGTCCATCGATCCGAACCTGCTGTCCATCGTGTAAGCGGGTTGTGGCATTCGGAATATCCATCACGGCAGGAATTCGGTATTCTCGCGCGACGATCGCGCCGTGAGAGAGTTTGCCGCCCACCTCAGAAATGAGTCCGCCCACCTGTGCCAAAATTGCTGCCCAGCCCGAATCGGTGTAGGGCACGACCAAAATAGTATCGCGATCGAGGCTAATCCCGGTCGAGAGCGACTTCATGATTTTGATGCGTCCTTCTTTTTGTCCAGAACTTGCTCCAATGCCTTGCAGCGTTTGAGAGGCTTGCCAGGTTTCTAGCTTAGGTTCGGGTGGATCGTCTCCGTACACCAACTGCGGCACTTGGGCGAGTTGGCGATCTTGTTCAAACTGCGATCGCCGTTGTTCAATGAGACGAGAAAAGGTTGAAGTCGCAGCAACGTGCCGAATCTCGTCATACTTCAGAAAGAAGATGTCTCCCGGCTGCTCTAACACACCTAAAGTTAACCATTGTTCTTCTAACGCCACAAAGCTCCAGCGCAAGTGTGCCAACAGTCGGCTATACACTTCCGTCACCTTGCCTTTGAGATCGACTCGTTGCTGAACGCGCGATCGACCTGGCACTACCTCTCGCTCAATCGGATGAAAGTAAAACTGAGTAAACACCTCTCGAATCGGCTTTGGATCTTCTCTCCACGTGGGTATAGCAATGTCAGTTCCGACCTCGCTCAAATAGCCGTATTGCTCTAGAAACCTGTCGAACTCGGCTAACACATCCCGCCCTTGCTTCGTCTCACTCAGGTGCTCAAACAATTGCTCAGCCGACAATTGATGAGAGAGATTGCCAGTTTGTTTTGCTCTAGTAGCAATGGCTTGAAGCGATCGCAAAGCGGCAACTTCGGGCGTTCGGCTGTTATCAAGCTCATCCTCTGAAACTTTCAAGATTGACCGTCGCAACGCTGCACTGAGGGGAGCAAGGATGCTGTAGTACGTCGCTCGTTTGAGCAATTCCAAAATTTTGTCTATGCGATCTAACACCTCTACTGTCGAAAGCTGTGTTGCTGAATGCGTTGCAAATTCGGTTAACGCAGGTGAGAAATAGCGTTGGTCATCTCGTTGAAAATCTTTCTCTAACCGTAGTTCCCGTCGGACTAACTTCAGCAATCCGGGGACGTTTTGCAGCGTTGACTTTATCGGTGGCTTGCTAAACTTTGCACCTCTGGTCAAAAACTCTAGACTCTCTGGCGGCAATCCCATGCGGCGAAACGTTTGTCCTAATAGCGACGCATTAAAGTAAGCGTGAGCATAGTGCAACGTTGCCGTTTCATTAAAATCTAATCCTTGAGCTTGCTGACCTAGTACCAACGAGAACAACTCTCCCCAAACGCCACAGGTCAACGGGCGATTAATCGACCATGTTAACGGACGAATCGCGCCCGGAATCACTTCGGCAGCAATCTTGCGCGTCCAGATCGGAATCAAGGTGGTAATCGGGCGAGATTGCAAGAGCCATAACGTCTGCCCGTCATAGCTCCACTCAATATCTTGGGGAATGCCGTGATAGTGCGCCTCTAGATGGCGAGCCAGATATGCCACCTGCTGCACCAAGCGAAGCGGCACTTCCCCGCTTCCCTGCACTTCCAGCGTCATCTCATCGGGCAACGTCCAATTCGAGCCGAGTTCTGACACCAGCACTTGATAACTTTCAGGCGTCACTTGCCCCGACACCACCCGTTCAGCACTGCCGGGCAACGCTTCAACCAAGACCGCATCGCCTTGCCGCGCGATCGGGTCTCGGCTAAATGCCACACCAGAAAACGCGCCGCGAACCTGCTGCTGAATTAGCACAACCATTGAGGTATCTGGTAAATTGCGATCGCGCCGATACCTGACCGCAGACGGCTGATCGTAAGACGCCAAACACTGTGCGATCGCGCTCAACAAATCGCTTTGCCGTGTGATCCCTAAAATCGTCTCATACTGTCCCGCCGCTGACGCGAGTTCCGAATCTTCGCCAATCGCCGACGATCGCACGACCAACGGGGTTCGCTCTGATGGCTGCAACAGTTCGATCAACGGTTGTGGATCATCTCCCGGCAGCAGTACCCATCCCATCGGAACTGGATAGCCCAATCCTTTTAGATGAGCCAGAGTCGCCGCCTTTTCGCCAACTTTACTGGCTTGCAGAGGCTGATCTAGAGAAAGAACAGCGCGATCGCCGCGAAAGAATTTAAACATGGTTTGTGAATCCGTCTGAGCCGTATCTGGCTTCAACTCCAAGTCATCTGGAATTTGAGTGTAAATCCATCCCATCAGACCTGCAAGGCAAATCGACGCCCCAATCAGGGCGGAGTCGTCTGGATGCCGCGCGGCAGTGAGCAACGGAAACAGAATTAAAACTCCAAATCGCCCTAGCTTTCGTTCTCGTAGGAGAGTAAATCCGATGCCACCGATCAAAAATGTCAGAAAAGACGTGATCGGATCGTGCACAATGTAGCCCCACGTCACATTCGTTGTGCCTGCACCTTTACCAATCCAGTAGCGCCCAAAAACGAGAGCGATCAGCGCAATTAACTCCCATTCAGGATGATCTGGGAAGAACGATCGCGCCAACAGCACCGCCAAAATGCCCTTCAGCGCCTCAGACAACACCGCTAAAATGCCTGCCACCTTGCCGCCATGATAAAACGCGGCTGAAACGCTGACATTTTTCGTCCCAATTCGGCTCAACCGCTTTCGAGTCAGCGCAACCGTAATCCACTCGATCAGCGGCAATCCGCCCAAAATTGGGCACAGCAGAAAAATTAGCAGAGAACCCCAAACCTGTGTCAGTGTCATGTGCGATCGTTCAACGTCATTCCTCTTGAAGTCTAGATCGTTTGACGTGAGTGAAGGGCACTGCTGTTCGTGGCGAAATGATTGATCAGACCGATTGAGTAGTCAGATTGAGTCGTCAGATCAAGCAAGTCTTAACTCTTCTGTGATCGAACTGCACGGAGAAATTCTTGGATAGCTTGAGGTTGCGCTTCGGGTTGAACATATTGCGCCAACAATTGCAAGCTTAAAGCTGGGAAGAAATAACTGCAATTGGTTTCCCGGTAATGGCCTTCCCGTAAGTCATAAAGTGTCAATTTGTTGTTCTGCCACATCAAAACTTCTGGAATACCAAGCCCCTGATAGACGGCTAGCTTGTCCACTCCTCCACTCGTCAAATTAACTTCAATGGCAAAATCAGGTAGTTCTTTGAGAGAACCCACACAGTAGCACTCATCAGGTTCGAGTCCTCGCGCCTTAGCTTCACGCCGAAACGTTGTTGAGCCATAGCCATGTAAGGGAATATCAACCTCTTCCGCATATCGTTCTAGAAGTCTTGCAATCACCTTTTTAAGCATTTCATGTTCAGGTGAGGGCATAAAGATTTCTAGAGTTCCCTCTAGGTAGATAAGCCGTAGTCCAGGGTAGTCTTCAAGCGTTGCTAAGAGGCTCTCATACTGTTGCCAAGTCACGCTAGGCAAGACTACCCGTTGTTCTTTGGCGTCAAATGGTAGTTGGGTTAAGGCAGTCATAGGAGTGTAACTTAGCTATCTCGCACTACTCGAGCTAATTGTAGCTTGAGTAAAATTACCTGGTTGACTGAATCACTTAATGACTGCTTGGGGAAAACTGAAAAAGTGAACAGCGACGTAAAGTAGGTTTGAAATGAATGAATTACTGATTGCTGCCAACGGGTTCATTGCACTCTGCTACTTGACGATCGCGATTCTAATTTTCTTACCGTTTATTCAGGGTCAGCAAAAAACGCCGCTGGTGCTGGCAACAATTTTGGTGTTTTTTAGCTATGCATTGAGTCATGGAGGACACGTGCTAATGATGGCAGACGGAGTCCGCTACTCGTCTCCGGCCTTGCTAAAATTCCAGTTGGGCGTGGATCTGCTCACCGCTACGATCGCTGGAACGTATGTTGCACTGAGGCGCTATTACTCCTTCCTGATTGACGGCCCCGTGTTACTGAGCCAAGCGCAAACGCAGCTTGCACAAGCCAATGATAAGTTAGCTAGCCTCAATGCCACGTTAGAGGCTCAAGTCTTGGAACGCACGGTGGAACTTGCTACAGCAAACGCACAAGTCTCGGCAAGTGAAGCACGGTTTCAACGGTTAGCCGCAAACGTTCCAGGAATGATTTATCAATTCCGCTTAGAGCCAGATGGGAAAGCCTGGTTTCCTTATATCTCGTCGGGTTGCCTAGAACTTTATGAATTGGAACCAGAAGCCGTTCAGCAAAATGCTGATTTACTCATTGAGGCGATTCACCCAGAGGATCGAGATAGATTCAATAACGCTGTCACTCATTCTGCTCAAACGCTAGAAACATGGCGATGGCAAGGACACATGATGAGCGCATCAGGGCAAAGTAAGTGGGTTCAGGGCGTGTCTCGACCTGAACGAAAACCCGATGGAGCCATTCTGTGGGATGGGTTGCTGATTGATATGAGCGATCGCAAGCAAGCGGAAGAACAACGCCGACAAGCAGAAGCCGAGCTTTATCGCAGTCATGCTTTCCTGAGAGCTCAACAAGAATCGGCGATTGATGCCATTCTGGTTGTGGATGAGCAGAACCAAGTCATGTTTTACAATCAGCGCTTTTACCAAATCTGGCAGATTCCAGAATCTTTAGTACAGAAAGGCGACGATCGGAAAATTCTAGAATTGGTGGTGACAACAACCCAAAACCCAGAAGAATTTATTACCCAAGTTGAACATCTCTATCAGCATCCAGAACTAACCAGCCGTGATGAAATCTTGCTTCGTGATGGACGGACGCTCGATCGCTATACCACAGGGGTTCATACTCCCGATGGTGATTATTATGGGAGAGTTTGGTACTTCCGCGACATCAGCGATCACAAGACGGCTGAAGCAGCGCTGCAAGCTTCCCAAGCATCCTTACAACAGAAGGCATTGCAGCTAGAAGCCGCGCTCAAAGACCTGCAACACACGCAAACCCAACTGATTCAAAGCGAGAAGATGTCGAGTTTAGGACAACTGGTAGCTGGAATCGCTCACGAGATTAATAATCCTGTCAATTTCATCCACGGCAATCTGTCGCACGCGACGGATTACATTCAAGACCTTCTACACGTACTGGACTGCTATCAGCAGCACTGTCCTGATCCAGCCCCCCAATTGCAATTGGCGATCCAGCAGGTGGATTTAGGCTTTGTCACGTCAGACTTACTAAAATTGCTATCTTCCATGCAAGTGGGAACCGATCGCATTCGCGATATTGTGCTCTCCCTACGCAACTTTTCGCGCCTGGACGAAGCAGCAATGAAAGCGGTTGATTTGCATGATGGAATTGAAAGTACGCTGCTGATTCTCCAAAATCGATTCAAAGCAAGGGCGGGTGGCGTGACTATTCAGGTGATCAAGGACTATGGAGAGTTGCCCTTAGTCGAGTGCTATGCAGGACAACTGAACCAAGTGTTCATGAACGTATTGGGGAACGCGATCGATGCTTTGGAAGCGGGGTGTCAAGACCCGACGCCGACCATTCGGATTCGGACGGAGCTTATGACGCCAAATCGGGTTGTGGTTCGCATTGCAGATAACGGGATGGGGATACCGGAGGCAGTACGATCGCGCATTTTTGACCCGTTTTTCACCACGAAGCCAGTGGGACAAGGAACAGGCTTAGGATTATCGATCAGTTATCAAGTGGTGGTTGAAAAACATAGAGGGGTGTTCAAATGCACCTCTCAACACGGGACGGAGTTTTGGATTGAAATTCCGGTTCACCAAGAGCGCTCCTCTGCTTAAGCGGTTGTATCGCATTTTTTTTGGTGACAGATCCTGTTTCCACCGAAATCCCTAATGTTTGTGAGCCACAATTTTCCAAAGGAGCGCAGCAGCGACAGCATCCGCAACTGCTAAAAATAAAAGCCAGATGACTCATCCGGCTTCTAATTACCTTTTAGCGTTCAGGCTAAATTACGAATTATGTTTTCTCGCGTCCGACACAGCCGAGAGAAAACAAACCACACAAGCTGGAGCGCTAAGCCCCAAGATAATTCCGGTATTCAGAACACCCAAATCTGGAGTGCCAGAGGAAAGCTCAAAAATGCTGCCAACTGCCGCGATCGCAGCGACACAAGACCCGGCAAGAAAAATGCCGCTTTTGGGAGTCATGATCATAGTTACGCCACCGGCTTCACAGCTTGAGTTGAAAATCCGCGCTTCTTCAGTTCTTGCGTCAGCGCCAATTGATTATTCACGCGATCGACAAACAGCACCCCGTTGAGGTGATCGATCTCATGCTGAATCGCACGGGACAATAAGCCCGTCGCCTTAATAGTTCGGGGGCGTCCCTGCTCATCTTTAAACGACACTTCAATCGCTTCAGGACGCTGCACATCTAAATAGACGCCCGGAATACTGAGACAGCCTTCCTGAGTCGCAACAAGCTCACGACCAAACGACTTAACGGTTGGATTGATCAACACCAGCGGCTGATGCTCAGGATTCTCAGGATCAATATCAATCACCACAATTTGCTTATTGATTGCCACTTGCGGTGCAGCTAACCCGATCCCATCCTCGGAATACATGGTTTGCAGCATTTGGCGGACAATCTGCCGAATTTCGTCATCCACCTTTGCGACTCGCTTGGCAGGCTGACGCAAGACGCGATCGCCGAGATGATGCACCTCTAGAGGTGGCTTTGCTAACTTTTTTTTCTCAACTAAAACTTCTGAAGGCATGGACAGTTCACCCGCATTGAATGCCAAAGGCCGGATCGATTCCGTCTTGGTTCTATCTTATCCAATTTAGGACAGGTCGGAGTGCAGTTTTCGGGTTGGAAATCTGGGGTTTGGTTCAGAAAAATGTGTGTTAAAAGGGAGAGCGCAACGGGGGAGGAAATTTTAATGCTGCGATTTTTTACAAAGCTTGATTATTTGCTGCGGGAAACGATGCTCGGCTTAAAGCGGGGCGGCTGGATGAATTGGGCAGCCATCAGTACGGTAACAGTTCTGCTGTTTCTGTTTGGCGTGAGTTTGCAAGCATCGTGGCAGCTAGAAGGCTTGCTGAACCAGTTTGGCAGCCAGTTAGAAGTTTCGGCTTATCTAGAAACGGGCGTTTCGACAGACATGCTCAAGCCAGTCGTCGAGAAGCTGCCTTCGGTGGCGGCTGTAGAAGGAACCTCAAAAGAGGAAGCATGGAGCCATTTAGTGAAAGAACTGGGTTTGTCGAGCCTCAAAGATGCAACCAACCAACTGGAGGGAAATCCTTTAGTTGACGAGTTGAAAGTCAAAGCAAAATCATCTGAGCAAGTCCCGGCTCTCGCTCAAACGCTCAAACAGCTACAAGGCGTTGAAGACGTTCGCTATGTGGATGAAGCGGTACAACGAATTGCCCAACTCAATCAAGGATTCAACTCGGTCAGTTTGATCATCACGGGGATGCTAACCATAACCGCGATCGCCGTGATCAGTACGACGATTCGACTAATTGTGTTAGCCCGTCGTCGCGAAATTGAAGTGATGCAACTGGTGGGAGCCACGCGGGGCTGGATTTATCTACCGTTTGTGCTTCAAGGCATTACGTTTGGCGTTGTAGGAGCCACGCTCGCCGGGGGACTAATCTATGGCGTTCAACGAGCGATCGCGCATTTTCTATCCGAGCAAGCCGACTTTTTGCAATTTCTCACACACAACGCTCCACTGAAACCTATGGAGGTAATCCTCCTTCCGATAATTTTGTTGAGCTTCGGAGCTTCGGTAGGATTAATGGGCAGTTTGTTTGCAGTCCGCCGTTTCGCAAAAACCTAATTGCCTATGAAGTCTCAGTGGGAATGCTTTCTACAAAATGTTGGAGAATGGCACGGTTCATTCACGAGCCTTTCACGGCAAGGTGAGGCATTAGAGGATATCCCTTCTGTTGTAACCATTGAGCAAACGCAACCTCAACAGGTTCACTTCACCCTCCACCGAGATTCGCCAAACCATCAAGATATCGAACTCGACTTGCGCGGCTCGTTCGGGCGCGATGCTCTGTTTTTTGAGACTGGAGCGTTCTCGCTTGGGTCAATGCAACTTAGCCCATTTGGAAAATTTGGTTGCGAATTTGGGTTGATGGATATCGACGCTTCGGAGCTGCGCGGAGCGAATCGTCGCCTCAGATTTGTTCAGCTTTTCGAGAATCAAGCCCTCCACACGTTAACCCTGATTCGCGAACAACGGGCTGGAACTGATGCTCCTGAACGTCCTTCACTAACTGTCGATGATTTGATTGGAGAGTGGCGGGGTGAAGCGGTGACACTGTATCCCGACTGGAGATCGCCTGATTCCTACTCAACAGCGCTAACCATTCAGCGTGAGGGCGATCGCTTAAAGCAGGAACTCCGGTTTGGAGAGGGAGACGCAGGGCATATAATCACATCCACTGCCGCCATCAAGGGTTCAACGCTGTTATTCGACCAAGGCGCAACACCAATTCAAATTCTGCTTTTGCCGGATGGTGCGTCGTGTAACTGTCCGTTGCAAATCAAACCTTGCCAGCCGTTTGTTTTAGAACTAGGCTGGTTGCTTCGATCGAACCTGCGCCAACGGATTGTTCGCAGTTACGACAACAAAGGGGAATGGACGAGTTTAACGTTGGTGACAGAACACAAGGTGACAGAACAGAACCAGTAGAAAGGGCAAGGCTCTACGTGATCGCGCAGTCTCGCTCTAGTGCCTGCCGCAACAAATCCCTGTATCCCCGTCCCCCGATTGGAAACGCTCCAAATCGCTCTAAGTGTGGGTTCATCATCTGAGCATCAAACAGGACAAACTGCCTCGCCCTCAAATGCTCCACCAGTTTTACCATTGCCACCTTAGAGCCATCTGGAATTCGGTAAAACATCGACTCGCCAATGAATGCGCCTCGAATCGCAAGACCCAAAATCCCCCCCGCTAGTTCATCGCCTTGCCAAGTCTCAAAACTGTACGCCCAGCCTTCCTCGTACAGCATCCAGTAAATGCTCTTTAATTCAGATGAAATCCAGGTTGTCTCGCGATCGGCGCATCCTTCTACTACGGCTTCAAAGTCTCGATTGATCGCGACCGAAAATCGATCTTGATTGAGAATGCGTTGCAGCGATCGCGGGTAGCGAAACCGATCATCAAGCGGAATCAGCGTGCGATCGCGACTGGTATACCACGCCAAATCATCTCCTGATTCATCTGCCATCAGGAAATACCCTTGCGCATACCCTTCAATAATGGATGGCACATCAATTCGCATGGGCGGAACCGAGATGATTTTTAATGAACGGAGCAGAGGGGGAGCGTTATAGTCTAGATAGCCGTGTTCAAAAACGGGAGCCTCGTATGGTTGAACCCATTCCATCCATTACCTTACCGCCTGCCCAACACCCAAAGCGTGAAGGGGAGTGGCTACAACAAAAGCTCCAGCAGTGGCTCGATACAGAATTTTTACCAGAAATTATTAATCAAGTCATCGCCTACCGTGCCGCGCAAATCTTTGTCAGACAAAGAATGGAGGGAGAAAATGATTTGGGAGCCTTGGTCATGGCGATCATCGCCGAGATGCAGGCCTTTGATTTCTCTCAAAGCTTTTACAGCGAATTTGCAGTTGCAAATGCTGTGAGCGATCTCTTGCTTGACAGTTTAGGGATTGACCGATGCTGCGGACAATAATTTTTATATTTAGAAAGCGTAAGGTCTAAGGCATTTTGTGATTGCTCCTTAAACCTCAACGCCCATTACCAGCTCGACTTAACTACGCCAGGAAGCAGTCCTTGGTGCGCCATTTCACGAATGCAGTGGCGCGACAGCCCAAAATCGCGATATACGCCTCTCGGACGACCCGTGATCCAACAGCGATTCCGCACACGCACTCTGGCGCTGTTGCGGGGAAGCTGCTGAATTTGGCGGTGAATTTCTAGCTTCTCAGACTGAGACGTTGCCGCTTCAAACTGACTTTTCAGTTCGCTGCGCTTCTCAGCATACTTTTCGACAGTTTTTTTGCGCTTTTTCTCGCGCTCAATCATGCTTTTCTTAGCCATGACTCAATCTTGAACCTTCTTCTAAAGACACTGTTTCTGATTGTACTCAATATCCGCTGGAATTACGACTTGGCAGCCGCCTTTTTTGCAGAATTGGCGGCTAAGAAGGCGGAGGGACAGAGATCGGCAAGCTCGCAGCGATCGCACTCTGGCTTCCGCGCATCGCACACAGCGCGACCATGATAAATCAGCCGAATTGACCAATTCTCCCAGTCAGGCTGCGGAATCAGTTTCATCAAATCTCGCTCGATCTTCACTGGTTCGGTGTTTTTAGTGAAGCCCAATCGATAGGCGAGACGCTTGACGTGAGTATCAACGGTGACTCCCAGATTGACGCCAAACGCATGCGCCGAAACGACATTTGCCGTTTTGCGGGCCACGCCGGGAAGCTGAAGTAACTCGTCCATCGTCCGAGGCACTTCACCCCCAAATCGTTCTACGATCAGGCGGCAAGCCGCTTGAATATTTTTTGCCTTGTTGCGGTAAAACCCTGTCGATCGCACCAATTCTTCTAACTCGGAAAGGTCGGCTCCTGCAAAGGCCGCCGCGTCTGGAAATCGACGAAACAAGGCAGGAGTGACCATATTAACTCGTGCATCGGTGCATTGAGCCGACAGAATCGTTGCAACCATCAACTGCACCGGCGTTTCGTAGTCAAGCGTACAAGGAGCCTCTGGATAGAGCCGTTTCAGACGAATCAGAACCTCTAATGCACGCTGTTTTTTAGCAGAGACGTTTCGAGTAATGCTCACTGCGGAATTAAATTGACAGTATCTCGGATGATCAGAAAAACACCTAATCCCAGTATGAGCACTAAGCCCGTTTGCATTACGCTTTCCTGAATGCGGTTGGGCAATGGCTTGCCGCGCACTCCTTCTACCAGTAAGAAGGCAAGCTGTCCGCCATCAAGCGCGGGCAAAGGAAGGATGTTGATGATAGCCAGGTTGACGCTGATCAACGACGCAAAGTTAAATAAACTTGCGGCATCCGATTCGGCAATTTTGGCTCCAGTCGCAACGATCGCAACGGGGCCTGCAACTTGGTCGGCGGTTTTACTGAAATTACTAATCAGTTGACCGAACCCTTGTACCGTCCGCACCACATTTTGCTGAAATTCTTCGCCTGCCCAGCTAAAAATTTGCAGGACATTCGTAGAGCGCTTGTAGTAGGCGAGTTTTCCGTCCGGTTGAGGCTTGATGTTAGGCTGAAGCTGAATTCCAATTCTGCCTTTGCCCGCATCGTCTTTAGGCGTCACCGTGACGTTGACCCGTTCGCTCTTGCGCTGAATCGTCAAATCCAGAGGTTGACCCGGACGAGACTCGATCGCTTCTCTCAGGGCTGAGGTGGCCTCAGTTGAGATTTCTAAGGTTGAAGTTTCGGGCTTCGTGAATGGGATCGGCTGTCCGTTGATGGCAACTATCACGTCGCCATCTCGAATGCCTGCTTGTGCAGCCGTTTCTTGAGGAACCACCTTCGGAATGAGTGCACCAGGATTGTATTGAATGCTGGGTAATCCAACAAATCCCATTTGGGCAACCAAGACGAGGTAGGCGAACAGAAGATTGGCAATCACGCCTGCGCTGATGACGATCGCCCGATCTAATACCGGACGATTTTTTAATAAATTTGGATCGTTCGGCGGAATTTCGCTGTCTGGATCGTCATCAGGAAATCCGACAAACCCTCCGAGCGGCAAAGCCCGAAGCGCGTATTCAGTTTGCGACCCTTGGTATTTCCAAACAGCGGGGCCAAAGCCAAGGGAGAACCGATTCGCATAGATACCTTGAAGCCGAGCTGCCAGAAAGTGGCCCAACTCATGAACAAAGATGAGAACCGCTAGAAGAAGAATAACCGCCAGAACTGACATAGGCAAAGACCTGAACGCCGTATTGACAACATGCTTCTATTCTAGAGCGTGAGCAGGAGTGTTAAGAAACTTCACCTAGACAGAGTTCGGTTACAGAAGGTCGCGACCCAAGTACGATCGCAGCACTTCTGGAACCCGGACTGTGCCATCTGCTTGCTGATAGTTCTCCAATACTGCCGCCATTGTCCGGCCGATCGCTAACCCCGATCCGTTCAAGGTGTGGACAAACTGAGTTCCTTTCTGTCCAGCTTCTTTGAACCGAATGTTGCCGCGACGCGCTTGAAAATCCATAAAGTTCGAGCAGCTTGAAATCTCGCGATAGGCTTCAGAAGCCGGAAGCCACACTTCGAGGTCATAGCACTTCGCCGCTCCAAACCCTAAATCTCCCGTGCATAGTTCAATTGTGCGATAGGGAAGTTTCAAAGCTTGTAGAATAGCTTCCGCATTTTGAACTAATGCTTCATGCTCCTGCTCAGAGGTGTCAGGGGCCACCAGTTTGACCAACTCCACTTTGTTAAATTGGTGCAGTCGAATCAAACCGCGAGTATCTCGTCCGTAGCTTCCCGCTTCCCGTCGAAAACAAGGCGTGTAAGCACAATGATGAATAGGTAACTGATCGGCGGGAATAATTTCATCGCGATACAGATTCGTTACTGGAACTTCAGCAGTCGGAATCAGCCACAAATCGTCATCCGCGCACTTAAAACTTTCCTCTGCAAATTTAGGGAGTTGACCCGTTGCGCTCAGCGATCGCGAGTTCACTAACAGAGGAGGCAACACTTCCAGATACCCCGCCGCAATCTGCTGATCCAACATGAACTGAATCAAGGCCCGCTCTAAAGCAGCGCCTGCACCCATCAAGACGACAAATCGAGTCTGAGCAACCTTTGTACCTCGTTCGCTGTTGAGAATTCCCAGTTGTTCAGCAATCTCGTAGTGAGGTAACACCTTGATTGTGGGCTTATGTTCATCGCCCCACCGCCGCACTTCCACATTCTCGGTTTCATCTTTGCCGATTGGGGTTGAGTCACTCGGCAGGTTGGGCAGCGCCAACACTAAATCTTTGATTTGAGCATCGATCTCTTTTTCGGTCGGCTCTAAGTCAGCGAGTTCTGTTTTGATCTGCGTTCCTTCGTCGCGCAAGGCTTGAATCTCTTCGCCGTTTGGATCAGATCCTGCTTTGATCTTCTGCCCAACGAGTTTTCCAATTTCGTTACTGCGAGCTTGCAGCCGCGATCGCGCGGCTTCTAAGTCACGCCGTTGCTGGTCAAGGGCTGCGATCGCGCTAACGTCATAGCCACCACCGCGACGGTTGAGCTTTTCTTGAACAAGGTCTGGATTTTCGCGAATTAGCTTCAGGTCAAGCACAGAGGTATCCCAAGGTCTGATAGGTGATCGAGCATGATTGCTCATCAATCAGGATACCTTGCACAGCTTACAGTTGTAGTCGGTTAGCGGTCTACTTTCGTTCTGGAACATTCATGCCTTTCTGGACAGCAGGGCGTTGATTAATCGCTTCAAACCAGCGCTTCAGATTGGGATGATTGTCCAGCGTCAATCCTTGAAACTCATAGGTAGCAACCCATGGAAACGTGGCGATGTCTGCGATCGTGTACTCTCCAGCAAGATACTCATGCTTTGCTAGTTGTCCATCTAAGACACCATATAGTCTTAGCGTTTCTTTCTCGTAACGCTCGATGGCGTAAGGGATCTTTTCTGGCGCAAATTTTTTGAAATGATTGAGTTGTCCAAACATCGGTCCTACACTTCCCATCTGAAGCATCAGCCACTCCAGAACCTGATAGCGTCCTACCTGATCGGTCGGCATCAACGCTCCGGTTTTCTCTGCTAAGTACAGCAGGATTGCTCCAGATTCAAACACGGTGATGTTGGTATCGTGATCGACGATCGCTGGAATCTTACTATTAGGATTAATTGCAACAAACTCTGCGCTAAGCTGATCGCCTTTAGTAATATCAATTACATGGACTTGGTAAGGAACACCAACTTCTTCCAGCATGATCGATGCTTTACGACCATTTGGAGTAGTGAAAGTATAGAGATCAATCATGCATTCCCTCTTGAATCCACTGTTGCTAGTAGCATAGCGTTGTTTTTCAAGTGAGGCTGCATTCCCAGAGACTATCCTCTTTCAGAGCGGTTGCTTTTGAGAATAGCGTCACAAGTCAAACTAACAGCTTCACAAGCTGTACCCCAAATGATCCGCCCTTTGGACCATTCTCAGTAAACTACAAAGAAGATTAGGACTGAGCGGATCATTTCAAACTAGCTAATACAAGCCCGATTAGCACAAGACTTCTGCCCCTCTACACTCAACCGCATCAGCAAGCATATGGAGCATGTCAAGCGTTGTCGAGAAATCAACACACGCATCGGTGATGCTTTGTCCATAGGTCAATTGATCCAAATCATCGGGGACAGCTTGGCTACCGGCGACGAGATGACTTTCGATCATGACTCCCATGCAGTGCCGCGACCCGGCTTTTAGCTGTTCTACTAAATCCTTCAGCACAGTGGACTGACGCCGATAGTCCTTGCTGCTGTTGCCGTGACTACAATCAACCATCACCCGCGACACAACATTTTGCTGAACTAACTCAGCGACGGCCTTCTCAAGCGCAGCGGCATTGTAATTAGGCCCATTCTTGCCACCGCGTAGAATAACATGGCAGTCAGGATTGCCCGTCGTGGCGACAATACTCGCCATTCCTTCTGTATTAATGCCCAGAAAACGGTGAGGACAACTGGCTGCCATAACTGCGTGAACAGCAGTCAGAAGATTGCCGTCAGTGCTGTTTTTGAAGCCCACTGGCATTGAAAGACCGGAGGCCATTTCGCGATGAGTCTGACTCTCAGTTGTTCGAGCGCCGATCGCACTCCATGAAATCAAATCTGCTAGATATTGAGGAATAATTGGATCAAGTAGCTCGGTGGCGCTCGGAATCCCTAATTGCGCTAAGTCAAGCAGTAATCTACGAGCTAAACGCAGCCCTGTGTTGATGTCGTAGCTTTCATCTAAATGGGGATCGTTAATTAGCCCTTTCCAACCCATAGTTGTGCGCGGCTTCTCAAAATACACGCGCATCACGATTTCTAATTTGTCAGAAAGTGCCTGACGAACGGGTGCTAATTTTTCAGCGTATTCGTAAGCCGCTTTAACATCGTGAATTGAGCAAGGTCCAACCACAACGAGTAAGCGATCGTCCTCTTGTCGGAGAATGCGACGAATGCGATCGCGCGTCTGAGCCACCAGTGAAGCGGCAGTCTCTGTCATTGGAATTTCTGCTTTTAATGCTGTGGGAGCCATCAGCCGCTTGGTTTCCACAACATGTAGGTCGGACGTTTTACGCATGGGTAGAATTACTCAATACAGAAGTCGCTCACGCAAGCCGAGCGGAGGATGAACCTGCCTGAATTATTCTAACAGTGTGTGATTCTGTCTTTTCTTTGTTTCTAGAAACTCTAGAATGCTGTTACCTGCATCGTGATAAATTTGATACGCCTAACGCGCCTAAGTGATTTTACAGATAAGTGATTACACAGAGCGCAACTCTGGAGGAACCACTTCAGAAAGCTCATTCAGAAGGCTCAGATTGCTTCACCTTTAAAGTTTCACATGCGATCGTATCTGCTGCGATCGCACCGATAAACCGTCCCGTATGCACCTCTAAAGAAGCGTTAAAAGGCACTTCAAACAGAAGACGCTGACCCGGAAAAATGACTCGTTCTAAATAAAAATCTGAAACATCTGCAATCCGAATGATTTGCACTTGCGGACTTGTATTGACGTAGCAGCACAAAATTAAGCTAAACTCTGCCGATAATGAATTAACCATTTTTAAAGTTTTGATACTAAATCGAAAAATCTCATAAACCTTATTAATCTTAGAGGCTGTTTGAGAAGTCAGATAGTCGGTAAAAAAGCTCTCGAGGTATACGCTGTAAATACTGTAGATACAGCACCTGGAGAGCCATGAGTAAAGCATACTCCAGTAACCTAACCCTCTCCCAGTTTGAGTTGATTGAGACTCTGATTCCAGCAGCCAAACCAGGCGGTCGTCCGCGAGCGGTCCAGATGTGGGCCGTGCTCAACGCCATCTTTTACGTTGTGGTTCAAGGCTGCAAGTGGCGCGACTTGCCCGGGGATTTTCCAGCCTGGCAAACGGTGTACACCTATTTTCGCAACTGGCGTAGAGACGGCACATGGGTGGCGATTCACGACCGGTTACGAGATTGGGTAAGAACTGACCAGGGTCGGCCTAGCAGCCCGTCTGAAGCGATTGTCGATAGTCAAAGTGTGGCAACGGCAACGATGGTGCATGAGTGCGTTGGGTTTGACAAAGCAAAACACATCAAGGGTCGCAAACGCCATACTGCCGTTGATCCCTTGGGACTAGTTTTGCGAGTGGTCGTCACTGCCGCCAGTACACCCGAACGAGAAGGCGGGAAACGAGTGTTGCAAACGGTGCATCAGATGGGAGAAGCGGTGTCTCGCCTCTACTTGATTTGGGTCGATGGTGGATATAGTGGCCGTCCCTTTTTGGTCTCGGTGATGGATGCCTTTCGTTGGGTTGTGCAAGTCGTGTTGCGACCAGAGCAGACTCAAGGCTTCGTGTTGCTCAACAAGCGGTGGGTGGTGGAACGCACGTTTGGCTGGCTCAACTGGTATCGCAGGTTGAGCAAAGATTATGAATATCTCCCAGCAAGTTCCGAGGTCATGCTCTACATTGCCATGATTCGCCTCATGGTTAGGCGCTTGGCTTAATTTGCTACTTCTTCTATCTTTTCAAACAGCCTCTAAGCTCGACTTTATCCATTAGGCAGCATAGCAAAGTGCCTCTAACCAACAGCTAAACACTTGGCTGGGAACTTTAATCAGGTCGCGCTCAGACCCAGACCTCTCAAAAAGTCGGGGTGCCCATAAATA
>JAHHHP010000047.1 GCA_019359275.1 Myxacorys chilensis ATA2-1-KO14 | reverse complement strand
GATGGTTCCTTCATTAACAACGCTTGATTGCCTGATTTCTGATTCCAACAATAACCCAGTTATCCCCTTCACACTAAAACTCAGCAGATTTTGCCTGAGTAGTTACGAAATTTTCTTGCTCTATTTCCAGCTTCTGAATTTCCTTGTCAGCATTTTGAATCAACTCAATGCTATTTGCCCAAATCTCACCCCAACTTTTTTCTAATTCTTTTTTTATCAATTCCTGAATTTCCTCAACTTTCTTCGTAGAGCAATATTTTTCTATATAACTGAAACTCTCTTTGAACCGGGGATCATTTAAGACTTCTTGAGTTAACTTTGGAAGCACATCATTTTTCTTCATTGTTAAAACCTCTATGACAAAAATGAAAACACAGAAAGGACTATTGAAAAATCTAAAAACTATCCAATTTGTTTAAGTTTTAGTTAAAAATTTTGTCCTCCCTAGCTACAACACATAAATTTTCACCGATTGATCGAGCAATCTTTATCGCGGTTTAGCTACGAATAGTGCCTTTGATACTTCGTCTTCTGAATAACTGATTTGCTCTATGACGCCAAGCATCAACGCATCTACTTCAGCATTTAAATTCTTGATCTGTTGATCAATCTTGCTCATCCGCTGCAGCATGCCCTTACGTTGATCGATGCTCCTGCTAGACATGTGATGTGGTCTGGCAAGTTGACAGTTTTCAGCTTCAGTTCCTTAGGCTTTCGCACCAAAAAATCTGCCGCTACTAGGATTATGTTGCGCTGGACTTCATCAAATACCTGTTGCGTCGCGAAGATATAGTTCAAGTGTTCTAATAGAGGCGCAAGCTGCTGCTTGCCCGTATTTATGCGATATAGACAGTCAAGATATTTATTGGCGTCGATAAATAGCAAGGAATCATCGGCTGGCATTAGATCTCCTCAATATCTAGTTTATCTACACCTCCACCGCCTAACGCTCCGGCGAGCGGATTCAATTAACTTCTGTAACACCACCCAATCTCTCGACAGCCGGCTTCAGCCGGGTTGTATGAATGGCTGCAAATTCGAAGTAGAACACAAAGCAACGCGATTAATCTATTGAGTTCAGGTTTATTACTTGATTTCAATTCAAACCCTCTCGAACGAGAGGGCTTTCTGCCTCATCAAGCAGGAGATCGCGCTTCAAGGATCAACTGGACTTCGTACCCCTCTGCCACCCCGATTGAGTACATGGGTATTTTGAGATGTTTGGCGGGTTGCTCAGCTTGGGACTCTTGGCGTGGATAGCTGGTTATCGATATACTGACCGTAGACGCATTAAGTACAGATAGCTTGCATGGGAGACCCTTGGGAAGTTTTAATCAATTATGAGTCGAATGAGCTGGTTCGACGCCGCTATAAAGAAATACACAACCGTGAAGCTAATGCAGCACATGCTTTGGAAATCTCTGCAAGCTTTTCCCAAGGTGCTGCTTATTTTTCTAGCGCCAAGAACGCAGATAGAGTTGTTCGCCCATTATTGCTGTATTACGGAGTCCTTTCTTTAGCAAGAGGGACAGCCATATTTCTACGCCGAGGAATTCGTGAAGCAAGCCTTAGTCCAGCACATGGACTGAGTACAGTTAATTGGGGGCAAACATTAGCGCAGTCCAATAGCGATATTGGCGACATTCGTATTCGTGTCACCAAAGATGGCTCGATTCATGAGTTTGCTGAGGCAACAGGGAATCAAACATTAATGCGGATAAGCAAGAGTGCCATTAACCAGACCTCTACTCATGACACACTCGTTAACAATCAAGAATTCACGCTATCCGACATTCTCTCTCGCTTTCCAGAATTAATGCAGCAATATATTCGATGGCGTTCAGATGGAAGGTGTGCAATTGGTGGCGTCGAAGAAAGCTCTCCAGCAGGCAGCGTTATCATTCGTATCAACAAAAAATGGGGCACGTTTTCCGCCAATCATGACCTAGTGAAGAGAGTCGTTGAGCATCTTGACGTATTGAGTATCCAAGAAGCCCCAGACTTTTGGCATGTTTCAATTGGCGTTCCACTGGGCGAAGTTGCTAGTGAACGAAACATTCCGGGACATTGGGACTACGTTCCATCTGATGGGTTTGGGATTGGATTCTCCTGCCTAGTTGGCCGTTATCCAGGCGGTTGGCTTGGTTCAAAGCCTGTAGCTTTGTTTTTACTTGCATATATTCTCGGAATGTTAGCTCGCTATTTTCCCTCTCAATGGACTTCGCTAGTACGAAATTATGGGAATGATGCTGCGTCCCCGACGTTGTTATCGGCAATGGACACAATCGAAAGGCAGTTCCCTCAAACAATTGCTGATTTTCTGGATAGGTCAGCCTTGAATAGTTGATTATGCGTTAAGCATAATCAAGGACTAGACAAAGCAAAATCTATCTTGGGAATAGATAGTATATTGTAAGTCTGCATTCGGCCTAACGCGTCACGGCAACGGACGGTCGAAAGTTGCTGGTGCTGAGTTCTAGGTTATCTGCCGCCGCTGCGTTTTGCCGTTATGCCGCATTCGCACGTTCTAAAAATATGGAAGCCGATAAACAACTTGCTCAACAGATCAATAAGGTGGCTCGACTGAATGGCACGTTTCGGCTTCGCTCCGGCGTCACGAGTTCTGAATACTTCGACAAGTATAGGTTTGAGGCTGACCCGGTATTGTTGAAAGCCATCGCTACGTCGTTGGCTGCACGCTTGCCTGACCATAGTGAAGCATTAGCAGGATTGGAGATGGGTGGGATACCGATAGCGACGATGCTTTCTCAGGTTTCAGGGCTACCAACGCTTTTTATTCGGAAGAAGGCAAAAGAATATGGCACGTGCCGTTTTGCCGAAGGTGGGGAAGTGCGGGGACGCCGACTTCTGATTGTGGAGGATGTGGTTACTTCTGGAAGTGCAATTATCGAGGCCGTTCGTGCACTGCGAGAAGAGGGCGCGATGATTACAGACGTGGTTTGCGTCATTGACCGGCAATCAGGTGGCGTCGAGAATTTACAGAAAGAAGGGCTTTCCCTAGTCAGTCTTTTTACAAAGGCATATCTTGAATCCACAGAGTACGCTGCCTAGCAGATCGGATGCAGCGAAGCCCGCGATCACGTCCCGGTTGTATTCTGAATATCATTGGTGCAGGCTTGCTGATCCGGAGTGTTAGGCGGCTTCATCTCTCGGCTGGGAGCGTAGTTGTAGATTACTTGTTGAAGCCAATATCAACTACCGCTAGTAGTTTTGATGTGATACGTTGAAATTGGCGATTTGAGTAGAGTTTTGATCAGCAGGTTAAGGTACTCCCAAAAACGGAAGCAGTTTCTGACTGTTGTGACAGCGGTTCTTGCACTTGCTTACTTGTCAACCTGTTTATTTCTACTTGTACGGCAACGTTATTTAATTTATCGCCCAGCATCAGAGCTTTCGATGCGACCTGATGCTTCAGACTTTAATCTTCCCTATGAGGATATCTGGATACCAATCCCAGGTTCTCAGTCACAACTACACGGTTGGTGGATTCCTGCTCCTGCACACTCCGAAAACTTTGTTCTCTTACCTGACGAGCCTACCAACATTTTCACTGCTCCTAAAGTGATGCTGTATCTTTGCGGAGTTGGGCGAAACATGGGGGACTACAATTATCTAGCTCGCATGTCAGCTTTGCGGCAGCTAGGGTTTTCAGTGCTAGTGTTTGACTACCGGGGATATGGTTTGAGTAAGGGGGATTTTCCCAGTGAGTTGCAGGTTTATCAGGATAGTCAAGCGGCTTGGCAATACTTACGGGATGTGCGCCAAATACCACCAGAGCAAATTTTTATTTATGGTGAATCTTTAGGAGGAGCGATCGCCCTGGACTTAGCAATAAGGCATCCGGAAGCAGGGGGGCTAATCATGCAAAGTTCGTTTACCTCAATGGCAGAAGCAGTTAGACATAGAGCATTTCTCCAGATTTTTCCGATTAATTTTCTTCTCAACGAACGGTTTGATTCGCTCTCAAAAATTCAATCCCTCGAAGTTCCAGTTTTATTCCTACATGGGAAATCTGATTCAGTTGTGCCATCTGAGATGAGCCAACGACTATATGATGCTGCTCCTGAGCCAAAACAATTGTTTATTATCTCTGGTGCTGACCATGTAAGAATCTATCAACCTGGGGAGCAGTCATACCTAAAAGTCATTCAGAAGTTTGTTGAGTTGACACAACAGCAAAATGCCAGCCAGTCACCTAACAATTTGGGTGCAGCGGATTTTACCAAAACTGATTGAGTGAGACGCAAAAGTATTGGCAACCGCTAACCCAAGCCGTTAGACCGACAAGAGTGGGAGGCAAATCTGTGTTCGACGAATACCTGAATAGAGCCCGAAGCGGTGAAAGCTTCTCCGAAAAAGAAGCGGCGGCGATTGCCTGGGACATCTTCGAATCTAACGTTAACGATAGGGCCGTCGCTGACTTCCTTGTGGCGCTGGCCCAGAAGGGTGAAACAGCGGCTGAAGTTGCTGGTTTTGCCAGTGAGTTGGTTCGTAGAGCCTTACCTGTAAATGCTCCTGCAACTTGTGTGGATCTCTGTGGTACCGGTGGTAGTGATCTAGCCAGGTTTAACGTCTCGACAGCCGCTGCGTTTGTCGCAGCGTCATGTGGGGTACCAATTGCCAAACACGGTAATCGGGGATCTCGCCGTCCAAACGGTGCATTTGACTTACTCGAGGCCCTGGGGATTCCCATTGAGCTGCCTCCGAAGTTGATTGAAGAGTGCTTGGCGCAGGTGGGTGTCGCGTTCATCTTCGCTCGAATGTATCATCCCGGTATGAAGCGCGTCACCCAAGCACGGAAACTTGCAGGACGGCGAACGATATTCAATCTGATCGGTCCGCTGTCTAATCCAGCAGGAGTAACTCACCAGCTCGTAGGTACGGCGGACGCGGCAAGGTTATGGGTTCTCGGTGAGGCGCTCCAACGGATCGGGCGCACCAGGGCTTTGGTGGTCTACGGTGATCCGGGTATTGACGAATTCTCGGTCTCGGGCAAGTCAGTTGTCCTTGAGGTGACACCAAACGGAATCATTGAGTCCGAGTTTCAACTCTCTGAGGCGGGTATTGAGCGGGTTGATTACGCTGAACTCCCAACCGGGGATTGCCATGACAATGCGATCGTGTTTTACCAGCTCTTGGACGACAAGGCTCCTCAAGGTATACGTGACATGGTTGCTCTTAACGCTGGCGCTGTACTCTACCTGAGTGGACACACTCGCACGATTGCTGAAGGATATCGTGCTGCATCTGATGCAATCGGCGATGGCCGTATGAAGAAAAAGTTCGTGACCCTCAAGGATTACTTGGCTGATAACGTTCGCTGAAGCTTGGTCTAACCGATTGCATGGTGGTCCAACCGGCGTATCGAGCGGACGGGTCGATGCAGGATATTCTGGCGGAAGACATTCGTGCCGCCGCTCATACGCAACTTCGTTGTCAAATTCATTTTCTCAAGATTTGGGACTTCTACTGTGTGGAGCAGGACACCTATTTCTGTAATTGTTCGATTGAGGGGTAATATGCGGAATGTGAGTTGGTCTCATGTTTCTCATTCGGGTGTTAGGCAGAAAGAGGTCATGTTCTAGACGTGTGGAAGGAGAGCTAAATGGGTAATCCAAACTCAAATCGGTTGATGAATAACCCGATGACCACATCATGCAACCATTCTGATTTGGAAAAGCAAATGGTTTTACGCGCCAATCGTTTGATCCGAGTTCGCAACGTCAAATGCTTGCGCTCAATCGTCTGAGTATGTACTTTACCCACGGTATGAAATACAGGTTCAACATGACGTTCATACGTCCCCCAACCGTCGGTGTAAAACTGAGTGATACCGAAGGGTTCCAGCAAAGCTTTCAGTTCTAGAAAGGCTGCATCTTTGTGTTCCGCCAACACGTACGCCAACACTGCTCCAGTCTTGTGGTCAACAGCGTGCCACAACCAGCGTTGCTGCTGCTTTGAGCCAACGAAACTCCACATTTCGTCGAGTTCTGCTTCCGTATCCTCCCACTGACAAAGCTGCACAATCGTTTGGCTCGGTTCCAATTCTGCTAGTCGCGCTTCATTCACCGTCTTCAGGGAGAGACTTTTTTTTAAGCTTTTCAATCACGGTCGTTGGGCTGATCCTCAGCACTCGCGCCGTATCTCGGATGCCACTGCCATTGAGTGCCATCTCTACGATCTGCTGCTTCACTTCCGGCAGATAGCCTCGATAGCGGTAATCTCGAATAAACGTGCAACGAGAACACTCTGCATTTCGACATTTATAGCGCTGTCTCCCTGCCTGCGACTGACCATGTTTGACGACATCTTTGCTGCCACAACTGGGGCAAAGAACGGGTTCGAGAACCATCGGATTCATCCTGGCTTGAACGACACTCCTTCAGGATTATAGAATCCACACCTCTAGAACACGACCCAACCGCTGACCCGAACCGTTATCAAATTCATTTTCTCAAGAGTTAGAACTTCTGCTGTGTGATGCAGTTAACCTGATGATCGTCTGCGCCGTTACAGAAGCGGACGAGCAAAAGGCACCTGTAGGGTTGTCGAGATTATTTGCCGCCGCAGCCGTTTGCTTTTAAACCACTTGATTTAGTGGCTACGATATGGCCTGAAGATTACCTGTCTACATTAACATCGGGTGATTCTAGTAGGGGTTGACCTGCATCCTCATGCAAAAGCTTAGAAAGTTCGTTGTCCCCATTCTGATAGCCACCCCCTTAGTCCTGCTTCTAGCTCAGTGTAGTGTTGGGAACCTACTACCCGTTGTGCTCGGAAAGAAGATATGGCTCAATGATGACGAAAAGCTTTTTCAACAGAAGATTCGCCACCGTGTACCTGTTGGTATTTCAATCACAGAAGCTAAAAATCTTCTGCAATTGAATGGATTTAAATGTGGCTATCACAAGAATTCTAAGCCTGTAGATACTATCGAAACAGATATAAATATCAAGGATGCAGATTATTTATTCTGTTATTTAGAGGTATCTAGGCTAGTGTGTGCTAGGACCTATAAACCTTTTATCTACTACAAAAATGAAATTGTTACAAACGTCAATGCTGCTATCGGAGGATGGTGTTTGTAGCGAAGTTTAAGATAAGAAACAGTGTTTGAGTTAGGGATAAAATTTAAGTGTAGTGGTGTCTAACACATTGTTGGATCGACTGTTTCTGTCACTTCAAAGGTCAAAACATGTAGGGTCATAATTTTCGGCGTACTCATCGGCGCTATTGCGGCATAGTCATCGGCGTTGGGGTCGGCGTACTCATCGGCTTAAGGTTTGCCGAAGACCAGGCCGTGACCCCGAAATGCCGAAACTAATCGGTCAAGGTGTTAGGAGAAGTCGCCATTCCTTCAAGGTTGAATCTCGCCATTCTCCTAGTTGAATGTTGGAAAGAGCGATCAACAATTGTTTAAGGTGTTCAGTATTTAATCCAAAATGTTTGCCCCAATTAGAGCGCAACTTTTCAACTGTGATCCAACCCTCTGAATCACAGTACTGAGCACCTTTTCCTGACGTATATTCCACTAAGGCCCATCCCACATCGCCGCAAGCTTGCATCACTTCTTGTTGCACCTTCAGCAAGTAGTTGGCTTTGTCCGCAATCGGCAGTTCTACATGTGGAGTGGAATGTCTCTCTACTGCCTCATCCGCTGGGCCGGCTGGTGCATAGAGTTCTGATAAAACCTGCATCTCTGCCATGTGATCGACGTCGATTGCGGCCACATTGAACTGATGCCGGTTCATCACTTGACGACTCCATTCCCGCTCACTCAATGACTCTACTAAATCCGTCCGTCTACCCTCTTTCTGCCATTTGGGGAGAATGGAGTAGGCATAACCGAGACAGAGCAGAGGGATGAGCATCGTCAGCAGTTGCAATGGAGGGGGCAGCAGTTTCGCGAAACAAATTGCCGCGAACCAAGTAAACCCTCCCAGACCGAACGAAACGGCCCACTGTCGGCCATATCCCGTTTGAGGCAACCATTTCAAGAAACTAACCATCCGATCAGCCCCCCTAAAAAATAAGTTCCCGCCACCCCGATCGCTGCCCCTAGTGTCGTGTCGTCACTCCATCCAAAGTGCTGATCCAGCAATGGCCCTGCAAAATAAGCCATCAGAACCGACACCGCGAGAAGAATGAACACGACCCAGAGGCCCACGCCGATCGGGGGAATGTGTCTAGCCATTAGCCCTAATAAAGAACTAATGGCTAGACCGAACCCCGCGAGGGTAGCCAGTCTAGCCAATTTGAACATATTTAGATTCCTCTTAGAACAATTACCAACGCTTGTTGACTTCACTGTGCAGAGCCTGCAACTCTTGCACTCTCACTGCCGCTTCAGATTGAGCCGCTCCCAACGTGTAGCCCATTCCCGCATAAGTGGGAGTGAGGTTCGCTAGAACCTTAGCTTTCGCAACATCGGCCCCCTTCTTACCAGCAACGGCACGGGCCACCGTGGTTTGGTAGCCTCTAAACGCCACTTGATCGCGAACGTCAGCCGTCTCAATCTTGCGAAGTGCAGCATAGGCGGCTCGATTGTCCTTCGATTGTTTGGTTCGCGTTGCGGCTTTCACTCGCAACTGATCGGCCTCTTTCTTCGTGAAGTTCTGATGCTTTGAAATGACTTCCTGGGTTCTAATCTCGCTATTGTCGCCAGGATTCCAAGGAGTCGGAGCGCCCGACACAACCTGCATCACATCGTTAGGAGTCATACCCCCAGCTTTGCTGCTATTGCCGCTTCTTGTTTGACCTAATCTCATCATAAGAACCTCTATTTACAGAACAGTAGACAATTAGTCGGAACTACAACCTGCTTTTCGACGATGGTAGGTTTCTCGACCACCATCGGAGCCGGGGCCGAAATTTTGCTCGTGATGGCAGCCGTGACCCCAGCGATCGCCACGGCGCAGACGCCGATCGCTAACCAGGTTCGGTCAATTTTCTCGGCCTGCATTTGGTTAAACACTTCGGTCGGGATTAAGTGAAAGTCCTTCCCCTCATGGTTATAGGTCGGGAAGTCATAAGGCCGTGGGGCTTTGTGTTGCCACGCTGGGGGTGATCTGTGCTTGTCAATGTTTGGCATGTTAGGTAGCCCTAGTAGATGAACGAAAAAGAGCGATCGCACTGCTACCAAGGTGCGATCGCTCTTTTGTTGAACCTTTTACAAATAGAACAGGCATAATCTAAATCTCTGTAGTGGTAACTGAACTACGGAGCGCCGCCGGGGGAAGTGACCGCTTCCGCCTGGCTCTATCGAGTCTTTGATGCACCTCCTCATTAAGTAGTGATCGAGCGCTGAAGCATTTGAGTTAGGCTTCAGCGCTTTTGCTTGAGTAAGTATTGTTGAACGCTTCTACCAACTCATCAATGGACATCCCTGTAGCGTCCATAATTCGCTTCGTCTGTAAGAACGTTAAGCGAGGCACTTGAACACCTCGTTCCCAGTTACTCACGGTAGAGATGGTCACACCAAGAAGATCGGCTAATTGCCGTTGGGTTAAGCCTGCGTGCGTTCTAACTTTCATCAGCGTCAATGGTTGATCATTCGCTTCACTCATATTAGAGTTAACTCGTATACGAGTCAATTAGTACTGATTGGCTCGTATATATTTGATGGACGACATCCACGCGGGGCAAGATTGCTGTTCCTCCCCGCGTGGCTATCAAAAATCATCCCTCAAGGGGGTGACGGAATGCCTACGGATTACCGCCGTAATCAGTAGCTTTAACCAAAACACTTGAGCTCAAAAATAAACTATGCAGACTCGACAACTATCAGACGCAGCCATCCTCGAAGCTATTGCCGCCGAATGGGGCACGGACCTCGAGCAGTTCAGTTACGCCCAAAAGGCAGAAGCACTCGTCGTCCTGGGCCATCTGGTTCACAATGGCGACCTTGCAGACGTGCAGAGCAACTTGCTCCCCAGAAAGTTCCTGATGGTCGTCAACCAAATCAGCATCCGTGGAGTTCTGGGACTGATTACCAAGATTACGGCTGGGCTACACAGCGTCCACACCTAAAACTGACCTGAAACGCAAAAGGGGAAAGAGTGTCACTACCACTCCTCCCCCTTTTTTAGATGCTCGAAAGCTCGGATCTTCGCTCACGGTTTCACGATGTGCCCTTCAGTACAACGGTGAAACCACCTACCCTCATGCAATTAAATCAATGGTAGCCTCCCTCTTCGACATTCGCAATCACATTCAATTCAACGCTAAAGGTCGAGCCGAATGCCCCTCTTGCATTCTCTCCAAAGGCAATGACACGAAGTTAAACCTCTCCCTCGTTCCCCATACCGACGGCGCTTACAAATGCCATCGCGGTTGCACTCCCCAACAGATTCGAGAAGCGCTGGGGGCCGAGAAAGAACGAATCATTCCAACGGCAATCGCCAAACCCACAGCCAACATCACCGTCTCGCCTCAAAAGGTAAAAGAAGCGTGCGATCGCTTGCTGCAATCAGACGGACCTGCGAAGCAGTGGCTGCACGATCGCGGCATCGATGAGGGACTAATTGTGCGTCATCGGATTGGCATCTCGAGAGCCAAGGTGAACAACGGTCAGCATCTTCCAGCCATCACGATTCCGATTCCCGCCAATTTCCACGGCACACAGTTCTACCAGAAGAAGCGCCTCGCCCCTTGGCTCTCAGCAGAGCAACAGCCCGATGGCTATAAACCGTGGTCTCAATACGGCATTCCTAATAGCGTCTGGTTCACCTGGCTACCGGTTGAAGCGAAAACAACCTACCTCTGTGAAGGGGAGTGGGATGCCATTCGATTGGGGGCACTGCTGGCACAAGCTGACGCGCCAATCGCTTGTGCCACGTTTACGAGCGGCGCTGGCAATGTCCCAACGCAAGATCAACTCGACCTGCTACCCGGAGAAGTGGTCATCTTCTACGATCGCAATGACAAACCACTGCCGAGCGGGGAGCTGCCCGGTGAGGTGGGAGCGCTCAAGGTTGCCAAAGCATTAGGAGAGCGAGCCAAAATTGCCTTAGTGCCGATGCCGGATGACTGCGAGGTGAAAGGCTGGGACGTATCAAACGCTATTGATGCCGGCTATGGGGTAGAGGACTTCAAGACAGCAGCTGCGGCAGCTGCGACGCCTCAACTGAAAGAGCAGAAATCACGAGTCAACCCGCTGCGAGCCCGGATGGTAAAGAACCGTGACTTGATTGAGCGAGCGGCAGATTACATTGATTGGCTCGTGCCTGACCTGCTGACACCGAACGAACTCTTCATTCTCGGCACGCCTCCTAGAACAGGTAAATCGCTCTTTTGCTTGACCTTAGCGAAAGCGATCGCCACGGGTAGCAACTTTCTCGACCGGCCCACTACTCAAGGCTCAGTCGTGTATGTCAACTGTGAGGACGGCGAAACAAAGGTGAAGTACCGACAGACGGCGCAAGGCTGGGAACAGTGGGGCTACGACTTGCCCGTGTACTGGTTCAACGAATTTAAACTCTCTGAGTTAAACGACCTGGGAGAACTGATCGACGAGATTGGCGATGTGAGGCTATTGGTTCTCGACACCCTCAGCCGAGTGCGAAATGACAACGTGAAGGAGAGTAGCTCTGAGATGGGGCGTGTCCTCGAACCCTTGCAACAGATGGCACGGGATAAAAACATCTGCGTTCTCGTAACTCATCACGTCTCCAAAGCGGTGATTGAGGAAGGGCAAGACCCCTTCAACATGCTGCGCGGCAACTCCTCCATCCGCTCGACATGCCGAGGCGCGATGGTGATGATTCCCGACGATCGCAACTACCGACTGATCAGCGAGAACGGCTGGACTGACCAACTGGACTTGAAGGTGCAAATCAACCCTGACACCCTCGAATGGCGCTTGCTGGGCAATTGGAATCCGCGTGTCGATGGAGATATGAAGCAGCAAATCTTAGATCATTTCAACCTGGTTGGGCAGGCAACAATTCCCGAACTTTCGCAAGCACTTGGCTTTAACGCGGGGTCAGTGAGCACAATTCTCTACAGACTTCAGCGAGAGGATATGGTGGAAAAACAGGGGGGAAAAGGTCGCCAACTGGCACAATACCGCCGTAGCGCCAACTTGTGCCAACAGCTAGATGGGTTGTTGGCGCACCAGAACCCAGACGGGGCAGGCGATACAAGCTTGCGCCAACAAAATATAAAAGATAGTGCTCTAGGTTTAAAAGTGATCAATTCACCCAAAAGTGATCACGAAGCAGGGGTAGAAGAAAATTCTTCGCGAGAGAAAGGTGATCACTTTTCGCCAAATGATCACCTTTTTGAAAAAAGTTCTAGGGTGTTGGCGCAAAGCTGTGACGTAGACAGTGAAAGCGATTCCATGTGTCAACAGAGCGATCCGTTGTTGGCGCGAGTTGGCGCAAACTGTCACACCGAAAACAGGAGGATCGACCCTTTATTGACAGCCCTCCGGGTCGGAGATTTTGTCCTCTATCGCGGCTCGTACGGTCCAGCTGGAGTAATGTGCGGTGACCGACAGTTAGAAATCGTGGAGATTCATAACGGTTTGGCGACCGTCAAACACAAATCCTGGGTAGTCAATCAAACCTATTCAATAACAGACCTCCGCAAGGTGAGGGTTTAGGATAAGAAGCCATGCGACGGCACAGCGTCAACTCCTACGCGTTGCTTCAACTGTGGCTCGCCTACAGTGAGTTTCAATCCCACCAGCTTGAACCGTCCACGATCAAACGGGACTACGGCAAAATCTCGAAACGGGTTGCCTCTATGCCAGAGCTAGAGGATGAGATTGCGGTGAGGGGTTGGATCATGCAGCGCTACTCATCCGAAACTTGCAGGCGGATGCTGCAACAATTCTCTGCCTGCTGTGATTGGGCCGTGAGATCGCGCTATCTTCCATCCAATCCGTTCGAGGGACTCCATAAGGACTTTCGGAAGCGGTCCAACCAGGACAGGCGAGCCTTTACCGCCGGGGAACGAGATTGCATTTTGAGTGCGATCGCCGAGGATCTGTATGTCAATCCCTACTCGCAAGTTCCTCATTCCTTCTATCTGCCCTATCTCCGGTTCCTCTTCTGGACCGGCTGTCGGCTGGAAGAAGCCAATGCTCTGCACTGGAAGAACGTTTCAACAAACGACTCACGGGTGCGATTCTGTGAAGCATTGCCCTCTGACACACGCATCTTGGGAGATATCAAAACTCACCGACAGCGTGACTTCCCATGCAACCCGCGCTTGGTGGAACTGTTGCAACGCATCGAACGGGTCGATTCATTCGTCTTTCTCTCACCGAAGGGACACGCGATCGACTCACACAATGTTCTCAATCGCACCTGGAGGCCCGTGGTAGAAGAATTAGTCGATGAGAAAGTTGTGAGAGAATACTTGCCACTGAAGCACTGCCGTCACACGTTCATTACGCTGGCATTGGAAGCGGGAATTGAAGTGAAAGACGTCGCGGCACTGGTGGGAAATTCACCCGATGTCATCTACCGCCACTATGCGGCACGAAAACCGATGATGGAAATTCCAGAGTTCTGAGGTAATGAAACTGCCTCAAAATATCAAGTTAGAAATTCTGAAACGTATGGCTCAGGCGAGATTTGAACTTGCGACCTTGGGCTTATGAGTCCCCTGCTCTAACCACTGAGCTACTGAGCCGAATCATTTGCTTAGACAGTATAGCATCTTCGCGAGGTTAATGCTACGCTGCACTGATTTATGAAAGGAGATCTGTAAGACTAGATCTCCTTTCATAAATCACAAACTAGCGATATCTTTAGCCACGAGATTGAGGCAGGTATGCGATCGGATTAACAGCACCCCGTCCCGGCACATGTACCTCAAAGTGGGAATGAGGACCCGTACTGTAACCCGTGCTGCCCATTAGCGCAATTTGCTGACCTTGGGTGACCTGTTGACCTACCCGAACTAAAACACGGCTATTGTGGGCGTACAGAGTAACACTACCGTCACTATGCTCAACCTCGACCAAATTACCGTAGCCACCATCATTCCAACCTGCTGTCACAACTTTACCAGGAGCAGCAGCAACAATGGGAGTCCCAACAGGACCTGCAATGTCAATTCCTTTGTGCATGCGACCCCAACGCCAGCCATATGGAGAGGTCAGAACACCTTTAGCAGGCCACGCATACCCTTTAAAGCGACCATCAGTAGCATTCGGTAAATAGCTATCTGACTTGCCTAAAGGAGGGAGATTTGGAGAAACGGCCTTACCTACCTGAGTGCGAATCAAAGGAGTGTAGGTTTCAGACCCTAGAGCAGAGGTTGCAACCAATTGCTGTTTAGGCTTGGGGGCATCTGCCAACATCGCTTCCATTTTAGAGCTTGGCCGCTTAACACTCCGAGCTTCTGTCTGCAATGCTGCTAACCGACGGCTAGCCTTAAATTCTGGATTTTCACGGCGAGGAGCAGCAGATATATTTGGAACCGAGATTTTTGCAGATGGCTTCAGCTTTTGAGCGGCTGCTCGCGACTGATAGCTCTGGCGCAGTTTAGCAATCTCAGACATCAAGCTGTTCACATACGGAGAACTACCTCGCTGACCGGCATTGTAGGACACTGAGTCTGCACTAGAGCTTTTGCTATTTGCTCCGCCAAAGGCAAACTGTTGAGCATCTCCTCCAACGGCAAGAGGAACTGAAGCACTATCTACATTCTGAGTTGCAGCTAGACTAGGAACAACTGGTATTGCAACAGCAGCCTGACGTGGTGCAGACATCCCTGCGGGTTGAGCTGTCAGTGTAGCTTGAGGAACCTGAATGACCTGATTTGCTTTTAGCAGATTAGGATTGCTTAGCTGGTTTAGCTTCGCTAACTCAGCCATAGAGACGCCACGGCTTTGCGCGATCGCTGAAAGCGTTTCGCCTTTCTGCACTTGGTAGGGCGCTAAGTTTGCTGCTTCAAGTTGAGTATCCGTAGTGGAATTCACTTCGGGAACTGCTTGGGCAACGTTAGTAGACTCCTCAGACTTCAACTCCGCCAGACTCTGCTTTAGACGGTCTCGATTTTGCTTCAAACTGCTCAGAGCATTGGGCTGCTTAGCCTTGGGAAGCGTTTGTAAAGTGGATTCCGATGCCGCATTGTTGGGAATTGAATTTAATGCGACGGGAATTGCCGGAATCGTAGGAACCTGCTTCAGTTCAGGCATCTGCTTGACCGCCAGTTGAGGGATGGTCACCTGAGCATCAGAAGGAACTTGTAAAACTTGTCCAACGTCTAGAACTGCATTGACCTGGAGGCTATTCGAGGCTGCCAATTTTGCGACGTCAATGCCATAGAGTTCTGCAATTTTCCAGAGAGTTTGCCCATCTTGAACGGCGTGGTTAACGGTTCTAGGCTGTGATGAAGATGCAATTGAAATGGACTTGGTTACAGTCGGCTGAACAGAGGACGTGGAATTGGCTAGTGTAGGCTCAGCAACAACCTTAAAGGAGGCTTGCCCTGTGGGTTCTGCGGAGTTGCGCTCTGCATTAATTGCGTCCGATGTTGGCTCAGCAGCAGATGCATTATCGCCTTTCTGAGGGGCTAATAAGCCATAAGCTCCTACTGATATCGCAAGTCCTATCATAGCAGCAGAGGTACAAGCACGGCGATTATCCTCTGGGAGCGTCTGCCTGGGGTGCTCCTCTACAGCTTCGGCATCGGTGCCGTGCAAAGGAACTGAATTTGCATCTTGCGGAACTGCTCGTTTCAAAAAACGACCTCCTAAAAGTATCCAGCATTTAACTGTCTCGAGTTTCAAACCTTAGACGAACTATAAGGTTTGTTTGAGTGACTCTAACAGGATTTCGAGCGATCAAGACCGCAGTCGGTAAATACACTTACGCAAGGTTACCCTGCTTTCTTGATTTAGACAAGTTCACATCACTCAACGTTTCTCAACACTGCACTAGACCAAATCAGAATTGATACTAAAGGCGCTGAATGAGAGTTAACTTTTGTCAGTCGCGGCAATAAGCGTAACCCATTTTCTCAAAATGTCAAACCGAGGAATCGAAATCCTCAAATTTGGCGATCGCAAAACATGAATTATCAGCTTATGCCCTCTCTACCAAAAGAATCAGATTTAGAGATCAGCCTATTGGAAGATTCCCAAAATAAGCTGAAGTCTTAACGCCAAGTGGTTGAGATGTTTGTCTTCGCTGGCGCGAAATTAATGCAGAGTATATCAGTCCTCAACTGCAAATCCACGTAGAAGATCAACGTTTCACTAAAAATATTTCCAAACGAAAAAGATATGAGAATCGTCTGGAATCTTTTAGGAGTAAACTTCTTAGCCCTTAAGCTAACGCGATTGGAGAAATAGAAATGCAGCCTAATCTATTCGCTTAATGCCTGAGTTTTAGATATAAATTTCTTATCAAATAGAAAGGATTTAGTAGTTTATAACACTTAATTTAGGTTTCATTGCTTGCCATTTAATGCTGTCTAAACTCGTTCTAAGGTGACAATCGCGGTGTTCTTTCAGCTTCAAGGGCAACTCATCCTCACATATTTATATAGACATCTATATAGAGATAAGGACTGTTTTCTAATTGAGATATCCCAGTTGACGATGGGCTTCAAACAGTCCAATTGCCACACTAACTGAGAGATTTAGACTCCTAACTCCTGGCTCAGCAATGGGAATATGAACTGTTGCTGGGCAATCGTTTACTACATCAGTGGGAAGCCCATTCGTTTCGCTACCAAAGAGAAGCCAGTCATTCTGTTGAAACTCGAAGTGACTGTAATTTGTGCTGCCTTTGGTGCTAAAGCCAATCCAGCGTCCGCTCTGCTGTTGATGGAAGGTGCGGAAGGCATCTATCGATTCATGAATATGTAGCTTGACGTAGATCCAATAGTCGAGTCCAGCGCGCTTGAGATAGCGATCGCTGATTTCAAATCCTAGTGGGCCTACTAAATGTAATTCGGTCTGAGTAGCGGCACAGGTACGGGCAATGTTTCCAGTGTTAGGGGGAATAAGCGGATGAACCAAAACGACTTTAGGCATGGGGAAATGATACTTCGGGCACCTTAAGTGAACTACTCACACAACTTGAAAAAAATAAGCTTCCTATAGAATTTTTTAATGATTCGAGTGGTAGCGAGATAGATTAGATATTTTAATCGCTGATGACCGTGATTCTTACATCAAATTGAATTTCACATTCTGTCAAAAAGCGCTGATTTTCAAGAATTTCAGCTTGATTGCATCTCTAGTAAATGGCCGAGAGGTCTACTATAAATGGCGTAGATCGAAGTTAGGGCGTTTAGAAGTGGGTGATGAGGGAGAAGAATCTCGATAGTTTTCTGGATAATTCAATCTTCACAATGTTAGCCAAGATGAGTGTGAACAGGGTCTAACTCACCTTAACCGGAACGATCGCTGAGCCGTTTCAATCGCTAATAGAGAAATATCGATGATAAGTTTAGATATTTAAATTTAATTCAATGATTCATCAGTAGACCACCTTTAATCTCTAGTTTAGCGATCGCATTTTCCTCGTCTGTCAATCTGAATTTGGAAGACCAGTGAAGCAACAGATTGAATTTCATCCCTTTTGTACAACAATCTCTGACTTCTTCAGGAAATCAGAGATTGTTGTACGCAGCTTTAAGTTGACGCTGTCGTGATGGACTAACCTTGTTCAATGCTTGCTAGGCGACAAGCGGTAGGCACAATTCATCCTGAAACTCCAATTCCCTAGCCTGCATAGTCTGAATTTCTTGCATCAAAATCTGCTGATTGTCCCATCCTTGAGCTTGCAGTTTGAGCCATCGCTGCGCTTCATTGCCCTCTCGCAAGATTTTCTTTAGAGGAAGTAAGAAACAACTGAAGCCTTGCTGTTTCGCAATCGGCCAAACTTCACTATAAATTTCTTCAACCCACTCTTTAGCAAGAACGGGTTTGCCCGTGCGCCAATGAATCAGTTCAGCCTCTAAGCTCGATTGGGCAGCACGTTCCTCATTAGAATTCGTGAGGGCAATCAAAGCTTCAGCGCGAGTCGCTGTGGGTAACTCGCTCAGTTTTAGCGGATCTAGATTTGGATTTTCAATCAGTTGTATCAGCCGAGCTTCTAAAAGAGCGGTGATGGCAAGAAGGGCGATCGGGTCGGATACCAAATCGCAAATTCGTAACTCTAGGCGATTGAGATTGTAGGGGCGGCGATCGCCATTAGGACGCACCGACGACCAGAGATGCCGGACATTTTGCATAGTTCCGATCGCAATTTGTTCTTCTGTCCACCGAATGAAGTGAGCGTGGCTCTCAAATAGAGGAACATGCGCCGGAGTTTTTGGAAACACTGCCCATCGAGTCGAGTGAGCGCCAGTTGTTTCACCATTAAACCAAGGGGAGGCCGCACTTAACGCTAAATAAAGCGGAGCCTCGACACGAATTAATCGACAGGCACGCATTAAGAGTTCCGGATCGCTGATTCCAACATTAATATGGACGCTGGCGGTCACAACTTTAGTGCCGTAGGTCTGCTCGATATAGGTGTGATAAGGATTGCCTGGATCAGAGCGGTGAAAGCGATCAGCTCCTCCAAGGGCAAGAGTGCTGCCCGGAATCAAAGTGTAATCTCCCAATTGCTTGAGATATTGGCGCAATTGAAGGCGCGGCAGGACGAGATCGCACAGCGATCGCTCGTAGCGGTAACACGGCGGCGTGGTGTATTCTACATTGCGGCTGTCTGGCTCACGGACAAACCCATCCAGCGTCGCCACAATTTTGTCCGACATACCGACCACTTCGCCTTGGGGTGTCCCTGTGTAGACTTCAATTTCAAACCCTTTCGACAGCATGATTCCTCCACGAGGCTAGGCAGTTCTTCATTTAGTATCGAGGAAAAAGGCTTGGCATGGATCAGCGTGAGGGATGAGAGAGGAGCATCGTTCCTAAAGAATGATGTGAGAGACGGGTTCAAGCCCGCAAAGTAGAGATACAACTACAAAAGGGCAGAGAGAATAGTCTCTGTTCAAAGCATTTTATCTTGTGATTTGACTGTTTTTTGACTATTTAATGGTGAGGAGTGACGATGGCACTAGGAAAATGGGTTGGATTTCTCGCACTTGCGATCGCGCTCTATATATTGTGGGAAATTCGCCAACTGTTGCTTTTGGTCTTTGCGGCGGTTGTATTTGCCACGGCTCTAAATAGTCTGGTTCGTCGGTTGCATCAAGCAGGGGTGAAACGGGGCGGAGCAGTAGCGATCGCGCTCGTCGTGTTAATTATTCTGTCGATTGGCTTTGTCGGTTTAATTGTGCCGCCGTTTGTCAGTCAGTTTCAGCAGCTTGTCGAGCGAGTGCCTCAAGGGTTAGATCGGGTGCAATCGTGGGCACAAACTCTGCAAAATATGGTTCCAGGCTCATCGCAGTATCTTCCCGGAGTGAATGATTTAATTCGGGAGATTCAGCCTTTCGTAACGCGACTCGCCGGAAATTTCTTTGCGTGGTTCTCTAACGCGCTCAGCATTCTATTGAATCTATTACTGGTGCTGGTGCTGATGGTGATGCTGCTGATCAATCCGCAGCCTTATCGCAAAGGATTTATCCTGCTTTTTCCGTCTTTTTATCGTCGGCGTGCCGATGAAATTCTTTCTCTGTGCGAAATTGCATTAGTAAACTGGGTCGGCGGTATTTTGATCAACATGGTTGTGATTGCGGCGGTCAGTGGCATTGGGTTACTGATTCTTCGTGTACCGCTGGTGTTGGCAAACTCGCTCTTAGCTGGACTGCTTGAAGCGATTCCCAACGTTGGCCCCGTGCTGAGTGTTATTCCTCCTATGGCGATCGCGCTCTTAGACGCGCCTTGGAAAGCTGGTGCTGTCCTGATTCTTTACATCGTGATTCAGCAATTGGAGCAGTATTTGCTGGTTCCATTTGTGATGTCGAAACAGGTTTCGATTTTGCCCGCAGTGACGTTGCTCTCTCAAGTTGTTTTCGCCGTATTTTTCGGATTTTTGGGGCTGTTTCTCGCGATTCCCCTAGTGATTGTGGGAGAAATTTGGGTTCGGGAAATTTTAGTCAGAGACATTCTCGACCCGTGGGACAAAGAGGGACGCAGGCAAACGCCTCAGGAGTTACCTGAACTGCCCGAAGTTGAAGACCACACTACTTAATGGCATTGCCACACTGAATCTTTATTGCGATATGTCAAAGCAACGGATAAGCAGACCCTCTCCCACTGTTGGGAGAGGGTCTGTCTGTGAGAACAAAAACGCTTACAAAAAATTAATAGCCATCGACCGACCAGTGTGGCGGGTCGTATTCTAATTTGTAGACCCCGTAAGTTGCCCCGATATCCCAAAGACGAGGATTTTGATCTCCATTACGAGGCGACCCAATATTGACGATCGCACCGTTACCATCTCGAATTCTCAGCGTATCGTTCCACGTAATGCCCCAGTCAACAGCGAGGGCTTGAGTGTGGCGCGATCGCAAGGCTGCCGGATTGCTGCCAATATCAAAGGCACGAACCATATCGCGTGCGGCTTGATAAGAAATCGGATCGGAGTAATGCACCCACTGAATGTCAATGCCCAACATCCCTGGTACTTGGGCAGGCGTAATGTCGCGGTTGTTAAGCAGCACCGCGTAGTGCATCATATATGCTCGCTCTGGCGGACGGTAGGTGTTGGTGATATTGACTTTAGCGCCTGCATCTAGCAAGGCTTTTTGAAACGCTTGCGCCCGTTGCCGAAATGGAGAAGCCAGATCATCGAGAGAGCTACTCGCAGGAAAATAGCGAACCCACTGTGCTCCACTCAGCCGCGATCGCTGCCGCCGAGCGTACTCGGTCAAGATGTCGAGCGCGATTCGATAGTCTGATCCAAGCTTTTGCTTGGTTGCAGAGGACAGTTGCTGATCGAGCTTGGGACGGAAGCTCGTGTCTAGCACCTTGTAGGTTTCGGCCAATCCTCTCGTGCTGCCGTCTCCGAAATTACCATCGGCAACTAAGTCTGGTGTGAGGTTGCCGATTGCACTCAAGCTTTGCTGCAAATTCTTAACTTCATTGACGCCGAAGTTGAGATACTCCAGCAGTTTGGCAGAGGTTAAACCTGAAACCCAGTAGATAAATCCTTGGGACAACGCTTTTCCGTAGGTTCCGCCACCGACAACGCCATCTGCAACCAGCCCGTTTTTTTGTTGATAGGAGATGGTTACTTTTTCGGTCGTGCTGCCGAACCCGCCATCAACGCCCCCAAGTGGATAATTTAGCTCCTGCAAAAATCGCTGCCACGCTGTTACGGCGAGGCCAGTAGAACCTTTTCTAATCAAAGGCAGATTGAGGGCGCTGACCTTAAAGGGCATAAGCTTAACTCCTGATGTCGGGCAATTACAATTCTGTACGCCAACTATCATACTGAGAAATATTAGACGCGGGCCCTCAGCCAAATGGACGAGAAATTAAAATCTCATTCATATTAAGATTCGGTTATCCACACCAGGAGTAGAAGCGACTAGACTACTGAAAGTCGGCTGGAGCCGCCGATCGCATCTTTGCTTTTGCTTTTGCAGCGCTCTTTTTTAACGCATCGAGTCGGGTCTGATATTTAGCACGCTGGCGTTTTTTGGGCGTTTGATCAATCAATGTTTTTAGAGCACTACCAAGGCTTTTGTAAGCGTTGGGCAAGGTGTACCCAAACCGGGTGGCTAGCGCGATCGCGCGTTCATCTGCCTCAATTCCTTCTTGAGCACTGCGATCGCTGTTGTTCTTTTGATAGAGCCGCCAACCTGCTACGCTCGACAAACCAACTGCCAATAAGAGCAGCAGCCCATCTTGCACCCAGAGTTCGCCCACAGCACCACCTAGCCCAATCGCGAGTGCCGCCATTTCCCAGCCGTCTTTGGGGATCGTATCAGCTTGAACTCGCGCAACTTCATGCCAAAACAGCAAATTTCGCTGGTCGATTGCCAGCTGATCCCATTTGGGCATGTCAATCTGAATCTCCACCTCATCGCGACCAATCTCCTCACTGGTGATGAGGGCAGGATTGACGGCGGTAGTTACTTCAATGGTGACCCAGCTTTGCAATTCGGGTGGCAGTAGCGTCTTTAGGCGACGCAACTCGCTCATGTCGGCTCTGGCAGTGGAGGTTGCATACGATGTCATGGACTCAGCCTCAGAATTCAGTCTGTATCCTCTTTGACCTGATCATAGCGACTTTTCTAGTTGCCTAGTTTTATAGTTACCTGGCGATCAGATGCATGGAGTGCGTCCATTGTCACTGATTCAGCCCGATCGAGCAAGACTATAGCTGTCGCAAATGCCGAACCTCCATGTCCTCCTTATATATTCACCCCTAATTCTAAAGTGTTTTGAAGCTTGACGAGTTGAAGTCGCTTGGTTACTTCGCTCTACGATTTAACATCAAGCTTTACGGCAGGAGGTGGAAGGGGTGGAGCAGCATTCGGCGTGTAATAAGCGATCGTAAGGAGGGGCAAAGCCAAAGTGACCAGCGCGATCGCAGAGCCAATAAGATTTGCAAACCTGTGAGCAGATTCCCCTGATGAACTGGTAGTCGGGCTACCTGATTGCATAAAGATTATTTAACCAATTCGGCTAGACCAACCAAACTAAAACAAAGCAGTCTTATCTAGTTAGCCCAAAATAAAGCAGAAAATTTTGCTTGTATGAACAATCTTAGCGATATCTACCGCTATTTTCCTGTTCGACCTGAACAATCTTGATTAAAGAAGATCTAGTTCTGTTTGGATTCACCCTTAAGAGCGAGATTTTAAAGACTGGTGGATGGCTTGAAGCTCTAACAGAATTGCCTGTAAGAGTTCCTGGGTTTTGTTCGGCTGCTGTTCCTGGATTTCGATTGTGACTTGCTTAATTCTCAAGATCTCTTTGGCAAACCGAGCCACCTCATTCGGATGAAAAATTAAGGGTTCGTTAGGACTTTGCCGCAGTTCTGGATTCAGCCGTTTCGGGTCATAAGCAGGATTGAGAACGTCGGGATCAGTGTTGGAATACCGATAGACCGATGCTCTAGACCGATTTAGAGCTTTCTGAACGGCCTCAATATCCATTAGAGGGGATGAATGGATGCCCACTTCCGATTCTGGAAAACTCATGACTGGCGATTCTTGGGTTTAGACTCAAAAAGCTTAGCATAAGACGAGAGCGAAGAAGGGATGCCTTTGGCAACGCTAGACGAATAGCCAGGTCTTCGACCTACTTCGCGATTAAGCGCTTTGCGATAAGAGACACCTGCGGCAACACTACGTCAACATGAAGTCGCGTAATGAAAAACTACTTGGACTTAGAAGCGCTTAGGGGATCAAGCCAGAGCAGAATGGTTTGCTCGAGGGTTTGAAGTTCGCGGTAGAGTTCTTGGCGCATCCACTGCCCGATCGCATCAAAAGGAGTGAAGCTTTGTCCGGTTTGCCATTTAAGATCGGGGCCGAGAGGCGTAAGATGGCTGCCAGTTAGGCGACGAGACGTGACCATGCTGGGAAATTTCTGTTCGAGAACTGTCGCAAGGCTGAGCGTTTGATCAATCGTGTCATTGGAGAATTTGATCACTAAATTGCGCCGGATTTCATAGCGATCGCTGATAATCTGCTGGGTTTCAAGCGGTGACGGCGTGAACTCGACGGAGAAGACTTCTGGCGAGAGAAACTGAGTAAACTGCTCGACTAGGGGCACAGCTTCACGCGCAGAATAATTGTTGTAGGAAATCAAAATATTCCCAGCCCGTTCGGCTGAAAAGAGACTGCCAATCAGCAGGTGAAGCTTGCAACCCATGCTGTGTCCCATGCCATAGATTGACAAATAGCGGTTTTGCAGCATCTGCGAGCGTAAAGTTTGCAGCGCCCGCTCAAAACTGCCCAACACAGATCGCGCAATCTCTACGTGATCAAATGTATTGACAAACGGCGTTGCAATTACGACGTATCCCTGATTAGCTAGAAACTCCAGCAGGCGGCGGTAGGTCAATTGAGGGGCCGTCGCCACAAAAGCACCCCCCAGAAAGTGAACGATTGCGATCGGGTGCTTGGGCACTAAGATCCAGTTACCAGAGATTTCTTGCCAATCCATAGAAAAACGGGGTATCGGGGAAGGATAAGAGAGTATCGCTTGAAGACCCTTCAGGGGTTTAGCGCAGTTCTAGATCTTCAGTGTAGAGTTTTCGTTATTCCTCATTTTCTCTTGATTGGCAGGACATTGCACCCCTCGTGGTTCGGTTCTACGATCTCCCTCAAGATGCAGATCTCGATATGCTCATAGCAGGACGAAAGTGCAGGACAAAAGTAGTGTGTCAGTATGTCTCAGTGGATTTTTCCAACCTTAAGCGAAATCTTGGCGCATAGCGGTGATGCCAGCAATACGGCTAATGCGTGTCATGGGCTTGAATTAGAGACGCCCCGTGATGGAAGTTCGATTGCTCAAAAGCAGCTTCGCGCAGAGCGAGAATGGTTTGGTGCGATCGCGGCGCTAGAAGTGCTGCTGCAAAAAACAGAATCAAACGATCCTTTGCAAGGAGTTGTGCTGTCGGCTCCGCTTCCAGTTTTGAGCCAGCCTGACTTGCTAGAGCAGTTTGCAACTTGGTCGTTTACGGCAAATCCTTTAGCCATACTGACAGGATTACCGTTTCAGCTTCTGCCTGCTTTAGAGGAGTCAGATACGACTGAAGGCACAAGCGCTACGCTCTCGGTCTTGCCTGGAGACCCGATCGCGGCTGAGCCGTTTTGTCTGGTGCTGACTCGCCGCTTTAGCTTGGTCATGGTGTTGGGCGAAGATGCCGATAAAGCACCTGCGTTCTTGTTCTCGTTTGATCCGGAGGTTATTCATCAACTGTGGCAGAACTTGCGCTTGCGAGTGATGTTGATGAATCCAGCGCGATTGAAAAAGCTGGATGCTCTGTACGCAAAATTTGCGCCCGTCGCGCCAGATTATCGGGTTGTGACTCAGTTTAGTCATATGCTGCTGCGGCATCTGCCGAATGGAGAGACGCATGTGCCTCCATCTCGGAGTCATTCAAATCAGGCTCACACGGTTGATACGACTCAGATGCCAGAGTCGCTAAAAAGCCTCGACGTAGAATTGCTGCAAGCGATCGCGCATGAAGTCCGCACACCCTTGACCACGATCCGAACCTTTACCCGACTACTGCTGAAGCGGCGAGACTTACCTCCCGATGTAATCAAGCGCCTAGAGATCATCGATCGCGAATGTAGTGAGCAGATCGATCGCTTCGGACTCATCTTCCGAGCCGTTGAGCTTGAAACCTCAGCGACGAAGTTAGAAACGACATCCCTAGCGTCCACGTCGCTCGCTGAGATGTTAGAACAAAGCATTCCCCGTTGGCAGAAGCAAGCGTGTCTGCGAAATCTCACCCTAGATGTAATTTTGCCCCAACAACTGCCGCCGGTTGTGAGTGACCCGACGATGCTTGATCAAGCCTTGACAAGTTTAATTGAGCGATCGGCGCGGAGTTTACCCGCAGGCAGCCAGATTCGAGTAGAAGTTTCATTGGCAGGGCATCAGCTTAAGTTGCAGCTTCAATCTCAACTACAGGACGAGAAAGCCTCTGAGCAACCCTGTGGCTCACACAGACATCACACTCCACTTCTGAAGTCTTTAGGACAGGTCTTGATGTTTCAACCGGAGACGGGAAATCTTAGCCTCAATCTAAGTGCGACTAAGAGTTTATTTCATGCTCTTGGCGCAAAGTTAATCGTTCGAGAGCGCCCCGAACAGGGCGAAGTGTTTACACTGTTTCTGCCCCTAGAACCTGCTCATAGCTTTAGATAGAGATTCAGGCAGGGACATGGAGTTTCGGATTAGAAAAATTTATTTCTAAACGCGCGAATCGTTTGATCAGGCTAATCCACTAGCGTTAGCTTGATTAGATGATTCGCTTTCTTTTTGGTTTCTTAATGAGAAAGGTTTGCAAATAGAAAGATTTGAGATATTCTTGGTAGTAGAGTGCTGTTGACGCAAGGTTGCAATAAGCAAGGTGAGATGTCAGCAGTCAGAGCGGTTGAGACAGGATTTGTGAGTTGAATCCTTAGCAACTAGGTCCTTGGAGGTTCTCTGTACAGATTGCTCCACGAAGTTTCAAAAAGCTTCGTTTCGCAAAATTCAGTTGATTGCTTCACCCTTGTTGCCTGTGTGATTTTGAATGAATGCTCGAAGAATTTCTGAATTGCTCTCCCGTTAATGTCCACCTCTCTTAAGAACCAATTGCAATGAGTAAGAGCCGCAAAGAATCTAAATTCCAGCTAGAGGGACGGTTTCTTGGCTACGTCTTTAAAGACGGCTATAAAGTAAAACGTTTAGAACTAGTCACACCTGATTCGGAGTTTTCGATTAAGGTGACTAAAGAGTCAAGAGCGACCCTTGAACGATCGCTGTTACCTGGAGATTTGATTCGAGTTGTAGGCGTGCAGAAGCGCGACGCCAAAACGAATGCGGTAAAAATGAAGGCGACCTCGATTCATTTGACATCGGGCGCGATGAGCGGCAACTCTGTAGAAATCGTAGAAGCACAGCCGATTGCTCAGACGAAGCCTGCGAAAATGACCGTTCTCTACTGTCAGAAGTCAAGCTGCATGAAACGAGGCGGTAAGGAAGCGTGTCATGCTCTTACCCAAGCCTTGAGCGATCGCGGACTTTCAGAAGAGGTTGCAGTGAAGGGAACAGGCTGCATGAAGGCGTGTAGCAAAGGCCCAAATTTTGTATTTATGCCAGGAAAAGTTCGCTACACCAAAGTCAGCGCGAAGGCAATTCCTGCTTTAGTAGATGAGCATTTCCCCCGGTTGGTCGAAGTTCAGCAGCCTGTGATTCCAGCACGGCTTGAAGTGACGGCAGAGACTCAAATTGTTGAACTGGCAGGCGCAGTACGGTAAGTTTCTGTAGCTTGCACGTTGCTAGTTTAGGGGTGAACGATGGGACTGCGACTAGACCAGGTAGTGCCGTGGGGACGATCGCGCTTAGAATACTGTCAGATGTTTGGCCTCACCGCTAGTGATTTGCATCGCACTCTGCTAGACGTGGCCGGAGGCCCTGCAAGCTTCAATGCTGAGATGACTCAACAAGGCTACTCGGTGGTCTCTTGTGATCCGCTCTATCAGTTTTCGGCAGCAGAAATTCGTGCCCGAATCGAAGAAACTTCTCCGGTTATTTGTGAGAAAGTTCAAGCATCGCAGGACAAATTTGTGTGGACAACGCTGCAATCGCCGCAATCGCCAGAAGAATTGATCGCCACGCGAATGATGGCAATGCACCAGTTTTTAGAAGACTTTCCGGTAGGATTGCAGCAAGGTCGCTATCATTTAGGCGAACTTCCAGAGTTGCCGTTCGATCAGCAGCAGTTTGATTTAGCCTTGAGTTCTCACTTGCTGTTTACGTATTCAGACCAGTTGCCGTTGGAATTTCACATTGCATCTATTTTAGAGATGTGTCGAGTGGCATCTGAAGTGAGAATTTTTCCGCTGCTGATCAATATGACGGGAGAACGTTCGGGGTTTGTGCAGCTTGTAATCGATGCTGTGCAATTGCAAGGTCATCGTGTTGAAATCTGCACTGTGCCTTACGAATTTCAGAAAGGTGGTAATGAAATGATGAAGATTACTCACTCGCGATCGCACAAGTGAGCTAGTAATGCTGAGTGGGTAAGGTCGCTGGTAGATGCTGATTCAAACATTCCTAATTGTAGCGGCTAGGGTGTCGCTGGAGAAGCACTGACTTTAAAGACTTCCACCGATCGCTGTAGTTCTTCTGCCACAGCAACCGTTTGACGCAGTGCCGTCGAGACTTGCCGTGACGAGTTAGAGGTGCGCGTCGAAACTTGAGCAACATCCTTCACTAAATCTGTGACCGAATGGGTGGTTTGCATTTGCGAATCCATTGCTTCTACAACAGATCTCACGAGTTCATCGATCTGAGTGGATAAATGGACAATATGCACCAAGCTTTGTTTGGAGTTTTTCACCGAGTGGGCACTATCTACCACCTGCACCGCGCTTTGTCCCATCACATCCACGACTCCGTGCGTTTGTTGCTGAATCGCCTCAACAATCTTTTCCACCTCACGGGCAGCCGTGGCAGATCGAGAGGCTAACTCTCCAATTTCAGAGGCAACGATCGCAAACCCGCGTCCTTGCTCTCCAGCGCGGGAAGCTTCGAGACTAGCATTGATCGCTAAAACATCGGTTTGCGTCGCTAATTCCTGAATTAGGGACACAATTCGCGCAATCTGCTGAGATGATTCACCCAAATGTTTTACCGTTTGAGTTGCGCCTTCAATGGTCGATCGCAATGTCATAATACTGCGAACACTCGATTCCATTGCAGTTTCTCCCATCTGCGCCGCCGTCGAAGCAGATTGCGCGACGCTCGCCGTCTGACGTGCCCGTTCAGTGACCGTTTGTACCGATTGGGTCATCTGCTCAACCGAGTCTAGAATACGAGTCGTTTCGTAGGTCTGTTGCAGCGATTCGTCACTCAGTTGCTGTACAGCCCCCTCATTCTCATTCAACAAACTATGCACTTGAGTTGCAGACTGCTGCACTTGCAGAACAATTTGACGAAGGCTCTCGACGATCGCATTAAAGGAACCTGCAACCGTACCGATATCACCAGAGACAACGCTGGCGCGAACCGTTAGATCTCCCCGCGCGACTCCTTGAACTTCACCTAACAATTGAATGATGTGCTGCTGCAATGATTCTTTTAGCATCTCCGACTCTTGCAGCGCCTCTTGACGCTCTTGCAACATTTGCGCCTGATCGAGAGCATAACCAAGCTGCACGACGATTTGAGAGAGGAACCTGAGATCTGATGCTTGCCAAGACCGAGCGCTAGAGGAAGTTGAATTCAACGTTTGAGCGCACAATAAGCCAACGAGTTTTCCATTGCGGTTGAGCGGAGCAACGATTTCTGCTCTAGTCTGTAATTCCTTTAGGTTTTGTCGGTATTGTGAATTAATCTCGTTGGCTTCCGCATCATCGGTTAACCAAAACATTTGATTTTGATATTGCTCGATCTGCTTTAATCCTAGTAAATCTGCGATCGCACGCCCAAGGACGCTACTGGTTGCATTAGTGATTGATTCAGCGATGATAGTTCCGTTAGTTGAAGCTTGGTCGAACTGATAAATAATTGTGCGATCGACTGTTAGAAATTTGCGAATTTCATCTAAAGCCGTTTGCAAGATGTCATCCGAATGGAGCGATCGCCGCATTTTAACGGTGATATCACTTACAGATTGCGCTTCTTTCACTTGACGCTCTTGGTCAATTGCTTCTTTGACCAGGGTTGTTTCAGAAGTGTTGATTTGGTCTGCCATCTGGTTGAATGCGATCGCCAGTTGTCCCACTTCATCCTGAGACGCGATTTCTGCTCGAACGGTGCGATCGCCCTCTGTAAATCGCTCTGTGGTGCGGTGGAGATTCTGAAGCGGTTTGATCACCGTTTGTCGAAACAGGGCACTCCAGGCGGCGATCAGGCCTAGCGATGCCAACAAGACAAAGAATTCTTGCTGTAAACTTGATCCCAGCAAACGGTTAAGGCTTGTCTCCGGTGTTCCCCGCACTAAGAAAGCGGTAGCTCTATCATTCGGAGTTGCTGCTCCTGCTGGAGCTTCCATCATGAGGTTTGGCAAGGCTTTAGCTGCGATCGTATAGGTTTGCCCACTGATCGAACTGCGTCCCGTTACGGTTGCGCCCTGAGCAGTCGCTGCCTCTGTCAGAATCGAGGCATTCGAGAGTGGAAGTCCAGACTGGGGTTGGTTAGCATCACGTTGCAGTTGTGAAGTCGCGATCGCAAATTCCCCGTTAGGACGACGCAGGTAAATCGCGCTGTAACCGCCTGAAAAGGCATTCTGAGTGTTTTCAACGATCGCTAATTTCCCATTCACGATATCGCCAAACACTAATGCTCCAATGACTTCTTGAGTATCAAGATTTTGAACGGGCGTCACCACATACCGAATCAGCGCCTCTTGTGGAGCAATGCCTTCTGGTAGAGGAGCGCCTTCTTTTTGCAGTTCATCCCAACTAACAACTTCACTGGCTTTGAGTTGCCGATTCTCTTTCAACGCTGTCTGAATCAAGCTGACTAAGGCTGATTCAGTTATGGTCTCTCTGGCCCGATCTGCGTTGGCATTGGCAACAATCTGTAAGTCTTTTCCGACTAGAGTTGCATACTCAATATTGCGTGCCTTCGCTTCATTTTTGAGAATTTGCTTGACCTGATTTTGCACGTTAATCGATAGTGCTTCTTTACGTTGATGAAGTTTAGCGGCGTCGATGATCGCGGTGTTGTCAGATTGTCCCCGTGAACCGAGTCCCATCTGATCGACTTTAATGTTGTAGTTAGTTTCAACAACAGCAACTTCAGACTGAGCTTGGGCGCGAAGCTGAGTTCTTAAGCTATTAGTTAATACCAGTGTCGAACCAATGCTAAGCCCTAAAATTGGAATGAGTTGGCAGGCTGCTAAAGCGGCAGTCTGCTTGCGTTTAAGAGGCAGATTATGGAATCGTTTCAGCCAAACAGAGGGATTTCCAATGATTGATATATTAGATTTCACAGCGATGGGTTGCTTGATGAGCATTGTGTTTTAGCAGCGTTGCACAAAGTGCTAATCGTAGATTCAACCCTGTAAGCATCTATCAATTTCAATTGCTTGAAATTACTAAAAGAATACCATTACCTCTGTACATTCTTTTAAGCTGATTTCACAACAAGAAGTGTTGTCTAGTCAATATCCATCCTATTAACGTAATAAATCATGGTGAAGGTGCGGCAGTGCCCTTCCCAATCATTTATCTGTAACGAGTATCTTTAACTTTGATATTACAGAATCAAGTAAAATTACACGCTAACTGTTTTTTCTAGCGTTTGCAGCAATTCTTGCTCATTGTACGGTTTGGAGAAATAAGCCGTTGCTCCTAAGCTTTCTGCTAATTTGCGGTGTTTGTCTCCCGTCCGAGACGTGAGCATCACAATCGGAACCTGAGTAAACGACGGATTCACTTTCGCTTTTGCCAAAAATCCGAATCCATCTAGTCGCGGCATTTCAATATCACAGACCACCGCTTGAACAGCTAAGCCCTCTTCCAATCGCTCCAGCGCATCTTGTCCATCTTTCGCTTGCTCAACCCGATACCCAGCCCGCTCTAAGGTTAACGCTAAGAACCGACGAACATTAATCGAATCGTCTACCACTAGAACAGTCGGAATTGAACTAGGAGGGAGACTCAGTCGGTGCGCCCCAGTCGAGCGATAAGGTACAAGCGGATCGTCCTCAGACCTTTCGCAGCTTGTAATCCAGCGCAGAAGCTCGGCAGCGTTCACTAGCGGCACGACGCGACCATTGCCTAAAATGGTGCAGCCACTAAAGCCGGACGGCAATGCCAACGTCCCTTCAATGCGGCGATTGGTGGCTTCTTGTTCACCCCAACAACGATCGATGGGAATGCCGTAGAGTTGATCGCCTTGATGAATTAGCATAACGCTGGCTGCCGAAATGCTGGGCGGCGTCTCGTAACCGTGGGGCGATCGCGGACAGTTAAAGTGCAGCCACTTCTGCAACCGCACCACTTGCACCACCTTGCCTTGCCAGTTGATCACCTCGTTGCTGCCCGTGTTGATCAGGTCTTCTGGTTTGAGTAAAAACATTTCAGTCACGACATCGCTCGGAAACGCGAGCAACATGCCTCCACTTTCAACCAACAGCACTCGCACCGTGGACAGCGTAAACGGAACCGATAGTGTAAACGTTGTGCCCTGCCCTGCCTCTGTGTTGACGGTAATCTCTCCGCGAATCTGTTTGAGGTTGCTGCGGACAACATCCATCCCCACACCGCGCCCAGACATTGAACTGACCTGCTCTCGGGTGCTAAATCCTGGCTCAAAAATCAGCGAGAGCAGATCGGATTCACCTGCCGTCTTTAAAAGAACCGGATCAAGCCCCATTTGCTCTGCGCGATCGCGAATCCGATCAATCGGAATTCCTTCGCCATCATCTCGAATGGTAATCACGGTACGATTGGCCTGCTGAGATGCCCGGATTTCGATGACACCTTCTGGCGATTTGCCTTGGGATTGCCGCACATCTGGCGTTTCGATTCCGTGATCAAACGCGTTGCGTAATAAATGCATGAGCGGATCGTTTAGCGTTTCGAGAATGTTGCGATCGACGAGCGTTCCGCCGCCGATGATATTAAGCTTGACCTGTTTACCATACTGTAATGACCACTCTCGAACCGCGCGGGGAAAGCGATCGACCACATCCGAGAGCGGACGCATTCTCAGTTGCGTCAATCCGGTTTGCATTTGCTTTGCAGTTTTTGTCAAGCCCCGATACGCTTGCTCACTCTCATCCAGGCTCAGTTCAATGTCTTCTGCAACTTCCTGCAACTGAACGATCGTTTCCATCACTTGCTGAGACTGTAGATTGAGATCGGTGTATTGATCGAGTTCGAGCAGATCAAATCCCGATCGCGAATAGGCATTTCGCACCACCAAGCTTGAACTCGTTTCGTCTACTGTAAGGTGCTGACCGAGTCCGGAAATCGAGATTTTGTCGTAGGCCGTCCGGAGTTTAGCGTTGACGGCATCGAGGGTTTGAATGCGATCGCGCAAACTCTGCGCTAAGGTTCTCAGACGTTTGAGATATAGATCAATGCCGTTGCGATCAATCGTGAGTTCACCAAAAAGATCGTTCAACAGATTCAGTTGCCGCGCCGGGACGCGAACCGTAATATCCTGATCCTCTTCAACTTCGGACGTATTCGCGTCTAAAATCTTAAAATCTGAAACTTGCGATTCGCCGAAAAATGGCAATGCTTCAGACGTGGGCTGATAGTCGGTGTAGCCATCATCGCTGACCGCCACGGCTTCAGCCGCTAAAATGTCAGTGTACCAATCGCCCTTTTCTTCAACTGATGAAAAGATTGAGTCGAGGGTAGCAGAATCGGGAAAGGCAATGTCTGTTGCGTCAATTTCTCCGTTCAGTCCGATGTCGTCGGTCACAAAATGAGTGTCTGGCTCGCCAAAGTAGTCGGGTAGCGGCTCTAGGAGCGAATTGATATCGAACTCTATGACATCCACATCGGTCGGAATTTGATGATACTGCCCTGACAGCACCTTAACCTGTGCATATCGCCAAGCTTGCAGTGCTTGACTGGCAAAGGCGCTAATGTCTTCAATTTCTGTTTCTAAGCGTTGCGTTACCGATTCGCACAAGTGAGTAAATGCTGACAATTGCAGCATTTCTCCTAATCCCCCTAATTCTTGTGCCAGAATTGCAAGTTCTTCCCGCAAACACGGTTGCGTTGGCGTTGCAACTACCGCTTCTAACCGTTGCAAACAGCCTTCGACCTCCGTTTCAAATAGGAGCGGAATAATTTCTTGTCCGTCTTCCGGCGAGAGAATGGAGCCAGCATTTTCATCTTGAGGATCGCCCAACTGTTCGTGCAATTGCTCGAAAATAGGCGTCACTTCCGCCGCCAGCCAGGTCGAATCGATCGCAGAACGGTGAGCGTGGGGATGAGCGAGAAACTGGCGATCGCGATCGATCACCTGACGTAACCCTGTGAGTGCCGAGAGCAGCAAATTTTCAAGATGAAAGGTCGGTGCAATGGATTTATCAACCTTCAGGACTTTCAGAAAATCTTCGAGACGATGCGCCAGCGCACTTAATACCTCAAATCCCATCATGCCTGCCCCGCCTTTGATCGAGTGAGCTGCCCGCAGCGCTGCATTGATTTTCTGAGCATCTACATGGTGGTCGGCAAGTCCTAAAATCGTTCCGTCTAAGGTGTCTAGATACTCCTGGGCTTCATCTAGAAATTGGCGACGAATTTCAAGCTCTTTGTCCTGTGACATTGTGATGGTTTAGGTAATGGCTGGGATAGTCCGAAGATCTGGCGTTTGCCCTCATTCCACCCTATCTAATAAGAAGCGGCGGTCTTGCGCCCTGCTCTGAAAAAGGGTTGTGGATGAAGGCACGTCGGAGAAATTAGCTCACCTTGAATGTGCCGACCGAGTCTTTAAGCTCCTGTGCGATCGCGACTGTCTGGCGAATCGATTCGGAAACCTGTAATGTCGATTCAGAGGTGCGCCCCGACGAGCGTACAATGTTCTGCATCAACGAGGTTACAGCCTGTGATGTCTCAACCTGAGACACTGTTGCCTGTGAAATCGATCCGACTAATTGGTCGATCTGCTGAGACACCGTGAGAATTTTCTCCAAGCTGAGTTTAGCATTATCGACCAAGCGCGTTCCCTCGACAACTTGCGTGGTTCCCTGCTCCATTGCTTCTACCACCTCTGAGGTTTCGCGCTGAATCGTGGCCACAATCTGTTCGATATCGCGAGTGGCGGCGGCTGATCGGGCTGCGAGTTCTCCCACTTCTTCTGCGACCACAGCAAAGCCTTGGCTGTCTTCACCCGCTCGGGCGGCTTCGATTCCAGCGTTGATCGACAGAAGATTGGTCTGCACCGCAATTTGATTGATCAGCGATACTACTTTCGAGATTTGCTGCGACGATTCACCCAGGCGCTTCACTTTCTTCGCCGTTTCTCCGATCGTTTCTCGTAGCCCCAAAATATTTTGCACCGTCAGTTCCATTGCCACGCCGCCTGCTTCTGCCGTGGAGAATGCCGATTTTGCCACATCAGCAGCTTGCCGGGCACTCGACGATACAGCTTGAATTGACTGCACCATCTGCTGCACTGAATTCAGCGTCCGGTTGGTTGCTTCGGCTTGCTGCATCGCATCTTCTGACAGTTGGCGCACCGATTGCTCGTCATTGCCAAGAGCATCGTTCACCTGAACTGCTGCCGATTTCACTTGAGTCACAATCTGTCTCAAGCTCTCCACGATCGAGTTAAAGAAATCGGCAACCGTGCCGATCTCATCGGCGGTGACATCTGCACGAACGGTCAAATCGCCTTCTACGGCCCCTTCGACTTCTCCTAGCAGTTGGAGCAACTGCATTTGCAGCGCTTCTTTTTGCTGCCGTTGGTCGTCCGATAGCTGCTCAGCAACTTGGCGAGCCGTTTGAGCCTGGGTCAGCAAGTCCACTTGATCAAGGGCATAGCCAATCTGAGCCGCAATCTGCCCAAACGAGTCGATTTCTTCGGGTGTCCAGCGTCGCGCAGACGAACACTGGTGAGCGCACAACAGTCCCATCAACTGTCCCTCAACAATCATCGGTGCAACTAGATTGGCTTTCACCTGAAACGGCTCTAGCTGACTGCGGTAGCACGGGTCTAGGTCGGCAGCATCAAGGTCGTAGATGAAGTGCATTCGTCCTTGACGATATTTGTCTACATACTCTTTAAAGCAAGGATCAGCAATGTTGGCGTTCAGCGCTGTGGGATAGCCTAGTGCTACAGACTCAGCGATGACCGCGCCGTTCAGGTAGTCTGGGTCGAATTTGTACACCACGACCCGATCGCTCTTGAGAAAAATTCGGACTTCATCGACGCTCGTTTGCAGAATTTCCATTAAGGTCAGCGATCGCCGAATTTTCACCACGACTTCGCTGAGAAACTGCGATCGCTGGACGCTCTGCGCTTGATTTTGCAGCAATGCCTGCAACTGCTCGGCCATCACGTTAATGTTGTTGCCCAACGTCGCCAGTTCGTCGTCTCCCTTCACGGTCAGCCGCGTATCAAGCTTTCCTGCTCCCAAATCTTGCACTGCGTTCGTAGCAGCCAAAATCGGTCGAGTGGCGCGATTGGCGAGCCAAGCCGCTAACAGCCCGGTCAGCACCGCAACGGCTCCTGTTCCCAGGGTAAAAATCCAAAACAACTGTCGCTGGGGAGCAAAGGCAAGGTCTGTTGGCGTTCCTAAAATTGTCCCCCAGCCGAGGTCGGGAACGTTCTCACCGCCCACCCACGGAACATAACTCGCAAACAAATGGACTTTACTGGTCTGTGAGTCTTGCTCAATCACGCGGGTATTAGTCTCCCGACGAGATTGCATATCCAAAAACTGGCTATAGACCTCTCCCGCAGACCGTCCAATTAGGCTGTCTTGAGACGACAAGAAAATTTGATTGCTGAAAACCAGATTGCCCCCATCGACGATGCTGAATTCTGCACCTCCCTTGCTGTAGTCGCGCAACTGATCGGTCAAACTGCGAACCGGCAGAATAGCACGCGCGATCGCAATCTTTTTCCCGCTGCCTGATTCTTTGATTGGGGCAGTCAGGTAGATCACAAAAGGCCCATTTGAAGTGGCTCTTACCGGACGGCTAATCAGCACTTTATCTGACTCTAGAGCAGCTCTAAAGTAATCTTGGTCAGACTGTTTGGGAATGGATTGCTGATCGCTTTGCAGCGTAGCACTGCCATTGAGATCAAAAATCGCAATACTGTCATATACTCGATACGCCTCAACAAACCGTTCTAGAACGGCTCTCCTTTCTTCAGATGAGGTCGCGTTCCGCACGGCGGGAATGGTTAACGCGGGCTGAGTTGACAGAATCTGCATATCGCCATTTCGTTCTGTCATGAAAGACGCCAACTTCTGGCTCAGCGTCTGAGCCAACCGTTCTTCGTTTTCTCTAATTTGATTGGTGATTGAGCGATTGGCTAATTTATACGCGATCGCACCAATTCCCAATACCGGCAATGTCGCGATCGCAATTGCCAGCGCCGTTGCCTTAGCGCGAAATCCTAACCGCTTGACGCGCTGGAGAACCGTGATCTGAGACGGGCTGGCTTTACCTGCTTCAACCGGAACCGCTTCGACAGCCGCAACGGAATCAGCAGATTGGACAGAGACAGGAGCATGGCCATTTTTGGCAGCGTCAAGTTGGTCGACCATAGGATGATGAAGTGATACGGCGGTAAGGAGCATTCAGAAAGCAGAGATGCGTTTAGCCTGATGACTAATGCTAATGAACAACGCGAAAGAACAGAACCATCACATTGTTAATACCCGTTCCCTTGTAAAATTGGAGCTTGTAAAATAGCTTCTCCATCGAGTAAAAACACAATTTCTTGCGGCTGTAGAATACAGCCTCTGGAATAGGGAATTAGTCCCTTTGCGGCGTGACTGGGAAGCGGTTGAACCTGCGTTGGCTGTACGCCAGCAATGCCCCCGACTTGACGAACGGCAAGCGCGATCGCGGCTCCCCCCGTGCGAACAATCACAATGTCATACTGCTGGGGGCTATAGTCAAGGACGCCGACCCCCAGCAACAGCGCCAGATCGACGACCCACAGCACGCGACTGCGGCGGTGCATCAGTCCGAGAACGCCGACAGGCAAATTCGGAATTGGAGTGAGTTGAGGCGTGGGCAAGACCAAAACTTCCTGCACCTGTTTCATGATCAGTCCTGCCTGAACCCCTTCAGTGACTTGAAACTTGAGGTACGGTTCGCCTTGATGGGTTCGAGTGCGGGCGGGTGTTAAGCTCAGTGCTGACGGATTGACCACCTCACCCTCCCACCGACTGAACCGTGCGGATCAGTTTCTCACGGGTAAAAGGCTTTGTAATGTAGGCATCTGCGCCTTGCCGCATTCCCCACAATCGGTCAATTTCTTGCCCTTTAGACGTACAGATAATAATGGGTACTTTCTGCGTTTCAGGATTTTTCTTGAGGTTGCGACATAGCTCAAACCCGCTCATTCCGGGCATGACAACATCCGTTACAATCACATCGGGCTTTAGTTCAACGGCTTTATTAAGTGCTTCTTTGGCGCTGACGGCACCGATGACGCTATAGCCTCCTTCCCGCAGATAATGGCTCAGTAACTCCATCTCCGAAGGAGTATCTTCGACGACTAACACGGTTCCCATCAAGGTTAAGCTCATGATTTTGAATGCGTTTAGCGAAGGGTGAAATAGCCTGGATCAGACCACAGTCAAGGGAGTACAGCATTAAGTTAGCGTTCATTTTTGACCCCCAAAAACTTAAATACGGTATTGACCAATTCTGGCTGGGTAAAGGGTTTGGTTAAGTAGCCTGATGCACCCACTAGTCTTGCTTTCGCACGATCGATAAATCCGGTGTGTCCGGTCACCATCACGATGGGAGTTTGTTTGAAGCTAGGATGCCGCCGCAGCAATGAACATAGCTCATATCCATCGAGGTTTGGCATCCCGACGTCGAGTAGAATGAGGTCTGGTTTTGTCCGCATGATCTGCATCAGTGCTTTCACTGGGTCGTTGATCATTACGACAGAAACGCTGGAGTCGTGGAGAAAGCTGCTGATGGCTTGCAAAATGGTCGGGCTGTCATCGATGCAGGCGATCGTATGACGAGGTTTGTCTGACGGGGTGGACGGTTCTTCGGTTTTGTCTGGAGCAGACGCACGAGGAATCGTGGCACCTGAGCGAGAGACGGCAGGGCGCGGTTCGGTTGGCGTTGGACGTTGGGCACGGGTATGACAGTGTTCAACGATCTGCCGCAAATCGAGTTGGCATAAGTTGGGATAATTTGAGATTGCGGCTTTTGCGGTCAGTTCGTACATGCCTTCTGTCACCGCTAAGAAGGATTGCAGCACCTCTTTTGCGATCGCATCAATCAGACTCACCGCTTGAGGTATCGTCAGATACTGCTGCTCAACCAGCCAACGAATCGCTTGATAATCCACGCTACTGGCGGAGAGGGAGGCAGGCTGATCGAATTGTCGCCGCAGCTGGGCATAGTCGAGCTTGCTCAGGGCAGGGGCTTGGTCGCCTAATCCCATCAGATGGTGCTGGAGTCGATCAAACGGAGCGGTCGAGTTCGTCGCGTAGACGAGCTTACCGCGATCGAGGTAGAGCAACCATGAGGTTGAGCCACTGATGACTTGCAAACAGCCGTCGATCTGACGGCTGATGAGTTGAGCTAACAAACTCAGGGGTTGGAGTCGTTGAAACGGTCGATGACTAACCATAAAAACCGGTATCGATTGAGAAACTCTTGAGACCTACTGCAAGTAATCTCTATATGAGAAATAGAAGCTTACTGCAACTGCATTTTTAGCGGAGGATTAACAGGAATGTCTAGAAAGCAAAGCCTCTTGCAGACTAACAGCAATAAGAAAAACAAAATCAACTTAATAAAAACTTGACAAACAGAAACACAATCTTCGTGCGATTACACAAAAACTGGCCTCTTTAACAAATGACCTTTTTATAAGAGAAGAGTCTTGCAATAAAACAGCTTTCTCTTACCGAATTAGGTGAGGCGGAGGGAGCCGCTAGTCGATAGTAAAACGTTTGTAATCGCTTTATGAAAAGACCTCCTCAATCAAGACTGAATGGGCACGAAGGTTGATCCCAGTATGGAATGTAACCTGGGTGATCAATCTGCACCATGTTAGCCGAGTTATAAAGAGATGAACCCAAATGCACAATTTCTTTATTTAGCAGTCCGCAGTTAAATGCGGTCAACACCCAAGTCATAAATAGAGTACTGTCTACTACTTCAAATAACAAGCTTTGGTGCTAGGAGCCGCAGGCTGTATGTGCTTTATGATACTAAAAAATTAGCTAAGAATTGACGTTTTCTAACTTAGATGATTTAAAGGCAGCTAAAGATAAGAACATTTTGAAGGACTTAAGGCAGTATTGATGTTTTTAGATTGACACAAATAATACCTGTAGAAACCGCGATTTTATTACAAAAGCTCACTTAATTTTTTATACCTGTTATCTACGATATGTCCAGTTTTCGCAACATCGCTCAGACGCAAACCACAAAGTCCATACTTTATATTTGATGTAATATTTGATACGCAACAATGCCTGCTTTTACTTAAGTTCTGCCATTTTGGTAAAAGGAGCATCATAACTGAATCGTTTGTTTTCATTACAAAAATTTGCATCACTTAAGAAGAACTACAGTGGCACTGCGATCGCTATCTCACCCTTTCTGGCTACGCACTAGCTGATGCTAAATGATCTTGCCGTTCTCATCAGAAATAGTGGAAATGAAGAAACAATGTAAAGTCCTGACAACTCGAACTGCACGTCTAAATTCGCTCAACTCACTGAAGCAATTCTTGGGCTACCAAACACACAAGAGCAACCGATCTCAATTGGCATATCAGGATTTGGAGGGTCTGGCAAAAGTACGCTGTCGAGACGACTAGTGAAGCAATTGCATGCTGCTGAAGTAATTTCAATGGATGAGTTTTGGGTTCCAGAGCGAGATGTACGATTGTCAGATTGGACTGTGTTTGATCGCGATCGCTTAGAACACCAAGTTCTGATTCCTGCCACTCAAGGCAATCCCATTCGCTACCAAGTGTTCGATTGGCATCAGGGCAAACTGAAGGATTGGCGAGAAATAGAAGTGGTCGATTATCTCATCATTGAGGGTATCAGTGCGCTGCATCCAACTTTGCTGCCGTATTATCGATTCAAGATTTGGGTGGATTGTTCGTTGGAGGTGGCACAACAGCGCGGATTGCGTCGCGGGACGACCGAATACAACATTGATGAAACTGAGAGTTGGGTGGAGCGGTGGACACCCAACGATCGCGTCTATTTTCAGAAGTACCGTCCCGATTTGCAAGCTAATTTTTTATATCCAACATTCTGATTTATTTAGATTTGACAATACTATACCAAGGCGAGTTCAGGCAAGGCTCCCTGCATTCGGCTGAGCCAATTGATCAGATTCGACAATTGCTGATCGGCGCTCAGCATTCCCAATCCTCGTACCGTGACTTTTCCGGGGGTAAAGACAAAGCGCGATCGCAGATGCTCTGACAAGTTTTCTTTCAGCAATTTGATCCCATTACGAACAAATACTGAATCTAAGCTAAGAGTATCTTCTGGATAAGATTCACGAGGTTCTTAATAGTGATCCACCCATCCTCCACTATTTCGTTGGGTATCTCAATATCAAACTCTTCTTCTAGTTCCATTGAAAGGTTAACCCAAGCTACTTCATCCATGCCTAGATCTTTCACCAAGTGGCTGTCTAAGTTAACTTTATTTTCATCTACCTGCAACTGCTCACTAACTATTTTCTGAACTCTTGCAGGAACAAAAGCTTTAATTGCATCCCTTCGACGAGCTTCCTCAGCCCTACGTTCTTCATCTTGACGAGCTTCCTCAGCCCTACGTTCTTTATCAGCAGCTACCTGATGCTTCATGCCTTCAATTCTAGAATCAACTAGCTTTCGTATACTGTATAAGTCAACTTTGTGCCCGCTCTGGCTGTAAATTTTCGTAGCTAAATTCCACACGGTCCGATCACGATTAGCCTCAAGTGATTTAAGCCCTTCCTCCGTCATCGCCGATGCGATTTCGTCTAAGTAGGTATTGAGTACCATTTTCAGCACTTTTAATTCATAATCTTTCTCTACTTCACTCACGATTTATCCTCATACGAATCTATTCAAGCGCTCTTCCGCTTCTTCTTGAGTCACTGTTCCTTGAGTGTCTGCTGCTTCTAATTCCTGTTGAACTTTAGCTAAAACATGGAGATGATACTGCACATCTTCGATCGAGCAGTCATCAGGAAGCTTTCTTAGAAGCGATTCAATTTCTCGCTTTGTAGTATTCATAATACGGAGTTCCAAAATTACACCTGAGTTTGAGGATATTTACTACAGTTGTAGATGTTGAATTTAGAATTGCATTTCGCTTAGAATCAGTGTAAAACCAGCGTTTCAGGGGAGGACTCATGACTCTCGCCCTTTCCCAAATTA
>JAHHHP010000046.1 GCA_019359275.1 Myxacorys chilensis ATA2-1-KO14 | reverse complement strand
TAAGTAGTTCAACCAAATAAAACGTAAGATGAGGAGGATGAGATTGTTTTGAACGATGCCTGCTCCTCTGCAAATTAACCTGAACTTGGAAGAAGATCGCACCCTGCGTGAACTCAGCTACGCCGATGGTGTTCCCGAACGAGTCAAGCAACGGGCGAGTGCCCTGCGACTGAACGCAGCGGGTTGGACGGTGAATCCCATTGCTCAACATCTCGATTGGGCACCTCAAACCGTCCGAGAAACGATCCATCGCTGGCAAGCGGGTGGGTTAGGGGAATTATGGGAGGCATCGGGTCGCGGCAGACATCGGCGGTGGAGCGACGACGATTGGCAAGCTTTAGCGCAATGGGTCAAAGAACCGCGTCGCTATAGTGCCGCGCAACTGAGCCACAAGTTAGCAACGGAGCGGCAAGTGGAGTTAGGCAAAGAACAAGTCCGCCGCATACTCAAAAAAAAACTACGCTTGGAAACGGATACGACACAGTCCCCCGACTGAGACGACTCAGTCGCACTATCAAGCCAAGCGGCTCGATTGGGAAATGCTCAAGCACTGGGCACACTTAGGCGTAATCTGCCTCAAGTACCTGGATGAGTCAGGCTGTTGTCTACAACGGGCGAGCGAGTACGCTTATAGCCCACGTGGTCAACAAAAGCAGGTCAAGCAACGCAAACGCAGGGGTAGACGGATTAACATCCTGGGCATCTGGCAACCCCAACTTCGGTTCGACTACGCACTGATGCTGGGGAGTCTGAAAACTGCCACCTTCCTCAAGCTGATGGATTGGCAAGCCTCTATTGCACAACAGCACCTTCAACAAACCGGACAACTGAGCGTGATTGTCCTCGACAATGCCTCAGTTCATCGCTCTAAACTGGTTCAACAGCAGCAACATCATTGGCAGCAGCAAGGATTGTTGCTCTTTTTCCTACCCCCTTATAGTCCGCAGATGAATCGCATTGAAGATGAGTGGTTACAGCTTAAACGCACTGAGTTAGCAGGTCAGGTATTTGAGGATGAGGTTGATTTAGCTGCTGCGATTATGCAAGGAATTGAGAACAGAGGCAAAAAGGGTAGTTACCCAGTAGAGCGTTTTAGCTTTAATTAGGTTGTCCTACTTAGTAACAAAAAAAGTAGTTACTAGAACTTTTTTATTTAGTTAAAACTTCTACTAGAGGTGTGACCCTAGCAAGCTCGAAACGAAAATTTTGCTCAAGCTAGTAGTTTGTTCTGATGTTGTTTTAGGTGAGTACGGGCAACCAGACAGAATGGATTCATCTTCATCCTCACCTCCGCATCATTTTGCCAACTTCAATTTGCTAACTTCAATGGGTCTCTTAGCCCAGAGATTACCCCGTCTTAACCTCAAACGAGCCTGTTGCCTGCTATCACAGAACAGATTACCAACTTGGAGCCATCTATCATGCCTGTGAAACGCCGGAATTTTTTGCTCTTTTTAGGGGCGGCAGCTGGAACGGCTGCTGCTGGAACTGCGCTCAAGTCCGGGCAAAAGTTCTCTATGCCGTTTCAAAGTTTGGTTGGTGGAGCACAAAACATCAATGCATCTGCGAATGAACTGAGCTTCACTCCGGTTAAAAGTCCGCTTCCACTGGAGACAACGGGAATTTCACTCGAAAAACAAATCGATACCTTAAGCCAGTACGAAGTAGCCGATGATTTAGTGCTGCCTGATGGCTTTAGCTATGATGTGCTGGCCGCGTGGGGAGACAAAGTCGGGGATTCTCGGTTTGGCTACAACAACGACTACCTCTCGTTTGTCGAAACGGCTCCTAACGAAGGCTACCTCAGCGTTAACTTTGAGTACATTAGTGCAGTTCCGTGGCTACAAACTTACGAAAAAGTGATTGGCAAAAAGCTCCCTTTTAAGGATGTGCAGAAAGCGTTGAGCAAAGCAGAAAAAACAGGTTTGAACGCCTTTGCTTTGTCTGACAAGACCCCGTTAAAGGCCCAGATTCGCCAGATTGCTAAAGAAGCTTTGATTGATCAGGGATTAGGTGTCATTTCGATTCGTAAAACGGCAGACGGGACATGGGAGCGCACTTATTCCACAAGCGATCGCCGCATCACGGGAATTTCTGGGTTAGAGGATGGACGCTACCTCAAGTGTACGGGGGCAGCGAAGGCAGTTTTTCTGAAGAAATCGGGTAAAGGATATAGGGATAAGTTGGGCGATCGCATTATTGGAACTTTTGCGAATTGTGCGGGTGGAACGACGCCTTGGGGAACGGTTCTCAGCGCTGAAGAAAACATCCAAAATCAAGTCCCGGATGCGGTGTATGCGGATGGAACCTCATTTCCGCCAGACAAGCAAACCTTCAGAATCGATGACGAAGAGGTATCTGGACAGGGCAACGTGTTTGGATTTGCAGGCAACAAATACGGCTGGATTGTAGAACTGGATCCTGCCAATCCGCAAGACTACGGCACAAAACACACGTGGCTGGGTCGCTATCGCCATGAAGCTGTTGGAGTCCGGGTTGAATCAGGGAAACCATTAGCGTTTTATTCGGGCTGCGATCGCAGAGGTGGACATCTCTACAAATTTGTTAGCCGTGATGCTGTGACCAATCCCACCGATAAAGCCAATTCTCGCCTACTCGAAACTGGAATGCTTTACGCTGCCAAATTTAACGAAGATGGAACCGGGCGCTGGATCGCGCTCAAAGCCGATACTCCCGTTGAGCCAGATAGTCCTACCACCATTGTTGGCGGCATGATTAACCTGCCCAAACGTCCTGAAGGCGGCTACAAAGCGTTTAGAACCGAGGCAGACGTCAAGAAATTCAAGCAGCAGTTCAAAACGCTGGGTGATCTGTATCAAGGAAACGCTGAGGAAAAACAAGGTGCAATTTTGATCGATGCTCACTATGCCGCGAATGCGTGCGGCGCAACCTGTACCGCACGACCTGAAGATACTGAAATTGCGCCGGATGGCTCTCTCTACGTTTCGTTTACCTCTGGCTCTCCTGACAAAGATGGGGGAGCAGATAAACGGGTTTTCAAAGGTGCTAAGGGTGAAACGCCTTACGAATACGGATTTGTGATGCACCTCGTCGAAGATCAAAATAATCCGGCGGCGATGACGTTTAGCTGGAAGATGATGGCCTTAGGCGGAGAGCCAAGCGCAGGTGGTGCAGGATTTGCGAACCCTGATAATTTGATGATCGATCCAGATGGTCATGTGTGGGTCGTCACGGATATGTCGTCTGACAAAATTAACAAAGCTATTCCAAACCGCATCGGCAAGAATGGCGTTCCGATTAGTCAGTCCAACCTGCGGGGCGTATTTGGCAATAATTCTCTTTGGTTTATTCCGACGTCGGGCACGAATGCAGGCAATGCCTATATGTTTGCGATCGCTCCAATGGAATCTGAACTGACCGGCCCGTTTTTAAGCCGCGATCGCCAAACGCTTTTTCTAGCAGTTCAACATCCGGGAGAGATGCATGGCATTCGGCAGAATATGAAATCTGAAAGTCGCAAATTTGCTCTGCAAACGACAGACGGCAAAGATTTTATGCAGATTCGTGATGTTCCAATCGGATCTAACTTCCCTAGCAAAAAAGCGAATGCGGCTCCTCGACCCTGTGTTGTTGTTGTTCGTCGCCGCGATAATCGGAATATTACCTCTGCGTGAAGGCGAGCGCTTTAGAACAAACTCAGTTGCGAAGGAGCTTGCTCGGTTGCTTTGGAGTAAATGGTGTTCCAAGGCAGAGGTGGGATGGGTACCCCGTGTTGCTCAAGCAATTGCTGAAAGTGACGAGCGGTTTGGGGCGATCGCGCCTCAACAGGACAATGCACAAGGAAATATACCTGAACATTCTGTTTGAGATAGCGATCGACAAGCTCTGCCCATTCTTGCAAGTATTGCTCATTTGATTCTAAATTTGGATGGCTGATGTATCGAATTAACGCAACGTTAGACGTTGTTACGGGCTGGAGCGGAACGTTGGGCTTCTTACGCTCACTATCAATTTGAGGATCATTCTCGCATTCATAAATTGGACGTGTATCTAGCATCACTCTACCGATTGCTAAATCTTCTAACATCGCATTCGAGTGGCTTTTATGAGGTTCTCTAAACCACTCTAGATGCCGCACTTCTACCGCTAAAGGCACTCCTGTTTTTGACCAACGGCTTAAAAAAATTGTTAAGTCATTCAATCTAGCGGGACTATAACTCGGCGGAAGTTGCAGCATCAAAGGCCCTAAGCGATCGCCTAACCCTTGCATCAATTCTAGAAATTTAAGTGCTTCTGTTAGTGATGGTTCTAGCAATCCATTATGCGTTAATTTCTTAGGTAGTTTAGGACAAAACTTGAATCCAGGCGGTGTTTCTGCTGCCCATCGCGCTACTGTTTCCGCATTCGGCACAGAATAGAATGTTGTGTTGCCTTCTACACAAGTAAATCGATGACTGTAAAGGCTTAGAAAATCGCTCGCTCGGCTCTTTGGCGGAAACAAATCGCCAACCCAACTTTTGTAAGCCCAAATTGCACAACCAATCCGAAAGCTCATAGAGAATCAAGTAAAGTAACCCATACCTCACACTCTACAGTACTTAAAAAATGCAGTATCTCGAAAACTGTACCGATGAATGAGAAGAAATTCACTCAAGGGATAGAGTAAGGATTGTGAGTCATGCTGGAATATTATTGCAGACCTGTAGAAAAACTTTTACACGGAAGATGATTGGGAATCAAATTAGAACGGCTACCCTTCTAGGATTACTGAGCGGAATATTGGTTCTGGCTGGGTATTACCTGGTTGGCAACGAGCAGGGTCTTATTTTGGGATTGATTTTTGCTGCATTTAGCAGCTTTGGGTCTTGGTATTACTCAGATCGGATGGCGCTTGCTTCTTATGCCGCACAGCCCGTTGAGCGGTCTGAAGCGCCAGAACTGTTTGACATGATTAAGCGGCTTTGCGATCGCGCCGAAATTCCAATGCCAAAATTGTTTGTGGTTCCAACACAATCTCCTAACGCATTTGCTACAGGTCGCGACCCAGATCATGCTGCCGTCGCCGTGACTCAAGGCATTATGGAATTGCTGAGCCCAGCAGAGCTAGAATGCGTTTTAGCCCATGAGCTGACGCACGTTAAAAATCGCGATACGCTCACCCAAGCGGTTGCAGGTACGATCGCGGGTGGCATCACCTTCTTAGGCAGAATTCTGACGTTTGGGGCGCTGTATGGTCCCGTTTCTCGCGATAGCCGTCGGGGTGGAAATCCTTTAGGTCTACTGTTCCTTATTGTGCTTGCACCACTCTCGGCAGGACTGATTCAAATGGCGATTTCTCGAACTCGCGAATTTGCCGCCGATCAAGGCTCGGCTGAAATCACTCAAAATCCTCTTGCCCTAGCTAGCGCCCTCGAAAAGCTCGAGCGTATTGGACATGAGATTCCGATGAATGGCAATCCAGCGCTGTCACCTCTACTGATCGTCAATCCACTTTCAACTAAAGGATTGCAATCACTGTTTAGAACTCACCCCCCGACAGAAGAACGGATTCGTCGGCTGACTGAATTAGCTCAGCAGTTGCAGTCATCTGTGCTAAACGCTCAACCTACTTAAGCTAAGTAATGAAGGGAGCCTAAGAAACTTCTCCCTAGTGTAATAGACGGCTTAGATTTCGCAGTGCCTTGTGGGTACTGCGTTTTTGATGTGTTAGAAAGGAAGTCAACCCGTTTACCTGACCTCTGATGACCCGAAGAAACCCCAACGATCCAAGCGCGATCGCAAGCGAATTTAAATCACACGTTGTCATCCTCGGTGGACTGGTGGGGTTAATGTGGTTCATCCATATTACCGACAGCGTCTTGCCAGGGACGGCTAATGTGTATGGCATCATTCCTCGAACCAGCCTCGGAGTTCGAGGAATCTTTTTTTCGCCCTTTCTCCACGGCAGCTATCAGCATCTCATTAGCAACACAATTCCCTTCCTGATGTTGGGTTGGTTTGTGATGCTGCGAAGCGTGAAAGAATTTTTTGCGGTGTCTGCAATCGTCCTGCTTGCAAGTGGCATCGGCGTTTGGCTGTTTGGCTCTCCAGGCATCCATATTGGCGCAAGTGGCGTTATCTTTGGCTACTTTGGATTTTTACTATCACGGGCTTATTTCGAGCGGAGCGCTCTGTCGATCGCGCTATCGCTGACCGTTGGCTTATTCTACGGCAGTCTAATTTGGGGCGTTCTTCCTAACCAAATGCACATCTCGTGGGAAGGACATTTGTTTGGCTTTATCGGAGGTATTCTGGCGGCGAAGTGGTTATCTAGAAAATAGAGTTGTCTGAGCGGGGTCGGTAAGGGGTCAAACTCGCTAGTAATGCTCCTATAGCCGTCACCCGCTTGAGCTTCTAAAAGTAAAAATTTCAGGGTAGTGATGTTTGCGATCGCATTCTTCAGGCAACCCGCGATCCCTTTCAATGACTTGAACGAATGAGTTTCTGCATTTGGCGCACTGAATTAACAAAGCAGGTAAATCGGAAGAGTCACCTCGCTAACGCCGATCGCATCATCCCTCTCAAGCAGCTTCAAAATCAATTTTTAATCGCAACTCTTCTCTCGTTCATCTGTAAATTCAAGTTAAGCACTATATAATTACCTCAATCCGAACGGTGTAAGCTGCATTAGATCCAATGGTGTTTAAGAAACAACCTTCCGTCATTAATCTTGCGTTACTGGTTACACTTCTAACCACCGCAACCCCTTTTGCTGGATCGCTGAAAGTCCGCCCTGCCCTCGCTCAGTCGGCCAGTCCATCAGCATTTTCATTGCCAGATGCTGTGCCCAAGGGGACAACCGTTCGGATTAGTGGCTCTAGCAGCATGGCAGCCATCAACCAAGCTTTGAAGCAGCGATTTGAGACGCAGTACCCAGAAACCAGTATTGATATCGGCTATACCGAGAGCGCTACGGGGCTGCAAGATTTAAGGGATGGAAAAATAGATTTAGCCGCGATCGGGCGTTCGCTCACTGCCGAAGAAGAAGCGCAAGGACTGGTCGCGATTCCAGTCACACGCAACAAGATTGCGATCGTCGTCAGTCCCACGAATCCGTTTAGAGGAAACTTGACGACCACACAGTTTGCTCAGATTTTCCGGGGGGAAATTACCGATTGGTCGCAGGTTGGCGGTGCGCCAGGGGCGATTCGGCTGATCGACCGTCCAGACACGAGCGATACTCGTCAAGCCTTCCAAAATTATCCCGCCTTTCAGGACGCGCCGTTTGCAAGCGGAGCAACGGCAGCAAAAACTAGAGAAGACAGCACCGAAGCAATGCTTCAGGATTTGGGTACGAATGGCGTTGGATATGCGATCGCATATCAGCTTGTAAATCAGCCGAGTGTCCGGATTGTGCCGATGCACACTACCCTGCCGGACGACCCGCGCTATCCCTTCTCGCAGCCTCTCTCTTACGTGTATAAAGGGACGCCTTCTCCTGCAATCGCGGCGTTTCTTGGTTACGCCACCGCTCCCGCTGCTCAATCAATTATTCAAACTGCCCAAGCTGACCCTGCCGCCGCATCTGGCACGCTGATTGCGGCTGCGAGTCCTGGTGCAAGTCCTGCTGGAGCAACCGCTACCGGAGCGGCCAATGCTGCCGTTTCTCCAAGCGCGGCTGCAACGGCTGCGCCGAATGGGGCGAATCAGAGTGGACAAGCACTCCAAACGACTTCTGAAGCAAGTGCAGGACTTCCGACTTGGCTGCTGTGGCTTTTGCCGTTAGGCATTGCGGGCTTACTAGTAGCGTGGTTGCTAAAAAATCGTCGCGCTGGAGCTGACCCCACATCGTCTGCTGAAGCCCCCCTTGCAAATCCATCAGTCAATCCACCAGTCAATCCACCAGATCGTGGCGCTGATCCAAATTTAGCGGCGAGAACCGAAACTGTGATTAATGGCGATCGCGCCTCAATTGCAGAGTCTCAACCCGAAGCCAATCGGATCGGCGGAACGGCCATTGGAGGCGCAGGAGTTGCAGCAGGTGCAGGAGCCGCGTGGACAGTGCGCGATCGCGCAGAACCTAACGAAGCTAACTCTGATCCATTGGAAAGCGCGATCAGTCCGAGCGATCGCCCTGTGTCAGACGCTTCCCTAGTGTCGAACTCCTCTTCAACTCCTTTCGTAGCGGATTCGGCTGATAACCCCTCGCTTGGAGTGGTAGCTGATCCATGGGATTCTAGCACTCAAGATGCTGCTCAAATCGGTTCAAATTCAGTATCAGATCCAGCCGTAGCTCCCATCGCTTCGGAAAATCAGACGGTTGACGCACGGGAGAGCGCCATAGATACCGCTTCTGACGCCCGCTCTGATATTGACCCTGCGATCGTACAAGAATCTTCTGATATTTCAGGATCTGCGCCACTGGGAGGTGCGGCAATGGCAGGCGCGGGAGCCGCATGGCTTGGCTCTGGAAATCAACCCTCTGACGCCTCTAACGCTATCCCAGGCAATTCTCCAGAGATAGAGGAGTCATTGGCGAGTTTCGACCTGATCGAAGAAATCGACGATCTTGAAGCACAGCTAGCGGATGATCAAGTGGATGAACTCGTTTTAGACGATGATGCCGCTACCATCGAACCTACCGAACCTTTTAACAACTTTGATTCACGAGTTTCTGTAGGGTCAGAGTCTCAACAAACGGGTGCGCCAAACTCCGAAGCATCGCTAGATGATTTGAGCAATTCACTCGGTGCCGGATCGCCTGGCCTAGGTGCAGCGTTAGGAGGAGCCGCTATGGGCATGGCTGCCGCTTCAAGCTCAAATCGATCAAACGCGATCGTAGATCGGAGCGAGATGAACCGTGAACAGACCGAAATCGAAGCGACGAAATTTAATTTAGGACAAGCGGAGCTGTCTCGTGAAACCTTAGCTAGTGTAGACGAGGGTTTAGCGGATTTACCAGCAGGATATAGCGAGAGCCGAATTGTTCTCATGCCACGCGATCCACAGTGGGCCTACGCCTATTGGGACGTTCCGAACGATCATCGAGAAGCACTCAGACGCCAAGGTGGACAACGATTAGCGCTGCGGCTCTACGATGTAACAGATGTTACTCTCGATCGTCAAAGCCCTCATAGCTTGCAGCAGTATGACTGTGAGGAACTTGCTAGAGACTGGTATGTGCCGATTCCGGTAAGCGATCGCGACTACTTAGCCGAAATTGGCTATCTCACTGAAGACGATCGTTGGCTCATGCTGGCTCGCTCTGCGTCGGTTAGCATTCCGCCCGTGTATCCGTCCGATTGGTTTGAGGATCAGTTTGTAACGATCGATTGGGAAGAAGAGTTGCAGGGCAAGACGTTCTTAGAACTCGTGCCACCCGGTCGCCAAAGCAGTCAGCCCCAGAGCGCTATTTATGATCAAATCTTTGGGTTAGCTCAAGGCGTTGAGTCTCAGCGCATTGCTGGATCGCTGTTTGGCTCGATGCAGCAAGTGCCTCAAACGGCAATTAGCTCCTTTGTGTTTCCCTCAGGTATGGGAGGATGGGCACTGCCGACGCCTTCGGGTATGGGCATGTCTGGAGCGCTTACTATGTCCGGACTTACTATGTCTGGAGCAGGCTTTTCAGGCGGAGTTGCGCCGATTCGTCCGCGCAAGTTTTGGCTGGTGGCAGATGCAGAACTGATTGTGTATGGGGCAACCGAGCCAGATGCAACATTGACGATCGCAGGTGAACCTGTCGAACTGAGTCCCGATGGAACGTTCCGGTTCCAAATATCGTTCCAAGATGGGCTGATTGATTATCCGATCATGGCGGTTGCCTCAGATGGGGTGCAAACTCGATCGATTCACCTCAAGTTCAATCGCGAGACGCCCAGCCGTAACACCAATACAAAAGAGGATGCGACGGACGAATGGCTGTCGTAGCTTTTTAATTAAGATTTATGATTAACTGAAGAGCGGGTCAATTTCCGAAGGGACAGACGATGAAAAAGCTAATTCGAGGACACGAGAATTTTCGAGAAACCTTTGTTTCTGAACATCGGGAACTGCTAGAAGAACTTTCTCACCATCAAAAGCCAAGAGTCCTGTTCATCACCTGTTCTGATTCTCGGGTTGATCCGAATCTCATCACCCAAGCGGGAATTGGCGAACTTTTTGTTATCCGAAATGCGGGGAATTTGATCCCGCCATTTGGAGCGGCAAATGGTGGAGAAGGAGCGGCAGTCGAGTATGCGATTTCAGCACTCAATATTGAACAAATCATTGTTTGCGGACATTCTCACTGCGGCGCAATGAAGGGATTACTCCAACTCGGCAAACTCGAAGAACAAATGCCGTTGGTGTATGACTGGCTCAGGCACGCCGACGCCACTCTACGCTTGGTGAAAGACAACTACAGTCAGTATTCGGGCGACCAACTGTTAGAGGTGACGATCGCAGAGAACGTTCTAACTCAGATCGAGAATCTCAAAACCTATCCGGTTGTGCGCTCTAAAATGTTCCAGGGCAAACTTAATATCTATGCTTGGGTCTATCACCTTGAAACGGGTGAAGTGTTGGCATACGACCCGGAAACTCACCAGTATGCCGCCCCCCAAAGTCAGATCACAATGGCTTCAAATAAAGCCGTTAGCACTGCACCTCCTGCAATGTGTGGCTTGCCCTATCACTCGGATGATGAGTCAGCGCCGCTCCATGCCAGTGATGTTGCTCCATGGCTATCAGTAGAGCAGGCAGAACGAATCTATCGCGGTTCTGCTGCGTCAAAGCGCCGTTAAACATCTCCTGAATCTTGCCGTCCAAACGAGTGTTTCTTACGCCTTTATTTTCGTGCCACTACAAAAAAGGTGGTTTGCTCGTCCCAAACTCCCTTCTCTGTTCCTAACGATTCGATCAGGCGATCATAATCCGCTTTGAGGGGCTGCACCTGATTTGGCGTTAGCTGAGAAAACGGCTCATTGGGGTGAAGCCAGGTTTTGCCGTCCCAGCGATTTTTGGCTTGTTCCACACTGAGATAACTACCTCGCTGCTCGGTCTGAATGTTGATCGCTGAAAACCCTACTTGAGTTAAAAGCTGTTGACATCGCTCAGGACTTCCAAGCGTTTTGTTAATTTCGGGTAGCGTCAACCCATTCATTTTGCAGGCTTGGGCGATCGCAGGCGTGAGAAAAGAGGTTGCTGAATAACAAGAAAATGCAACGAATCCAGCGGGTTTGAGCGAACGATGCCAATCGCCTAAACTGCGCGAAATATCTGTCAATAAAACAATGGCTGAAGAACACAGAATCGCATCGAATTGTTCTGGCTTAAATGGATACTCTTCCGCATCTATTTCGAGCAGGTCGATATTTTGTAAGCTTGAGGCGGCAACTTTCTGTTTTGCTTGATTCAGCAACTCTGTTGCAATGTCAATTCCAATCACGTGCCCTTGAGTTCCTACAACATGGGCTGCTGCGATTAGCGCAGAGCGCAACTCCGCAGGAACCGCAGCAATGCCCGTTCCCGTTGCCACATCTAATACTGAATCCTTAGCCTTTAGAGGAGAATACTCGACGAGGCGGAGGGCGCGATCGCGAGTATGGTCATTGTCGTAATGAATTCTCGCATTGTAAAAATCCGTGATTTTCTGTTTGTAATTCTTCACGTTGATGATCCCTCTGCCAATGGAGCAACATCTTTAGAATTCCATTAAACCATTGGTAAGAGAATCTCAAAGGCAGTCCCCATCTTAGAGCGTGGTTCTACCGGATCAATGCAGGAATAGATTCTAAATTTGCCGCTATGGCGCGCCGTCACAATGCGGTAGCTCATTGCCAGACTGGTTTCTTTCACCAGCGATCGCTCTGCTGAAAAAGCTTGCATCAGTTGTCGCTGAACTTCTGGAGATATAGCTGCTCCGTTGTCTGCAATCTGAATCGAAATCCAGCGATTGCCCGTGTGATCGAGCGAACAAACATCCGTCGTGATTAAAATTTTAGGCGGATCAATTGGCTTAGTTCGGGCTTGCGGCAGAGTTGCGTTGAAGTGACTATTAGCCGCATCATTCAGCAGCGCATCGATCGCACGATTTAAGATATTCATAAAAACTTGGCTCAACTGCCCACCGAAACAGGACACGGGAGGTAGATGACCATATTTTTTGATCACATGAATATCACTTGTTAAACGGCTTTTGAGCAGTAGCAAAACAGAATCGAGACATTCATGCAGGTCAGTGGGTCGGGGAAACACTTCATCAATGTGACAGAAGTTTTGCAAACTGTTGGCTAACTTTGACAGGCGATCAGCCCCAGTTCTAATGCTCTCCAACGTTTTGGGCAGATCTTCGCGAATGTAATCTAGCTCGATCGCATCCTTTAATTCTGTGACTTCTGGTGAACCTTTGCCCTGCTGTTCATACGCTTCGAGCAGGTCTAAGAGATTACGGTTATAGTCAGCCACATGCGAGAGATTGCCCCAAATAAAGCTCACCGGATCGAGAATTTCGTGAGAAATCCCATCGACTAAGCGCCCCAAACTTGCCATCTTCTCGCTCTGAAGCATCTGGACTTGTAAGCGTTCGAGTCTGACTTGAGTTTCAATGCCACGCAGTTGCCAAGAGGCGATGTTGAGTTCGTGCGGATCGAGCAATCGGTAAGTCTGAGGTGCGAATTGGACAACAATGGGGTCATGTAGACGCTCAAAAGGTCGGCGCAACGCTTGTTGAGCGGCCACCAGAATCGATGTCTCTGCTGTCAAAACTAACGGACTAAGATGAGCATAACTGTGCAGCACTCGAAGCGGCTTTTGCAAGAATAGCTCTGCCCCATATGGACGCAGCAGATACTCTAGAAGGCACTGCCTGGAAATCATACCAACAAATTTTTCCTGTTCAAGCAAAATTACGCCGGGCAGAAGTGGGTGACGCTCGAAACTCTGAGCAACTTTGCTACCCAAAGTTTCCCAGTCACTTTGAAATTCGTATAGTGACAAATCTTGTAGCGTCGATTTTAAGTGAAGGGCTTGTGTGCTGCCTTCCGTAAAGATAGGAGGGGCCAGAACAGATTGACTGGGATGATCAACATTAGTAAACACAATGGCACAATCTGCGAACGTTCTAGCTTATACATTGCCCAAATCTGGGATGATCTACTCCACTTCATTGGAGATGAGTCAGAGGGAGGGCTTTCGCAATATTTTCTTTGCAAAATGTTGCAGGTCTTCGACCCGCTTTGTCCAATCTGCTTTGTGAAAAGGCTCGCTTCCTAGCAGCGCTTTGTAAGAACACTGAATCTATCAACGTTAGTTTAGCGATCGATTCGTTATTGGAATCGAAATAGACGATTCATCGTCAGTGATAATGGTTGAATTCTATTGTCTCTGTTACAGTTACCAACCCTTCGTTACCACGGCTATGCAATTGTTATCATTTCTGCTGCGATCGTCGCGAAAACAGGTTGCGATCGCGATCTTTACTGGGTTTCTCAGTGGCATCAGTAGTGCGGGACTGATCGCGCTGATCAGTCGGGCGATTGGGGCAAAAGGTGCAGAAATGGGGACGTTTGCCGGTGCATTTATCGGGCTAACAATTATTTCTCTAGTGACAAGCATCATTTCTCAGGTTGTACTAATTCGGTTAGCGCAGGATGCTGTATTTAACCTAAGAATGCAACTCGGTCGTCAGATCCTTTCGTCAGAGTTAAACCATTTAGAACGACTAGGCAATGCTCGGGTAATGGCGACGCTAACTGAGGATGTGCAGGCGGTTGCGACTGCCGTTTCTTCGTTTCCGTTTTTGTGCATTGATCTTGCCACAATCATCGGCTGTTTTGCTTACATCGGCTGGCTCTCGTGGATTGTGTTTCTGATGGTGATGGGCTTATTTGTAGCGTCGTTTGTCGGTTGCCAATGGATTCTCAACCAAGGTAGAAAACGCTTAGCCTACGCCCGTGACGATCAAGATATTTTGTTCAAGCATTTCCGCTCGATCACCGATGGCATCAAAGAACTGAAACTGCATTATCCGCGCCGCCAAATGTTTCTAGCCGATGATTTAGAAGCATCCTCTGCCTCGTTTCGCCGCCATAACGTGGATGCTCTAGTGTTGTTCGCTGGGGCCGCGAGTTTCGGCAAACTGATTTTTTTCTTTGCGATCGGGTTTGTTCTGTTTGCATTACCCAATTTACTTTCGGTGCCGCTGCAAACCTTATCTGGATATGTTCTGACATTTACCTACCTAATTTTGCCCCTCGATAAAATTGTTCTGAAGTTGCCGGTTCTGGGTCAAGCCAGTGTTTCCCTCGATAAGATTAATGCGCTCGGCTTGTCGCTTAGAAGTCGCTCTGAATCCATGACGGTTCCCGCGCCAACGCGTCTTGACTGGCAGCGTTTAGAACTCCGCAACGTAACGCACACTTATTACCAAACAGAAGATAGCAATTTCGTTTTAGGTCCGATTGATCTGACGCTTCACCCAGGCGAAATTGTATTCATTGTGGGCGGCAACGGCAGCGGCAAATCGACGTTAGCAAAGCTGTTAACAGGGCTTTATAGTCCCGAATCGGGCGCGATCGTATTTGATGGACAGCCGATCGCAGATGCTAACCGCGAATGGTATCGACAACACTTTTCGGCAGTGTTTGCCGATTTTTATCTCTTCGATCGCTTGCTGGGTATCGATGCTCCCAACTTAGATGCTCAAGCGCACATGTATCTAAAACAGTTGCATCTCGATCACAAAGTCCAGATCGTCGATGGGCATCTCTCCACGACGCAACTCTCTCAAGGACAGCGCAAACGCTTGACCTTGTTAACAGCCTATCTTGAAGACCGTCCGATTTATCTCTTTGACGAATGGGCATCGGATCAAGACCCGATGTTTCGAGAATTGTTCTATCAGGAGTTTTTGCCAAAGCTCAAGCACCAAGGGAAAACGGTCTTGGTCATTAGCCATGATGATCATTATTTCGGGAGCGCCGATCGCATTATCAAACTCGACTACGGGCAGATTGAGTACGATCGCATCTCACATTCTTGAGAGTCACAGTCCTGAAGGTCGCATTTGCGAACTGCACTTATCGCAAGCCGTCACGCTGATCAGCCACTCCTTCAAAATGAATTGAAAAATTGATTGAACCAATCTAAAAAAGTGAGTGTCTAACGGTACGATGCTGGTGCATCAGAGTTCATACTTCTCAGGAACCTCACACTCATGATTAAGAAGTTAGCCTTTCTTTTACCCGGTTTTGCTGCATTTGTTTTAGTAGGTGTGCCGATGCTGGCAGTTCATGCTCAAGCTCCCTCTGGAACCACCCCCAGAACAGAGCGACGCATGGGCAACAAGCTAAATCTCACCGATGCTCAAAAAGCTCAAATGAAGCAAATTCGTGAGTCTACAAAGAGCCAAGTGCGAGCCGTCTTTACAGCGGAGCAACAGGCAAAGCTTGATGCTGCCGGTCAACAAAAAGGCAAGCGTGGCGAAGTTATGAAGTCGTTGAACTTAAGCGATGACCAGAAAGCCAAAATTAAGGCGATCATGCAAGCGTCTCGCCAGCAGATGGATGCGTTGCTGACGGCAGAACAACGTGCCCTGCGCGACCAGATGCGAAACACCCGTCGGGCTGGTCAACGTCAAGGCTAATTATTCGTAATCAATTTGGGATCACACCAAGACACCTCACGCGGGGTGTCTTTTCTTTGACAAATAAACGGCATTATCAAAAGTTTCACGATTATTAACAAAGAAACTGAAGCCCAGACGTTGAAGTTGGCCAGAGCGACGTTCTGGGGCTGGATTAGGTGAATTCTTTGAAATTTGTGGAGCTAAAGGTTCCCCTTCTCTGATTTATAAAACGAGAATATGATGCCCTTTCTCGCTTGAAACCCCTCAACAACCCTTTAGAGGCGGGAAAACTGCGCCTCGTTTCTAATGGGGTATGTAACGGATTAGGCAAACAGTTTTCCCACTAATGAAAACATCTCGTTTGCTCGTTCACATTTTGTTTTTTGTTCCGCTTTTTATGAAAAGTAAGACCTAAAAGTTGAAAATAATCATTAATCAGGTCCAATAACTAATCTGAACGCCTATAAGCCAAATTTTGACTTAGGAAAAGGTACAGCTTCTTCTAAAACCCTTAAGTCTTGTTTCGACAGCTTCCAATCTCGCCCAGCATCGTTAATAATGCTTTCCAGAGACACAACACATTTCTGCATTCGCTGGCTTCGGTTAGCAGTATGAGCAAAGACTAAATTAGGTCTTTGAAGTCAGCCAGTTTGCGAAGAGACTTACAGGAGACGACCATGAAACTCGCAGTGTATGGAAAAGGTGGAATCGGCAAATCCACGACAAGCTGTAATATTTCAGTTGCTTTGGCAAGGCGGGGTAAGAAAGTTTTGCAAATTGGTTGTGACCCGAAACATGACAGCACATTTACACTGACTGGGTTCTTGATCCCTACCATCATCGACACCTTGCAAGAAAAGGATTATCACTATGAAGACGTGTGGTCGGAAGATGTGATCTACAAGGGCTATGGCGGCGTGGATTGTGTAGAAGCAGGAGGACCACCCGCCGGTGCAGGCTGTGGCGGCTACGTAGTCGGTGAAACCGTCAAACTGCTGAAAGAACTGAATGCCTTCGACGAATACGATGTTATTTTGTTTGATGTGTTGGGCGACGTGGTGTGCGGTGGATTTGCGGCTCCGTTGAACTATGCTGACTACTGCATGATCGTGACTGACAACGGATTTGATGCGCTATTTGCCGCAAATCGGATCGCGGCTTCTGTGCGCGAGAAAGCCCGGACTCACCCCTTACGGTTAGCAGGGTTGATTGGAAATCGCACGTCGAAGCGTGACCTGATCGATAAATATATCGATACCGTTCCGATGCCAGTGCTAGAAGTCTTACCGCTGATCGAAGACATTCGCGTTTCTCGTGTGAAAGGAAAGACGTTGTTTGAGATGGCGGAACATGATCCGTCGCTTAACTATGTGTGCGATTACTACCTCAACATTGCTGACCAAATTCTGGCAAATCCTGAAGGAGTGGTTCCAAACGATACGCCCGATCGCGACTTGTTTGCTCTGCTGTCTGATTTCTACCTCAATCCCAAAGAGCTACCCAAAACCGAAGATACTGCGCTTGATTTGATGATGGTTTAATGACCGATAGAGGGTTTAGGAAAGCACCAAAACAGAAGATACTAGTTTTGTTTTGCTTTCCTCTGGTTCCCTCATGAATATCGACCAGCTTCGTCAATCTCTTAAGGAGAAGTGGCTGAATTACTACCGAGAAAATCGTCAGTGGCTTACTCACATTGCGATTTGGGTGAACTGCGATGGACAGCGTAGACCATCTTCGAGCTTTATTCTAGGTACACTCTCCGTTCTAGAACCGCGTCTCACCGAACTGCTCCCGTTGGTGGTTGACCTCAGTAATAATCCAGACCGAATCGTGACGGCTTTAGGACTCAACTTCAATCCTGATGAAGTGATTGAGGCTGAGTCTGGCTCAAAGGTACGAGCTGAACTAGACGAACGACGCGCCTATCTTCCCCCTGCAAAACCTTCAATTTTGGAACAGATACCGCGCCCTGCTGCTAAACAAGACGAATCTTGCGAGGGAACGGGTCGCCCTTCCAAAACTCAATGATGCTTTGCCGTTCTAGCTGGCATAACAAACCCCAATTAATTCAAAGGACATTTCATTCATGACCCTTGCCGATACTCAATCTTCCTCTCTAAACTTTGAGTGCGAAACGGGCAACTATCATACTTTTTGCCCGATTAGCTGCGTTGCGTGGCTCTATCAAAAAATTGAAGACAGCTTTTTCTTGGTGATTGGCACAAAAACCTGCGGTTATTTTCTGCAAAACGCGATGGGCGTGATGATTTTTGCAGAACCCCGGTATGCAATGGCAGAACTTGAAGAAGGTGATATCTCCGCTCAACTGAACGATTATGGTGAGTTGAAGCGCTTGTGTGAGCAGATTAAGCGCGATCGCAACCCCAGCGTGATCGTTTGGATCGGAACCTGTACGACCGAGATCATCAAGATGGACTTGGAAGGTCTCGCACCCAACCTCGAGGCAGAACTGGGCATTCCGATCGTGGTTGCTCGGGCGAATGGTCTTGACTATGCCTTTACCCAAGGAGAAGACACCGTTTTAGCCGCGATGGCGCAACGCTGTCCAACGAAGGCTCCCCTAGCAGAAGCGGAAAAAGAAGAGAGAAACGCGATTTCTAAGTTGCTCAATTTTGGACGCAAGAAAGAAGAAGTAGCGGCAGAACAATCGGAATACAAGGATCATCCGCCACTCGTTCTATTTGGTTCGCTTCCCGATCCGGTTGTGACGCAACTGACGCTCGAACTGAAGAAACTCGGGATCCAAGTTTCTGGTTGGCTGCCGTCCAAACGCTACACCGAACTTCCTGTGATCGAAGAAGGTTACTACGTCTCAGGCGTCAATCCTTTCCTATCTCGCACGGCAACCACGTTGATGCGTCGCCGCAAGACCAAACTGATCGGCGCACCCTTCCCGATCGGACCCGATGGAACGCGTGCATGGCTAGAAAAAATTTGTTCTGTTTTCAACATTGAGCCGACAGGACTCGCAGAACGAGAGGCTAAGATTTGGGAAAGCGTCGAGGACTATCTCCAACTCATTCGCGGCAAGTCGGTTTTCTTTATGGGAGACAACTTGCTTGAAATTTCTCTAGCACGATTCTTGATTCGGTGCGGCATGACTTGTCCTGAAATCGGCATCCCTTATATGGACAAGCGCTACCAAGGGGCTGAGCTTGCCTTGCTGGAGAAAACGTGCCAAGAGATGGGCGTGCCGTTGCCGACGATCGTTGAGAAGCCCGACAATTACAACCAACTCCAGCGCATTCACGAAATGAAGCCCGATTTGGTGATTACTGGCATGGCTCACGCTAATCCGCTCGAAGCGCGAGGCATCACAACCAAGTGGTCGGTGGAGTTTACCTTTGCTCAGATGCATGGGTTTGGCAATACCCGCGATATTCTCGAACTTGTGACCCGTCCGCTGCGCCGTAATGATGCGCTCAAGGGCTTGGGCTGGGAGAAGTTAGTAAAAGAAGAAGCCAGTCGATAAGCATAGCTGAGGTTTGACTCTTGGTTGGGGTGCGGCAACGCATCCCTTTTTTTCTTGCGATCGCAAAGGCTTTGCACAAATAAGAAGAGCGCGATTTGTGATCAGAAAAACGTTCCGATGCCTTTGTGCCGTTCCCTTCTTTAATTCCACGCTTTGACGCCACATCACCTGTCTGCATCTTGTTGTTATGATCAAACGCATCTACGCCATTTCTTTTTGTGAAAGAAGTAATATTTCTCGCGAAACAAGTCGGTATAGAACTCGTCGCAGATTCAGGGAATAGCTGTTGCGTTTCTCATTCCTCATCTTTTGTCGCTATGACTTTACGCTATTTACTGTTGCTCGGATTCCTGGCTGGCATCTTGACTCCTGCTGCTCAAGCGGCTGATCCGGGCTGTCCTGCTCCTGCTTTGTCTCGGTTAGGACGGCACATTGTCGCTTCTGGAGAAACGCTAGAGAGCATTGCTAAGAAATATAATTTAGTTCCACCGACATTGATCAGTTTGAATCCGAGCGCTCGGAGTGGCAAAGTAGCGGTAGGCTCAGAACTCTTAATTCCACCGTACAACGGGACGCGAGTTGAAGTGCCGACGGGTCAATCGTGGCGCAATGTGGCAGCGAAATATCGAGTGCGCCCGGATGTACTGTATGAGGTCAACGGTTGTCAAAAGTCTCCAAGAGTTGTCTTTATTCCGGGGGTAAAAGGGGCGTCTAATGAAGCAGTAACGCCTAGTGCGGCGTCTGGCTCACTGTCGGGCTATCCGTTGGCGCAAAAGTCTGCCGTTTTGCTGGGCTACGGGTGGTATATTCCTTCTGGCAAAGGTGAACCTGTGTTTCACAGTGGGTTAGATTTGGACGCGCGATCGGGAACCTCTGTTAGCGCGATCGCAGATGGAACCGTGGCGTTTGCCGGATCTCAAGGCGCTTACGGCAATATGGTTGTGATCAATCATCAGAAAGGCTATCAAACTCGCTATGCTCAACTGGCGTCGATCAAGGTTAAAGTTGGGCAAACCGTTAAGCGAGGAACCTCGATTGGTACAGTCGGGCAAACTGGAACCCCAAGTTCCCTGAAGCCTCACCTGCATTTTGAGGTGAGGACGAATTCCAATCTAGGCTGGGTAGCTGAAGATCCCTCCTCTCACCTGCAAAAGTAGTAATTTTCACACACCCTGAAGCAGCTTCTGCGAATCGCTTTGTAGCGCGATATTTTCGATCCCAACAACGGAACACTATCTTCAGAACTAGAAGTAGGCTCTGCAAGATGTTTAGTACAGAAGATTTGCAGGTTTTCGAGATGCCCTTGGGATGGGAGCGCAATGATGCTCTAGGAAAAATTTTTCACCCGAAGCTGGCTGCAATTCAACTTAAAATCAATGAGTTAATTCGGCAAGTTTACGGTATTGAAGTTCATAGAAAGTACAAAACGTCTTTTTTGCCCACTTCCTCTGAAAATTCTGGTGGATACACAGGAGATAAACGACGCTCAGACAGACCGTACAATCCTTCTAAGAATGTGCCTGATGCCTCTTGCGCTGTTCTACGAGGAAGCGGCAATGCGGCTATTCCAAAAGCAAGAGGCGGTTTCGCGAAGCAACATTTCGGTATTTTCGGTGCATATTTAAGTGACTTTGGCGACGATGGCGTTTTGGTCGGGGCAATGCTTATGCCCTACGTGTACTACCGATACACGCAAGAGATTAGGGATGCGTTTGTCAGCGCAGCCAAGCAGTTAGAGTTGTTTGAGCTTTTGACGGGCTATTGCGATCATTTCAATTCACCTGATTGTCCCATTGAAGAAGCATTCTACACAGATAGAGCATGGGCTTTTCTCAATCCAAATAATGCCTTAGAAGCGACCTCAGAAGACTATGCTTGGTTGACTATTTCATCTGCTGCCGCGTTTCCGCTATTTGATGTTTTTACTCGCTTATGTTCTAATCCCAAACTTTCACTTCAACAAGACTACTGTTCCTTGTTTTATTCTTGGTATGACAATCATGTTGAGGACTACATCTCTCAGTTTTCGATTGAATCAATCTCCGATGAAAGTATTTGGAAATCTGAAACTGAAACTCGACGCATTTTCGAGGAACTCTGCAATGCCAAGTTCCCCAAGTCCCGACCAAGTTGGCTGAAGTCAAATAAAGGAACATCTCTCGAACTGGATGGATATAACCAAGATCTCAAAATAGCATTTGAATATCAGGGTGAGTACCATTACATGGAAGTCCCGATCCATCAGCAGAGAAGGACACTTGTAGAGATCCAGCGAACGGATCAGCTAAAAGAAGATTTGTGCCAAAGGTATGGTGTTACATTGATTCAAGTTCCCTACTGGGAAAAAGGTAGTAAGCAGTTCATCATTGAGAGGCTTCAAGCTGTTGGAAAACTAAGCGCTTAATCGTGGCGTAAGCGCAATAATTCGGTTTGCATCTGCGATCGCAGCTTCTCTGCATATTGATAGGTCTGCGATCGCGTTTGTTCTACGTCTTTCCATGGGGATTGTAGGGGTTGGAGATAATAGCGTAGATGCGATCGCACTGCCCATACGCCCAACGAAGGAAACAATACGAAGAGCAACAGAAACGGTGACACGGGCAGCAATGGCATCTTCAATCGTCGCGCCAACCAGGTTGAATTGACCGTCCAAGGATGTAAATTCTCATTACCTAAACATACAACAGGTAATATTGGAACGCGATCGCGAACGCTAAGCCGAACAAAACTTGGATCAAACGTTTCAAGCTGATAGCGATGTCGCCACCCTTTTGCTAACCCTCGCCAGCTTTCTGGCGCATAGAGTACAACATTTTTCTGAGCGGTTCCATTGTCGTGCGACGTGCTGATTCCGGCGGAATTGCGCTCTGAGCTAATCGCCCGCTCAAAACTTTCCCGCTCTGCTCGCACGCCGCCCAACATCTGCGCCCATCCTTGCGGTAGCCACCACTTTAACCACGGATGATCGAAGAACAAGGGATGCGCTACAGGCTGAATAAACCAGTCTTTCTCCTGCCCCAACAAAAAGCCTAGACAGACAAAGTCCCACGGAAAGCACATGCCTGCGTGATTGAGGGCGACAACTGCAGGGGGATGCTCAGGTAAGCAGTCAAGATGATGAAGTTCTGCTCGAAAGTAGCGCGTGACGATCGGCGCTAAAACTTCATCTCGAAAGGCTTTTTGGTACTCTGGATCAGGTGCAACTTTGGTTGCACTAGGAGATCGAAATCCGAGCCGAATCCAACGGATCAAAAGCGCAATATAGAATCCTCCTGGAATGAGAAATAGAGCATACTCCAGCCCATTCCAGCCACCGGGATCGGGGCGGTAGTGCTGCCAGTGACGATTGAATAAGATGAGCCAAGCAGGGGGATACCACAGGCAAAATCGGTCAAACCAGGAGAATCGAAAAGGCGTCATAACGTTAGAAGCTAAATGCGCATGTAGAGACATCCACTTGACGTTCAGAGTACTGTCATCGTTTCAGAAAAGCCATCCCTCGATATTCAGAACTTAGATTGCCAACAGATTTTTTCAGGACTTACACAGAGATTTCTGTTGGCAACAAATCTGCTAATGGATGGATTTGCTAATGGAGGCAACAGACATCTTCGACACTTCGCAAAGATTAGATCTGGTTGCAACCTGACTCTATCTGTTCACAGACTACATCTGCTATCAAATCTGCTGCTACTGCGTAAGTCCTGTTCTAACTGCTCTGTTTTTCTAACTGCTAAGGGTTGCCTCCTGCGCTTCCTGCGTTGGTTCTTCAGGGGGTAAACCCGTTACGATGCGATAGAGCTTGACATATTCGATCGCAGACTTTTCCCAACTAAAATTCTGCTGCATTCCTCGCGTCTGTAATTCCTTCCAGTAGGGCTTAAACCGAAATCCTTCCCAGGCTCGCACCATGCAAGTGAACAGATCAAGCGGTTCGTAGCGATCGAAGGCATAGCCTGTTCCCGCGTGGTTTTCTGGATCGTGAGGAAACACTGTATCGACTAAGCCACCCGTCCGTCGCACGATCGGGACGCAGCCATAGCGCAACGCCAGCATTTGACTGATCCCACACGGCTCAAACCGAGACGGCATCAAGAACGCGTCCGATCCGGCGTAAATTCTTCTAGCCAACGCATCGTTGTAGAGCAGAAACACCGACATGCGACCGGGATACTTCGCCGAAAGCTGCCACATTTGGGTTTCGTAGTAGCGATCGCCCGTTCCGAGCAAAATAAACTGCGAATCGGTGTACGCCATAAAGCGATCGAGGGTTTGAATCACTAAATCCAATCCCTTTTGCTCAACGAGCCGTGTCACCATGCCGATCAAAAACGCCTTGGAGTTTACTTCCAGACCAACTTCTTCTTGAAGCGCAATCTTATTTGCTTTTCGGTTGTCTAAACTGTCGATTCCGAAGGGCTTTGTGATAGTTTTATCAACCTCTGGATCGTAAGCCTCAGTGTCGATGCCATTAACGATTCCAGACACTTTACCGCTAATAAAAGACAGCAATCCTTCTAACGTTTCTCCGTAAGCGGGTGTCTTAATTTGCTCTGCATAGGTGGGTGAAACGGTATTGACCCAATTGGCAAATTGCACTGCTGCTGCCATCGTATTGTGTCCTTGCATGTACCAAGGGCACCACGTCATCTGCTCCAACTTCCAGCGCCAAGGACCTTGATACGCCAAATTGTGAATCGTGAAAACGGTGGCAATATCTGGATCTTGGTGCATCCACACCGGAATCATGCCCGTATGCCAGTCATGGCAGTGAATAATTTCGGGCTTCCAATAGTTCCACGCAAACTCTGCTGCGCCATTGGCAAAAAACGTAAACCGCCAGTCTTCATCTTCACCGGAGTAAATCCGCCGAGGATCAAACGCAGGATGCCCAAACAAATACAAGGGGACATCGCTACCGGGAAGCACCGTTTCATAGACGGCGAAGGGATTAAACATCGCGGATCCCTTCCAGACTGGCTCTGCGGGAATGTCAATCTTGTCGTTGAGAAAGCCATAGTAGGGCATAAAAATGCGGACATCGTGCCCCATCGCTCGCAGCACTTTCGGTAACGCCCCGGCGACATCTCCCATGCCTCCTACTTTTGCGATCGGAGCGACTTCGGCTGCCACAAATAAAATTCGCATGGTTTGCTCTATGTCCCCTTGGTGAGTTGGTCGCGCTATGAGTCGTAGCACTGAGTCACAGCACTGTGATCATACCGACTTGAGGGAAGTTGTAGGCAGTGCGATCTCAAAAATGTCGTGATCGCAGACTTTCAGCAGACATAAATCTCTGTCTTCCAGAAGGGCATTTTAAGCAAGAGGTTTTGAGGAAAACTTCAAAATCTTAACTTTTACCTTCAGTTTGCGTGGAGAAAAGAATTTATGCTTAGCGTTAGCTCTAATGAGTTGGATCGTATAAAAGACGAATGCAAGGCAATGGCAACAAAGCGAGCAGTTGTCTCCTCTGTGGCATCAATGGTTCCTATTCCCGGAGTGGATATTGTTGCTGATATTGGAATGTTGATGGAAGTGCTTCCGAAAATTAGCAGCAAGTTTGGTCTAGCCGCAGATCAAATTGAGCAACTAGATCCCCAATCAAAGGCGGTAATTTATGGTGTTGCCACTAATTTAGGTAACCAAATGATTGGGAAAGTATTAACTAAGCAGCTAGTCATGCAAGTTCTAAAGACAGTCGGCATTCGCCTACCTGCTAAGCAAGTTGCAAAATACATTCCGGTAGCTGGGCAAATCGCTGCTGCTACTCTTGGATTTGCTGCTATGAAGCTTGTTTGTGAATCACACATTAACGACTGCCACCGAGTTGCAAAGCAACTTGCTTCATCGAAACGTTGAGTCTCAACAACCAAGTTTTTTCTAATTAAAATCCAAGAGTAGTAATTTCCCTCCTTCAAAGCTAAAGCACGATAGTCGCAATTAATTTACAACTAGCGACTATCTCTAACATCTTTAAAGTGGTGTGGGGCTAAACGTAAACCTTGATCTTCTCTTCAAAGCTAATAGGTTTGAATAATGGCCCTATCCTAACTCCGGTTAATCGTCGCGAAAATCTCATCTAAGATTTCCTGCGCGCCTTGCTCTTTGGCTCGGTGAGCTAGTTCAATTCCTAGCTGTTCGGCATCGGTTGCAGCGCCCGAAACCGTATTTTTTACCAGCCTTTTACCATCTAGGCTCGCAACAACTCCAGTTAGAGTCAGCGTGTCGCCATCAATGACAGTGTTCACCCCGATCGGCACTTGGCAACCGCCTTCTAACTCACGCAAGAATGACCGTTCTGCATAGCAACGGTACGCGGTGGGCTGATGTTGCAATACCTTCAGCAACTCCAGAATCTCGGTGTCTCCTTCGCGGCACTCAATGCCCAACGCCCCTTGTCCGACAGCATGAAGCGAGATTTCAGGGGAAATGGTTTGGTGAATGCGATCGCTCAAATCCAATCGATGCAATCCTGCATACGCCAAAATCAGCGCATCATATTCGCCTGCATCTAGCTTAGCTAAGCGAGTAATCACGTTACCGCGCACATCTTTGAAGGTGAAATGCGGGTAGTGATGGCGCAGTTGGGCTAATCGCCGTAAGGAAGACGTGCCAATCACCGCACTTTCGGGCAGGGTGTCAAGCTGCTTATCTTTGTGCTTCTCGTGGACGGCCAGCGCATCAGCCGGATTCTCGCGCTCGGTCACGCAACCGAGCATTAAACCTTCCGGCAAGTGGGTCGGCAAATCTTTCAGCGAATGCACGGCAAAATCGGTATCGCCGTTCAGCATTCCGACTTCTAGCTCTTTGGTGAAGAGTCCTTTGTCGCCGATTTTTGCCAGCGCAACATCTAAAATTTTGTCGCCCTGAGTACTCATCGTGTGGACTTCAAAGGTGATGTCAGGGAACGCCTTCTGCAACTGTTCCTGAACCCAGTGAGTTTGAACTAGAGCTAACTGACTTTTGCGAGAACCGATCCGAATGGTGCGGGCGGGACTAGAAACAGTTGGAGACATCATAGCGGCAGGGTGAAATAGGCTTTTCAAATCACTTTCTCCACCTTACCGTAGTGTGTTGATCGATGGGTGAGCGCATCCTGCTGAAATGGTTACAGTTGGTTAAGCGACTTGAATCAATGCCAAGAAATAATAAACAGAGCAGATTGCAATAGACCTTATGAACGCTTTTTCTATTCAATTCTTCTGTACAAACAGTTCTTCTATACAAACAATAATCAAGTGAAGCGATGTAGCCAATTACGGCGGCATTATTGCTTAGAGCGCCAGTGTTGGAGAATGTGACGTGATCGTTGGCGATCGCAAGCTGACGCTTCAAGCTCAAAACTCGGATGTTGGGGTAAAAAGCTCGGAGTTCCGAGCTCAGAAGGCGACATTCCGAGTAAAAAGCTCGGAGTTCCGAGTCCAGAAGGTGAAAATTCAAGTAAAAAGCTCGGAGTTCCGAGTCCAGAAGGTGAAAATTCAAGTAAAAAGCTCGGAGTTCCGAGTTCAGAAGGCGACATTCCGAGTAAAAAGCCTGAAGTTCCGGGTTCTAAGGTCGAGGTTTTGAGATCAATGCTCGGAATGTGGGGTAAAAAGCTCGAAATATCGAATTAGGTATCTCATCTATGCCCTCGACGACTGAATTCCTTCCAAGTCAACGCTTCGTTCAAAAGTTCAGATCAGTAGAGACAGAATCAACCCATTGCGTCTCCCGTTATGCAAAGGACTGTGCAAAGGTCTTCAATTCCTTCGAGAAATCGACGATCCAGATCCGCAGTTTTTCTATTTACACATTTGTCGCGGCAACGCTAGAAGAAAATCGCGATACGATTTTATAGGGTATAGCCTTAGAAACTGCAACAATTCTTCAGTTAGCGTCAAGTCTAATTCGAGCAGATTTCCACCATCTGTCTCAGCCAGTTGAGTCAGCAGAGATAGGGACGATCGTTGCCCGCTTGTGTGAGAGAAAGGAAGGAAAAAGATCATGATTCAGGATCAGCAAGCGGCTGAACAGATTTTTGCGGGCAATGGTGAAATGGCAAGGTTGATGCGATCGTACGATTGGTCAACGACTTCTCTGGGGCCGGTAGAGCAGTGGTCACAAAGCTTGAAAACCGCTGTGCGAATTATGTTGACCTGTCGCCAACCGATGTTTGTTTGGTGGGGAGAGGAACTGATTAATCTTTACAACGATGCCTACAAAGCGATCCTTGGCGGGAAGCATCTCACTGCCTTGGGTCAGTCTGCCCCTGTTGTGTGGCGAGAGGTTTGGGATCAGGTCGGTCCTAGGGCAGAATTCGCCATGCTCAAGAATGAAGGAACCTATGATGAAGCCCTGCTGCTGATCATGGAGCGCAACGGCTACCCGGAGGAGACCTATTACACATTTTCGTACAGTCCGATTCCTGATGAGCAGGGTCGCACGAGTGGCATTCTCTGTGCCAATATTGAGGATACCCATCGGATCATCGGTGAACGTCAGTTAGCGCTGTTGCGGGAGTTGGCCACCAAGACAGCAGACGCCCGAACGTTTAATGAAGCCTGTCGGCTGAGCGCAGCCTGCCTAGAAAACAATCTTCATGACCTCCCCTTCGCGATGATTTATCTCGTCGATCCGGATCAACAGCAGCTTTCTCTCGCTGGAACCTCCGGTATCGATCGCAGTCATACGGCAGTTCCTGAAACAGTCGATCTGACTTCCGATTCGGTTTGGTCTTTTGCAAAAGTGAGCGAGACGCATCAAGTCACTTTAATGTCTGATTTGGAAGCCTCTTTTGGTCACTTGCCGACAGGCGCTTGGCAGCAGCCACCCCACCAAGCCGTCGCTGTGCCCATTGCTCCATCAGGACAGACCGGAAAAGCTGGCATCTTGGTCGCTGGCTTGAACCCGTTCAGGCTCTTCGACGACAGCTATCGAGGATTTATCGATCTCGTGGCGGCTCAAATCTCGGCTAGCATCGGCAATGCCCAAGCTTACGAAGAAGAGCGCAAGCGTGCGGAAGCTCTAGCAGAACTCGATCGCGCTAAAACTGCGTTTTTCAGCAATGTCAGCCATGAGTTTCGCACGCCATTAACGTTGATGCTGAGTCCGCTTGAAGAACTTTCAAACAGCTTAGAGGGACGATTACAACCCGACGAGCGTGAACAGTTAGAACTATTGCAGCGCAACGGCCTGCGATTACAAAAGCTAGTCAACACGCTACTCGACTTCTCCCGGATTGAAGCGGGACGCGTGCAGGCATCCTATGAACCGACCGATTTAGCCACTTACACCGCAGAACTTGCCAGCACATTTCGATCGCTGATTGAGCGGGCTAGAATGCGTCTTGTGCTCGACTGCCCAGCACTACCAGAACCTGTGTACGTCGATCGCGAAATGTGGGAAAAGATTGTTCTCAATCTCATCTCTAATGCGTTCAAGTTTACGTTTATTGGAAGTATCACCGTTCGATTAAAATCTGTTGGTCATTCTGTTGAATTGAGTGTTGAAGATACAGGTGTTGGCATTTCTAGAAATGAGTTACCCCGATTGTTTGAACGATTTCATCGAGTCAGTGGAACGCGATCGCGCACTTATGAAGGGTCAGGAATTGGCTTGGCTCTGGTGCAAGAATTGGTCAAGCTGCACGGTGGAACCATTCGCGTCACAAGCCAATTGAATCAGGGGACAACGTTTACGATCGCGATTCCCCTCGGGTCGGCTCATTTACCGCAAGACCGCATTCAAGCGGCTCACACTTTAGAATCGACCGCACTGGGAGCCGCGCCGTTTGTCAAAGAAGCGTTGCGCTGGCTACCCGATGCCCCCGAAGTGAACCAACTTCAGGAAACGGTGCTTGATTTAGAGGCTGGGTTGTCTTTGCCCCGTGAAATCGAGGGACGAATTCTCTTAGCTGACGATAATGCCGATATGCGCGACTATGTGAAGCGGTTGTTGAGTTCGCGCTTTCAAGTGGAAACGGCAACGAATGGCAAGACTGCGCTGGATGCCATCCAAGCAAATCCACCCGACTTGGTGTTAACCGATGTGATGATGCCAGAGATGGATGGGTTTGAACTGCTGCGATCGCTCCGCGCAAACCCCGTCACCCAAGATATTCCGATCATTCTCTTGTCGGCTCGTGCAGGTGAAGAGGCACGGGTAGAAGGGCTGGAAGCCGGGGCCGATGATTATTTGATCAAACCCTTCTCGGCGCGAGAACTGCTGGCACGAGTCGAAGCTAGTTTGAAACTAGCGCAGCTAAGGCAGGAAGCTACTCAGCGAGAGCGAACCCTTCTGGGGCGCGTGACCGATGCGTTTATGGCAATGGATCTCGACTTTCGCATTACCTACGCTAACCCAGCCGCAGAACAAGTGGCGCAAACTCCCTTAGAAGCAATGCTCGGCAAAACGATGTGGGAAGCATTTCCAGCTACGGTCGGCGCTCAGTTTGAATTTCAGTATCGACGATCGCTAAGTGAGCAGGTCGCGGTGGACTTTGAGGAATATTATGCCCCGCTTGATTTGTGGGTTGAGGTTCACGTTTATCCTTCACCAACGGGACTGTCTCTTTTCTTTCGGGATATCAACGATCGTAAACGCGCCGAAGCGGTGCGATCGCGCATGGCCCAGGAACGCGACCAACTGCTCCAGCGGGAACAAGCTGCCCGCGAACAAGCTGAAACAGCCAACCGGATCAAAGATGAGTTTTTGGCCGTGCTGTCGCATGAGTTGCGATCGCCGCTTAATCCAATTTTGGGTTGGTCAAGGATACTTCAAAAGGGCAGGTTAGACAGTGTAAAGGCCGCTCAAGCCCTAAGTGTGATCGAGCGCAATGCTAAGTTGCAAGCTGAACTCATTGAAGATTTGCTCGATGTCTCTCGAATCCTGCAAGGGAAACTTAGCTTGAATGTTTGCCCAGTCCCACTCGTGCCAACGATTCAAGCGGCAATGGAAACGGTTCGACTGGCGGCAGAAGCCAGATCCATCCAAATACAGGCAAAGCTTGATCCCAATATTGGGCAAGTTTCAGGTGATCCAAACCGATTGCAGCAAGTGGTGTGGAATCTCCTCTCGAATGCCGTCAAGTTCACGCCAGAAGGAGGACGAGTCGACATTCAACTGGAGCGTTCAGGCTCCTGTGCTCAGATTAGCGTTAGCGATACGGGTAAGGGCATCCATCCCGACTTCCTTTGCAATGTGTTTGACTACTTCCGGCAAGAAGACGGGGCGACCACGCGCAAGTTTGGGGGACTGGGGTTGGGGCTGGCGATCGTTCGTCACTTGGTCGAACTGCATGGCGGCACTGTCCAGGCAGAGAGTTTAGGCGAAGGGCAGGGGGCAACCTTTAGGGTGAAACTACCGCTGATGTCGAAGTCACACCAAACGAATGTGGACAGTCGGCCGTCTGAGCCTTCTATCAATCTAGAAGGCGTTTTGGTTCTGGTGGTCGATGATACGGCGGATACGCGAGAGTTTGTTACCTTCCTGCTAGAGATGCAGGGGGCGGCTGTAACCGCCGTCGCTTCTGCCGTTGAAGCCTTGGGTGCTTTAGCTCAGTCCCCGGCAGATGTGCTGGTGAGCGATATTGGCATGCCAGACATGGATGGGTACATGCTGATGCGGCAACTGAGAGCTTTGCCACCAGAGCAGGGCGGGCAAATTCCAGCGATCGCGGTGACGGCCTATGCCGGAGACTTCAATCAGCAGCAGGCGCTCGAAGCCGGGTTTCAACGCCACCTGGCTAAACCGATCGAACCCAACGAGTTAGTCAGCGCGATCGCGGATCTAATCGCCAGAAGCAGACATGACTGAACAAATAACCAAGGAAAACGTAGCATAGTTGATGGGATTAAATTTCAGCGGAAGGGGCACAATGTCAACACTCCGGTTTCTCTTGCTCGAAGATAAGCCACAGGATACAGAGGAAATTCAAGCCAAGCTGACGGATGGCGGGATTGACTATGAACTACTGAGGGTAGACACTCGCGCTGACTTTGTGACAGCACTCGAAACCCAGGCGTTTGACCTAATTTTGGCAGCTTATGCGATGCCCGGTTTGGATGGCATCGCTGCCCTGAACCTTGCCCGCACTCTTTGTCCAGACGTGCCCTTTATTTTTGTTTCTGCCAGTTTGGGTGAGGAACTTGCGATCGACGCCCTCAAACAGGGAGCCACAGACTATGTGCTCAAGCAACGGTTAGGACGGTTAGTACCTTGTGTGCAACGGGCCTTGCGGGAAGCCCAAGAACGCCGCGAACGGCAAACCGCGCTTCGCGATCGCAAACAGGCAGAAGCAGCCCTGCGCCAGAAGGAAGCCCGCCTCCGTGCCGTTGCAGCTAACTTGCCAAATGCGGCTGTCTTCATTGTGGATCACGATTTGCGCTTTCTGCTAGCAGAGGGCGAAGCGCTCCGGGGTGCAGGAATGACCTCTGGAGACTTGGTCGGCAAAACGCTCTGGGAAGCTCTCGACCCAGCCTTGGCAACCCACTACGAACCCTACTACCGACAAGCTCTCAGCGGTGAACCCTACAGCTTAGAGCATCAGAGTCACGATCGGTACTATGTCTCGCATGGCACACCTCTACGCAACGATCAGGGCGAAGTTGACGCCGTGCTGGCCGTGTCCTACGACATCACCGATCGCAAACGGGCAGAACTAAACGCCCAATTTCTCGCCACCGTCAGCCAGAACTTGGTTGAGGCGACCTGTGTGGAAGAGATAGTGCAAACGGTCGGTGAACAACTGAACCGTTATCTCAATACTTCGAGCTGTGCTTTTGTCGAAATCAACGAGACAAAAGACGAAGCGGTGATCAATCACGATTGGCACCAAGACGATGTGCCGAGCTTAGTGGGTGTTTATCCTCTGACAGAGTTTGTGACAGACGAATTTCTGCAAGTCGCTAAAGCTGGACAACCGATCGTGATTCATGACATCACCACTGACTGTCGCATTGTCGATCAGCAGCGATTTGCTCCACTAAAAATTGGTTCGTTCATTAATGTCCCTCTAATCAGGGACGGCGAATGGAAGTTTACACTCGGTGTTTATCATCAAGAGCCTTATAACTGGCGCACCGACGAAATTGAATTGATGCGCGAGCTTTCGGCCTGGATCTGGGACCGACTTGAACGCGCCCGCGCCGAAACAGCGCTGCACGACTCGGAAGCACGGTTGCAAACGGCGATCGCAATTGAGACCGTTGCCGTGGTTTTCTTTAGAACCGACGGACAGATCACCGATGCCAACGAGGCATTCTTACGCATGAGTGGTTATAGCCGGGAAGATGTGCAGCAAGGACGGGTGTGCTTGAACAGCCAAACGCCATCGGAGTATATGGCAGCATCGCTCGAAGCCATCGATGAATTTGTTGCAACCGGACGCATTACCCCTTACGAGAAGGAATTTGTCCGCAAGGACGGCTCCCGCTGGTGGGGGCTGTTCGCCGCGCAGCGTTTGAATGATATAGAAGGCGTGAAATTTATCATTGACATTACCGGAGCAAAGCGGCTTGATGACGATCGCAAACAGACCGAAGCTGAACTGCGCGAGAGTGAAGCCCGCTTTCGGCAGATGGCAGATACCGCTCCTGTTCTAATCTGGATGTCTGGAACTGACAAGCTCTGTCATTACTTCAATCAGCCGTGGCTAGACTTTACTGGGCGGACAATGGAGCAAGAAATGGGCAACGGTTGGGCAGAAGGCGTTCATCCCGAGGATTTCCAGCATTGTTTAGACACTTATGTTACTGCCTTTGATGCTCGGCAACCATTCCAGATGGAATATCGCCTGAGACGTTTTGATGGGGCGTACCGTTGGCTTGTTGATGCTGGAGTTCCCCGGTTTACACCAGACGGTGACTTCCTAGGCTACATCGGTTCCTGTATTGACATCGAAAATCGCAAAGCTACGGAAGCAGCCTTGCGTCAGAGCGAAGCTCGCCTTCGATTAATGATTGAAAGTGCGAAAGAATATGCCATTTTTAGTCTCGATCTCAATAACATTATTACGAGTTGGAATGCCGGTGCCGAACGGTTGCTAGGCTATCGGGAAGCAGAAATTGTCGGTTGTAGCGGTCGCATCATTTTCACACCCGAAGACATTGAACGGGGAAAACCGGACCAGGAGATTCAAATCGCCCTGACGCAAGGACGGGCCGTAAATGAACGTTGGCATGTGCGGAAAGATGGCAGCCGCTTTTGGGGCAGTGGTTTGGTGATGCCGTTGCAGACTGAAACAGGCAGCCCGCAAGGAGCTATCAAAATTATGCAAGACAAAACTGCGCAGCGGCAAGCCGATGAACGATTCCAATTGCTCTATGACACCACCAGCGATTTACTCGCTACAGAGCAACCGATGACGCTAGTGCACAACTTGTTTAGTAACCTCTCAGCCCAACTAGAGTTGCATTACTACTACAACTACATGGTTGAGGAAAAAGACAATCAACTGATGCTGCATCTGATGAACTATGAAGGGATCTCTGATGAAGCAGCCCAAGCGATCGAGTGGCTTGAGTTCGGTCAACATCTTTGCGGACAGGTGGCACAAGAGCGGCAGCAAATCGTCCTCGATCAAGCGCAAATCCTGACCCATCCTAAGGCACAGTTGGCCCACTCGATTGGCATTACTGCCTATGTGGGACAACCGTTGATTGTTCGGGGACGATTACTGGGGACACTTTCATTTGCTAGTCACACTCGCACTAGCTTTACTCCCGAAGAAACTGATCTTTTGCAGTCCACCTGTGACCAGATCGCGATCGCGATCGAGCGGGTGAACTTAACGCAGTCAATTCAGCAACAGGCCGAGCAATTACAACAAGCCAACCAGATTAAAGATGAATTTTTAGCGGTGCTATCCCACGAACTGCGATCGCCGCTCAATCCCATTCTCGGTTGGTCGAAACTGTTGCAACAAGGAAGACTAGACGAGGCAAGAACGAAAAATGCCCTGGCAACGATCGAACGCAATGCCCAGTTACAATCTCAACTCATCGAAGACCTGCTCGACATCTCCCGCATTCTACGCGGTAAATTAAGCTTGAATGTGATGCCGATCGATCTGAGGATGGTGATCTCAGCCGCCTTGGAAACCGTTCATTTATCTGCCGAAGCTAAATTGCTGCACATTCAAACAACCCTTTCACCTCATGTTGGAATGGTGATGGGCGATGCTGGGCGATTGCAGCAAGTAGTCTGGAATCTTTTATCCAACGCTGTGAAATTTACCCCTCAAGGCGGGCAAATCAGCATTACGCTAACCCAAACTAAGGCTCATGCCCAACTTCAAGTGACAGATACTGGAAAGGGTATCCAGCCTGACTTTCTGCCGCATGTGTTTGACTATTTTCGGCAAGAAGATGGAGCGACTACGCGCAAGTTTGGCGGTTTGGGATTAGGACTGGCGATCGTACAACAAATTGTCGAACTGCATGGAGGAACGGTTGCGGTCGATAGCCTTGGCGAAGGGCTAGGTGCAACATTTACAGTTCAAATTCCACTTGCGGCGCGATCGCGTGAACTGCCGGCTCCAGAACCCTCCTTCGATTTGACGAATGATTTAAGCAACATCCACGTTTTAGTCGTGGATGATGAGGCAGACTCGCGGGACTTTGTTGTCTTTGTGCTAGAGCAAGCGAACGCGATCGTGACCAGCGTTTCATCGGGCATCGAAGCGCTTCAATTCATCGAGCAAGCTATTCCCGATTTGGTGGTGAGTGACATTGGAATGCCAGAGATGGATGGCTATATGCTGATGCAGCGAGTGCGCTCTTTAGACTCGCTAGAGCCAGCGAGACAAGTTCCGGCGATTGCTCTAACTGCCTACGCGGGCGAGTTTGATCGGCAGCAAGCGATCGCGGCTGGATTCCAGCAGCACATTCCAAAACCCGTCGATCCAGATAAGTTGTTGAGCGCCATCAGCGCCTTATTTCCAAGAAGTCGCCGCCTCCGGTAACTCTAGCCGCATGAACTAGAATGTGCGCTGTACTAAACCGTAGAATGTGATGCGATGCAACTCTAGAATGAGGCATTCTTCTCATTCTGTCTGCACGATCGAGACAACAACTCTTGCAGCGTAGATGAGGTTAGCTGATGTTTGTACCTCCTGGCTTTGGTAGCCGCTCGATCATGACTCAGTTTGGCAGGATGGTCTACTACACCGCGCAAGGAAAACCGTGGGACAACAGTGTGGACTTCAAGGAAACGCTGGTTTTTCTACACGGTTTTGGTGGTGGCTCTTCTGCCTACGAGTGGTCAAAAGTCTACCCTGCTTTTGCGGCGGAGTATCGCGTGTTGGCCCCCGATTTAATCGGCTGGGGACGGTCTGACCATCCTGCCCGCACCTATCAGGTTGAGGATTACATCACGATCATCACAGAATTTTTAGAGCAGACCTGCACGGTTCCAGTGACCGTGATTGCCTCGGCCTTGACAGCAGCGTTTACGCTCCGTGCTGCCGCCGATCGTCCTGATTTGTTTAAGTCTCTGATTGTTACCACCGCCGCTGGTTTAGCCGAATTTGGGCAAGACTATCGCCGCAGTGCTGCCGCTCAATTTGCCAAATCCGTCAATCTTCCGGTGATCAGTCAACTGCTTTATAGTGCAGGAGTCGCGAACAGTTTTGGCATTCGCAGTTTCTTGGAGCAGCGCCAGTTTGCCCATCCAGAACGAGTTTATCCTGAAATTGTCGAGGCTTATCTCCAGTCTGCTCAACACAACAACGCGGAGTATGCTGCGCTCTCCTTTGTCCGGGGAGATTTGTGTTTTGATTTGTCTCAATACCTTCCGAGCCTGACGGTTCCTACGGCTATGATTTGGGGAAAGGGCGCTGAGTTTGCTACTCCAGAAATCGGTCGTCGTCTTGCAGCATTAAATCCGCAAGCCATTCCCATCTTCTATCAACTTGATGAAGTTGGATTGACGCCTCAGCTGGAATTACCTGCGGTCATGATCGGGTTAATTCGTCAATTTCTACCGTTACTTGAGAAGTAGTAAAAATTAGAAGTAGGAAAAATCGTGCGCTCAACGGACATGTTGATCTTGCTATTTACGAGTGGCGCGATCGCAGGTCTAACAAATCACGTAGGGCTTGCGGATGCATGAGGAGTAACACTCCGGTGAACCGCTTTAATCAGACCTTCCATCCCCGATAAACGCATCGCGGATGGAAGGAACTGAAACTGAAGAGCAATTGGTCAGCCCATTTAGGCAGAGGTTAGTTCAGCATATCCTTGAAGCTCTTCAGGCTCAAACTGGCGCAATACACGAGTGGCCTGACGAGTTAACTCGTCAGTTCCTTTCACTACAATTAAGTACTTACCTGCATTCAGACGATTGCGGTACGGCAGAGCATCTCCACTCCCAACGGTTAAACCCACACCACCGCCAACAAAGTAAGCCCCTAACGCGCCCGAAGCCGCTCCTAACAGTCCACCAATGATGTGATTTCCGACAGGCGCGATCGCGGGAAGAATCTCAATGCCCGTCAGAAAATTGAATGCATAACCCGCCACGAATCCAAACGGCACCAACCCGTACACTAGGCGTTTTGCACCTTTGCGGGCTTGCTGATTAGGATCAATCAACCCATATTCATCGGCGCTCTGATAGCCCCTGCCCAGAATATTAACTTGAGTCTCTGGTAACCCTTCTTTTTCCAAAGCAGTGTAGGCTGCTTCTGCTTGAATTCGATCAGGTAAAACGGCAACAAGATAATTCATGACACCTCAACTTATTATTGACTTATTGATTAATGCATTAAAAAATGGCTTCTATCCTTGCTTAGCACCGTTCGGTAGAAAGGCTGCTGAATCATAGTAAGTACGAAAGCGATGTACCTGTTCATGGTTCAGTTCCAGCACACTCACTCCTCGATAAGTGATTTCTTCGGATGTAGATAACGTGCCCTTTGAAATCCACTCCAACACGATCGTGCCATTGCTCTCAACGACATGATTGAACTCAGAATGAATCTGCTCAAACACCGATAAATACTTCTCCCAAAACCGATGTGCACCATTCTTTCCGGTCAGAGGTTCATGCATTGCTAAGTTCATTAGTTCTGCGTCTTCGGAGAATAAAGCAACGAGGGGATTAACATCACCAGTTGCTTCAATGTTTTGCAGCGTGTGCATAAAGCGTGAAGCAATTTCACTGACCGTCGTTGGAGTGGTTTTTGCCATCATATATTTCTTCTTACAGAGAGCATAATTAAAGACATCAATAGCAACGTAATGATTTTGCTTCTCCAATTACGTCTATCCAAAGCGTGAAGCTCAAATTTAAAGCATTTAATTAAATAGCTGAAGTACTCGCTGTAGTTCGCGATATCACTGTCTGTTGTATCTGTTGCGCTAGCACTTCACAAAATGTTAGTTGCACTTTATTAACACATAAGAGCAATCGATCGTTGATTATTTTCAATATCACTCAGATTGCTTAAATGTTAATATCAGTGAATGAATATTAGATATACGTATTAATATAAATTCAGACAAAATTCTGCCATCATAACAATGGTTAAAAACATATTTTAACAATGTTTATAATGTTGTTAAAATCACAATTGCGCCGTTTGAAATGAGCATTCCATTTAATCGTGAACTCTATGCTTAACCTATGCTAACCTAACTAGAGAAACAATCCTGTTACCTGTGGAAGCAGTTATTCGCACTATAGAGATTTCGAGTATCAGAGAATGGAGCGAAATTAGTGAGAATACACTAGGAAATACTGCGCGTTCAACAAGTTTTCGATCACAATAATCTTTGATCAATACTCCATTTACACCGTCGTTGAAGGTGCGATCGCGGTAGCCAAAATACAGCAACGGCAACCAATGTCGCCACCTTGGCTTATAAGCCATGCGTGCTAAATTCTGCGATCGCGTTCCAAATCACAGATTGCTTTTTCCCAGCACCACTGGGCAGAACGATCGGGATGATTAGTGTGGACTTTCTTGACCAACCTATCTGCTAAAGCAGCGTCATGACCAGCAAGCTGAATCAGTTTAGTTCTTGTCTGACTACTAACCCGCATGTTGGTAGATTTAGTTGGCTGCTTAGGTGACGGTTGCGATAGAGGTATTTGCTGTAAAGGCAAACTTGATTGAGTCGGTTTTGTAGGCTTTTGATATTGCTCTCTGCTAGATGAGCCTTGAGTTGGTAGGTTCTGAAGATTTAGCGATCGCGGTGTCTTAGGCTTTGCCCCGATCGATTGTTGGTTCTGTCGATTAAACTCCTGCATCAGTAGAATCAGCAAGCTCAAAGTTGTCAAAACCATCGCAACTGCGGCAACCAGCATCAGCGCAATTAGTAAATTCATGGGTACCCTACACCAAATAGCACTTTTAGCCTCTTAGCAGCTCTGCTGAGTGGCTTTTGTTATGGTTCCCGTGATATTCAGGACATCCTACCAATGTTGATCTAAATCACAAACGGGGGAAGTTGTGACAGCTTTTCAAGCCGATCGCAGTCGTTCAATGTCCCGAATCGGTGGCGCACCGAATAGGCGCGAATATTCGCGGCTGAACTGTGAAGGGCTTTCATACCCCACCTGATAAGCAGCACTCGTCGCATCCACATTTTCAGCCAGCATCAGATGACGCGCTATCAATAGCCTTAATTGCTTCTGATATTGAAGCGGACTCATTGAGGTGACTTCCTTGAAGTGGCGATGAAATGACGAAGCAGACATATTGGCTTGCTCAGCGAGATCTTCAACTCGCAGCGGCTTTGTGAAGTCAGCCTTGATTTGTTTGATCACTTCAGCAATGCGCTGCATGGTACTGCCAGAGGCAGCAATCTGACGAATCGCTTCACCTTGTTCACCCATAAGCAGACGGTAGTAAATTTCGCGAATGATCATCGGTGCGAGGAATGGAATATCCTGTGGGGTGTCCAGAAGCTGTGTCAGCCGAATGGCACAATCAATCAACGATGGGTCGGCATCGCTAATAAACCAACCTCTAACCGAGTTGTCCTTTTTGCCCATGCTTGGGTTCGTTTGAGCAATAATGTCACACAGTTGAACGGGGTCTAAATTCAGCTTAAATCCCAAATACGGCTTGTCGGGTGTTGCCTCGATCGCACATCCCCACAGTGGCAAATCAACCGAAACCACGAGATATTGAGCAATGCCATACTCATAGGCTTCCTGGTTCACCAACACTTTCTTCTTGCCTTGAACACCAATACTGAGAATCGGCTCGGTGACGCTCCGCATAACTGTGGAAGTATCAGACACCCGCATGAAGTCTAAGGAATTAATCTCGGTTGCATGAGTACCGTTCCCCTTGCTATCAGTGTGCCGAGCGACCAACGCTGCCAGTTCTCCACATTTGCTAATCGCTGTCTTGTGGCTGGGTGCTTTAATCGTCATGCTGAAGTCCTGACTCATTGAACCATCTTCACGCGCTCATTATAAGCGTACTTCTCTTTTGTCAACGCCTTGCTTGAGAGGATTAGGCAATCATCTGCAAGGTTTGTGTATTTAGAGAAACGCTTTTCAAACCTATGATGAACTCAGCTAGAAGACATAACTGCAAGGATAAGGCAATGACGAAAGATAAGGCAAAAATCGCTTTAATTACCGGATCGAGCCGAGGACTGGGCAAGAATACCGCTTTGGCGCTGGCAAAAAAAGGAGTCAGTGTGATCGTGACGTATCGCAGCAATGAGGCGGAAGCCAAAACTGTCGTATCTGCGATTGAAGAACTGGGCAGTAAAGCTATAGCACTGCAACTCGATACTGCGAACACAAAAACCTTTGACGAATTTGTGACGAATGTTAAGCAATCCCTCCAAGACACCTGGCAAGCTGAGCAGTTTGATTTCCTCGTCAACAATGCTGGAATGGGTGTGTATGCACCGTTTGCAGAAACGACCGAGGACGAGTTCGACCATTTGTTCAACACTCATGTGAAAGGGGTTTTCTTCCTCACCCAAAAACTGCTTCCTTTACTCAAAGACGGAGGACGTATCGTCAATCTCTCGACAGGTCTTGCTCGGTTTACCTCACCAGGCTATGCCGCTTATGCCAGCGCGAAGGGCGCGATCGAGGTTTTAACTCGATACCTGGCGAAGGAATTGGGTCAAAGACAGATTGCGGTGAATGCGATCGCTCCAGGCGCGATCGAAACGGATTTTGGGGGTGGTGTAGTACGGGACAAGCCAGAAATTAACAGCTTCATCGCTTCGCAAACCGCTCTCGGTCGCGTCGGTGTGCCGGATGACATTGGCGGCGCGATCGTCGCGTTGCTGTCTGAAGAAAATCGATGGGTGAATGGACAGAGAATAGAAGTCTCCGGGGGACAATCTCTCTAGATGATGAAACTTTAGATTCACACACCTTTCACTATTTTCTCTTTGCCTATAGGGTGTTATGCACTTTTGGTTAAGCTGAGGCATAAGCAGAAACCCCTATCCGAGCGATGTGAGCGATGATAGAGTGGGCATTTGTCGCTCCATACCTAACGCTGATGACCCAAGATGCCCCACAACGGGAACACAGCCTGCGAGAAGTGTTGAATGGCTTGCGCTCTCTTACACATTCCCCTACGGAGGGAAACCCTCTTCCAGGACTGTGCGCTATGGGGTACTGATTCTCTCATTGAGTGATTGCCTCAGTGTTTCTGAAGAGAGCTGTCTGGATTGACCCATTACACTTTAATAGTCTTGAATCGTGCAATTAAGGCGGGACGGTTTTGGTAGTCTGACTTAAGCTGCTCAAAGCGCTGGACAAATTCGGCTACTCGTCCTTGATGTTCTGCCAAATCACGCAGGTCTTTGAGGAGGGCGGTGGCTTCATCATAGGGTTTAGCCTGCTTCAACTCAATCAGTTCTGCCACTCGCTTCCATGTTTGAGCTTCTCTCGGTGCCAGGGCTTCCAGTTCCTTGATCCGCTTTTTTCTTGCGGCATCCTGTTCCTTGCGGTGGTGCTTGTTTCTGATCGTCTCAGCAATTTCTTGCAGTTCAGAGAGCCGTCGATGTCCTGAGTTTGATCGAGGCGCGGATTGAGTTGCTCCTGCCAGTTCCTTTAAGCGGTGAATCAGTTGCAAATCAACGTGCGGTTCTCGTCGCACCAGTTTCAGCAAAAATTCCTGCTTTTCATCGGCTGATAGAGCAGGCAACCAGTTCTCAAGTGGTGGCTCTACGATCGTTTCTTGGCGATCGCTTGCCTGGGCTGCCGCAGCAACTAAATTCGGATCAAGCTCTACCAGTTCCACAAACGCTTGTAGTGACTCAGAAAGCTTGTCCAGGTTGGGCGGAATGGGAGGTTCAACGGGATCATCTTCCAAGGTATTTTCCGCAAGATAGGGTGCTGTTCGCAGCCAGACCAGATACAACAGACGCAAATCGCCGTTCAACAGTTCATCTCGAAGCGGCAGCAAACGTGGCATCCAGCCTTCTCCCTCAATCCAACCGCCTATGCCTTCTTCCTCGGTAATTTGGATATCCAGAATGATGTACTTGGAGGTCGTTGAAACGGTCACTGTGTCGGGAAGTTCGTAGGGCTGAAACCTGCTTGCGTCAGCGATCGCTTTCGGAAACCGAAACATCAGTTGCCAAGTGCCCCAGTTGGCGATGTAGAACATCATGTCAAAGTACTGGGTCAGTACTTTCTCTGGATCGCCCCGAAAGTTGCCATAGTTGTAAAGGAAAATGGCTTGATTGGGTGTAAGTTGAACTCGACTGGAAAGCTGACGAATTTCATCCTGCTCTTTCTTGGTCAAGGGACGGTCGATCGCTTGAAATTCATAATACTGGTATTCACTCATTGGCAGTTTCTCCTGCTTATTTAGAAAATGAAATACTCATGTCCTGGTAGCCTTTCAGGTCAAAGTTCTGGTATTCAAACTCATCTGCAATATTATCAACAACTTTATACTGAGCTGTTGTTCTCACGGTGAAGTTAGTGATCAGGGAAATGCGGTCACGGAGTGGCTCTGCAAGAGAATCACCTGCTTGAGTAGTTTGCACAGTTATACTTCTTGGATTATTAGTCAGCCTAAATGCTGCCATTCTCAAGCTATCAAAATCTTTTTCTTCAGGTGGAATAGAAACTTCAATGATGACTTTTACATTCATATTAAATTAGCCCCAATTGTTTCATTGCTTTCCATAAATTGCTGCGTCGCTGGTGATCATTACGCCACTGGACTAGAAGCGTTTCATAGGTTTTGGGAGATAGTTCCTTGAGTGCAACTATCCGCTTGGCTTGATTTTTCTGTTGGATTAACGCATTGAGGAGATGCTCCCCACGATCGAAAGAGCTTTCCGAGTTCTTTTGTTTCGCCATTGCAGTTTCAATACCTCCCGATTGCTCAATGGTTTACTTCCAAAGCTTCTTTACCATTTACGACTTCTTTCGAGATGCTTTTGAGTGACTTTTTTGACGATTCAGCCATTCGTCCAAGGGTTCTCGAAAGTAATACTGGCTCCAGAAGTTGGCAATATCCTCAACCATCGGTGCCGATTCTGGAATAAGTCCATTGCCATATCTCGGGTTATATTTCTCTGCGTATTCTCTAGCAAGCTGGTATCCCCAATCACTAGATTCAGAAGGGCGTAGAATACCACATAGAGCCTTTTCAATTAATAAAGCATCTGTGCTTTGAATAATCCGTACGGGTCCCCAGTTTTGATTTTTATACTGATTGTTTACTTCTCTTACTCTTGATAAAAGATTTTGAAGTAACTTTTCTCCTTCTTTTGTGGGTTCTGCTAAATACGTTTCCATTTCAAGGGTTGCTTCATTGATGAGATGCTTACAATGCAACCAGATTTCTTCTTCAAGATGGTCTGGCTTCTCTTTATCCTGCAATTTCTGCTGAGTTAACCGAGCAAGATACAAGCAAAATTGCCCTGCTGCTTGAGGATCAGCACAAAGGCTTTTGAGGCTAGTTAGACGAGTGATGTTAAAATCTTTGCCCTGACGCAACTCTTGAGCAATCTGGGCAAGGGTAGAAATTCTTTTTGATACTGCTGATGAAGCCATGTTTACCTCTCGGGCTTATAACCTTCAAGTCAAGTCTCGCTGTTGCAGCATTGAAACTAACTTGCATTTACGGACATGGGTTTGCATCAGGGCTGTACGATACCGTTTCCATTCCTCCTGCTGCCTCAACTGAAGATAGGCAGCCCGGACTCGACGCAGCCAGTTAATCGCGTGATAGTAATACTGCGCTTGAGCTGCATTCATAATTGCTTCAGCACGGGGACGGGCGTTTTCAATCACCCATTCAGGACGATGGGTAACAGCCGCATCCATGACTGGATGAATAAGGTCTGGCTGGTAGGAACTGAGCTGAGTGACTGTGGCGATCGCATCATCAATCAAGCCTTCCTTTAAAAAAATGGCAGCTTTTGCCTTCGCACTCAGGCTGCTGGAGTCTTGCCGCAACTGGGTTAGTAAGTCTGGTTGCAGGGAATCCCAGCGATGACCCGCTAACTCCTTCAGCTTCAGGTAATCCGGCAGGGAGGGTTGGAGTTGAAATCCTTTTAATCTCGTCTGGAGGGCAATCTCCTGATCCATGCCCTCTGCCAGTTCGCTTGTCCAAATGGCTAATTGATACTGATCATGACCACCCAGCGATAGCCCTTTCGTTGCAATCTTGAGTGCCTGTTCCAGTTCTCCCCGCTCTCGCAGGGTTTGCGCTAAAGCCAAAGCCTCTCCTGGTGTACTCATTTGCTGCTGTGCTGGGGCGAACGGAGGAGGCGATCGCCCCAGCACAGCAGCATTCGCAGGTAGCAATCAGTCTGCCCTTCTGCTTCTGCAAGATAGAGATACTCTTGATGTCTGCCCTGCCGCTCTAGAATCTTGAGCCGAATCCGGGCAAGATCATCAGCAAAATCAGGTGCTTGGGAAGACGAAGCACCTGATTCAGTAACGTTTCCCTGTAAGACCTCCCGAAGGGGCGGGTAGTCCCATCCCTGCTGTAGCGCAATAAGGCTCATCTTAAAGCTATCAACGCCATAATCGTCAACCTCTTTTTGCCAGTTCTTTAGTTCCTTTTGCCATTGCTGAAATTCGCTTGCTGATAACTCAGTACTCAAAATCGCTTCAGTTAGGGCATCATCTAACTCTTCAAAAAACGCTCCACTTTCACCACTGGAACCATCCAAGTTCATCCAGTCCTGCACATAGGAACGAGCGATCGCACCCAAAATGATCAGCGCATTATTGCCGTCACCCTGCTCAAGAAATTGGTCTGCTTTTTGAATAATCTCCCGAATTTCATCCAGAGCGAGTTCATCATTCCACTGCTCTACATACCGATTGATAATTCGCTCAACTTGCCGCTCAATCGGTTTAGGATCAACGGTAGTCCGGCGAGGAGCCTTTTGTGATGTTTGGGTTTTGGATTGGGTCAGTAAGGCAATCTGAACCTCGACTGCATCCACCCATTCTGGCTGCTCGCTAGCAAGATTTTGCACGATCGTTTGCAACTGCTCATGGTTAAGAGAAGCCAGCAATGCAGCCAGTTCAGGACGCTGCTCAATGCGATCGGGCTGATGTAGGCAGGTTAGGAGGACTGCAACGATGTGCTTACACCATCCTTCATAATCGTAGGGACAGGTACAGGTCGCACGGGTAATACCACCTTGATCAAAATGAACATCGACCTGGTAAGCGTTTACTTCGCTGCCTTCAACCTTGGCAAATAAGCGATCGCCGCGTTGAATCAGAGAATTAACTGAACCAGCCCAGTAATAACCCTGTCCCCGTTCAAACGATTGAGCGATCGTGTGGTGACGAATGATTGCCTCGCTCAATTTTGGTATCACTGATCCCTCCTGAAAGCTTTAAATCAGCCTTTGTTCTAAATCTTAGGCAAGGTTTTAACTTCCCTACATCCGAGAGCAACGCTTAACCAGAAGATTCCATCTCCAATTCGATTACCATTAACTAAACTAAATGCCCATTAGCAATTCCTCAAGGGAGGAAACTGCCTCCAATTTGGAACCTAGGATGGCTGATAATAAGTGAAATGACACCCAAAAATCGGACAGGGAGCTAAGAGTAGTATCCTTGTTCAGTGGAGGTCAAATATTATGGCAGGTACTCGTCGTCAACACAGTGCAGAATTCAAAGCAAAAGTCGTCTTGCAAGT
>JAHHHP010000045.1 GCA_019359275.1 Myxacorys chilensis ATA2-1-KO14 | reverse complement strand
ATCAGATTTGATGAATCCAGTGACGCGATCTGATCCGGTTTGCAAATGAAAAGGTGGTCTCTACGTGTGAAAGTCTGGGATGGGCAATGCAATCGTCGATTGGGCCAATATGATTGTCGCTCAACAAGGGGTAATTCACGCTCGGTAAAGGGCAGAGACAGCATCTCTAAACCTTGTGGGAATTCCAACAGCGAACAGCCGCCGCCTGCATTCGCGGGTGCCAGTGGCGACGCTCATTCCCACGGTAGATATGAAACTAAGAAAATCTAGAGAACGCTTTGCAGTCGGAAATGACGCGACCGCTGGCGGAGTGTCCGAAAAAGATGCCATTGCTGCCATTAATCAAGCAAAAGGTTACGGCAAAGACAGCAAGTCCAATGCTGAGAAGCCTGCTGAGTCGGTTCCTCAAACCATTGCAGGCAGTGATACTGCGACCCAACCTGAAGAAGCGCAGCCGGAAGCTGTAGCAGACAGCCAACCCGCTCCAGTTGTCACACTTCAACCTGAAGAACTCAAAGCACTCATTGGTGACGCTGTTTTAACAGCACTTTCTCCAGTGCAAGAGCAACTCGATGCTACCCAAACGCAGCTAGGCGCTACGACTCAAGATCTTGCTGTCACTAAACAGGAATTGCAAACCACACAGACGGACCTACAAACCGCCAAACAAGAACGAGATCGCCTCGCTGGAGTATTTCAAGTGATGGGTAAAGCGACTCCAGTCAATGGTGTAGATCGTGGATTTCCGATGGTGAACAAAGTGACGAGCACTCGAAGCGATCGCGCGATCGGTGCGGCGGCTGACTTCCTGAACATCTACGAGGACTCTAGCCAAACACCAAAATACGCACACGAGAATAGCCAAGGAAATGTTGTTGTCTCCAAAGATTTCACCAACCTGAAACGATTTCTACGCGAGGGAGACAGCCTGCAACATGTTCGCAATGACATGGAAGCCTATGCGAAGGCAAATGGTTTGCTACGGGCTTCCCTTGGCAGAGACAACACGACCAAAGTCACCATTCCTGATGGCTTTTTAGCGTATCTCAGTACTGTCATGCGGATGACACATAACCCCTCGTTCATCTTCTGGCAGTTCATCAAAGTGAAGCTAGACATGGGTAGAGGGCAAGGCGACGCAATCAAGGTGCCTCGCTTTGCCTACAACTCTGCCCCCACAAACAGCAGTGCTCGCTTGCTGAGCGGCAACGGCACCTATGCCCGGATCACAAACTCTCGTCAAGGTCTAACACAGGGCAGTGTTTCGTGCTTGCTGCAAGAGTGGGGTCTAGGTCTAGATGCAAACTCTCCCCCAATTTTGATTCCTCAGTTTGTTTCGGCAAACTCGATTATCGAATTGGAGTCGATTCTGCAACGCAACCTCAACTACGACTACGAATACTGGGAGGATATGAAGATTCGCGAGCTGTGGGCACCCAGCAGCCGCGTGGTCTACAACAGCAAAGGATTTGTGACGGCAACGCCTGCTGATCTCGTTGCGAGTAGCGATGGCACCCTCACTGAATCGTTCATGGACGATCTTTACGGCTACATGCGCGGTTTGCAAATCCCCACCTACGAAGATGGCTGCTATGGTCTAGCCACTCATTCCAAGGGACGCTCTCAAATTCGCAAGAGCTTGAACAATAAGTTCCAGTACACGGGCGAGCAGGGCTTGGAAGAGTTGGTCAACACGCTCAGCGTGGCCACTAACCAAGAAATGGGCAAAGTGTCTGGCTACTTGGGTAAGATCAGCAACTTCCACGTATTTGAAACCAACGCCACCTCAATGGGCGCAGCAGGAACTGAAGGGGTCCAAAACGAAACGTTGGGTGCAGGCAGCAAACTGACTCGGACTTCTTATGCGTTTGGGGCAGATACGATCGGGCGGGGTGTGGGCAGCGAAATGGAAATTCGCCGCTCGAACGATGATGACTTCCAGCGCTCTGACTCCTACATCTGGAGAAGCGAAGAAGGTTTCTGCCCTCTAGATGTTGATCCCACGGGCTACAGCGACGCCAGCACCGTTCCTCAGCAACTCCGCGTGATTAAGGTCAACACCACAGACGTTGCTCTCTAGTTGACTGTATGGAAAATCGGTAGAGGTAGTTATGTCACCTCTGCCGCTCCGCTCCTCTTTTATAGACTGGACCTAAATCATGCCTGAACCCACCAAAGACAAGCCAACTGCTAAGCCCGAAGCTCCTGCACCTGTTGAAGCAGCGAAACAGCCTGAAGTGGATAAAACAGGTTCTGCGCCTGTAGAACCCGAAGTCGTAGAACTCCCTGTCTACCAAACCGAACGCTTTATTGCCTTGGGTATCCCTTACTGCCAGACTTGTGGAGAGCAGTTTCGCACCGGAATGCATGGGGAACGCCTCTGCCCGATCGCAAAAGCTGATTGCGATCGTCATGGAGCATGATGCTCACCTCCGCTGATAAAGCACTCTATTTCCCAGATTTGAACTTATCTGGGAGCTATCTCAATGCCGCGCTCCTGAGAGCACAAGTCATGGCAGAAGGCGCGCTGGGGGCAAATCGTCCTCTATCATTGCAGCAATATACCGAAGTTAAGCCGCTCAATCAACGGCTGCAAACCTGCCAGTTAAGCCGATGCCCGATCGCGGCTGATCCAACTCCCACGATCGAAGCACGGTATGGAAATACGGTTGATGGCTGGGGTCGAACTCATCTGGCAACCCGTTGGCAACTGCTAGAGGCAACGCAGTACACAATTGAGTTTGAAACGGGACGGTTGATGCTGAACGGCAACTTCACGGAAATTCGAGCAACGTATACAAGCGGATTTGACTTCACTCAGGATGACGATCCAAAGGTGCAGGCAATCAAGACGGCTGTGGCGTCAATTCTGCTCTATCAGGCGGGGGTGTAGACTATGTTTACCGATCTGCAAACGGCTTTGGTTCGTGCTCGTGAACGTGCGGCTGCTACAAGCGCAGATGACATATTTCTGACTGAACTACTCGAGCTCTCTGCTGGAACAAGTAGAGCAACAGCCGAAAAAATCTATCGTCCGTTCTATGTGGCGGCTCGGTATCTGCAGCAATCACGCCGTGACCAAACGATTAAACAAGCAGATGGTGCGACGTTTACGGGCCAAGCGATTCCGATCGCGTCACTGCTCGACCTGCAGCGATCGCTCGATGAGTCGCTATTGGTGCCCATTGGGTTTGAGGCGATCGGGCGAATTGAACCGGATGCCAAAGCGCTGAAAGCAACGTATGACGCGGCATTACTCACTTTGAAAAAGTACTCTCCACGGGTATGACCAGCGTATTTCCCACCAACGCGAAGCTCACCTTCCATCTCCCCACAGGACAAACTGTGACTGACCCTGAAACAGGCAATGTCATCTCTGTGCTAGGGGATTTGGATATTGAGTGCTATCTCAAACCGGATGGGGTTCAGTCGAATCGAGGGATCGATGCCTCGCCTGGGGTGCAAACTCCCTCTGAAACCATGAGCGGGCGCATGACGAACCCGATCTATGTGCCTGCCTCGATTCCGGTTTTGGCTGAGGCAGATGCGATCGTGGGGGGACAAGTTGGGAAGTTTCTGATGCGAATCCCGACCCAAGATGTGTGGGGTATTCGCGATGTGTTGGGCGATAAAATCTATGGCACGTTCACTGAGCTTAAGGAGACAACGCCGGTGCCAGTGATTGATAGCGGGTTAGTGTCTGCGATCGCACTTGAGGCAAATCGGCTCGTTGCCGTGGTGAATGGATTGCTGGTCTATGCCGATCAGTCAATTCTCAGTCATGCCTATGCGATCGTCGGGATGACCAAAGCCCCCACCAATCCGAGCCAAGCGGTGGTGTTGCTCTCAGAAGGCGTGATTAGCAGTTCCGGGTGGAATTGGACGCCGGGAGAGCCGTTATTTGTGGGCACAAACGGGCAACTGACCCAAGATGCAGATTCAATTACAACTGGGTTTCTGGCTTCAGCAGGGCGCGTGATTACACCGCAGCAGATTTATCTTGATGTGGAGGAAGATCCTCTTGAGCTTTAAACTAAATGCGGCTGGAATGAAGAAATTGAATGGTGCGATCGCAAAAGCATTTGAAGCAGCCGTCGAAGCATACGGGGATGAATGCAAAGATGCAATTGAGTCTCCGATTTGGAAGTGGGATGGCTACACACTGCGAAAAAACGGAGATTTTATTGGGTCACCACGGGATATTGTTGACACGGGTGAATTACGCGATTCTCAGCAAGAACCCGAATTTGAGGGCAACAAGGCAACCATTGAATGGACGGCTGAACATGCTGGAAACGTCCATGAAGGCTTAGACAGTAATGGCAACCCCATGCCTGCCCGCCCGTGGACAGAAGAAGCTGCACGAAACACCGATTTCGAGGGCATCATGGGCGAAGTCCTGAAACGAGAATTGTCTTGAGCAAGAAACACACCTACGAACTTCAAGGCTCGTCTGATACTATCAGTTTTGAGTTTGACAGCCTGGAAGAGCGCGATTGCTTCCGAGAGAAGCTGAATCGATTGCTAACAATTTATCGGAAACAACTCCTTCAAGAGTTGCAGGGAAAGATGAATGAGCTTGAAGCAATAGAGACACGCTTGTGAACGTTGTAGAACTCCGCACCCAAGTCCAAGAATTGTTAATCGATGAAGTAGGCACTTATGCGCTCACAGGTGGCGTTACAACACCAGCGGTGATTGTGCTCGATAGCGCGGATGTAGTCAGCGATCGCACCGTAACAGGATTAGAGGTGGTCATTCGTCGCAGCCCAATTTCTGATGAAGGCAAACCAACATTCGACTCGGTGAGAGCCGCTAAGGTGTGGCAGATTTTCTTGGTGCAGTGGGGTGGAGCGTATACCCTGGAATCCGCTAAGGACAAGCTGAGACGAAAATTCCCTAACACCCGCGCCATGACCGTAAAGGTCGAGAAAGGCAGCGGGGTTAGGGAACAAGTGTCAATCAGAATTCCAGACGTTGCAGATTTTGACGATTGGCTCTAGAGATTGTCTAGGGTGTCATCTTCTGTTTTGTCTGCCCACGGATCTTCGACAGGCTCAGCTTCAGGAGCAGGCGCTGCTTCAGTAGGGACTTCAGGAGCCGGGGTAGTTGGAGCAACGATCGCGCTAATTTCGTCGTTTAGTGCCTCAACTTGGTGAGCCAGCTCCACAAGGGCAGCTTGCTCTTCGGTTTCTAACCCAGTCTGAAGTTGGGAAATTTGCCCATTCAGGTTCGCGATCGTGGCATCTTTGGATGCTAACAAATCGTTTGCCTCAGCCAGTTGCACCTTGAGTTCTGTCTTCTCAGCTTCCTTGCGATCGACCAAACCCCGAAGGGACTGAACGCTCTTGAGCATCGACGACAAAAGCTGATTGTAAAACTGAATATTGAGTGTGTTCGCCATAGCGATCGACATCCTGTAAAGGTCACCGTTAGCTTTCCCGTTCCTTTCCCGTTCGTAGGAATTCTGGGGCTGATCATCCAGATCTGGAGAGAATTTCAATGGGTAAGAAGTTTCAAGTTGGCAGTGGCGACAAGGTGAAAGTGTATGTTGCACTTTTGCCACTAGGCGATCGCACCGAACCCATCACAATCAATGGCATTGCAACTGCTAGCGGTGGCATTACAGCGAATGCTGTCACAATCAACCTCGGCTCAGCGGTTGGTGGTGTGGGCATTGCTGGAGGCACTCCGCTATTGTTCGCTAACTCAGGCGGTACGAAGGTTAAGGTTTATCTGACTGCTGACGCGAAAGCCGATGACACGGTGCTGCAAATTGAGGCGGCGGCTGCAACCGTTGCTGGAATCTGCACAGCAACTTACGTTCCCAAGCTTCGCCTTTTGGGTGGTACGTCTTCTAGCCCGAAGATTTCCAACAAAACCCAAGAATCCTTGGTGTTTGAAGATGAGCTAGGGTTTGAAGATGGCGTGGTGACATCTGCAAACTGGGAGATTCCGTGGACGGCGAATCTACTGGCTGATGACGATGCTTATCGTCGGATTTATTTTGCCGCCACACACGGCACAAGTGGCCGCGAAGCTTATATCTGGCAGTACGATCCTCCACCTCCTGGCTTCACCACAGGCGATGGCTTGAAGGGCGCGTGTATCGTCGCAGATTTTAGCAAAGATCTTAAGAGCGATGGCATACTCTCGTTCCAAACCAGCTTTAAGGGACAGGGAACGCCGGGAATTCTGCGCTACAGCTAACAAGAAAGCCGAACAGCCTAGAGGAGTTGAGCGAGTAGGCTGTTCGGTCACACAATAGGGATTCCTACGTTATGCCTCGAATTGATTTATTCTCGATCGTCGACTCAATTAAGGGCATTAGTATTTTTCTTGCCCTTCACGCTGACGTTTGCGCCTTCATTTGGGTTTTGATTCACGGGCAGAGCAGAGATGCGATCGCACTGGTGGTGATTTGTTTTTATCTTGGCATCAAGCAGTAACCCCGCGTCGGTGGGAACCTCTAAGGCGATGTTGAGCGAGAAGAACGCCCATGCTACCGTTTAAAACTGCACCGACACGCCAGTACGAAACCGTTGAGGTTGGCAACTCTGAGATTGGAGTTTTAGAGATCAAGAAGTACGAAAACCTCACTCGTGCTGAGTACGGCTTCATTAAAGAGCAAGAATTATTCAACTATCAGTTTCAGCTTGCCACCCTAGCCAAGCGGGTTTCACGGGAGACGGGTGCTCATTTTGCCTACGTCAACGATCGCATCAGTGCTTACGTCTTCGGCGGGGTGATTCAGAACGACATCGTACTAGTTGATGGCGAACAAGGTAAGGTGGTCAAGGTTGAAACGGTTGAAGATACCGAAGGTAAAAAGACCGAATTGATTACGGTTGCGTTTGGTGACGTTGAGGCAATGACCTCGATCGACGACATTGATATTGTCAGCCCCGAGTGGTACGCAGATTACTACGCGGATATCACCGCTTTTATCAATGAGTATGTTGATTCGCTGGCCTACCAAAATTATGTTTATGCCACCGCGATCGTCAGGTTCCGGCTTGACCCCAGTTGGAAGCTCGAAGACACGCAGAACCCAGAGCTAATGGACTATGAGCTAGTCCGTGAAGTGGCATCGTTTGCCTACAAAGAGAAAAACGGCTGGAAGACCGAGGAAGAAGCCGCGAAAGAGCCTTCTACCGATGAAGAATTGGGAAAATCCTCGACGGAGAGCCAGACCCCGACTGGGAAGGCATCTTCTGGCGGATCCAGCGCTACTGGGGACACGACCCCAGATTCAATCACAGAAACTTCGCCTTCCAGCCCATCAGCTTAATTTTCCAAGCCCTAGAGTGGGGGGCAAAGCTGCATCATGAAGAACTGCATCTGCATGAGTTAGGCATTGCTACCCTCTCTAGTTTGTTTGTCAATGCCAACCGAGGCAAAGACAGCGAACCAGCTCAGCCATCTGATTTCTACTATTTCCAGTCTGCGAGCGGGGAGAATATCTCGATTCCTGCTGCTGCGTGTGATGCCTTCTTTAGCTGCGTGCGGGATGGCTTGATGCCTGCGTGGGCAGTGCCGTTATGTCCGATCGATAAACTTCAGTCGGGCAGAGCTAATGGTAGGGTGACTCATCCGAGGGTGTGGGTAGGCGATGGAGTTGTGCTGCTGTTGCCTCGGATTGAGGGCAAACAAGTGATTGCTCCGTTTGCTGTGATTGAAGGGGCAGACGGTGTTGTGGATGTGAATGACCCGGACAGCGACACGTGGTTTGCGATCGATGTTCCGGGTGAAGATTGTTGGATGCTAGAGGCTGAGTTCGCGATCGTGGAGTCGAAAATTATTTTGATCAAGTAGGAATGGTTTGAGTGATGTTTCGCTCATGCGGATATGACTCAAACCATTGACTGGAATAATCCTTCGGCTTCAGTTGGCAAACATTTCACCGTGGCAGAAGTGACCCAAAACGACGATCACAGAATCCCTGCGAGGGGGTCAGATGAGGAAGTCGCCATCCTCAAACTAGCAGTGGAGCTAGACAAAATTCGAGACGCATGGGGCAGCGCGATTGGGGTTACGTCGTGGTATCGCCCCTATGCGATTAATCAAGCTGTGGGCGGCGTTTCTAACTCACAGCACATCTACGGTTCTGCGGCTGATATCTATACGATGGACGATCGCAATGAGGAGTTTGAAGCCTTTCTCGATCGAAATTGGGGCGGCGGACTTGGTTACGGAATTGCCAGCGGTAGGGGCTTCACGCACTTGGATTTGAGAGAAGGCGGCTGGAAATACGGTCCTGGTGAGATTCGCTGGACATACTGAAAACAACCCCTGTTCTCATGGTGAGAGGCGGGGTTACTGTATGACTGCGGCAATTCTAGCTCATAGGAACTCTAGCCCAGATTTTCTGGGTTAGAGCATGACTGAGATTGTAGGGTCGCTTGGGATTGAGCTTGTTCTTGAGCGCGAGACGTTCGATCGCGACCTGAAACAGTTGCAATCCCTCAAGGGTGGTCAGATTGCGTTTGCAGCAACCCTCGACACACGGGCACTGCGACAACAGGTCAACAACCTCTCCCAAATCAAGCCAGTTATTGGGGTTCAAGTTGCGATCGCAAACCTGAACGCAGTTGAATCACAACTCAAAACCCTGACCCGCGATCGCAGCGTTAATCTATCCATCAATCTCAACACGAATGGACTAGAGCAGAAGCTAGGAACGTTAGGGCAAAATCGCACGATTGGGCTAGCGGTTAGCGCTAATTTCAACCCAGTCGAATCACAACTCAAAACCTTAACCCGCGATCGCAGCGTTAACCTTAGCATTGCTCTAAGCGATAACGGCATTGAGCAAAAGTTAGAGAGATTGACCCGCGATCGCACGGTTCGATTTGCGGTTGAGCTGGATAACAATGGCATTGACCAAAAGCTTGCCATCTATCGCAATCGCAGCTTTACGGTGTCGGCAAAGGCTGACGTTTCTGGACTGGACGCGCTCGACAAACGGCTAGCTCAGGTTACGAATCGGACGGTTAATGTTTCTGTGCAGGCGACGGGTACAGGACTGAATGCGCTCGACAGACAGCTTCAGGGGTTTGGAGACCGCACCTTTAAGCTGAGCGCCATTGTCGATGATTCACGACTTACCGATCTCAACAAACATTTAGACCTAAAGCAACGGCACTGGACAGAGACGGTCAATCTATTCCGCTCCAAACCGATTAGCCCAACAGTTGATGATTCAGGACTTACGGCGCTAAATGGGCAGCTTGATAGGACGCAGAAAAACCTGCAAGACACGAGTGCCGCTGCTGCCATCCCGATCGCCGTTCAGACCGACATTTCCCAACTGCTGACAGCGAGAGAGCAAGCCCAAGGGTTCCAATCTGACTTAACCAACATTCAAGCGTTTGCAGGCGCAACGATTCGATTAGAGGCACAACATTTAGTTGATACCTCCAATCTGCAAAATGTCTTCCAGCAGGCAACGAGCGAATTTAGCTCAACTGGGAAACAGATTGGAGAAGACATCTCCAAACAGGTTTCTAACTCTAAGGTCAAAGTTGCCAGCAGTGGGGCGGTATTTTCACCTCTGACCAATATCGTCGGTAGTTTGGGGCAAGGGATCAGCCTTGCGATCGGGCAGAAAATCAGTGCTGGGTTCTCGCAGCAAGCCAATGGGTTTCTCGAAAAAATTGGAGCCAAATCTGAGCAGTATGTGGTTAGCAAAGCCCAATCCTTTGAACGGGTGGCGGCTAAGGATTTTGGGTATGAAGGGGTAGAGGCTCTCCGAAAAGACATCGCTCGCTTGGGTCAGTTTGCCGATGGGTTTATCGACCCAGAGAAGGTAAGGTCGGCGGGTCAACAGTTTGAGCAGCAGCTTTCTAAAATTGCGGTTGACTTCTTCGTTAACCAGAAAGGCGCAAAGCAGATCTTCCAAGAGTTTAGTGCTGAGAATCCGTTGCCACGCGGGGCGTCTGAAGCGGCATTTCGTGTAGCAGGGTATGGATTGCAGCAAGTTGCGCCTGCACTGCGAATCAACAAAGATGTGCAGTTGGCAAAAGCGGCAAAACAAGTTGAAGAACTCGTTCCAACCATCACGATCGACCCGGTTCGCAAACGGGAGATTGAGCGATCGAATGCGGTTCTCTATGCCACTGGAGGATTGAACAACGCAGGCGGCAAATCCGGCGCTCAACTGCTCAAACCTCAATTAGAGCGGATTGCACCGGGTGCATTCATTCAACCACTCTCAAACGAGTATCGCGATTCTAACGCGCCGTTGCTCTCTAAGACGTTTGAGGCACTGCTGCAAAAATCGGGACTTCAGAATGCTATTCCCCAGGACTATCTCAAGTTCATTGATACAGGCGTCTTCTCCGGCGCAACTCCGGAAGTAATCCGGGCAGCAGCAGAGGCAAAAGCCTATCAGCAAGCGACGAACAAGCCCGTCTACAGTGTGGGCTACTCAGCAGGCGGAGCAGATGTTGCTGATTTAGTGCGACTCGGTGAGTTGACCGGAACCAACATCAAAGGCGTCGGCCTGGGCGCTCCAATCACGGGTCTGACGCAGCGACCGAGCGAGAACTTTACCTCGATTCAGGGCGGCAATGACGAGATTGTGCGATCGCTCTTTACCACCTTTACTCCGAAGGAAGGTCGGGGGGCGCAGCCCGGAGACGACTTTACCGAACGGCTGAAGAAGTCGGGATTGCTGGGCGCGTTGGTGGGCAACCCGATTGAGAATACATTTGTGGCTCCGGGTGTGGGGACAGGTCACAGCCTGCGAGACTACCTCTCGGCACCAATTGTTCAAGACAAGTTCCAATCCTTGCTGCCCGGAATTCTGCCTGATCAGTTGATTCCAGAGTATGTAGGCAAGAAAGGTCGGAGCGCTCTATCGTTTGCGTTAGATCAGTCGCAGAAACGACCAGAGAAGGTATTTTCGGCAATTCAAGCCACCCGCGATCGTCCCCCTTCTGAAGCAGGGCTTGATCGCTCGATTGAAGAATTGCGGAAATACGAAAAGGAATACTCTGACCTCAAAGGTAAGACGACTGGCTCGGTCAAAAAAGAAATTGAGCTATTCACCCAATCGATCAGCAAAGCGATCGCAGCATTTGAAGAACTGAAAGCCAGTGGAGGCAGTTATACCGCTCAATACCGAGATTTAATTGCTCAGTCGGATGCGGCGAAAAAGGAATATCAGACGGCAGCAAAAGCCAATCTGCAATCGGGTAAAACCGCCATTTTCGCCAAGCGAGACTTTAAAGAATCGATCGGCGTAGGTGGGACTAAGGTTCAGGAATTAGTTTCGAGCAAGCAAGATAGTGCCTTAGCCAATGCCCAAGCGATCGCGAAAACTGTCACGGTTGACACCTCAGAAGAATTTGCACAGTTTCAGCAAAAGGTTGCCGCCATTGGTGCAGGGCTTGAACCGCTGCTAGCACAAGCCCAGAATATCGATATTTTGCCGACTGATGAAATTGTCAGTCTCTATGAGCAAATTAGTACTCAATTCAATGAGGAAATTGACCAATTAGAGCGACTCACCGATGAATTTGCGAACGAGGTTGAGCGCAAACCTGCAAAGGCACGATCGCAAGTCGCAGAAATTCTGCCCACGCTGAATCGACGTAAAGTCTTAGTGCCGTTGGCGCAAGAGTTTGGCATTGAGAATGCCGACAAGCTGAAAAAGAAAGAGCTAATTGCCTCATTGGGTCAAATCGAAATTGGTGCATTACAGCCCAAAGTGCTAGAGCTGAGCCGCAATCAGGCACAGCAGAGAGTAGTCAGGCAAGAACGCAATGCTGCGATCGCACAGACCGCAGGCAACGTCGCGAGAGGCACGGTTGAGGGAACGGGCACTGCAATTCGAGAAGTGACAGAGGCCAGTAAGAAGGCAGTCAGTGTATTTCGGATTGTTGCCAACTCTGATGCAGCACAGGCATTCATCGGCGGGTTAGGTGGTGCAACGAAAGGTCTGTTTGCGATCGCGAAGACAGGTTACAAAATCGCCTCTATTGCTGAAGGAGTAGCACTAGATGCGTTGCCGTTTGGACGTTTGACCAAGGGAGTGTTGCAGCAAACTGCACTACCAGCCGCTACATTTGCGGCGGCAACTCACTTTCTCCCTGGTGGGCAGATTGCCTCTGAAGGGCTGAGTCACCTTCTGAGTGGGGCAATTACACCGCTCACGGGTGCAGCAGGGGAGGCCGCATCAGCTTCGGCATCGGGGCTAATTGCTCAGGCGATTCCGCAAACAGCAACCCTGTTTGGGCATACCGTCCCGAATGTACTCGCGCCCGCTGCCACCCCGATTACGAGCGCAGTTACGGGAGCGATTCAAAGCCTAACGGCATCTGCGGGTGAAATGGCGGTGCAGGCTGGGACGGTGATTCTTGGCGGTAAGTTGATTCAGGGTACTGTCGGCAAGGCAGGGGAAGCGACCTTAAAAGCGGCATTACCTCAAGATCAGCCCAAAGCATTACCTGCTGCATCGAATAAAGCATTGCCGTCGTCATCCAAAGCGGTTGATGCTCCTGTTCTTGTTCCAACTAAGGTATTACCTGCTCAGAGTAGATCAACTCAAAGCGGAGCGGCTCAAACCGACCTTGCACCTTCGTTTGAGCAATTCACCAACCCTCAGTTGCTGGCTGCCACACGCAAGTTAGGGATTAAGGGAACCAACAGCAAGACCACGAAAGACAACCTGATCGAGCGGCTCAAAGCGTTTCGCAATCAGCCGCAAGTCGATCAGGTCTTAGCGCAAGTTCAAGCCGAAATTAATCGGGATGGTAGCCCGATCGCAGGCTTTGATAAATCGGCTGAGAAAGATGCTCTAAAGCGCCTCTCTAAGGCTGAGAAAGATATCAATAAGCGGTTAGCCCAACTGCAAACGGCAACGGGCAAGAAACGCGAAAAACTCATCAATGAGATTTTGTCTTCATCGCAGAATGAGATCGCAGAGATTGATCAACTTAAGGGTCAAAACCTGTCTGGTGAAACGTTGCGATCGCTGTCTGGAACGCAAGGACGAATCGAAAACACAGTTCGCAATAACCCCAGCCTCAATGCGGCTAGAACTGAGCGAAACGACGCGATCAAGACGGTCACAATCGAGGCTCAGAGCACTCGTGTGAAAGGGCTTGCGAGAGTTGCTCTAGATGATGTTGAGCCTGTAACAGCAACGCTAGGCACAACGCTGAAAGAGGGATTTCGCAAGCTCACCAACTTTGCTGCAAAACAGTTTGAAGTCCAGCCACAGCAAACCATTCAGGGCACATTAGGCGCGATCGCCAAGTCTCCCAGAGCGATCGATCTAGCGGTCAATACAGCCGGATTTGCTGCCTCTCAGATTGGCGCGAAATATGGCATTGTGCCTGAACTGACAGGAGATTTGGTCGGGGCATTAGTTGCACGGCAAGCCATTACACGCGGACGGTCATCTGGCAAAGATCTAACTGGAGACATTGCAGGGTTTGGGGTTGGCAATATTGCCGCCAGATCGCTCAACGCCGGATTAGACGCACTGACGGGCGTGGTTCCAGGTGCTGGAGTGCTGAGAGCGCTTCCGTTTAAGGGTGCGATCGCGGCATCGCTCACGGTTCCCAAGGTTCAAAAAGCAGTTGAGCCATTCCAAGAGCCACCTATTGAGGGACTGGCTAGAGCACAGGCTCCAACGGGAGCGAGGGGGCTGGTAGAGCGGTTTAGGCCACTGCTGCCCAACAACCAAAAGAAAGCTGCCCAAATTCGCAATAACTACGAAGCAATCTACGAAGAGATTGTCAAACTGTCGGGAGCCGCTTACAACCCCAGCAATATTCCAAAGCTGTCGGTTGATGGTAATCGCCTTAAGAAACTAGGGGCACAAGCATTTTTCGACATTGAGCAAAACACGATCGTGATTGATAACACGATCGCTGGCATTCTCTCAAAGCGAACGGAACAACTTCACAGGTATTCAGAGCAACTGAAGTCGCTTACCCATGAAGGACGGCACAGCGTTCAGCTGGATGGTGGCAAGATTGGCCTAGAAGAGGCAGCGTCAGGGCAAAACGTAGACCTGTTGCGGCGTGACTCACTGACTCAGGCCCAGCGATCGCAGGTTGATAAATCAGTAGAAATTGCTCGTCGTGGGGGTGCAAAGGGGACTCAGCTAGGAGCAGTGAAGGCACTTGAAACCGACGCCTACGCTTTTGAAAAGAATACGGGCGGCATTCTTAAAAATGTAGCAGACACACCCCCCGTAAAGGCATCGGCGCAAGCCGCTCAGAAGGGATTACTCAATGAGCTTGGCTCAGCCATCACCGGATTAAAACAGAGGTTCCAGGAAGGGGTTGGTGCAACTGAGATCTTTGGGCTGTCGCTCAATAAGATTGGCGGTTTTGCTAAGACTGCGATCGCAGGGTTTATCGGCTTCCAAGTCCTGTCGAACATTGTCCCGATTATCACCAACTTTGGTAAAGAGTCGGTCAACGCGGCAATTAAGCTTGACAACCTCAAAACCGCCCTCAGTTTCGGCTCTGGTGGGGCAGGTAATGCGGCGAAGGATCTAGCGTTTATCCGAGGCGAGGCAACACGGCTAGGCGTCCCGTTAGGGGCACTGCAAGAGGGATTTGTTAAACTCTCCGCCTCAACTAAAGGAACGGCTCTAGCAGGGCAAGTGACGAAGGATTTAGTCACAGGCTTAGGGCAGGCGTCTACCACGTTGGGGCTGAGTGCTGAAGAATCAGGTGGGGCAATTTTGGCTCTGTCTCAGATTGCCAGTAAGGGCAAGGTCCAGGCTGAGGAGTTGCGGGGTCAACTAGGAGAAAGGATTCCGGGCGCGTTTAGCATTGCTGCCCGTGCGATGGGCGCGACTGAGGCAGAGCTTAATAAGTTTCTCGAAACGGGTTCTGTGACGGCAAACGACTTCTTACCGAAGTTTGCCCGTCAGTTACAGGTTGAGTTTGCGGGCAGTGCTGAAAGTGCCTCACAAAACATTCAAAGTTCGTTCAATCGGTTGGGCAATTCATCTCAGCAACTTCAGGAGAAGTTCGGAAAGCTGTTTACACCGAATGCGTTTGCAGTCGATGGGGCAGCAAAGGGGCTTGATGTGCTGGGCAACAGCCTGAATGTGCTGGTTCCAACCTTTCTAACGTTTGCCACTATTGTCGGTCGCCCGCTACTTGCCCCACTTGCTGCACAGCTTCTACCTGTTGAAAGAATTAAGGCAGGATTAGGGGCTTTAAAGGAGGGTGCTCTCTCTGTTGGAGGCAGCGCTCGCAAACTTGCGCTTGATTTTGGAATAGCAACGATCGCAACCCTCGGCGCGATCGAAGCAGGACGAGCGATCGGAGAAGTGTTCGGACTAGATGAGGAGGGGCAAAAGTTCAAAGCCTTTGCAGACCAGGGCGAGAAGTCCCTCCAACGCATTGCAAAAGCAGCACGGGCGGCTCGTGGTGAAATTGATGATGTCCCCAATAAACCGAGCGAATCGAAGGGATTTGACCTTAGCTTGGGGCTGCTTGGGTTAACAGGATTAGATAAGACAGGGGCTTCATTCAAAACCGACGATGTTCTTAATTTCGCCAACAATATTAATAGTGGGGTAAACCAATTCTTTGGGGCAGACAAAGATTTTGGCAGGCTCACCACTGTTGCAGAGTTGCAGCAACAGAAATCTCAAATCGAGTTTAACAAGGGGTCAGACGCTACAAACAGCCTGTTAAGCCAGATTTATAGCGGCCAAATCGATACTGTAGATGAGAAAGGTAGACGCGGAACTGCCGATATTCGTGAGAGCCTTGCCAAAGCTCAGGGCATTGATCAGCAGGTGTCGGTGCTTCAGGCTCAACGCAATGGCTTAGCCGCTAAGCCTAAAGCAGACAAGACGCGACTGGGCCAGCTTGACGAGCAAATTCAGGCTCTGACCAGCGAACGAGCGAAAGCCACTGCACCGATTACTGAACTACAGTCCAGCATTAAACAACAAATCGATGGGCGCAAAGAACAGCTAAAAAGTGCTAAAACTGACGCCGAAAAAACTCGAATTAGTTCAGAGATTGCAGCCTTAGATAAAGGACAATCCGTTCTGTCCCAGATAGAGAAGAGTTTTGGCACAGCCGCCGATCGCGTTTTGGATCTCAAGGTTGCGCTGGGTGAGATGAATCTCAAACTGGAAGAGGTAGAGCGCAATGCCGATATTCAGTTCAATATCGGCACAGCGAAGGATCTCAAAGCTCAGATAGAAAATTTTGGTAGTGATGTCAATGCAAGTATTAATGCTCCAGTTCAAGCAGCGGGGCAGGAGGATAAGCGGGCAACTGCAAAATTAGAAGGCAATCAAAAGGTTATTGCTGAAATACAGCCCAAGCTTAACGCTGCTGAAATACAAAATACTTTGCAGGGTTTGACTGGCTCGAACGGGAAGCAGATCAGCCTTGATTCGTCGGTTGGGGATCTTCAGTCTGTCAAAACAAATGATGACGGTAAGAAAAAGCTACTAGACGACCTGATCAACTACAAAAAAGCGGTTGACGGGAGGAACGCGCTTGAGGTGGAGGGTTCAAGAACTCGAATCGCCCTCCAGAAAGCCGAAGAATCGGCAAAACTTGCCGAAATTCAGAAAACAACTCAGCAGCGCGAATCGCAGCTTAAACGTGATGCCAACACTGCTCAAATTGGGCTGCTAGAGAAACAAAAGGCTGGCTCGATTTATGAAGCCGATGCCAGTGCTGAAAGTGCCAACCTGCAAGTCACCAAGGGCAAAGCCGAACTCGATAGTACCAAGCAACAATTAGACGGCATTGAGGCGGCATTTGCGGCGGGCACATTGTCTGCCGAAGAATATGAGAAGCAACGGCGGGAGATTGGCGATCGCATCAGTGATCAAGAGGTGCAGAACGCCCAGAATGAAGTAGCTGCTGTCAAAGCAGCCGAAGCCGTGAAACTGGCTGAAATTGAGCGCTCTGCGCGTAAACGTGAAGCCCAAATCAAACAGCAGGAATCGACGGCCACGGTGGGGCTGATTCGACAGAAAATTGGCAAGTCAATTTCTGAGGAAGATGCGGGCATCGCCCAAGCACAAATTGGGCTGAATACCGCTAACGCTCAACAGTCAAGCACTCAATCTCAGTTAGATGAATTAGAGTCAGCGTTTGCCCGTGGCATCGTCAAGAAAGAAGAATATGAAAAGCGGAGTCAAGACCTCAGCAATAGCTTGGCTGATTTGTCTGTACGTCAAGCGGAGCAGGAGCTGGCCCTGCGAGAGGCAATTAACCGCAAGATTATCGAGAAGTTTGAGCGTACTTCTAAGTTGGTGAACGCCAGTATTGATGCTCAGCTCAGCGATCGCAGCATCAATTTCAAATTAGGTGGCCTCGATAGCAGTAGTTTTGTCGGCCTCAAGACTGGGATTGCCTCAGCAACCGCAGAACGTGACGCCGCACAGCAACGCTTTGACCAGCTTGGGAAAGAAGATGCTGAGGTGACACGCCTCAACACGGCTCAAGTCGTGAATCGCCCTGTTGACCCCAGAGAGCAACGGAAATATGAGTTCTTCAAGGATTTGGGGTTTGATATTGACGCTCCTAAGCCAGAACAAGAAACGGTCAAAGTCTTGTCTGATAAGGAGGCAGAAGATCGCAAACTGCAAATTGCTCAGAATTCCAGAGCGCAACGGGATAAGATTGTTGAACTCTCGGCACAGATTGAGCTGAAGAAAATTGCTCAGGTTGCTGAAGCAGAGCAGCGATCGCTCAATAACAAAAAGACGGCACTTGAGACTGAGTTGAAGTTGACGAGCGCGATCGCGGATGCTCGCCAGAGCAGTTTGAAGATTGGCATCGATCGGACAAATGAAAATATTGATGCTGTCAAAGCGTTGCAATCGAAAGAGACAGGCAAGAACCTCAGAGCGGTATTACAGCAGCAGCTTGGGGGCAGTGGAGTGTCAGGCTCTCAGCCAACTGATGTACTGACCTTGACGCAAAATCGTCAGTCATTGGAGTTGGAAGCCGACCGAGAGAAGCTTGCCATCCTAGAGCGGCAACAGCAGCTTGAACGTGAGTCGTTAACCATTCAACTTGAGCTAGAGAAAGTTTCAGCAAGAAAGGCGATCAATGAGGCAAAGTATGCTCAGAATGCGGCACAGCGAAATGTGTTGGACGCTCAGAAGGAATTGCGTTTAGCGAAGAAATCAGGGGATGCAGAGGAGATTTCATCCGCACAAGACTACCTAGCTAACGCGAACAAGGGGTTGGGAATTTCGGATGAAGGACTCAACATTGCTCAGCAGCAAAATAATGAACTCGATAAGCGCATCGCTAAAGAGGAAAAAGTGCAAGCCGTTCAGCAGCAAACGAACCGTGATGCATTGCAGGCAGAAAATGCCAAAAACCAACGGTCGAGGGAGCGTGAGCAAGCACAACTGCAAGACCAACTAGGCGTTGGCGGAGGTGTCACAGGTGGCGCGGGCGGTGCATCGTCGAGCGGGTTAGGTGGTGGCGTTGGTGCATCTGGAGGGCTAACGCTATCGGGCAATGACATTACTGCTTACGATAATGCTCGACGGGCATTCAGCCAAGCCATTACGGGCAACGAATTTCGTGGGCAGGAAGGGCAGAAAGAAGCGATTCTGACAGCATTGAACCTTAGTTCTGGTAGAGAGAAAGAGTTTCTCAGTCTGATTGCCTCTAAGAGCGGGTTTGGAGATGTTGCCGACACTGCCACAAGACTGAATCAAGCAGTGAGCGCTGGAGGCCCGCGATCGATTGAAGTAGCATCGGCAGTGAATAAAGCCGCCTTCAATGGAGGCGATATGCTTGCAGCGCTAAACCGAGTGAGCGATCGGATTGAGAAACTAGCCAACACGCCACGCAGCCTGACGTTCAACAGCCAAACCCCGATCGATGATTATGCCGACTACACAAACCGCAGCGCAGGTTCTAGCCTACGAAATCTTTAATCCTCCCAGACTAACTCTCGTCAAGTGGGAGAAATTAACCGTTGAGCCTGAGGAACTTACTTGACAAACGGTTCTCAAAGTGAGAACATAGGGTCACAGTTTGCGAGTAAGGGTAGTTCCAGTATGCATAAATTAACGGTTATCGAAAGGACAAAGCTTTATGCGCCTCATTGCTATACGCAACCTGCGTTCAGGTGCGACAAAGTATCCAGATGTTAGTAGGAAGATTGGAGCCTGGTATCGGGTTGTCAAACAAGCTTCTTGGAAAAACCTAGAGGAAGTTCGCACCGTGTATCGCGATGCTGAAGCGGTCGGAAATCTCACCGTTTTCAACATCAAAAGCTATCGCCTCATCGTTGGGATCAATTATGAGCGGCAAACGGTGTACTACAAGTATTTTCTAACTCATGCAGACTATGACAAGGGGGTATGGAAAGATGACCCTTACTTTTGACAGAAACAGCTATGGTCAACTCCTAGTAGAGTTTCAGCCTCAAGTGATCAGCTCTGAAGCAGAGTACGATCGAGCGCTTGAGGCTGTAGAGAAGCTGATGGGGTGCAAGGATCACACCCCAGAGCAGGCGGCAATCTTTGATCTTTTGGTTGCTCTGATTGAAACGTATGAAACCGCGAACTATCCAATGGATCCGTCTACTCCTCAGGAGATGCTTGAACATTTGATGGAGTCAGCAGGCACAAGGCAAGCCGATTTAGTTGGAATCCTTGGTTCCAAAGGAGTGGTGTCGGAGGTTGTGAACGGTAAGCGGTCGATCAGCAAGGCACAAGCTAAAGCGTTAGGAGAGTTCTTCCACGTCTCCCCTAGTTTGTTTATTTAACATCACAGCCCAACCCCTTTCTTGATGGGAAACACAAGAGATGAGTCTGTGCCAACGTTAAAAGGATTAATCATAACTTTCCTTCCTTCTTTGCTTGATCGACAGCGTCCTTAGCCATTGTTTCCAGCAAATCGCTGACAGAGCGATTTTGTTTAGCTGCCAGTATTTCTAAATCTTTTTCTAAATCTGCTGTTACTTTGATAAAGATACGCATGGATTGAATTTGTCCAGAGCGCTTGCGCTTGCGCTTGCGATCGCGCTCTGAATAGGTGAGCGTTACCACAATTATTTCGTGTTTAGTAATTATTTCATGTTTAGGTTGAGCCAGTTTGGTCTTAATGTTGCTTTTGTTGTACTCCTCCATTTCTTCGCGCAGATCGCTAAGCTGACTCTCCAAAGCAGAGATTTGGGCTTGCCAAAGCAGGGGATTGGTTTTGCGTTCTTGTTCGGGCGTTTGAAGTATTTGCTCCAAAGCCTTTTCAAACTTCTGAGCTTGAATCTGTGTGACGCGATATTGATGATCGTTTTCAATCACGGCTGCCACCTCTCTAAGTCAATAGCAATAATTCCTTTAGGCCCACCATTTCTATCTATCTGGAAGAAGTCTAGAAATAAAGTTCCGGCAGCATCTGCGGGCACTCCAGCAAAAAATAGCTCTCCGCCATACTCTGCTTTTTGGGCGGCTCGTTGGTTGGAAAAGTCCAATAAGGATGGGGCGATTGAGATTAGTTTTTCTGCATCAACACCTTTGGTTTCCCAGCAGGCGTCGAAATCGCCAGGGATCAACTTATTAGTTACAAAACTGCCATCTATGTAGATGGTGCAACACCCTGCTATCTGTAAGTGTTCCATTGCTTTCTTAAGTCCAGCAATTAGGCTCAAGCGATGTGGTGTGATTCCAAAACGCTCCACAAACTTTTCCCATGTACAACGATGGATGCCAGGTGGTAAGTTGCCGTTAGCACTGAATATTGGAATCATAGCGCTTATCTCTTTAAATCATAAGACATGGCTTACCAGCTTCAAGGTGAAACATTGCGATCGCATCGATTCAGGAATTTAATTGACTTGCGAAGAATCGTGAAATACGATCAAGTAGAGGGCCTAGCCCAGGGGTAGTCGTATGACTGCCGCACCAACCGCCAACTAGTCAAATGACTACGGAGGCGGTTTCAGTGTTTTAAGGGTCTTCAAAGCAATAGTATTTAATTCCCATAGTTGGTAGCTGATCTTCTTGGAGCACAGAATCCACCAATCGCTGATTTTGCCTCAAGGCTTGAAAGGCTGTATTCTCTGATTGATCTTTAGCCCTGACGACAGGATGTAAGCAAAGATCGGCTACCTGAATAAGCAAATTCTGCTTGGTCTTACCCTCTATGCCACAAAGAATATTATCTAGCGTGCCAGGAGAGAGAGGATCATACTTGGCTGAGCCTTCCAAAGCAAACGGATGACCTTCAGAGCGAATGGTGTCAAAGTGCTCTTCCATCAAACGGTCTTCATTCTTTCCTGCTTTCTCGTAGTAGACCATCAATTTTCCATCGTTCTGAGAGGCGTACTTAGCAGATCGTTCAATCAGGATCATGAAAGCGCTCTTCAGCATTTCCCAGGTTTTTTCGCCATATCTCTCGAAATACCTCTTTAAGTAGCCCTGTCTTGAGACAACGCAGGCGTGAACGATTATCGGGCAACATGTAATGGTGTTCGATAAATCGCACAAGAATGCATCTTGTTCCTCTTTTGGCTTCAGACCTAACCAAGCAAAATTTTTCTTACGAGAGCGGATTTCATTACCGTGTAAAGCGGTATTTTCTGAAATTTCCCAACGCCTCTTAAATTCGATGATTTGGTTGGCGATTACCGACTCATCCTGTCGTTTAACCAATACTCCGCCTACTGCAAAGTATGGTGCTGCATCCCTGGGACTGGGTTTGGCACTTCCGCTCTCGTCCATATACAGCGCAAATTCGGTTTTATTGTGAATCACGATTGCTTCTTATAAAAACTCTTTGACGACTTCGAGATCGGTTTCGATGGCTTCAATACGGTTGGCGTCGGTCATGGTGTTTCTCCTATGCGATCGCTGAATCATGCCTTAACGCTCAGCGCTTCAGACTCCCCTATCGATTCTCCATCTGCAATAAAAACAAGGAAGTCTCCAGGCTGGGCATTAAGTGTTCTACATATTGCCTCAACAGTTGCCCTGTCTGGGTAAATATTTCTGTCTCGCCACAGCCGAAAGGCAGTAGCTCTAGGCAACCCTGTCTTTTGCCAAAACTTGTTGGCACTTGGGATTCCTTTCTCTTTTCCAAACTCCTGTATCCGATTCATAAGTCCCATCTAACAAGACTACATCTATCGTAGTCTCATAAATAGTACGTGTCAACGGTTGACACGTCTCATCAAATGGGACTAACATGCAAAACAAGAGAGGGCGGTCGCGCCTAGTAAACGAAAACCACCCTCTTCAAACCCCTAATTAAAGGATTTCTCCAATTATGCCTCAATCATCCGTCCAAGTCCCGATCGCGGGTCACATCTTCGTCGAAACCTTAGCGCCTACACCGCAGATTTACACCCACATCATCACTCTGATAAACCGTCGTACTAGCGATGAGAAGTGCCTCACCGTTGAAACGCTCTCAGACCGCTTTGTTGACGTGATGCGCGAAATCACTCATCAGAAGGTGACGCAGAGGTTGCAGGGTTATGAGGTCTACGAAGTATTGCCAGATTACTTGCCCTTCTAAACACCCCTCACAGGTATCTCGAATCGATTCGAGATACCTCGCTCCCTCTACAGCACTTCACTAGAAACAGGGCTTGAATCATGGCAACTAAAACGGCAACGAGAACTGAAATTGAAAAGTCTAGCGACGACTTCTACGGTTTAACGTGCTTCATCATCAATGGCAAAGAATACGCTGCTTCTAGCGTCCAACAGGCAGAAGTAGCAGCTAGAGAGCTTGCAAAGGAATGCCTTGATCTAATTGACACCCAGTTAGTTTTGAAGCACTCCTGTCTCCCGCCCGAAGCGGCTTCAATCGTTCGCTACGCGCAAGATGGCTTGCGGGGCGGCGGTGATGAGGCTGATCTGTTGCTATCAGTGATTCGTGATCCCGATGCTTTGGTGGATGAAGCGGTTGTAACCTTTGGACGATCGCACTTTCTAGGCGTGTTTGCCAATGGAATTGAACTCTCGCTCGTTCAATTTCCCCACTGGATTGCAACGTTCATTCTGCAAGAACTGGGCTTAGAGAGCGCAGAGCAGGTTTGTGTCCATCAACTCGCGTAATGGAGAGAATCATGACGAAAGCAGCATTAACCAAACTTGAGCAAAAACTCTACACCTATCTGAGCAATCCCACGCCAGAACCAAAATACAAGCTTTGGCAAACCGTCCAGTACAAAGCTAGAGGCGATCGAAAAGGAGAGATTTCCGAGGGCAGAATCTGCGGCTGTCGCTTCACACGGGTCGCGATCGCCTTTGCAGAGAACTGTGATCCTGGATGGGACTACAACATCGAAACTGGAGAGGAAGGGGACGATATCGAGATTATTCACGAAGATCGCATCATTGGAGAGGTGGAGTAATGGCTGCTATCCGTGGACAAGGTTTTACCTTAAAAGATATTCTCGAACACTTTGAGGAGAAATATGACCTCTCTGAAGTTCTAGAGCGCTTAAAAGAGATTATGGCGGCAAAACAGGATCAATGTATTGAGCCACACCGCCGTGAAGCTCTGAGCCAGTTAGTTGAACTACTAGCGCAAGCCACCGATCAAGCCCTAGAACTGGAAATGCAGGGCTTGACATCCCGTGAAATCTAGAATCTAACCTCTCAGCGATCACCGTTGCACTCGATGAATCCGAGATTCTGCAAGAACTGGGGCTAGAGAGTGCAGAGCAGTTTTGTTTGTATCAGCTGGGTTGACGTGTTGACCGTTCACAAATTTAGGAAAGAACAGTATGGCGAATATTCTTAGAGCAAAGATTACAGTGCGTGGTGTCCGTCCCCTGCTCTGGCATCATTTTGGCCCCGATGCGCTACCGCTTGAAAAGCAAGAGAAAACAGGCGTTGCAGGTCATGATCCTGAAGAGTGGAAGAAAACCGTGTTGATGACGGGAGATCGCAGGCTTTACGTCAAGTCGAGCTATCTGTTTGCATCGATTAGAGATGGTGCAAAGCATACCCCACGCAAGCGGGGCACATTGCAGCCGTTCATCTCAGCAACGTTGCAGGTTGAGGAAGACTTTATCTTTATTGAGCGTGATGGTGAGGTGTTGCGAGTTCCAGAGGAACCTGAGCAAAACCCTGAATTGTCTGTGTTCCTGGATGTTCAAGGCGTGAGAAATCCCAGCACACGAGCTAGAAACTTGCGCTATCGAATCGGTGCGTCGTCTGGATGGTCGGCAACATTCCACGTTCAGTGGGATAAAACGATCGTGTCTCGTGGGGAGATGGAGGCGGCGGTACTTGATGCAGGCCGGTTTACGGGCATCGCGGATGGACGGTCAATCGGCTACGGCAGGTTTGAGCTTATGCTGTTTGATGTGGCTGAATTAGCGTCAAAGAAAGCGGCATAAGCTCACGAGGTGTGGCTTGGCTCGTTCTGGCAGGGTGAGGTAAGGCGGGGCAGGGTCAGGTTTGGTAAGGCGAGTTCTGGCAAGGCAAGGCATGGATATACAGAACTCTTATTGAAGCGGCTATAGGTCGCAATTGAGGTCCGGCGTGGCGAGTCGAGGTTAGGTGCGGTGAGTCTAGTTATGGCAAGGCAAGTTAGGGCGAGTTTTGGCAAGGCATGGCAAGGAAACACAAACGACAACCCAGAGAGATCTGGAACCTGACAAGACAACGCATCCACAACCGCGATCGCGCTCAATGCCAACGGTGCAACATAGCCGTTAACCTCAATGAATGCCACATTGACCACAAGATCCCATTAAGCAAAGGAGGGACAAACATCGATGAGAACCTAAGAACGCTGTGCGTCATCTGCCATACACTCAGGGCAGATCGAAGTCATCAAGGGATGGTTGCAAGGGCACTCAGAAAAGGGTTGATTCCTCCCAACTGGCGAGAGTTGGTCTGGGAGGATTAAAGCAAAATACCCGCTGAATCGTAACCCAGCGGGAACCAGTAAGCCAATAAAGCCCAACCTTGATTTCTAAGCGGGGCTTTGGCTGTAGAACTCTCTAAATTGCTCGTGACATTAGCGTGCCAACCTGCTCTAAATCCCTTTCAGTGAAGTCCTTGCCGGTTCATTGGTCTACTCCGGGATGGAAGGGTAGCAGTCTAGTCTGAACATCATTGTTTTAGTGAGAGTGAACTGCGTATCATTTGATGTATGTTCTCAAGAATGCATTCATCCACCCGTAGTCGCAGATGTCAGAACCCAGTCCCAAAAAGTCCCCTTCCTTTACGTATGAGCAGGTCTGTATCAAAGGATATGAGTTATGGAAAAATGGTAAAGACCACTCCTTTGAGGCGGCAGTAAAAGCAGTCGAAGCCGAGAAGCATGATTCCAACTGTTTCAGACGGTTCTGGCGGTGGACAGGATTTGGAGAGAAGAAGGGATGGGACTTTCTACAATTATTGATTGTCCCATTGGTCCTATTAGGGGCAGCTTGGAAGTTTCAACAGGTGGCGAAAGATCAAGACACACAATCAGCTGATAATCGGGCTAAACAAGAGACCCTAGAAAAGTACTTCGACCAAATGACTCAACTGCTAAAAGATAAGTTGCGTCAAGCCAAAACTGACTCTGATGAATTTATTTTGGCTCAGGCGAGAACCACGACCGCTCTACGAGATTTAAATACCGAAAGACAAAACCTGCTTTTTCAGTTTCTGAGAGCGGCTGATCTACTCAATCATGTCCCTGACGCAGAACTTAAGAAGGAAAAACCTGATGAGAAGGAGAGGGGTGGTCTTCTGGAAAAATCTAACCTCGACAGCACTAATCTTAGCAAAACGGAGATTAGCAAAATTCGCCTCAACAAAGCCAGTCTTAAGAACGTTAACCTTAGCGAAGCCAACCTCAGTGAAGCTTATCTCAGTGATGCTGACCTCACCAAAGCCAATCTTAGTAAAGCCAACCTCAAGGGAGCCATTCTCTTTCAGACTAACTTTAGCAATGCCAACCTTAGCGGAGCCGACCTCAGTAAAGCCAACCTCAATAGAGCTATCCTATCAGGTGCACAGATAACAGAGCGAGAACTGAGCCAGGCAAAGCTATGCGATACGCGTCTACCAAGCAATATAACAATTGATCATGATCGCGACTGCAAGGAGCTAGCTCCTAAGAAGTGACTCCTAACGCCCAGATTGGCTCCGCTTACTGCGCTGCTGCAAAGACTTCTGCTGGTGTCAAGATCAGTTGAGGGAAGGTCTCAGAAACAATGGCATCGTTGCCCTTAAACATACCAACGTCACTGTACTTGCTGCCTGCAAGCTTTAAGACTGTAACGGCTTGCTGTTCGGGGTCGATAATCCAATACTCAGGAATGCCTACACGCTCATACTGCTCGCGCTTACTTTTGTAGTCTCGCTCTCGGTTAATCCTACCTGGACTCACGACCTCAACCACCAACTGAGGCGGAGGCATGTCTAACTTGATGGTGAGGCGTTTCTGAGTCAGAGCGAGATGCTCTGGTCTCAACACCACTAAATCGGGGAAACGATTTTGAGTATCGTTCACTTGCAGAACGGGAACTTGAACTTCACAATTGTGACGTTTAATCAGGCGGAACGACAGCCCAATCCCTACTAGCCTGAGAAAGAGATAGTCTACGATCGCGCTGTTCGGTTCAGATTCCGGTGGCAATTCAACTAACTCCCCGTCTACCAACTCATAGCGATTATCTGTCCCGTCATCATAGGACAAATAATCTTCAAAAGTCATTGTTTTCCGGGTGTTTATAGCCATAAGCACGCGTGACCCGAGGATTGCTCCCGACAGAAATCGGAAACTGTGTTGTTAAGTGTTTATGATTTTACAGGCTTATAGATATACGTTGCTATGAGTTTAGTATAGCCATAAACATATGTTTGTGCTAAGTCGTAAAGCAGAAAGCCTTGCGGTCAGGCGATTTGAGCGTTTCCGCTTACCTGTACATTCCGGTTAAAATCCAAGGCATAAACACAAGAGAAGGCTCTCGGAAACTTTCCTGCCCTCTCTCTTTTAACCCACTTCCTCGCCGACTACATGAATAAGGGCGCAGGCTCTAGCTTGCGCTCTCAGTAGGAATTATGGGGCAGTTTGAGCGCTGCCCCATGACCCGAACATTAACCCTGAGCATTGATACCTTCTCGCTGACGTTGGGCGATCGCATCTCCTCACGCTTTGCCCAAGGTGGCTATGAGCGGGTGATTTCATCGACTGGAGAAGTGGAATATTCGTTATTCGGTTCGCCTGTAAGCGATGGCAGCTTGTATGAGGCAAAGTTCGTTTGGACAATTCAAACCTACGTCGGAATTGAGCAGTGGCGTGTACTGTGGGCGATTTTTGCCAGGGCAGAGCGGCATCGGCGCAACCAGCAGGATTCTCAAATCTACCTTTCAGATACGATCCAGCCTTACATTGAGGATGCGATCGCACCCACCAGGCAGACAGCCGGAGACATCACCCCAATTGACGGCGGCGGCATTGCTTACCCTGCTGTATATGCCGTTCGGATGTTTGAGCCAAAGGCGGAGGAGACGGCAAATCTGCAATATCGCTACTTGGCGCGGTTTGTGCTGAAAGAACTAGATCGGGTGGTGGCATGATTAACCTGAGCATTCGCAATTATCAAGCCACGATCGCAGGACTGGACTGCACGCCTGCATTAGTCAGTTTTCGGGGCAGTGACTCGAAACTTGACCAATCTGGCTTGGTCATTTTCACTGGAGAAATTGTTCTAGGGCGTCCAAACGGGTTTGAGAGCTTGGACGACAGGCGCAACAGCCGTTGGAGTCGAGGCAACCCGATCATTGTCCAGATTGCGGATACATCCGGGATATTGCGCCCATCCCCAAGAGGTGGACGACTATTTATTCTTGACAGCGGATTTGATCTGAAGACTCGCAAGCTAACGCTGCAAGTGGGCGATGTATTTGCTCTGCTCAATTTCAAAGAGGGTAAGGGAGACAAATCGGGGATCTGCCTTGGCACAAGCAATTCGCGGGGTGAAATTATTAACCGACTGTTAGCGGCGGCGGGATGCCCAAGCCTCATCGACTCGGTTCCCGGTTCTCTCAATCACCCCTCCCCACGGCTGCTAGAGGGTAACTATCTCCAGCAAGCAGGCGCGATCGCAGCCGCAGCAGGATATTTTCTGTGGGTGGATAGTAACGGCAATGTGCGTGCGAGTAGCATTAATGCCCAGCAATCGGCTCCAATCCTCAGCCTCAATGCGGCGAGTGATTCGGCAGACTATTCACGGCTGGAAGGCGATCAACCCTCAGAAGAGGTGCTGATTCGGGGCAAGGTGACGATCGTTCGCAAAACGGGCGATGTAACCGAGACTCAGAGCGAAGAGTATGGACCTGCATTACTCGCAGGATCATCTTCTGCGGCAGAAATTATCACCAAGCGCACGCGGACGCTCGACCAGTTCGATCGCGCCAAGAAGCTCCGCACGGTGCAAAGCTGGACAGCACAACCTGAAGGACTCGTGTTTCCAATTGATTTTGTACGGGATGTGCCTGCGTTTGGCAGAACTGCCCTAATCGATTCAGAATGTCGGATTGAGACCTTTCAGTATGAGGTCAACGCACCACTGACAGGGAAAGCCGGGGAGAGCAAGTGTAGCCAAGGCAATCAAGGTCGGTTGTTAGAGCATGTGACGCAGATTTATCAATTATTCGACTCAGTGTTTAAAGAGATTCTATCGACCTATCCGAAGGCTCTCGTTCAGAATTTCCCATTGAGAACACTGGCTCTGACCGAAGAAACGCATGTGGTATATCGCTATGAGCTAACGCCTGCGGTGGTGACAACCCCAGCCATTGGTGGAGGCACAACCGATGAGGATGACGACCCTCAAGATATCCCAGAGCTAGAGAAATTGGGCAATGGACCTAAAATCACCACACGCACCTACAAGGCGATCGGGACAGTGATTCCGGCGGATTTTGGCTACAAAGCGTTGCCTGCCAACGTGACGCAATATCGCTCCATGCGATCAATGCATGAGGCAGAGCGGCAAGTGCAGACGTGGCGAGAGCGCACCTTTGGGGAATGGCAGAGCGAGACGCAGGTGCTGAAGGTGATTCCAGTTCTTTATCCGGATCTCACCGATACCTTGAGAGAGAAGCTGATTAAGCAATCGCTGTACTACGATTCGGCGAATTTGATGGTGCTGGTCGATGCCAGCAATACCGTTGTCACGTCCAATTCTGGGCAAGCCCAGCCGCCCGCACCCGATACCTACTCACCGCCGTTTACGACCCAAGACATTACGGTGTCAGGGAAAGGTAAGTTTCCGAGTGATGCGACAAGTCCGTTTCGCCCGCGTCGCAAAGAACTCAGCTTTGAGTATCTCTCGGCAGTTGTGGAGTCGGGCGGGGTGAGTGGGGGCATTGCCAACGCAAAAGCCGAAGCCAGCCGTCTTGCCTCGGCATGGGGCAACATCTTTTGGGGACGTTACAAGGGAGCCAGTATCACGACAGATTTGAATGATGGCTGGTTTGCCTATGCTCCGCTCTCGCGGGGCGATGTGGTTGAACTGGATGGCACAGCAGCATACCTGATGGATGGGTTCGCGATCGCGATGGCAGAGCGGCGATGCGTCATTAGTTTTGATGGGATGTTATTAGGTTTTGTGGATGCGAATAACCCAGCAATTGTTGCTCCGGTCTATCAGCAAACCGATGCAGGGGAGTTGGCACTTGGGTTTAGTTTCACGAGCCGCGATCGCACCTATGACCTCGCTCCCATTGAGGACGCGGGTGAGTTTGCACTTGGGTTTGCGATTCGTCCTCAGCCGGATGTGAGAGCTGGGTTTGCAATGGGATTTAGCTTTGTGGGCTACTCGAACCCAGAGCAGGGCGTGTTTGCCTTTGGATTGGGTAGTGATGGGGTAGGGTCGATCGACTGGGAAGACCTCACTCAAGATCAGTGGGAAGAGATGAGTGGAACGCAGTGGAGCAACCTCCTGTAGGAAATCTACAGCCGATCCTTTGAGGTTGGGCGATGACCAGGCATTTCCATAACGATTGGGTTTCCTATCACTTCATGCTTCCCTTCGGCGGTGGGGCACTGCCAGACCCTGCAAAGTATTACCTTTGCCTAGCAGACACCACGTTATTAACTCGTGCGAGTAGCAGAGCCGATTTTATTAATGCAGAGCTGCTCCAGCAAAATGGCTACGAGCGATCGCAGATCCTATTTTCCAATCCTGGCAGTTTTAGCAACAGCAACAAACGTTATGATGCGCCGTTGGTCACAGGTGATTTTCTGGCAGCAGGTGGAGCGTTGCAATTTCAGACGGTGTTTTTGATTGCCAATGGACACGCCACCGCCAACAAGACACTCACCGATGCGAATGTGAACGCAACCACAAATGTGATCACCGCAACGGCTCACGGACTCGCAACGGGCAATGAGGTGCTGTTTAGCGTGCAGGGTGGATCAACCCTCCCAGATGGTGTTAGCAGCAATGCCATTTACAAAGTGATGTCGGCAGCAACCGATAGCTTCCAAATCTCAAGCGATGGCATCACTCCGATTGACATTACCTCGACCGGATCAGGGACGTTCTATCTGCGCTATGTACCCGCTCACATTGTGTTGCTTGATATTTTGGCTGATCCGAGACTGTTGCAAGATAGCAAACCGTATTCCTATGACCTCTACCTTGCGGGCATGAATGCAAATTATGGGACAGGTGTGTAATGCAGACAGGATATGCCGTCGCCACGGTTGCCGACCTAAGAGCCATTCCTGCCAATCGTCGGGTTAATGGCATGGCGAAGACCATTGTTGCTAAGAAGAAGTGGTATCAGTACGACAGCGCGATCGTTATTGCTGATGATGGAGACAGTGCGATCGTTCCCGATGATGGCGTCGGCGCGTGGACGGTAATGCATCCTCCTAATGCCGATGGTGGTAGCTCAGGCGGTGGTGATGGTGGAACCGCTCTTATAACCGTGCAGAACGGCAAGCCGACGACGATCCCAACGGAGATCGGGCAATTGGTTGCAGATGTGCGTAGCGATCGTAAGAACTTATGGATTGCCGTTGGGACATCGTCAGCGAGCGATTGGCGAATCTGTAGTGGTAGCCCAGTAACCGTGATCTACAGCCCTGGACAATTCAACCCCGGTGCCCCGACTGGTCCTGGCGACGTTCCGATTGATTATCGGGGTCAAAGACTTGTGTTTGGCGCTCAAGACCCTTACGGCGTTACCCTATACGACACTGTTTATGTTGCGGTGCAATATCAAGCGCCATACTACAACGATCCGTTCGATGACACGTTGTACTGGGCTTACGATGCAGGATATCAGTAGGTCTTATGAGCAATCCCCTCGATTTAATTCGCCAAACTCAAGCTCAGAACCGATTGCAGTATGCAGAAGGGCAAGAGCGGCAGCAGAAGTTAGATGTGAATCGCACCCAAGAATGCAGATACGAGGGACGTAACGCGGACACAGGGCAAGCCATTGTCAGCAACGGCAATAACAGCATTACCGTTAATGCAACGAATACGAATGGGTGGATGAAGCCGAATCAATCCGTGAAATACAACCAAGCAGGGAGTGCTAACGCGATAGATTCAATGCCTAGACCCAACAGACCTGATCAGCCTCCCTCTGTGATTGGCAAGGGCAGAGTTAAGGTGCTGTTTACCGTGCGGGAAGAGGGCAGCGTGAGCCTCTACGTGGGCGGCTGGAAGAAGTCACCCGTGAAAATTGCCACCTATGTGGCTGGAGAACTGAACCCTTCTCTAGATCTGGAGATTGACAAGGCCACAATTAATAACTTGGGCGGAGATCGCTGGATTGCTTCTTGGTTAGTCCTCAAAGACGAAATGGTGATCGATTGCGCGGTCAAAACCAATAGCGGCGGCTGGACACTGAAAGAGCTGCACCCAAATGCTGACCTGCGATCGCTCTTCTACACCGCCTATGAATCAGGGTACACCCCAAGCCGAACCTCACCGAACGTGAGAAATTTAGGGTTTGGGCTGTGGACCACGAACAGTAACGAGTTGGAGACTTCGGAATCCATCGTTTCAAACGTTGCCATCACCAATAGAACTGGGGCGCATGGTTACTGGTATCGAGAACAGTTACAGAGTGGAGAATACAATATAAAACGCATGACCGAACCGAATCGCGAACAGATTGAAGCCAGCGGAAAGACTTATGTGCTGCCCGACCGAGCAGAAATATTGTCGACGGTTTCTGACAATACTGGGGACCGATACACCTTCAACGTTCAGGAGTCGGGCGCTTACTTAGTTAATTCAGACCTGTCTCAGTCCTATGGCTTTCGTCGCAACGTCACATCCCAATCAAACAACGCCGTCTATAACGATAGTGGCATTTATTTGTTTAAGCAGTCTGCCTCGAATCAGCGCCTCGACCCACGACCCAGCTTAAATCTCTCGATTTTTATCAGTTTCGCGTATGGGTTTTTCAACCCTAAAACTACAAATTGGATTGGAGAGAAGCTTTATCGAATTTCTCTATTAGCCAGTTCTGAGGCTGAAGCTGAAGGTGACAATTTTAATTTTGCGAGTGTCGCGGGCGTGTTGGATGCCAAATTTAAGAACAGCCAACGGATTGCGATCGAAGAAGCAGAGTTTGGTGAAACGGACCCAGAGCAAACACCCGCGAACGTTTTCGAGAGCGGGCAGAATGGCGTCAAGTCTAAACGAACATTTTCTGAAACGGTCTATCCGCTCAAGCCAGGGACCGACCCAGAGCAAACACGAGTTTTATCGGCGTCCTATCATCCTTAACTGCTATGCCTAATCCATTTCAATTGATTCGTGAACAGCAGGCCAGCAACCGTCTAAGCTATGCCAGAAAGCAGCAGGCGCTGCAAGAGAGCGACGATGCGAAACAACAGCTCACGGGGCAGATTTTAGGCGGCAATGCTGAGCAAGGGGCAACAATGGTGCAGCTCGACGGCGGCGGCATTGTGCCATGCCAGAGCGTCACCAGCGGTGGCTTCAAGGCAGGATCTGCCGCGATCGTTACTCTCAACGGCTCGAAAGCATGGGTTGACGGAATGCCGAATTAATGAGCCTTCATCCTTCATCCTTTCGCCCGTGGGAAATCTCCAGTAGTTTGCTGGATGCCTCATGCCTGAAGGATTTATCAAGCGAGTCGGAAACCGAAAAACGCTGGCCTATCCCACGATCGATGAGATTGCGGGTTTATCTGAGGCGTTGGCATCTGCTCAATCGCAATCGCTTTCAGGAGTTGCCGCGATCGCACTCAGCGCTTTGAGGGTCGTTACTTTAAGCGATACCTATGGACTGATCTACGCCGATAGCAGCATTCGTGATCACGCATTCTCTGTGTTGGCAATTACGAAACAAGCGTTTAGTTCAGGCGCTTCTGCTAGCGCTGTAATTAGTGATCGCATTAGTGACCCGTACTGGAACTGGGATATTCGCAAACCGATTTACTTGGGGCAAAGCGGACAACTAACTCAAACCTTCCCCGCAACTGGATTTGTGCGACCAGTGGCACAAGCACTCAGCCCGACTGAAATTTTATTCTCCCCTGAAGAGGCGATCGTATGGCAGTAAGTAACGTCTTTCTAGGACTGGTTAATAACGTCCGAACCTTTATTACGGCAATCTCTCAAAGCGCGGGCGTAGCAGATGCCAACAAAATTGTTTCGACTGATTCAACCGGAAAACTGCATGTCTCTCTAATGCCAACCGGCGTTCAGGTAGAGGCGATATCAGTACCAACCTCAGAAGTACTTTCCGCAGGCGATTTTGTCAATCTCTACGACGTTTCTGGAACTCTAACTGCCCGCAAAGCAGACGCGAGTAACGGTCGAGCAGCGCGGGGATTTGTTTTGGCGGCGGTAACGTCAGGCATGGCGACGGTCTACCAGGAAGGGTTAAATACTGCTGTTTCTGGGTTGTCTAACGGAGTAAACGTATATCTTGGCGCTGCTGGAGCTGCAACCGCCACAGCACCAAGCTATGTCAGCGGTCAGATTTATCAGGAGTTGGGGTATACAACCTCCACTGCTGCAATTTTCTTCCAGTACTCTAGCCCCATCCCCTTCCAGTAATGGCGACTAGCATTCTCGCCTTAGTCAACAATGTCAAAAGCTGGATCTCTGCGATCGCGGTATCGGCAGGAATTGCTGACGCGAGCAAGGTTCCACTGACAAACGGTAGCGGACTGCTCGATAATTCGTTTGTCAATTGGGCAGCCCCAAGCGCAATCGGGGGCACAGCAGCAAACACGGTTCGAGGCTCTCAATTTACGGTTACAGGCGCATCGGGGAGCACCAAGGATTTTCGTTGGTTTACAGGCAGCGTCCCGTTGTGGAATCTTTTTTCCAATTCGTCCGACAATCTGGTTTTATCCTACTACGATGCGGCGGGGGCTTATTTGGGTGACGCCCTGAACGTCAACAAGTCCACCGGCGTGATCACATTCGGCAAGACGAATATCTTCACGCCGACTCAAACCTTTAGTGCAGGACTGAGCAGTGCAGGCTCGATCACGGTTACAGGTCAGCAAGTTGCTCTTGCTCCTACCACACCTTCGGCAGGTGGGGGATTTAGGTACGATTACACTTCAGGCGCTTCGGTCGCATTGGTCAGTGTTGGTCCCGGGAGCAACCTCCAGTTTGCTCATGCTGCATCTGGCACACCGATGAGCTGCATCTACAATTCCGGTAGTCCACTTGGGTTGCAGGTTAGCAACACAGGCGTAGCTCAGGGCTATGTTTTGGTGGGCACAAACACAGCATTTAGCTCTACAGATCGATTGCAGGTATCGGGCAACATTGCTGCATCTGGAAATGCGTCGATCGGGGGGACGCTCAAAGTTAGCAGTGGTGGATCGACGATTAGCCGCATTCTACTAGCAGTATCTTCAGCACTCGACACAATTAGCTTTGCGGCGACAGAAACAAAGACAGTCACGGTGGCAAGAACGGGCGCAACAGTGGGCGATCAGGTCAACGTTAATCCATCGTCCGCGACGCCAAATACAAATTTTAATGTGTATGGGTATGTGTCCGCCGCAGATGTTGTAACCGTTGTGGCATACAACCGCAACACAACTACATCTCAAATCTTCTCAGGCAACGTTAGAGTCTCAGTAATAGGATAGAAAAATGATTGGAATTATTGATCCGAGCAATGTTCTAGTTGATAGCGTTAATTTCGGTGCTGTCGCAGACACAATCGCCAACAATCCTAAGTTGGCTTCTGCGATTCAAACCGCTTTGCAGCAATGGTGGGAAACAAAGCAACAAGAATTTGAAGCTGAGAAAGCTGAGATTGCAGCCCAGAAGCAGCCAGCGATAGATAGCGCGATCGCAGCTCTGAAGGAACAGCACAATGCTGAAATAGCAGACTACACAACGCAAATCGAATCGTTAACGGCAGAACTAGACGCCCTCAAGAATCCGCCGCCGCCCGTTGAGAATTGGGCTGGCTTGGCAGGTGCGCTGATCAACTCCCCACTGCTCCTAAAAGTTCAACAAGTGGGTATGTCATCAGGAGCCGCAAACATGGGATACACCAGTTTGGGGTTTGTGCTGTTCGGTATTCGCTCCTATGAAAGGTTTGTTGCTACCGTAAACGTGATCCGACTGGCATTGGCAGCAGTGGGTCAAGATTTTACGACGGAAGAATTAGAATTGCTCGATCGGGCACTGGTTGAAAATGGTTTCCCTACACTGGAAATTGTCAACTAATCATAAGCAATTCAAATGGGTAATGAGTGCGATCGCGGGTGATCACTCTCATCACCGTTTAGCGATGTAATCCAAATTTAGTCCTGGACTAAAAACAGCTTATTGAGAATGACTAGAAGTGCTTCTCTGTAATGCTTTGATGTTGGACCATTTGCGTAAAACTCTGCCATCGCAGCAGAAGTCCAAGCAAAAATAACCCAAGCTAGGGTCTGAAATCCTTGATTTCTCGTTAAAGGCTGGTAGTCCAGCAGAGTTTGGACTAGACTGAATTCTCAATAAGCGAATGAGAAGCGATGCTTATTAATAAAAGCAGCCATAAGTTTTAATCTACAGTCGTAGGTTAATATTCCTGCCTCAAAATGTTAATAACTGATTTTGGGCAGAAATCAAATGGGCATCGGAGGATATCGGGAAGGGTCAGGGCGAAAACCAGAATGGAGTTCTCCGGTTGAAAGAATCCGGCTTCCGATCGATCAGCATGAATCGCTTAAAAGAATCGCTAAAGCCATTGACTGTGGTGAAAATCTGATTGTTGTCCCAGAATCGGAATTAGAAAAAGCGATTTCTGACATTCTCAAGACAGTTCCACCAACTAAGCGATCGTCGGTGGCGCGTTTGTTCAATCGATTGAAGGGCGTGATTGGCATGAGCAATAGGTAAGGTCTCCAGAACGGAACCCTCCCGGTACTCCATTCAGTTTGATATTGGAACAGATGTTCACGACCGATGAAAGGATTGATGCCCTCTACGGTTCTTTAGATGAAGCTGTGCTGCGCAGAACGCGCCAGAGTGTTGCCCTAATGTTTTTCTACAGACTGCGACGACAAGACTACATCAAAGCGCAAGAAGATCCCGCCCAATACAAACTTAATCCTGAGCGAGAAGTATCAGCTTCGTGATGTCAGACAGTCCCCAAACGGCGATTCCTTCGTTAGGCTGAAAGGAACCTTCCACTCATCCCTATGAACCGCACGATCGTCTGGTTTCGTCGAGATCTCCGAGTTGCAGATCATGCGCCACTTCATCGGGCAACTCAGCGAGGAGCGGTGATTCCCGTGTTCATTCTGGATCGGGCGTTGCTGCATCATCCTGAAACCGCAGCCGCACGGGTCGCCTTTATGCTGGAAAGCTTGCGATCGCTCGATGCTGACCTGCAAGCGCGAGGAGGACGATTGATTGTACGATCGGGCGATCCTGTCGAAGTGCTACCTCAACTCATTCGGGAAACTCAAGCAGAAGGGATTTACGCCCACATCGACTTTGAGCGCATTTACGGTCGGGTGCGGGATGCCCGTCTCAATCGAGCCTTAACCCAACAGCAACTCAAAATTCGCTGGTTTGAGCCATCGGGCACCGTTTCTGAACTCGTGAGTTCACAGCACTATCGGGAAGTGTGGAACGCCGACATGAAAGCGGCGATCGTTCCCACTCCACTCCAATTTCACGTTCCACCAGAGATATCGAGCGAACTTATTCCCTCCCTCGAAGCAGTCGGACACCTCAATGATGGCAAACCTACTCCGCCTGCCAGCACTCAAGCAGCCCGACACCTGCTGCAACAGTTCATCCAGGAAAAAACAACGCGCTATTACTGGCAGCTTTCTTATCCCAGCGCAGAAGCAACATCGGGGCTAAGTCCGCACATCAAATTCGGGGTCATCTCATTGCGAGAATGCTATCAAACTGTGCAATGCTTGAAGGACAGCCCAGATGAGCGGATTCAGCGCAGTCGCCAGCAGTTTGTCTCTCGCTTACGCTGGAATAGCGGGTTCACGCAGCGATTTCGCTATCTGCCTCAGCTAGAAGTAAGGTCGCTCTACCCAGGGTTTGATGGAGACGAGGAGTTTGATGAGACGTTGTACCAGGCGTGGCAACAAGGACAGACAGGCTTTCCGATAATTGATGCAGCAGCTCGTTGTCTGCTGGCAACGGGTGGATGGCAAACGCTCAACTTCCGAATCCGTGCCTGCTATGCCAGTTTTCTAAGCAATTTGCTGGGTATCAACTGGCGCTATGGGGCGCTTCACTTCATGCGGCATTTGATTGATGGGGACTGTCCGATCGATCACTACCAGTGGGCGATGCAGGCCGGTATTACCGCAGCCCTCAACAAAAGTTGGACGCGCATCTACAACCCTGGGCAAATGGCCGTCGAGCGCTTTGATCCAGAGGGGCAGTTCATCAAAAAGTGGGTGCCAGAACTGAGGCACACTCCGACTGCACATCTGGAGTTACCGCTTCTGGTCAAGAACTATCCTGCGCCCATCGTGGACTATCAACAGGCGAGGATGCGACGAGTCCAGCACCTGAAACAACAGCGGCAGGCGTTTATCGAGCAGGAAAACATTGTTCCTTACCTCACCCGTTTACCCAGGAGCCTCATGCCGTTTGGAGCGGATCGCTATGAGAGCGAAGTCCGTTGGGCAATGCTTCCCGACCACGACCTGTTTCCGGCAGCTCTTGACCTAGATACGTTGGATCTAGAGCAAGCAAAAGCCCTACGAACCTGGTTTACAGTTCCGGGTGGAGTCAATCGTCAGGCAGTTCCTCGTGCCACAGAACCGTCTTTGCAACAGACTCAATTAACCCTGCTGTAGCTCCTCCCTGGACTCTTCTCGAACACTACCACATAGGAGATGTCTGCTTTTCCAAAATCAAATTGTTCTTGATTGCACTGCCAGGAGCGCCCACTGGAGGATGATTCAAACCACTAAGATAGGTGAGATTCCACCCTCTGATATCACGCCCTCATTATGTCTTACTCCTTCAATCGCGATGAAGATGCAACGCTGGTCCAGGCGGTTCAAGAAAACTTACAACAAATGTCAGTGCAACTTGGACAACCGCAGGATGCAGATGCCATTCAACACCTCTATCAAACCGCTCAAGCACTCCTCAGCCATCTTTCTCCTGATCCATTGACGCTAGCGCGAGTCGCTGGAGTGTTGCTGGTCTACCAACTGTCAGACACAGACCCAAGCGAAGAGAAGTGGTTTAAGTCTGAGCTACAAACCTGTTCTGATGGGGAGGCGATCGAAGAGTTAGTGGATTCACTTTCTCGCCCCGATTCTTTATGATGTTCAAGGTTTTATGAGTCGAGAGTCCGCTTCCGTTCAAGTCAGCTCGGTCAGGGAACCGCAAACAGCACGACCCTAGGCTCCCTGGTTCTTCGTGCCTACATCGATCATCATCTCCGACTGGGAGCGTGGAGTGTGCAGTCCCAAATTGACGTTTATACAAACGATTAAGTCCTCGAGGCACAATAGGCAACTGAAAACTGCGAGATAGGTCATCCTGATTGGGAATGCTAGTTAATATGGCAAACGCTAAGCTACCAACACTTTAGATATGTCGCTCATCTTATGGCAGCAATTCTGTAGTGATTACGCTGTTAGAGAAATCGGTGTTCCACTATTCAATACGAGTGAAAACGTTGTTAAAACAATGCCGTATGGTCCCAGTGGACGGCGGTTGCTGCAACGCTCTGCTGATATGGAATCTTTGGTCATTCATGAGGTGGGCAAGGTCCTGCACGATTTTAAGCAGGGTGAGAACGTTTATGAGGGACTGATTTACTTGATGTTCTGGCAGCAGGATCATCAAATTATTCCTCTTTACATTGGCAAGTCTGAAAAACATGGGAAGCAAGGCAGGAACTTGTCGGCTAACATCAAGAATATCGCTGGCAATAAGGCTAAATTTTGCCGTTGGGGTGATGCCTATGCTTATCATATTGGCGACTTAAGTGCGGTGGTCTGCCCTGACCATGCTTCTGAGAGGATGGCTCCAAAATACAAAAAATGGGCCGCGAAGCTGTTTGAGTCTTTTCCCTCCTGTGAGCCAGTCCTGAAGCATGAAATTTACTTCTGGATTCATGCTTGGAAAACAGGAACAATCGGCGTTTGGAAGGAGTTAGGTTCTACTCGTCTGACGTCGTTGGAGTATCAACTGATTGCGATCGCCAGTGCGGCATTTCCTGAATTCCTCCTGAATACAGACGGCGTGAACGGCAATGAGCAGGTGTGAGAGTCTCGCCTTAGTATCGTGTGTGGGCAAGAAGGGCACCCAACCGAGTGCCGCGAAAGACTTATATCAGTCGGATTGGTTCTTCAAGGCGAGAAAATATGTTGAACAGCAAGGCTTGGACTGGTGTATTCTCTCTACGAAGTACGGGCTAGTGCATCGCGATACGGTCATCGAGTCTTATGAACAAACTCTAAAAGTGTTGCCAGCAAATCAACGTCGGCAATGGTCAGAAGATGTCCTGAACCAAATTTTCCAGGATTATTCAGAGGTAAAATTAATTCGTTTGTTTGCTGGTGAATATTACAGGCAGTACTTGGTCACGCGGTTAGAGGAAGCTGGATATACGGTTGAAGTGCCCCTAAAAGGGTTAGGAATCGGTCAGCAGCTATCCTGGTTCAAGTCGCACACCCAAGTCAACGTGTGAAAGACGCGGATGTTGCGTTGTGACTTCATTGTGCCGTCAATCCCTAATGATCAAGCCGTTTCGTCACTAGAGCATTCAACCACCGACCCTGACTCCGATGTCTGCGATCCTCAGTCTGCCATAGGTCGACAATGTTCAGATGGGGATGGGCACTCATTGCTTCGCCTAGACGCGCTTCATCAAAATCATTGAAGAAGCGCCCTTCGTACCACCGTTCGCCGTTGCCTAATTTAAACGACAGATACCACATTCCGTTTGGCTTCAGTGCCCGCTCAAATCGCTGAAAGACCGAATGAATTTGGTTAGAAGAAACATGTAACAACGATGCACATGCCCAAGCTCCATCAAAGCAGTTCTCAAACGCCATGCCCTCAAACGTCATCAGCAGCGTGGTCCGTCCCGTGAACTCTGAACTAAGCTGCACCATTGCTTCTGATGCATCGATCGCACTGACCTGATACCCCAGGTCAAGAAATGCTTTGGTGTCCCGTCCTGAACCACAGCCCGCATCTAGAATATGACTGCCAGGAGCAAGCCAACTCAGAAATGGCTGGTATAGCTCCTGCATATCAAGGTCGACCGTCTGTTCGAAGAAGGCGAGCGCTTGCCGGTTGTAGTAGTCAATGGTCATCTTCAAAATGCAGCAGGATATTCAAACTCTGGCTGCCACGTATGAATGAGAAGCCGCGTCGCCTCATTGTAGTGGGTTTGCAGGAACGATCGTCGCTGGGCTTCATCTCTGCCTGTTTGAGCGATTAGGGTTTCTTTCAGAGGATGTAGGCTCGTAATCAGAAACTCGTTGCGCTGATGCAGCCGTTTTAGCAGATGCAGGGCAGGCACACGATAAAACTTACCTCTTTCGCCACGATTGCAGGTTTGGCAGGCAAGCACAAGATTCCACACCCCATTAATGTTTGGAATTGCACTAACGCGAATCAGGGTGTGCGGTAGGAAGTGATCCACATCGGCTAGGTCAAGCGACCCTTCCTCGATCGAGATTTCATTAAAGCAGTAAAAGCATTTGCCTTTTTGATAGCCGTTTAATCCGCTGCGGCAAGAGGTAACAGACTTACGCCGCATTTTAAGCGTTTCAGGAACAAGCAAGCCATTGAACTCACGGTATTCAACATCGACGAGATGCGTGGACAGGTCTAGCTGCCATGCGGTTTCAACCAGCCGCCAGCGAGCTTCGACTTCATGCGGTAAGTTTTGAAATTGGTACTGCTCAAGAAGCTGGAATAGGCGATCGCTGATATCGATTCCCTTAGCTCCGCGTCTCTTGCCGTGGAAGAAGCGTTCGGGAATCTCACTCGATCCAACGACGTGAAAGGCATCAATGACGTTCTCAAATCCCTGTCGAACGGTAATGTCAATCAGTTGCTGCTGAGTCAATGTGCCACGGTTGAAAGCTCGGCAAGAGTGCAGAAACTGGCTGGATGAACTACTGCCCTGCTTGTCACGTTGCTGCAAATGCTCGGTGATATGTCGGGAGAAGGGACGAGCCAATTCTTCCCAAGTCACGAAGCTCTTGCCGGATGGAGCGAGTTCTAGCAAGGATTTTGCTAGCGCAAACTTATAGGTTGCAGAATTGCGACCAAACAGAATGATGGAACGCCAATAATCTTCAAGGGTTGGGGAGATATTTGTAAACTCAATCATCTCAAAAGTGGCTTGCTTAACCTGTTCTAACAAAATGGGCAGCGATTCATTCGTAACTCTCACTCGTCACTCATTGAGCCTTCTCCCATCGGATTCTCGACTCCTTAAACCGAATCATCTTTCCACCCACATTCCTGACAGTCCCAATGCACTCGTGCTGGAGTGGTTTGAGTCATTGATCGCTCACAATCAGGACAGCGTTCCGTAAACAGGGGATGCCAATCTAGCAGCGCCAGTTGTTGCGCTCTCGTCCATCGTTGAACTGGATCGATCAGGATCTCACCGCCATAATACGCAGCTCCTTCCGGCTCCCACCATTCACCCGCTGGAAGTGAAGTATCTAATTCAAAGTCGGGACATCGAGCATCCTCAATTTTGTGAGGGTGAACGGCGCAAGGCAGATGAGGGTTGCGAGTATTGTACTGACACTGATTGCATTGGAAGGGAAAGTGAGCATCGTTCGGTTCACTCATAAATTTTTATTCTGGTTTCTCAATCATTCGCAGTTCTTGTGTTGCAAAGCCTGGTTCTATTTACCCTTGCTTGTGAGAGGCTAACATCGGCACTCTGGGCAGAAATCAGTACTACGCCCCGCCGCTTACCGCTCCAGGTGTTTCCGGTTTCAGCGAGTGCTAGCCTCGCCCCAATTTTGTCAAATCGCCGCTTGCTACACGTCATTGAGATCGTGCCTCAACTCTAACGCGGCAACCCGCTTCACGAGTGATTCAACTGAGTTAAGGTCAGTGCGCCTCAAATATTGACCAATCGCTTCCTGCACTCCCTCACGTTCACTCTTGCCCGTCGCTTGGCAGATCCCCTCACGTTGATCTTTCCAAGCTTGAGGAATCCTAGCTCCGACCATCGGCTTCTGACCCTTGCCCATGATTTCACTGCGAACTCAGTTAACTCGCTTTGGTTAAGATGCCCACGCGCAAGAAGAAGGTAGCGAGTTGGATTGACGATCGCGCACTACATTCTAAGTTGGGGCAATCTAAGGCAAACGGAATCTAGTTTGCAAAGAGAAGCACAGGGTTATGGGTAGGAGCTACTGGAACGTGATTTACGTTGACAGAGATCCAAACGATCCCTACCAAGGTTGGGGATGGGTAGAAGTCACAACAGAGGACGCTAAACGATTCGGTATTCCTACAGGGTATCCGTATACATACTTGATATCTCGATCTAATCCAATCAACCTTCCTAATAACGGCAACCTTCCGTATAGAGGCAAAGTGGGTGCGAAGAAATTCACACTGAACCTGGATGGAGAACTGGTGACGATCAGAGCGCAAAAGTCTTTAACTATCCCAGCAATCTGTGCCTGGATTAAAACTTGGGCAAGCCCAACCGCAAAACTTGTGACTCCGGGCAACAGAACTCACTCTCTGGATGGCGAGAAGCTAAGCCATCAAACTCACTTCGTTTACTTTATTCTGAACGAAGATAGCCATGCGATTAAGATTGGTCGAGCAACAAATTTGGCAAAACGGATGAGATCACTTCAAACAGCGAGTCCAGCCGAGTTGAAACTGCTGAAGTCAATACAAGTGGATGGAGCTAAAGCAGCTCAAGCGCTAGAACAATCCCTACATCGACAGTTTAGTGACATTCGACTGACTGGTGAGTGGTTCAAAGCTGAAGCCGATCTTCTCCAGTACATTAGCCAGCTTTAACATTTTTTCCACATTTGCTCTTACCTGCGATCGCGCCCTAAATTCTAGTTTTCGGTTTCTCCAACGGGACTGACTCTAAGCCTTACACAACAAAATGGACGAAAACTCTGACACTACTTCATGAGGTCGTTCCAAACAGTCTCTCGCTGTAAAACGCACTGTCGGCACGCCCGCTCGGAGCAGCACCCGATCACGGGCATAGTCTCGAATAGACTGCCCTTCTTCCAAGTGGTGCTGACCATCCACCTCCAAAATCATGCACTTGCCTTGGTAGAACACCATGAAGTCAGCTTCTACTCGCCCAGTGAGCTGGTCGTTGCTAACGACGCTGCCTTGAAGTCCAACTCGTCCACGAACGTTGGCAAAGAATAGCAGTCCGGTTCGGTTGAGGGCCTCTGCAATTCTTACTTCAGCTTCCGAGCGTAAGTACAAGCCACCCCACTCTCTGGTGTAGTTCCCGCTTGCTCCAGTCTCTGCATTTTGCTGCTCAGATCCGGTTTCAGGCACAGTTAAAGACGTTCCTGCAATCAGGGTTTCGATTTGAGGTTTCAGTTGACCTGCACAAAATATCCGCCATTGGTGTTGGGTGTTCGCTCCACCCGGTTGACCGGCATAAGCCAAGTGAAGCAGCTCCCCGACTTCTAAGTAGAATCCAGGGCGGGTTTTGTTATACAGTTTTTGACGAAGCGTTTGCCTGAACTGCCGTCCTTGTTTGGCATCAAGACTTCGGTATCGCGGACTGAAGGCGACAATCACGTCCAAAAGTTTGCCCGTAGACACTTGAAAGCAGTTTGGTAGTTTGCCGCCGATCGCCACTAAAGCATTGCTTTGAGTATTGTGTTCGTTCCCTTCAAGGTCAAGGTTAAAGGTTGTGCCGTTCGAGGTGTTTGAGTGCATGTGTTGTCCCCAGAGCCTTTCTCCAGAGTTCCCACGAGCAGAATTTCTCAAACCGAGAACGTGCAGGAGTCCTTAAGGTGTTCTACGACGAGTGCGATCCTTTGGATCTTGGCAAAGCCAATCGTTGGGTTTGCAAGGTGTGCGATCCTTCGGAACTTGGCAAAGCCAATCGCAGCAACGACCAAACACCAAACCGCTGGCAGACAGCTCACCACGGTGACGACTTCCATAAACAGTTAGGGCTACCACCAAACAAGCCTTAAACCTTGCAGACTGGCTTCGTGTCGATTGACAAAAAATATCTGATCGCGCCTTTTTTTCTTGCGCTTATTGAGAATTGCAGGTGTTCTTGACGAATATCTTGGCCGTGAGAATCATGGGTGAAGTGCGAGACATCGAGTAGTGTGGAGGCGGATATGGCAAGCACCTGGAATACAGAGTATTACGACATTATGAGCTTCTTCTACTGGGAACCCCAGCACCTCGGTAAGAAGGGTTATCCAGAAAGTAAGTACCAGAGCGTCAAAGAGGTAATGGATCATCTCAAGGCTATGGAAGTCAGTCTTAATCATCAGTTCAATCTTTTCTTTCGCCTATTGCCGGAAAGTCTGTATCTGCACTTCTTCCGGTCTGTCATTTCAGGTTTGGTAGAAGAGAACTACCACTATCAAAGTTGTGAAGAGGTGGAAGGTTTGGGACTGAATGATGCCACTCAACCGGATATGCTTTTTGTCGGCAGCAAGTCTATCATTGGTGTTGAGCTCAAGATAAGGGCTAAGACAACCGTTGAGCAAGTCCTGAAGTATGCCATGCTTTTCTACTTTGAACAGAGACACAGTGGATTGGCTAAAGAGTGCAACCTCATCTTCTTTGCTCCTGGAACTTTTGGTGAGTTGTTTAGAGAACCCGTTGTCAGTATTGAGGCGTTGAAGAGCAGTTTTTCGGTCGATATGCTGCCAAATACTACCAGGAAAGGGGGTATCAACTTGATGGCTCATAAGGAGACGATCGTTGAACTGGCTAGATCGATGAGGATTGGGTTTGTCAGCTATTCTGAGGTCTATACTCGTTTGAATGACTTGAAGTTGGGAATAGACAAGCTTTCGCCCTACTCTGATGCACCGCTGAAATTGATTGACGGGATGCTGAACGAACTTGAGATGAGAGGGCTTCATGCTTGTTCAAAGATGGAACCACCGCTTTAGTCGGATAGGGTACGCCTAATCCTGATTTTGCGGTAGCTGAGTCTTACTCATACCTCACCTTCTCGATCGCTTTGGGAACCTTAATGGTGTCCCCTCACCTCTACATGCTGGTGCCTGACGCTGAAACGATTCTCGATGCTACCGATCTTGCTCGTGACGCTGGATTCACGGGTGCAAGCGATCGTCCATTAATTGCGGTAATTTTCTTTGCGCTGCTCTGCCTTGGCTTGTGGCTTGCCACTCAGCAAAAAGAACCTTGGAAGCTCTAACGATGCACTATCGAGATCGGAGCGACATCAATCCATACCAGCATTGCCGCAACAGAACAGTTGTTATTCCTTGTCATGGCTTCCCAAGCACTGCTGTTGCCA